>NZ_JBLNNF010000001.1:0-544054 GCF_047784845.1 Pseudomonas sp. NFX98 | reverse complement strand
ATGTTGAATGTCATGCCGCCATCGCGAGCAAGCTCGGCTCCTACAGGGGGTGGGGAATCACGCAGCTTGCGAGTAAAAATCCAGCACGCTCACGCCCGTCAGCAAATCCGCCTCCGGCAAATCGGCGTGTTGATGGCCGCCGAGTGCGCAATACACCAGCCAGTGACGGTCCTGAACATTGAAGGCGAGGCTGCCGACGAGGGTCTGTTGTTCGTCGTTGTGAGCGATGAGGTAAAGGCGATCCTGGTTTTCGGCGTGGAGCATGACGCAGTCCGTGTCGGTTTCGAGGCGCGCATGGTCGCCGATGCAGATGACGAAGCGGTGACGCCGGACAGCCATTTGTCATTTGCCGGGTAATTTGTCGCAAAGGGGAGTGCAGGCACAGAGGCTTTCGGTAGAATCCGCGCCGCGGTCGTCGGTCTGGCGCCTGCCACACCGGTTTTGTTTGAGGTTCGTGATGTCGCTGCATTTGATGACGCTGTTTACCGCCCATCCCGCCAAATTGATCAACCTGCTGGCCTTGCTCTTCGCCTTCCCGGGCGGCTGGCTGCTGCACGCCACCCGTCGGCGCGAGCAGCGCGCGATGGCCAGCCTCCAGGCTCAGCGCCAGAGTCGTCCCAGCGAAGAACCGACACTGGATTGGGCCACGCTGCGCATGAACCGGTTTTTCTACAGCTTCGGCTTTGCCTGCATGGGGCTGGCGCTGCTGGTGTCGTGGATCAGCACGCAGGTCTGAACCCTTTCAAAGCAAAAGATCGCAGCCTTCGGCAGCTCCTACAGGTGAACATCAATCCTGCGTAGGAGCTGCCGAAGGTTGCGATCTTTTGATCTTGTTTTAAAGCGGCAACCCAGCCTTCACCCGATACTGATTGCGCACCGGCGTCGCATATTGCAGCACGAGGAACGGGCGATGTTCCTCGGGGCAGGCGTCCAGGCGTTGCTGCCATTGTTCTTGGGCCTTGGCCAGTTCGTCAGCCGGGAACATCTCTGTAGCGTTTGGCACTGCCAACTGTGGATCGGCATCTTTCCACTGTGCGTAAGCCAGGTAATGCACCGGGAACAAGCGATAACCGCCCAGAATCTGCTTGTCCATCTCGACCGCCAATTGCTTGGTGTCTTCGAACAGCTCGGTGATCGGCGCGGCAAAGTTCACATGCACCCGACCTTTGTAGCCGGTGATGCCTTTGGCGATGCTCACGTCATCTTCGCCCGGCACCTTGGTGTAGCTGCCGGTGGTGGCGCGGATGAAGAGCTCGCGGGCCTTGGCCTGGTCGCACGGATCGTATTCGTAGCTGATCGACACAGGCGTGAGGTTCAGCGAACGGATGACTTCGCCGAACGGCTCGTCCTTGCGGCTCATGTGGAACATCTTGAGGATCGCCGATTCGGTGCGGTCGTCACCGTCCTTGGCGCGGCCTTCGGCCTGGGCGATCCAGATCGAGGCGCAATCGTTGCGGATCGAATGGTTGATGTACGCCGACAGCAGTTGATAGGCCGCCATTTTCTCGCGACGGCCGGTGATCGAACGGTGCACGATGAAGCTCTTGTTCAGGCGCATCAGGTCGCTGACGAAGGGCTTTTGCAGCAGGTTGTCACCGATGGCGATGCGCGGGGTCGGCAGGCCGGCGTGGTACACGGCATAGTTGACGAAGGCCGGGTCCATCACGATGTCGCGGTGGTTGGCGATGAACAGATAGGCGCTGCCGGACTTGAACTGTTCCACGCCGGTGTAAGTGACTCCGTCCGTGGCGCGTTCGATGGTGTGGTCAACGTAATGCTCGACCTTGTCCTGCAAAGTGGCCACCGACGTGATGCCGGCGAACTCACGGCGCAGCCGATGAGCTATAAGGGGTTTAAGCGCCCAACCTAAAGCGCCGGCAAAACGCGGGAAGCGGAAGTGGGTGAGGATATCTAGAAACGCCTTGTCGCCGAGCAGCCGGGCCAGCACCGCTGGGACTTCGCTGTCGTCGTAAGGTCGGATGGCATCGAATTCGCCCATCATGCTCTCTTGTTAGAAACGGCTAGGGTAAGTAAAGGTTCTGATCGAAAACCGGCGGGGTACGGTCTGAAAGTAGTCAGACAAAAATAGCCCTGCAAATAGACCGGCGATTATACGCACAAGTCACCTGGGAGACCGCGATGCTGGAAGCTGCGCAGTATGAATGTCCGTATTGTGGTGAGGAAGTCGAGACGACCGTGGACTTGTCCGGTGGCGATCAGACCTATATTGAAGACTGTCAGGTGTGTTGCCGGCCAATCACGTTCGTGTTGCAGGTTCACGGAGAGGATTGGTTTCTGGAAGTTTTCAGCGAGAACGAATGAGGAGCGTGTATGCAGCGCATTTACGAACCGGAAAACCTGATGGAAGGCGAATTGCTGCAAGGCATGCTCGCCAGCGAAGGTGTAGAGGCGCATCTGGTGGGGCGCGATCTGGTGGGCGCCACCGGTGAACTGCCGATTTTCGGTTTGCTGGGTTTGGCTGTGGATAACGACCAGGCCGAATACGCCCGTGAGCTGATCAGTGCGTACAATGCCGCGCTGCCGCTGTCCGGCGATGAACCGGAGAGTTTTCCCGGCACGCTGGTCTGTTAGGCTGGTGTTCGTTTGATCAAGAGTTGTGCTGCCCCATGTGTGGACGTTATGCCCTGTTTCGCTGGAACCGCGACTTCGCGACCCTGCCCGGTTTTCCCGCCGATCAGCAGGCGCAGTGGAACATTTCCCCCAATGATTCGGTGTTGATGCTGCGTGCCGGCCCGGACGGCCAGCGTGAGCTCTCCCGTGCCCGCTGGGGCCTGACGCCGCCATGGCTGACCGATCTGTCCCGTACGCCGGCCCATGCCCGCGCCGAAACCGTGGCCGAGCAACCGATGTTTCGCCAAGCCTTGCGCGAACGCCGCTGCCTGTTACCGGCCAATGGTTTCTATGAATGGCGTGGCACCACGCGCAAGCGCCCATTCTGGCTGACGCCGGGGGAGGGTTCGTCACTGTTTTTTGCGGCGATCTGGGAAGCGTATCCGGTGCAGGAGCAGGTGTGGTTGAGCACGGCGGTGATCACTCAGCCAGCGGCGAGTCAGCGCAGGCCGTTGATTCTCGATGAGGCAGGGCAGGCGGCGTGGCTCGATCCCGAGACGCCGCTGCATGTCTTGCAAGGGTTGCTGGCCAGTGAGCCTGCCGCGTTGCGCGAGCGGGTGCTGGCCAATATGGTCAATGATCCGAAGCTCAATGGGCCGGAGTGTTTGACTCCGGGTTGAGTGGTGTTATCGAAAAGATCGCAGCCTTCGGCAGCTCCTACATTGGATTGGCGTACACCCTGTAGGAGCTGCCGAAGGCTGCGATCTTTTGATCTTGCTTTTAAACCTTGAACTGATTGATCAACCGCCGCTGCTGCTCAGCCAGTTTGGTCAAATCCGCACTGGCGGCGCTCGATTCATCCGCGCCACCCGCCACTTCATTGGCCACTTGCCCGATGTTGATCACGTTGCGATTGATGTCGTCCGCCACCGCACTTTGTTCCTCGGCAGCGCTGGCGATCTGGGTGTTCATGTCGTTGATCACCGATACCGCCTGAGTGATGGTTTCCAGCGCTTCGGCCGCTTTGGCCGCGTGCTGCACGCTTTCGTCCGTGCGGTTCTGGCTGTCTTCCATCACCCGCACCACATCCCGCGTGCCCTGTTGCAGCTGTTGAATCATGGTCTGGATTTCTTCGGTGGCCTTCTGGGTTTTCTGCGCCAGATTGCGCACTTCGTCGGCCACCACGGCAAAACCACGACCCTGTTCACCGGCGCGGGCCGCTTCGATGGCCGCGTTCAAGGCCAGCAGGTTGGTCTGTTCGGCGATCCCGCGAATGGCGGTGAGGATCGCGTTGATGTTTTCGCTGTCCTTGGCCAGGGTTTGCACCACGCCGACCGCCCGGCCGATTTCCACCGCGAGAGCACCGATGGAGTTGGACGTGTCGCGCACGATCGCCATGCCCTGGCTGGCAGCCTGGTCGGCATGGCTGGCGGCTTGCGCGGCCTGGGTTGCGTTGCGCGCAACGTCCTGAGCGGTGGCGGTCATTTCCTGCACGGCGGTGGCTACCTGATCGATCTCGGCCATTTGCTTGTGCACGCCGGTGTTGGTGCGGATGGCGATGTCGGCGGTGTGTTCCGAGGAATCGCTGACGCTCTGCACCGAAGTCACCACTTGGGTGATCATCACCTGCAACTTGGCAAGGAAGGTGTTGAAGCCTTTGGCGATTGAACCGAGTTCGTCGGCGCGGTCACTGGTCAGGCGGCGGGTCAGGTCGCCTTCGCCCTGTGCAATGTCATCGAGCATGGCGACCATCTGCTTCAGCGGACGGGCAATGCCGTGGCCCACCAGCCAGATCACCAGCAAGCCGATACCGGCAATCACCAGACCGACCATCGCCATGCCGAAGGTGTCGGATTTGCGCTGTGCGTTCAGGTCGGCCTGAAGTGTTTGCAGGTCGGCCATCACCGCGTTCAGCGGCAATTGCAGCATCAGGGTCCAGCGCGCATCGGTCTGGCCGATGCCGAACGGCAGGTACAACTCGATCCGGCCCTGGGCCTTGTCGACGGTGTAAGTGACTTCGCCGCGCTTGAGATTGGCCATGTTGGCAATCTGTTTGCTGTCGAGGATGTCGCTGACCTTCTCGCCAAATTTGCTCGGGTCCTTGGTGTAGGCAACGATCCGGCCATTGCCGCCGATCAGGGCCATTTCCCCGGCGCCGCTGTAGAGTTTCTGGTTGGCGCCCAGCAGCATTTCCTGGATGAAGTTCACCGACAGGTCGGCACCGACAATGCCCTGGAAGGCGCCGTTGAGCATGATCGGTTCAATGAAGGAGGCGAGCATGACGATTTTGTCGCCGACCTTGTAGGGCGCCGGATCGATCACGCAGGATTTTTTGGTTTCCTTCGAACACAGGTAGTACTCGCTGGCGCGCACGCCGGTGGACAGGGTTTTCTGGTCGTCGACGTCCACCAGTTTGTCCAGGCCCAGGCTGCCGTCTTCATTGCGAAACCACCACGGCAGGAAGCGACCGTTGCTGGCATCGATGCCCACGACCTGTGTGCCGACGTAGGCCGCATCGTTGTGATCCAGTGCGTCTTTTTCCCAACCGATGTAGGTGCCGAGGATCTTCGGGTTCTTGGCCACGTTTTCCTTGATCAACCCGATCAATTGCTCACGGCTGAGGCTCAGCGCAGCTTTGCCATCAGCGCCCGGTGTGCCGATCAGTGCGTTGACCCGCACCAGGCCGCCGGCAATCAGCAACGGCGCTTCGAGTTCACGCTGGATCTGGCTGACCTGGGTTTGCGCCAGCGAGGTCAGGCGCTGTTCGATGACTTGCTCGAACTGCGCCTGGGTCCGCTCCTGGACCATGTCTTGCGTCCGGGCACCGGAAAACAGCGCGTACACGACCAGGGCCGCCACGACACTTAGAACGATGGCGCCGGCCAGGGCCGCCACGGAAAACTGGATCGATTTGAATTTCATGGGTGCTCCGCACGCAAAAGGTCGTCTGCGGAGGTGTATCGGCAGGGGGTTGAAGGGGCATGAGCGGGTGTGGGTGAAATGACTGTTTTGGAGAGCTCGATGTCGCAAATGAATCATTGCCGGCGGATTGGCCGCCGTGGCTTGCGCGGGTTTGTGAATTTTTTCCTACGGCGAAGAGAGCTTTGTCTGAAATGCGCGTCATATATCCCGTTGTATCTGGCGCCGATACCTTTCCGCGCCTAGGATACGGTCAAGTTTTCAGGGAGTTTTTTGATGAACAAGACATTGGTTTCGTGTGCGCTGGGCACAGCTCTGCTGCTCGCCGGTTGCCAGTCTGTCAATACCACCAGCGGCGGTGCTGTGGGGGTTGAGCGTAAGCAATACATGTTCAGCATGTTGTCCTCGCAAGAGGTCGACCAGATGTATGCCCAGTCCTATCAGAAGACCGTGGGCGAGGCGTCCAGCAAAGGTGTGCTGGACAAGACCAGTAGCGATGCCAAGCGCGTGCAGGCGATTGCCGACCGACTGATTGCCCAGGCGCCGAACTTCCGTCCGGATGCGGCCCAGTGGAAGTGGGAAGTCAACCTGATCAAGAGCGACGAACTCAATGCCAACTGCGGTCCTGGCGGCAAGATCATTTTCTACACCGGGTTGATCGACAGCCTGCAACTGACCGACGATGAAATCGCCGCGGTCATGGGCCATGAAATTGCCCACGCCCTGCGTGAACACGGTCGTGAGGCGATGTCCAAGGCGTACGGCATGGAAATGGCGAAGCAGGGCGCAGGTGCGTTGTTCGGGTTGGGGCAAGACACACTGGCGCTGGCCGATACCGTGGCCAACTACGGCATGACCTTGCCCAACAGTCGCGCCAATGAAAACGAAGCAGACCTGATTGGTCTGGAGCTGGCCGCCCGCGCCGGTTACAACCCGAATGCCGCGATCACCCTGTGGAACAAGATGACCAAGGCCTCGGAAGGTTCGCCACCGGAGTTCATGAGCACTCACCCGGCTTCCACCAGTCGGATCGCGGCGTTGCAGGCGGCGATTCCGAAGGTGATGCCGTTGTATGAGCAGGCCAAAAAGTCCTGATCTCATGCGGTGAGGCTGCTGGCCTCATCGTCGGAACGCCGCCCGGAGCAGGCTCGCTCCTACATTGGTTTTGTGCTCGACGCTGAACCCTGTGGGAGCGAGCTTGCTCGCGATGAACGATGACGCGGTATCAAACCCACCCGCTAGCCTGCATCGCCTTGTACACCGCGACAATCGCCAGAATGAAGAACGCAGACGCCGCCAGGCGACGAATCAGCGTCAACGGCAATTTGTCCGCCGCAAAGTTACCCGCCAGAACCACCGGCACGTTGGCGATCAACATCCCGACGGTGGTGCCGATGATCACCAGCCACAATTCCGGATATTGCGCGGCCAGCATCACGGTGGCGATTTGCGTCTTGTCACCGATTTCCGCGAGGAAGAACGCGATCAGCGTGGTCAGGAACGGCCCGAATTTGCGGGCGGTGCTGGCTTCGTCGTCATCCATCTTGTCCGGCACCAGGGTCCACAACGCGGTCGCTGCGAAGCTCGCCGCGAGGATCCAGTGCAGCAACGTATCCGAGAAGAAACCTCCGACCCAAGCGCCCACCGCACCGGCCGCCGCGTGGTTGGCCAGGGTCGCGGCAACAATGCCGGCGATGATCGGCCACGGTTTGCGGAAGCGGGCAGCGAGAATGAGCGCGAGCAGTTGCGTCTTGTCGCCGATTTCGGCCAAGGCAACGATTGCGGTGGGTACGAGTAATGAATCCAGCATCAGGGGTTTTCCTAAGGGGCGGGTCGACACGGCTATGACACGTACAGCCTTCCCGCCCCGGGTAAGGTGTTCGTGTCATAGGTCTTGTCAAACCCTGGCGATCCGTCTGATGCGGACGCTTGGGTCGCATACGCCATGGTCTGAGGACCAAGTATGTTGACGTATGCCGGACGAGCATGGCGCTCGTGGGAGACTACTCCCCTAGGACGGAGCGGATTCTGCCTACGCAAAATCCATTCGGCAAGAACAAATTTTCAGCCGCGTTTGGCTCGGTAGATTCGGAAACCCTGTCCTTCCGCCTTGATGGCGCAGACGCCCAGATGCTCTTCGATCAATGGTTGATACTTCAGGAAGCTGTTGGCCACCAAGCGCAGTTCGCCGCCGTTTTTCAGATGTTTGGCTGCTTTTCGCAGCAAGTTCTCTGTGGCGTAATAATCGGTATGCACGCCGACATGGAACGGTGGGTTGCTCAGAATCGCGCTCAAACCCATAGGGGCGGCATCGATACCGTCGCCAGTAATCACGTCAGCTTCCAGACCGTTGGCAGCCAACGTCAGGCGACTGCTGGCGGCGGCAAATGCATCCACGTCGAGCAACGTCACCTGATTGTGCGGATAACGCCGCTTGACCGCCGCGCCCAACACACCCGCGCCGCAACCGAAGTCCAGCAAATGACCGCTTGGCAGTTTGTCCAGATGTTCCAGCAACAGCGCGCTGCCGCGATCCAGTCGGCCATGGCTGAACACACCCGGCAGGCTGATGACTTTAAGCGGGCCTTCAGTCAGCGGCAGTTCATATTCCTGCGCCAGGCTTTCCAGCGATTTGGCAGCGGGGGCGTTGGCCACCGTAACTTGCCAGAGCTGGCAATGCCGCGCGCTGTCGAGCTTGCGCGGCTTGCCGAAAGGCATCAGTTGCTTGGCCGCGCCTTCGATGCCGCTCTTTTTCTCGCCGACCAGAAACACCTCACGACCTTCCAGGCGCGAGGCCACGGCATTGAGGATGTAATCGGTCAGGTCCTTGGACTTGGGCAAAAACACCACGGCCGCCTCGAAAGCCTGTTCGGGCACATTCACGCCAAAATGGCTGCGCTCGGCGAAACGGACGTCGAGCGCGGCCTGGTCACCGGCATGCCAGCACCAGCCGTGAGCGGCGGGCAGGCGGCCGAGCAAATCGTCGGCGGGCAAACCGGCCAGCAATACCGAACCCTGGAATAATTCAGCCTGACGAAGCAGTACTTCACTGCGCGGATCCATAACTGCTCCTGTGGAAAAAAGTGCCGCAGTTTATCAACTGACGACCCGCAGTGCCTTACCGCTGAAGTATCCGAGGGCATTTTCGGTCACTTGCCCGACGATGCGCTGACGCGCTTCGCGACTGCCCCAGGCATTGTGCGGGGTGACGATCAGGCGCGGGATGTCATGGGCCAGCAATGGATTGCCGTTGATGGGCGGCTCGACGCTCAGCACGTCGGTCGCAGCGCCGCCGAGGTGGCCATTGCGCAAGGCATCGGCCAGTGCTTGCTCATCGATCAGGCCGCCGCGGGCCGTGTTGACCACGAACGCGCCGGGTTTCATCGAGGCCAGTTCGCGGGCACCGATGAAGTGACGGGTGTGTTCATTCAGCGGGCAGTGCAGGGTCAGCGCATCGATTTGCGGCAGCAATTCGGCCAGCGGCAAACGGTCGGGCCGGGCAGGGCGCCCCGGAATCTGGCCCAGCAATACGCGCATGCCGAAAGCTTCGGCGAGTCGCGCGACCGCGCCGCCCAGTTCGCCATGACCGAGCAGACCGAGGGTTTTGCCTTCCAGTTCAACGATCGGGTAGTCCAACAGACAGAACTGCTTGGCCTGCTGCCAGCGACCTTCACCGACGGCTTTCTGATAGTCGGTCAGGCGCGTCGCCAGGTTGAGCAGCAGCATGATCGTGTGTTGCGCCACGGACGGCGTGCCGTAACCCTGACAGTTGCACACGGTAATCCCGTGGGCGCGGGCGGCCGCGAGGTCGACGTTATTGGTGCCGGTGGCGGTGATCAGGATCAGCTTGAGGTCGGGGCTGGCAGCCATCGCGGCGGCATCGATCAGGATTTTATTGCTGATGGCGACGGTGGCGCCCTTGAGGTGATCAATGACCTGATCCGGCAAGGTCTGGGCGAACAGCTGTAAATCGCTGAAGCAATCGCGTAGCGGGCTGAGGTCGAGATCGCCCAGGTCCAGGGATGGGTGGTCGAGGAAAACGGCGCGGCGAATGTTCGTCATCAACTGTACCTTTTGTGCAATGAACTGAAGGCGTAATCTGCCGAGCCTACCAGATGAAATAAATAGTTACGCTTGGCCTAAAGGAGCCCCCATGTACTGGACCGAGTTCTTGACCGTTGCCCTGATCCACCTGCTGGCCGTCGCCAGCCCCGGCCCGGACTTCGCCGTAGTGGTGCGTGAAAGCGTAACCCACGGTCGTCGCGCCGGCACCTGGACGGCGCTGGGCGTCGGTACGGCGATTTTCCTGCACGTGGGGTATTCGCTGCTGGGGATCGGCCTGATCGTGTCGCAGTCGATCGTACTGTTCAACGCCTTGAAATGGGCTGCCGCTGCTTATCTGCTGTACATCGGCTTCAAGGCACTGCGGGCGCAACCGGCCAAAGCGGTGACTGACGATCTGCACAAGGAGGCCGGCGAGCGCACTGCACGTGGCGCCTTCACTTCCGGTTTTGTGACCAACGGTCTTAACCCGAAAGCCACGCTGTTCTTCCTGTCGCTGTTTACCGTGGTGATCAATCCGCACACGCCGCTCGCTGTGCAGGCCGGTTACGGGGTTTACCTGGCGGTGGCCACGGCGATCTGGTTCTGCCTGGTGGCCATGCTGTTCAGCCAGCAGCGCGTGCGTGCCGGGTTTGCCCGTATGGGGCACTGGTTCGACCGGACCATGGGCGCGGTGTTGATCGCAATCGGCGTGAAGCTCGCGTTTACCGAGATGCACTGACCGTAACGATCCTCGATAACCCGCAAATGCTGGCGCAACGCTAGCATTTGTGCGGCTCTGCAAATCATTCCTTTGGCTGATTTGGCTGGCGAACAAGGGCACTACAGTGCGTACTTATTCAGCCACGACCGTGCAGTCAGAAAAGGGATTCTTATGTTGCAGACACGCGTTATTCCCCCAGCCGAAGGCGCTTACCAGTATCCGCTGCTGATCAAACGGCTGCTCATGTCCGGCGCGCGTTATGAGAAAACCCGCGAAATCGTGTACCGCGACCAGTTGCGCTACAGCTACCCGACCCTGATCGAGCGGGTCGCACGGCTGGCCAACGTGTTGACGGCGGCTGGAGTGAAGCCCGGAGACACCGTGGCAGTGATGGATTGGGACAGTCATCGTTATCTGGAATGCATGTTCGCCATTCCGATGATCGGTGCGGTGATCCACACCATCAACGTGCGTTTGTCGCCGGAGCAGATCCTCTACACCATGAATCACGCCGAGGACCGCTATGTGCTGGTCAACAGCGAGTTCGTGGGCCTGTACAACGCGATCGCCGGGCACCTGACCACGGTCGAGAAAACCCTGCTGCTGACCGACCTGCCGGAGAAAACCGCTGACCTGCCGAACCTGATCGGCGAGTACGAGCAGTTGCTGGCGGCGGCAAGTACGCAGTACGACTTCCAGGACTTCGACGAAAACTCGGTCGCGACCACGTTCTACACCACCGGCACCACCGGCAATCCCAAGGGCGTTTACTTCACCCATCGCCAACTGGTGCTGCACACCATGGGCGTGTCGACCATCATGGGTGCGATCGACAGCGTGCGCCTGCTGGGCACCAACGACGTGTACATGCCGATCACCCCGATGTTCCACGTCCACGCCTGGGGTCTGCCGTATGTGGCGACCATGCTCGGGCTCAAGCAGGTTTATCCCGGTCGCTACGATCCGGAATTCCTGGTGGAGCTGTGGCGCAAGGAAAAGGTCACCTTTTCTCACTGTGTGCCGACCATCCTGCAAATGGTCCTCAACGCCAAGGGTGCGCAAAACACCGATTTCGGTGGCTGGAAAATCGTCATCGGCGGCAGTGCGCTCAATCGTGCGTTGTACGAAGCGGCCAAGGCCAAGGGCATTCAGTTGACCGCCGCTTACGGCATGTCGGAAACCGGGCCGCTGGTATCGTGCGCGCACCTCAACGATGAGCTGATGGCCGGCAGCGAAGACGAACGCACCACTTACCGGATCAAGGCAGGCGTGCCCGGGCCGTTGGTGGAGGCGGCAATCGTCGACACCGAGGGCAACTTCCTGCCCGCCGATGGCGAGACCCAGGGCGAACTGGTGCTGCGCGCGCCGTGGCTCACCGAGGGTTATTTCAACGAACCGCAGAAGGGGGCCGAGCTCTGGGCCGGGGGCTGGTTGCACACCGGTGACGTGGCGACCCTCGACAGCATGGGCGTGATCGATATCCGCGACCGGATCAAGGACGTGATCAAGACTGGCGGAGAATGGATCTCCTCCCTCGACCTCGAAGACCTGATCAGTCGTCACGTGGCGGTACGCGAAGTAGCAGTAGTGGGCATTGCCGATCCACAGTGGGGCGAGCGGCCGTTTGCCTTGCTGGTGCTTCGTGAAGGCCATGAGATCGGGGCCCGGGAACTCAAGGAACACCTCAAGCCATTCGTGGAGCTGGGGCACCTTAGCAAGTGGGCCATCCCGAGTCAGATCGCCCTTGTTACTGAAATTCCCAAGACCAGTGTCGGCAAGCTCGACAAGAAGAAAATTCGCGTCGACATCATCGAATGGCAGGCTACCAACAGCACCTTCCTTTCGACGCTTTGAGCGTCTTCTGGCGTGCCCGAAATGGCACGCCAGCCCCACCAAGCAAGCGCTTGGCTTGTCAAATCCGAATTTTGAGCCATTCTTGCCGTGCCGACAGTTGTCGGCATGGCAAAGGACTGTTCCAGAGTGGCTGGCAGGCGCAAATCACACTTTAGAGGGATCAAGCACTACTGCCTGCTGGCTATAGTCCGCTCAAGGATTTTTAAGAACGGAGCAAACGCACAAACCGGGGCGATGCAACTTTGGAATGACTTTGGGACGCCATGGCTCCCTGTCATCCAAGCGTTTTTAAAAGTGCTCACTGCCATAACAATAAAATGCACATGGAGTAGCGTCGATGACATCAGTAAACCAGTTCTGGCGCCGGGCAAAACTGCCTCTGGCCGTCAGCCTTGCCTCTACGCTCGCCGGGCCTGCATTCGGCGTCAGTTTCAACGTTGGTGAAATCGAAGGTCAGTTCGACTCGTCCCTGTCGATCGGTGCCAGTTGGTCAACTGAAAGCGCCAACAAGAACCTCATCGGCGTCAACAACGGTGGCAAAGGCCTGTCCCAGACTTCCGATGACGGTCACCTGAACTTCAAGAGCGGCGACACCTTCTCGAAAATCTTCAAGGGCATCCATGACCTTGAGTTGAAGTACGGCGACACCGGTGTTTTCGTCCGTGGCAAATACTGGTACGACTTTGAACTCAAGGACGAAAGCCGTCCGTTCAAGGACATCAGCGACAGCAACCGCAAGGAAGGCGCCAAGTCCTCCGGCGGCCAGATCCTCGACGCCTTCGTCTACCACAATTACTCCATTGCCGATCAGCCGGGTTCGGTTCGCCTTGGCAAACAGGTAGTGAGCTGGGGTGAAAGTACGTTCATCGGCAGCGGCATCAACTCGATCAACCCGATCGACGTATCCGCGTTCCGCCGTCCAGGTGCCGAGATCAAGGAAGGCCTGATTCCGGTCAACATGTTCTACGTGTCCCAAAGCCTCACCGAGAACCTGTCGGCTGAAGCCTTCTATCAACTGGAATGGGACCAGACCGTCGTCGACAACTGCGGCACGTTCTTCTCTCAGCCCGACATCATTGCCGACGGTTGCGACAACAACCTGCGCGTGCTGAACAAGCGCTCGACCATTCCGGCCGCGGCACTGCCTACGCTGACCCGACTGGGCGTCGACGTCGACAACGAAGGTGTGCTGGTACGCCGTGGTCCGGATCGCGATGCGCGCGACAGCGGCCAGTGGGGCGCGTCCCTCAAGTACATGTTCGACCCGCTGGACACCGAATTCGGTGCCTACTTCATGAACTACCACAGCCGCGCGCCGATCTTCAGCGCCACCGGTGCACCAGCGTCGACCTTTGCCGGCGTTGCAGCCTTGCCGGCACAGTTGCGTGCTCTGGCGCCACTGATCGTCGCGGGTAACTCGAGCTACTTCGTCGAGTATCCAGAAGACATCCGCCTCTACGGCTTGAGCTTCTCCACCACCCTGCCTACCGGTACGGCGTGGAGCGGTGAAGTCAGCTACCGTCCGAACGCACCGGTGCAGCTCAACTCCACCGACATTCTGTTCGCCGGCGTACGTCCGTTGGGCGGCGCGTTGACCAATGCTTCGCTGCTCTCCGCCCCACCGGGTTCGGATCTGCACGGTTATCGCCGCAAGGAAGTGACCCAGTTCCAGACCACCCTGACGCACTTCTTCGACCAGGTCATGGGCGCCAGCCGTCTGACCCTGGTGGGCGAAGTGGGCGTAACCCACGTCGGCGGCCTGGAAAGCACCTCTGACGTTCGTTATGGCCGTGACCCGGTCTACGGTCCTGGTGAGCTGCCAGCTACCGGCGGACAGAATACTTGCCAGGCACTTAACACCAGCACCATCGCCGGTGCCGGCCCTGGTACGCCGACCAACAACCTCAACCGCAACTGCAACGACGAAGGCTTCACCACAGCCACCTCCTGGGGCTACCGCGGTCGTGCCATCTGGGAATACAACGACGTGTTCGCCGGTGTGAACCTCAAGCCTAACGTGGCCTGGTCTCACGACGTTGAAGGTTACTCGCCCGGTCCTGGCGGCAACTTCGAGGAAGGTCGCAAAGCGGTCAGCCTGGGTCTTGATGCCGAGTACCAGAACACCTACACCGCAAGCCTGGCATACACCAACTTCTTCGACGGCAAGTACACCACCGTGGATGATCGCGACTTCGTTGCGCTCAGCTTCGGCGTGAACTTCTAAGCACTGTATTTTCAGGACGAACGTAATTATGAAAATAACAAAGAGTCTGTTCCACGCCGGTGTTCTGGGGTTTTCGCTGCTGGCGACCAGTGTCATGGCGGCGGTCCCGGCGGCCGAAGCGGATAAGCTGGGCAAGAGCCTGACCCCGATGGGCGCTGAAATGGCGGGCAACGCCGATGGTTCGATCCCGGCCTGGAAACCACTGCCGAAGAACGCCGGCAGTGTCGACAGCAAAGGCTTCCTGTCGGATCCGTACCCAGGTGAAAAACCACTGTTCACCATCACCGCGCAGAACGTCGACCAGTACAAGGAAAAGCTCGCGCCGGGTCAGTACGCAATGTTCAAGCGCTACCCGGAAACCTTCAAGATGCCGGTCTACCCGTCCCATCGCGGTGCCACTGTGCCGGATGACGTGTTCGCCGCCATCAAGAAGAACGCCACCGACACCAAACTGGTGTCCGGCGGCAACGGCCTGGAAAACTTCGAAACCGCCATTCCGTTTCCGATTCCGAAAAGCGGCGTTGAAGTCATCTGGAACCACATCACCCGTTATCGCGGTGGCAGCGTTACGCGTCTGGTAACCCAGGCCACGCCGCAACCTAACGGCTCGTTCAGCCTGGTGTACTTCCAGGACCAGTTCGTGTTCCGTGACAAGATGAAGGACTACGATCCGGCGAACCCGGGCAACATCCTGTTCTACTTCAAGCAGAAAGTGACTGCCCCGGCGCGTCTGGCCGGTGGTGTGCTGCTGGTGCACGAAACCCTCGACCAGGTGAAGGAACCGCGTTCGGCGTGGGTCTACAACGCCGGTCAGCGTCGTGTGCGTCGTGCCCCACAAGTGTCCTATGACGGCCCGGGTACTGCAGCCGACGGCCTGCGTACTTCCGACAACCTGGACATGTTCAACGGTGCACCGGATCGTTACGACTGGAAGCTCGAAGGCAAGAAAGAGATGTACATCGGCTCCGACGCCTACAAGCTCGACGATCCGAAGCTCAAGTACGCCGACATCATCAAGGCCGGTCACATCAACCAGGACCTGGCTCGCTACGAGCTGCGTCGTGTGTGGCATGTGGTTGCAACCCTGAAGGAAGGTCAGCGCCACATCTACGCCAAGCGTGACTTCTACATTGACGAAGACACCTGGCAAGCAGCGGTGATCGATCACTACGACGGTCGCGGTCAACTGTGGCGCGTGGCTGAGGCGCATGCCGAGAACTACTACGACAAGCAAGTGCCGTGGTACGCCCTCGAAGCCCTGTATGACCTGCAATCGGGTCGTTACCTGGCGCTGGGCATGAAGAACGAAGAGAAGTCGGCGTATGACTTCGGCTTCACTGCCACCACCAGCGACTTCACCCCGGCGGCGTTGCGTCAGGATGGTGTTCGCTAACAGCGACTCAGCAGAGCTGCATCCTCTGGAAACGCCCCGACTGGTTCGGGGCGTTTTTTTGTTCGTAGACTTTTTGTAGCCATTTGTAGCAATAACCTTCATTCCCTCTTCGTTTACAGCTAGTCTGCGGACATCTGCAACGCCGCCACCCGCATTTCAAACAAGAGCCGGCCATGACTGATCTGTCCCCACCCCCAGGTCCTGCAAGCGTCGCTGTCGCCGCGCTGGACGGGCGTTTTTTTCGACCGCCATTGCCCGACGGCCATGTGCTGCGGCCGCGTCTCTGCGAGCGTCTGAGTGCGGGGCTCGGTGGTCGGTTGCTGTTGGTCAGCGCACCGGCGGGGTTCGGCAAAAGTTCATTGGCGGTGGAGTTCTGTCAGGCGCTACCGGCCCATTGGCAAAGCTTGTGGCTGGGATTGAGTCCACGGGACAGCGACCCGGGTCGATTCCTCGAGCGGTTGCTCGAAGGCCTTCAAGACTTTTATCCGCAACTGGGCAGGCAGTCCCTCGGCTTGCTGAAAATGCGTCAGCGGCATCAGCCGTTCGCCTTCGAAGAGTGGCTGGATGGCCTGCTCGACGAACTGGCTGTACACCTCTCGACAGCGACGCCGCTGTTGCTCGTGCTCGATGACTATCACCTGGCCCAGGGACCGGTTCTCGATCGCTGCCTGCAATTTTTCCTCAACCACCTTCCCGATGGTTTGCTGGTGATGGTCACCAGTCGCCAGCGTCCTGACTGGCATCTGGCGCGGCTGCGCCTGTCACGGCAACTGCTTGAGTTGCATGAACAGGACTTGCGCCTGACTCACGATGAAGCCTTGAGCCTGCTCGATCGGCACAGCAGTTCCTTGCGCGGTGAAGCGCTGGAGAACCTGATCCAGCGCAGTGAAGGCTGGGTAGCCGGTTTGCGTTTCTGGTTGCTGGCGGCATCCGAAGCGGGTGCCCAAGGTGCATTGCCCCAGGCGCTCCATGGCGGGGAAGGGTTGATTCGTGATTACTTGCTTGAAGAAGTGATCGACTGCCTGCCCGCCGAAGTGCAGGCCTTCCTCTACGACACCGCGCCGCAGGAACGTTTTTGCAGCGAATTGTGCGACGCCGTTCGTGATGCCCATGACAGTGCCGAGATCCTGCGGTTTCTGGCCTCCCACCAGGTGTTCCTGGTGCCGCTGGACGAACATGGCCACTGGTATCGCTACCATCATCTTTTTTCCGATTTGCTGCGCACGCGACCTGGCGCGCAGTCGATGGTCCCGGCCGCCAGTCTGCACCTGCGTGCCTGCCGTTGGTTCAATGCCCAGGGGCTGCTCGACGAAGCGGTGGAGCAGGCGTTGCGTGCCGGGCATCTGGACGTCGCGGCGAACCTGGTGCAGAACCTTTCCGAAGAACAACTGCTGGCCGAACAGAATGTCGGCATGTTGCTGCGCTGGAAAATGGACTTGCCCGACAGCCTGCTGATCAGTACTCCCCGGCTGATCGTGCTCTATAGCTGGGCGCTGGGCCTGGCCAGTCAACTGGACGCCGCCGAGGAGCTGGCCAGTCATTTGAGCCGCTTCCTGCCGGCCCCTTCAGCCACTGCGCAAAAATCGATGCTGGCGCAATGGCTGGCCTTGAGCGGGATCATCGCTCGCGGTCGCGGCAATCGTGAACTCACGCTGCGCTATTGCACCGAAGCGCTGGAGAGCCTTCCAGGCAAACGTTACGGCCAGCGATTGATGTGCCTCTCGACGCTGTCCAACCTGGCCATTGCCGATGGCGATTTATGGCGGGCGCGCGGGTTGAATCGTGACTCCCTGGAGCTGGCGCAACGGGTCGGCAATCCGTTGTTCGAAGCGCTGGCACATTACGACCGTGCCCGAGTGTTGCAAGCCCGGGGCGAAATCCTGCGTTCGCTGGATGAGGTCCGCCAGGGCCTGCAACGCCTGCAAGGGCTGTCACCGCAGCGACTCTATGCCGTACGCGCGCGGCTGACATTGTACGAAGGTTTCTTGCTGGCGCTGCGTTTGCAGCCGCAAGCGGCACGGCTGCGTTTGCAGGCCGGCTTGAGTGAAGCGCGCGCCTGTCGTGACATCAGCGTGTTGATCGGGCATTGCGTGATTGCCCGGCTTGAAGGCAGCAGCGGTGAATTCGCCAAGGCCTTCGCCGAACTTGCCGAAGCGGAGCGGCTGATGCACATCTGGGACGTACCGCCGATCTACTACCTGGCGATGATCACGTTGGTCAAATGCGAACTCTGGCTGGCCCAGGGGCGTATCGATCTGGCGGAGGCATGGCTGGCACGACTGGGGCAAACCTATAACGGCGAGAATGCTGCGGCACCTCCGGAATTTCACCCGCAACTGCCGCTGCACATCGAACTGCAACAAGCGTTGCTGGAGGTCATCAAAGGGCAACCCATGCTGGCTGAAGGGCGTTTGAATGCACTGCTCGAACACGGTCAGCAAAGCGGTCGGCAAATGCTCAGTGCGATGGCGCTGACGCAAAAGGTTTCGCTGTTGCTCGGCACAGGGCGCGAGCCTGAGGCGCGCAAGGCGCTGAGTCAGGCAATGGATGCCGCTGGCGGCGGTGTGCTGCAGCCGTTTGATAGCTTGCTGACAGAGCATCCGGACTGGCTGCGCGGACAGCTTCAACTCAACGCGCCGACGCCTGTTTCCCAGGACCTTTCAGCAAGACTGCCAACCGTGACCGCCCGTGCGACGCTGGAATGCGCTCCAGCGGAGCAACTCAGCACCCGTGAATTGGCGGTACTACGCCTGATTGCCCAAGGCTGCTCGAACCAGGAAATCAGCGATCAACTGTTTATCTCCCTGCACACGGTCAAGACCCATGCCAGCCATATCAACAGCAAGCTTGGCGTTGAACGGCGTACGCAGGCGGTGGCGCGGGCGAAAGCGTTGGGGGTGTTGGGGTAGTTGAGGATCACGTGCATCCACCAATGAAAACGCCCCGGCTAAGTCGGGGCGTTTTCATTGGTCACCCGGTCTGAATGCCAGACCGGTTCTTGCGCTGAAGACGAAACCGTCAGGCCACCAGATCGTTGGCACTGAAGGAGTTCACACCCACCAACTGGATCTCGAAGTCTGCACCTGCGTTGCCGCTGACATTGCCCGAGAGAATATGGTCGACAAAACGCAACTGGCCCGCGCCGGTGAAGTCGCCGGTGCCGATGAAGGTGAATCCATCAAGACCGGCGCTCACCAGATTCGCATCGAACTTCGACAGATCGATTTTATCGCCCTGCAGACTGTTGAAGTCCGTAATGACATCGCGGCGGGCATTCGTACCCATGTCGCTCAGCGCGCTGAAGACAAAGGTGTCGGCTCCAGCACCGCCGGTGAGGAAGTCCGCGCCAGCGCCACCGTCCAGGGTATTGTTGCCACTGTTGCCGATCAGCACGTTGTTCAACGTGTTGCCGGTGCCATTGAGATTACTGGTGCCAGCCAGAGTCAGGTTTTCAACATTGTTGCCCAGCGCATAGTCGACGAACGCATACACCGAATCGATTTCCGACGGCGAGGTGCCATTTTCGATGACCACGTCGCCAACGTTATCGACAAAGTAAGTGTCGCCGCCCGCGCCACCGTCCATGATATCGGCACCGGCACCACCATTGATGAAGTTGCCATCGGCGTTGCCGACCAGGGTGTTGTTCAGGCTGTTGCCGAGCAAGGCGAAGTTGCCGGCACCCAGCAGCGTGACGTTCTCGACGTTCACCAGGTTGCTGGTGTTCAGGTCGACGGTATTGCCCTGTGCGGCGGTGTAGGTGATGAACAGCTTGTCGGTGCCTTCGCTGGCGTTCTCCTGGATCAAGGCCAGTTCGCCAGCCTGGTCCAGGGCATAGGCGTCGCTGCCCTTGCCGCCGATCATGGTGTCCAGCCCGGCGCCGCCGTTGATCGTGTTGTCACCATCGTTGCCGGTCAGCACATTGTTCTGTGCATTGCCAATCGCCGTAGTGTTGGCCGAACCGGTGAGGGTGAGATTTTCCACGTTGCTGCTCAGGGTGTAGCTGACCGAGGCTAGAACCGTGTCGATTTCGTTGAGCAGGGTGCTGGTTTCGACGATCACGTCACCGACATTGTCGACGATGTAAGTGTCGTTGCCGGTGCCGCCGACCATATAGTCGGTGCCGGCGCCGCCGTCGAGGATGTTGTTGCCGCTGTTGCCGCTCAACATGTTGTTCAGGGCGTTGCCCGTGGCATTCAGGTTGGTAGTCCCGGCAAGCATCAGGTTTTCGAGATTATTGCCCAGCGTGTAATCGATGAAGGCGTACACCGTCTCGATTTCCGAGAGCGAGGCTCCGTTCTCGATGAGCACATCGCCGGCGTTATCGACAAAATAAGTGTCGTTACCCGCGCCGCCATCCATGATATCGGCACCGGCGCCGCCATTGATGAAGTTGGCATCGGCATTGCCGACCAGAGTGTTGTTCAGGCTGTTGCCGAGCAGCGCAAAGTTGCCGCTGCCCAGCACGGTGACATTTTCAACGTTGAGCAGGTTGCTGATGTTCAGATCAACCGTGCTGCTCTGCGGCGGAGCCGAATAAGTGATGAACAGTTTGTCGGTGCCTTCATTGGCATTTTCCTGGAGCAAAGCCAACTCGCCGGCCTGGTCCAGTGCGTAGGTATCGTTGCCTTTACCGCCGATCATGGTGTCCAGCCCGGCACCACCGTTGATCGTGTTGTCACCATCGTTACCGATCAGCACGTTGTTCAGCGCGTTACCCATGGCAATAAGTGCGCTCCCGGCCAGAGTCAGGTTTTCAACATTGTTGCCCAGCGCATAGTCGACGAACGCATACACCGAATCGATTTCCGACGGCGAGGTGCCATTTTCGATGACCACGTCGCCAACGTTATCGACAAAGTAAGTGTCGCCGCCCGCGCCACCGTCCATGATATCGGCACCGGCACCACCATTGATGAAGTTGCCATCGGCGTTGCCGACCAGGGTGTTGTTCAGGCTGTTGCCGAGCAAGGCGAAGTTGCCGGCACCCAGCAGCGTGACGTTCTCGACGTTCACCAGGTTGCTGGTGTTCAGGTCGACGGTATTGCCCTGTGCGGCGGTGTAGGTGATGAACAGCTTGTCGGTGCCTTCGCTGGCGTTCTCCTGGATCAAGGCCAGTTCGCCAGCCTGGTCCAGGGCATAGGCGTCGCTGCCCTTGCCGCCGATCATGGTGTCCAGCCCGGCGCCGCCGTTGATCGTGTTGTCACCATCGTTGCCGGTCAGCACATTGTTCTGTGCATTGCCAATCGCCGTAGTGTTGGCCGAACCGGTGAGGGTGAGATTTTCCACGTTGCTGCTCAGGGTGTAGCTGACCGAGGCTAGAACCGTGTCGATTTCGTTGAGCAGGGTGCTGGTTTCGACGATCACGTCACCGACATTGTCGACGATGTAAGTGTCGTTGCCGGTGCCGCCGACCATATAGTCGGTGCCGGCGCCGCCGTCGAGGATGTTGTTGCCGCTGTTGCCGCTCAACATGTTGTTCAGGGCGTTGCCCGTGGCATTGAGGTTCGCTGCACCGGACAGAATCAGGTTTTCGACATTGTTACCCAGGGTGTAATTGATCGCGGCGTACACCGTATCGATTTCCGAGAGCGAGGTGCCATTCTCAATGACCACGTCACCGACATTGTCGACGATGTAGGTGTCGTTGCCCGCACCGCCGTTCATGGTGTCGGCCCCGGCACCGCCGTTGAGAAAGTTGCCCAAGGTGTTACCGATCAGCGAGTCGTCAAAAGCCGAGCCGATGGCATTTTCTATTTTCGCTCCAAAGGCAATCGCCAGACCTTCGTTGAAGGCATTGCCATTCTGGTCGGTGAACGCCTTGCCGATCTGGCTGAACTCGCCTTCATTAAGGTTGATGCGCACGGCCGCCAACTGATTGCCGCCATCAATGGTGTCGTTACCACCTGCATCCCAGATGGTTTCAAAAACAGACTGGGTCGGTGCCCAGGAATACGTGTTGTTGCCCGTCATCCACAGATTGTTGGCACCGTAGAGGCTCTGGATGGCCAGGATATCGAGCAACATAGGTGTCGTGGGCAAGTAGGAGTACGAGTTGTTGTAACTCATGACCGTCAATGCGACGTCATCCAGGGCCGGATCGAGCGTAATGGAGTTCAGGCCTCCCGGCGAAAAGGGGTGCTTGAGGCCAATCGCATGACCTACTTCATGGATAAACGTCATGAAGTCGTAACTGCCTTTGTCGGGCGTCGGATCATTGGTATTCGGTCCGATCCAGACGTCGCCGCCGCTTTGGTCGTCGGACGGGAAATACCCCCATGCCGCCGAGTCGTTGTCCAGTTGCGCATAGCCCCCAAACCGCATATCACCCACGGTGAAGGCGTTATCGCTGGTGAGCTGGAAGGTGATGTTGGCCACCGCGCTCCAAGAAGCGAGCGCGCCGGTTACCGCCGTCTGCTGCGCCGGGGTCAGCGCGTACATGTCCTTGTACTCGTTGTCGGCACTGTAGTTAGTCGGAAAGTAAGAAATACCTGGCGCGGTGAAACTGTAAGTCAGATTGGTCGCAGCCCCTGGGACCCACCACTTGGAACTTTCCCACTGGAAACCGGAAATTAAGCTGTCGACCGCTTTAATGCCGGTCAGTGAAGAAGTCATGCTATAGGTACGAGGCATTTGAAAATTCCTGGGGTAGGCTGCGACCCTTCCTGAATGCGGCCGCTACAGATTGCAATTTTGCATGAGAAACAGTGCGCTTGGCATCATATGGCCACTATTTTTTTGTATCAGTCCGACATATGGCTTGCGCGGGTTTTGTATCGGCGGACGAGGTAGAATCCTGAATGCGCCAAACGCACCTCAACATTTTCCGCTCAGGCCTTTTATGAATTCCGTAACGCCCACATTGATCCGCGAAACCTTCCCCGTCGGGCCTTTGCAGTGCAATTGCACGATCATTGGCGATCCGGTCACGAAAAAGGCCATCGTCGTCGATCCGGGTGGCAATCATGAGTTGATCCTCGCCCGCCTCGACGCCTTGGGTTTGAAGGTGGTCAGCATCATTCATACCCACGCGCACCTTGATCACTTCCTGGCCTCCGGCCAGTTGAAGGAGAAAACCGGCGCTACGCTCCATCTGCACAAGGAGGATCAATTCCTCTGGGACAATCTGGAAATGCAATGCCAGATGTTCGGGGTTCCCTACACGCCGGTGCCGTCGCCGGATCGCTGGCTGGACGATGATGAAGAACTGGCCTGCGGCTGCGGTGTGGCGCTGCACACGCCGGGCCATACGCCGGGGTCGATGAGTTTCTGGTTTGCCGACGCCAGGCTGCTGATCGCCGGAGATACGCTGTTCAAGCGCGGGGTAGGGCGCACGGATTTGTGGGGTGGTGATCAGGCGACGATCGTGCGTTCGATCAAGCAACGCCTGTATACCCTCGATGAAGAGGCGATCGTCGTGGCCGGGCATGGTCCCGACACCCGACTGGGCGATGAAATGCGCGAAAACCCGTTTGTTCGGGCTTGAATTGTAACGGGCGGAATTTTTATCCCGGGAAGCAATCCAACGCCCGCAAAGGTTCGATGCTTACGTCCGTTGCACCACAGAATGCAAAAAGTAGGAGCTCTTCATGTTCACCACGCGTCGTTTGATGATTGTCGCTACCGCAGTGGCCGTATTGTCCGGCTGTGCCTCGCCTAACCCTTATGACAATCAGGGTCAGGCTGACAGCGGTTCCCAAGGCATGAGCAAGACCGCGAAATATGGTGGCCTCGGGGCACTGGCCGGTGCGTTGGCCGGCGCCGCCATCGACCACAACAACCGTGGCAAGGGCGCACTGATCGGCGCCGCCGTAGTGGGTGCTTCCGCTGCCGGTTACGGCTACTACGCCGACCAGCAAGAGAAAAAACTGCGGGCCAGCATGGCCAACACCGGTGTCGAAGTGCAGCGCCAGGGCGATCAGATCAAGCTGATCATGCCGGGCAACATCACATTCGCCACCGATTCGGCGAACATCGCATCGAGCTTTTACCAGCCGCTGAATAACCTGGCCGGTTCGCTGAAAGAGTTCAACCAGAACCAGATCGAGATCGTCGGCTACACCGACAGCACCGGCAGCCGTCAGCACAACATGGACCTGTCCCAGCGCCGCGCTCAAAGCGTTGCGACTTACCTGACCTCGCAAGGCGTCAGCGGCACCAACCTCAGCGCCCGTGGCGCCGGCCCGGACAACCCGGTGGCCAGCAACGGCGACGTCAATGGCCGTGCGCAGAACCGCCGTGTAGAGGTCAACCTCAAGGCGATTCCTGGCCAGCAGTATGGCGGCCAGCAACAGCCGGGCACTGTTCAGCAGTACCCATAACACCAGCGACAAAAAACCTGTGGGAGCGAGCTTGCTCGCGATGGCGGCCGGTCAGTCAACATCAATGTTGAATGTGACTGCCCCATCGCGAGCAGGCTCGCTCCCACATTTGTTTCAGGAGGTTACTCCGGTTAATTGGCTTCCTTCACCGCACTGAGAAACGCACACGTCCGCTCCTGCTGCGGATGTTCGAAGATCTGCGCCGGGGTGCCCTGTTCGTGGATCTGGCCCTTGTAGAAGAAGCACACGCGATCAGCGAACTCCCGGGCGAAGCCCATCTGGTGGGTGACCATCAGCATGGTCAGGTTATGTTCGGCGCCGAGCTTGCGGATCACGTTGAGCACTTCACCGCACAGTTCCGGGTCCAGCGCCGAAGTCACTTCGTCAAACAGCATGACTTTCGGCCGCATGGCCAAGGCGCGAGCGATCGCCACCCGTTGCTGCTGGCCACCGGACAGCTGCGAAGGGTAATGCCCCAGCTTGCTGCCCAGTCCTACCAGCTCCAGCAGATCCGCCGCACGCTCCCGTGCTTCGGCGGGTTTCATCCCCAACACCTGCACCGGCGCCTCGATGACGTTCTGCAACGCCGTCATGTGCGGGAACAGGTTGAAGCTCTGGAACACCATGCCGATCTTGCCGCGCACACGGCGGATGTGCCGGTCATTGGCCGGCACCAGCACGCCGTTGCGATTGGGCATGTGCGTCAGCAAATCGTCTTCGATGCGGATCAGTCCGTCATCGATGCCTTCGAGGGTCATCAATACCCGCAACAGCGTGGATTTCCCAGAGCCGCTGGGGCCGATGATCGCGACTTTCTCGCCCGGCGTAACGTCCAGGTTCAAGTGATCGAGCACTGTGAAATTGCCATAGCTTTTGGTGACGTCCTGGAAGCTGACAATCGGCTTGACCGCTTTCGGTTGATGCATGGCCGTGGCCTCTTGCGGATGCAGCGGCGTCAGGTTGCCGCGCCGGGAAAGGTCGTTGGAAGTCGAGAGTGGAGAAGTCATTAGCGTAGCTCCAGGCGCAATTCGAGGCGCCGTACCAGATAAGCCAGGGCGATGCTCAGGGCGAGGAAAAACAGACCGACCATGGTGATCGGCTCCAAGTAGCGGAAGTTCTCGGAACCGATGTTCTTGGCCTGCTGCATGATTTCAACCACGGTAATGGCCGACAGCACCGGCGTGTCCTTGAGCATCGCCACCAGGTAGTTGCCCAGCGGCGGCAGGATCGGCCGCAAAGCCTGGGGCAGAATGATGTTGCGGTAGGCGCTGTACGGCGCGATGTTCAGCGCGGTCACCGCTTCCCATTGCGCACGAGGCACGGCATCGAGCCCGCCGCGATAGACCTCGGCGATGTAGCAGGCGTAATGCACGCCGATGCCGATGATCCCCACTTGCATGGCCGTCATGCTGACCCCGTAGTTGGGCAGCACGTAGTAGAGGAAATACACCTGGATCAGCAGCGGCGTGCTGCGGATGAATTCGATCATCCCGGCGATCGGCCACGACAACCAGTACAGGCGGCTGCGTCGGCCGATGGCGAGGAACAGCCCCAGCACAATGGCGATCAGGAAGCCGATCAGGGTAATGCCCACGGTGTTGAGCGAAGCGCGCAGCAAATCGGGGAGGATCTGCCAGGCGTATGTCCAGTCGAACAGGGTCATGACAGACCTCCACGCATCCGGCCGCGCGCCAGCCGACGCTCAATGCTGCGCATGCCGAGGTTGATCGCTTGCGCGAGGATGAAATACATCACCAGCGCCAGGCTGAAGATTTCCAACGTCTGGAACGTGGCCTGATCCAGTTGCCGAGCGCGAAAGCTCAGATCGGACAAGGTGATCAGCGACACCAGTGAGGTGTTTTTCAGCAATTCGATCAGCAGGTTGGTGCCCGGTGGGATGGCCGCGAGCAAGGCCTGAGGCAGAATGATCCGGCGAAAACGTTTGTAGCCGCTGAAGTTCAGCGCGGTCGCCGCTTCATACTGACCCTTGGCCACGGAGCTGATCGCACCGCGCATCACCTCGGCGCCATAAGCACCGATGTGCAAGCCGAGGCCGACGATGGCCACGCTGTAGGGGCTCAGTTCCAGATTGAACGGTGGCAGCGGCAATACGAAAAACAGCCAGAACAGCTGCACCAGCAACGACGTGCCGCGAAACACTTCAATGTAGGCGACCGAGAACCAGCTCAGCGGACGCCACGGCGACATGCGCCCCAGCGCTGCCAGGATGGCCGCGACAATCGCCAGGATCGAGCCGAAGAAGGTCACCTGGAGCGTGACCCAGGCGCCTTGTATCAATAGCGGAAGTAATTCACCCATTGTTCACACCTGCGTGGTTCAACATCCGGAGTCAGCAGGGCCAGGCATCGCGCCAATGCGCCATGCCTGTCTCGACTATTGAGCGCAGAGCTCGGCAGCCGTTTTGCTGGTCACGTTGGATTTATCGAAGCCGAACGGTGCGACCGTCTTGAGGTGGTCTTCAGAGCCCAACCACTTTTTCAGTTCGGCGTTGACCGCGTCACGCAGGTCCTTGTCTTCCGGGCGGAAGGCGAGGGCGCCGTAACCGGTATGCGACGGGTCATCCTTGAATTCGGTGACCGCTTCGACCTTTTCACCGCCCTTGGCGGCCAGGCCTTTCATGGTCAGTTGGGTGCCCACGGCGGCATCGGCGCGACCGGCGCGCACGGCTTGCAACTGGGCGGTGGTGTCCGGCACCTGGAGGATTTGCGCATCCTTCACCCCGGAATCCCGTGCGTATTTCAGGTTGACCGTACCGGCCATGATCGCCAGTTTCACATCCGGGTTCTTGGCGATGTCTTCATAGCTGTGCAGATTCTTCGGGTTGCCTTTGGCGGTCAGCAGAGCGTCGGGCAACTGGTATTGCGGATCGGTGAAGATGACCTGTTTGCAGCGTTCCGGTGTGATGTACATGCCGGCGGCGATCACGTCGAAGCGCCCGGCGCGCAGGCCCGGAATCAGCGAGCCCCACTCGGTCAACACGCCATCGACTTGCTTGATGCCCATTTTGGCGAAGATGACTTTGGCGATTTCCGGCGATTCACCGGTGACCCGGCCATCGGTCTCGGTAAAGGCGAACGGGGTTTCGTTGGCGTAGCCGATACGGATGCTGCTGTTTTTGGTGATGTTTTCCAGCGTCGTGGCGGCATTGGCGCTGGCGGCCAGGCCGAACATCGCGCAAGCCACGAACAGGTGACGCAACACATGGGAACTGCGGGGAAGGGAATTGCTCATCGATAAAATCTCCTGTTTCTTGTGGACCCGTCGTTGACGGCTCTGTGGTAGGAGGCAGTGTGACAAGAGCAAAGCGTACGAGAGCCGTTTTCCTGTTGAGCCGAAGCTTGGGGGCACAGTTCCGGTACAGATCGATTGGTTGTTATTGGCGGCAGGTTCAGCAGCCTGTGCATCGACCTTGGACCGAGCATACAAAAGCCCTGTGCCACATTGCATTGCACTAGGACAATTGCTTTGCATGGTTTCTCGCGGGATGCTGTCGGCACTGGCAAATACGTGGGTTCGGCGCCGATGGACAAGTGGAAGGCAGCATTGGAAATCGCCCGCAGCGGCGAGTCGAAGTACAAGATCCTGGTGCAGGCGATTGCCGACGACATTGAGCAGGGCGTGCTGGTCAACGATCAGCGCCTGCCGCCGCAACGACAGGTGGCCGATGCGGTGGGCATCAGCGTGCAAACAGTCACCAATGCCTATAAGGAACTGGAGCGTCAGGGCCTGGTACGTTGCGAAGTAGGGCGCGGCAGTTTCGTGTCGCGGCGCATGAGCGATCGTGTCGCCACCTATATTCTCGACAGTCCCGAACGCGCATTGGTGGACTTTTCCATCACGCGGATCATGCACACCCGCGAGCACGACCAGTTCTGGCGCGAGACCTGCCGCGAACTCAGCACCGAAGAAGATCAGCCATGGATTCACGCGTTTCGCCCCATCGCCGGTTTCGAATCGCACCGTGAGGCAGCGATGCACTGGATCGGGCGTCAGGGCTTGCGGGTCGAACGCGACGACATCCTGATCACCAACGGCGCGGCCCACGGGATTTTCCTGGCCCTGGCCTCGCTGGCCGGGCCTGATGATGTGGTGCTCTGCGAAGGCATCACCGACCATGGCGTGATCGGCAATTCCCAGGTGTTGGGCTTTACCCTCAAAGGCCTGGAAATGGATCGCTACGGCATTGATCCGGAGCATTTCGAGGACATGTGCAGCAATGAACGCATCACCGCGCTGGTCTGCACACCGAACCTGAACAACCCGACCACCAGCCTGATGCCGGACAACCGTCGACGCGAAATCGCCGAGATTGCCCGGCGCTTCGGCGTGCATATCATCGAAGACGATGTCTACGGACCGCTGCTCGATGAGCGTCGCGCGCCGCCGATCAGCCATTACTTGCCGGAACTGTCGTTCTATTGCACCAGCATGACCAAGTCGGTGCTCACCGGTTTGCGCATCGGTTATCTGGTAGTGCCCAAGCGGCTGGCGTTGCGCACCGAAAGCATTTTGCGGGTCAACAGCTGGATGGCCACGCCGATGGTTTCGGAAATCGCCGCGCGCTGGATTCGCGACGGGCGCGCCGACACGTTGGTGGGTTTGCAGCGCAAATTATTGGGCGGGCGTCAGGCGATGGTCACTGAATACCTCGGCGAATACCTGCTCGGCCAGCACCCGCATGCGCTGAATGCCTGGATCGGAATTCCGCCGCACTGGGAGCTCGACAGCCTGGTACGCGCATTGCGCCACAAGCATATTGCGGTCACATCGCCCGACCCGTTCACCGTGCGCGGCACGCCCCGGCCACGGGCGGTGCGGGTGTGCGTCGGCGCCGAATGCAGCGACGACGAGATGCGCGATGCGCTGATGGGCATGCGCGAAATCTTCGGCCAGTACCCGCAAATCCACGACTTTTGAGTGGAAAAAAGACGCCGAAAATTTTCTCGACTAAATTGCCCTAGTACATTCAGCGCGACAATCCAGCCCTCTTAGACTGCGCCCAATACCTCTTCGGGATGCGGTCATGTCAGCGCTACAGCTCAACGATATTTACCTCGCCCGCCAGCGCATCGCCGCGCTGGTCCGCTGTACGCCGATGGAGCATTCACCCAGTCTGTCGCGGCATGTGGGCGTGCCGGTTTACCTCAAGCTCGAATCCCGACAAATTACCGGCAGCTTCAAGTTGCGTGGTGCGAGCAATGCCGTGGCGCAGCTCAGTGCCGAGCAAAAGGCGCGTGGCGTCGTTGCTGCGTCGACCGGAAATCATGGGCGGGCGCTCGCTTACGCCGCATCGCAACAAGGTGTGAAGGCGACGATTTGCCTGTCGCATCTGGTGCCGGGAAACAAAGTCCAGGCCATCCGGGATCTCGGCGCCGAGGTCCGAATTGTCGGCCAGTCCCAGGATGACGCCCAGCGCGAGGCCGAGCGGATTGCCCGTGAGCAGGGCGCGACGCTGCTGCCGCCGTTCGACCATCCGGCAATCATCGCCGGGCAGGGCACGCTGGGGCTGGAGATCCTTGAACAGCAACCGGACGTCTCTCAGGTACTGATTCCGTTGTCCGGCGGCGGTCTGTTCGCCGGCGTGGCGCTGGCGCTGAAAAGTGCCAACCCGCAGATCGTCACCCACGGCATCAGCATGCAGCGCGGCGCGGCCATGCACGCCAGTCTTGCGGCCGGGAGTCCCGTGGAAGTCGAAGAGCTGCCGACCCTCGCCGACTCGCTCGGCGGTGGCATCGGCCTCGACAACCGTTTCACCTTTGCCATGACCCGCGACACCTGCGATCACCTGCACCTGCTCAGCGAAGCCTCCATCGCCAATGCCATCCGCCACGCCTACCGCGAAGAACGCCTGGTGCTGGAAGGCGCGGCGACGGTGGGAATTGCCGCGTTGCTCGAAGGCTTGATCGAGCCGCGCGGGCCGGTCGTGGTGGTGGTGAGCGGACGCAACGTCGATATCGATCAGCACCTGCGTGTGCTGAACGGCGCCGATGCCTGAATTCCAACAATAACGATTCAATGGAGTGCCGCGTTGATGAGTGAAATCACCTTGCTGAGCGAAGCCGATCTGCGTGCCTGCGTGGCGCTGGATCTGCCGAGCATCGAAGCTGTCGAGCAGGCCTTCGTGCTGCTGGCGACCGCTGCCGTGGCCATGCCGCCAATCCTGCGCCTGGACATCCCTGAACATAACGGCGAAGTCGACGTGAAGACCGCCTATTTGCCGGGCCTGGAACGCTTTGCGATCAAGGTCAGCCCGGGTTTCTTCGACAACCCGAAACTCGGTTTGCCGAGTCTTAACGGCATGATGATGTTGCTGTCCGCTCGCACCGGTCTGCTGGATGCCTTGCTGCTGGATAACGGTTACCTGACGGCCGTGCGTACAGCGGCGGCCGGTGCCGTGGCGGCGCGAGCGTTGTCGCGCGAAGACAGCCGCAGCGTGGCGCTGATCGGTGCCGGTGAGCAGGCAGCGTTACAGCTGCAAGCCCTGCGCCTGGTGCGGCCGATCGACAGCGTGCGGGTCTGGGCGCGGGATTCTGCCAAGGCCCAGGCCTTCAGCGTCGAGCTGGCTCGCGACACAGGCCTGGCGGTCAAACCGTGCGCAAGTATCGACGAGGCCATGGCCGACGTCGACATCGCGATCACCTGCACGCCGAGTCGCGAGCCGTTGATCGATGTGCGTCATTTGCACCCCGGTCTGCACATCACTGCCATGGGCTCCGACGCCGAGCACAAGAACGAAATTTCCCCCCGTGCGCTGGCAAAGGTCGACCGCTACGTGGCGGATCGCTTGAGCCAGACGCGCATTCTCGGCGAGCTGCATCACGCCCTCGCTGCAGGCGTTGTCAGCGACGAATCGGGCTTCGCAGAACTGGGGCAGGTGCTGGCCGGCCAACGGCCCGGTCGCACGGATTCAACGCAAATCACCTTGTGCGACCTCACCGGCACCGGTGCCCAGGACACGGCCATGGCCAACCTGGCTTTCGAGCGTGCGCGTTCGGCGGGCAAAGGTTTTCAGTTCGGCAGTTAAACCGCTTTTTTCATCCGTGCGTCATTTATCAGAGGGCATGTGCATGTCTCAGATAGTCGTCAATCTTCCGTTCCAACGGGAGGAATACGCCCAGCGTCTGGCCAAGGTGCGAGTGGCCATGCAGGCGCAGGGCATCGAGCTGTTGCTGGTCACCGATCCGTCGAACATGGCTTGGCTGACCGGCTATGACGGTTGGTCGTTCTACGTTCATCAATGCGTGCTGCTGGCCCTCGATGGCGAACCGGTGTGGTTCGGTCGCGGGCAAGACGCCAACGGCGCCAAGCGCACGGTGTTCATGCAGCAAGAGAACATCGTCGGTTACCCGGACATTTATGTGCAGTCGCGGGAACGTCATCCCATGGACTACCTGTCGCGGGAAGTGATCAGCGCCCGTGGCTGGGATGCGCTGACCATCGGCGTGGAGATGGACAACTATTACTTCAGCGCCGCCGCGTTCCTGTCGCTGCAGAAAAACCTGCCGAAGGCCAGACTGATCGACGCGGTCGGGCTGGTGAACTGGCAGCGTGCGGTCAAGTCGCCGCAGGAAATCGCCTACATGCGCATCGCCGCGCGCATCGTTGAAAAGATGCACGGTCGGATCCTCGAACGGATCGAACCGGGCATGCGCAAAAACGAACTGGTGGCCGAGATCTACAGCAGCGGCATTCTTGGTGCTGATGGTCATGGCGGCGATTATCCGGCCATCGTGCCGCTGTTGCCGACGGGGGCGGATGCCAGTGCGCCGCACCTGACCTGGGACGATTCGCCGTTCGAAAAGGGCGCCGGCACCTTCTTTGAAATCGCCGGTTGCTACAAGCGCTATCACTGTCCGTTGTCGCGCACGATCTACCTCGGTAAACCGCCGCAGCATTTCCTTGATGGCGAGAAAGCCGTGGTCGAAGGCATCGCTGCCGGTCTTGAAGCGGCAAAACCGGGCAACACCACCGGCGACATTGCCGTAGCGTTTTTCAAGGTGCTGGAGAAATTCGGCATCCACAAGGACAGCCGTTGCGGCTACCCGATCGGTATCAGTTACCCGCCGGATTGGGGCGAGCGCACCATGAGCCTGCGTCCCGGCGACACCAGCGTGTTGCAACCGGGCATGACGTTCCACTTCATGCCGGGCCTGTGGATGGATGACTGGGGACTGGAAATCACCGAGAGCATTCTGATCACCGAAACCGGCGTCGAGACGTTGTGCAATGTGCCTCGCCAATTGTTCGTGAAGGATTGAGCCATGAGTGAACTGCCTGACAACCCGATCAGCGCAACCGTGGATTTCACCCGCGAAGGCGTGCAGCACGGTTTTCTCAAGCTGCCGTATTCCCGGGACGATTCCGCCTGGGGCGCGGTGATGATCCCGGTCACGGTGATCCAGCGCGGTCAGGGACCGACCGCGCTGCTCACCGGCGGTAACCACGGCGACGAATACGAAGGCCCGGTGGCGTTGAGCAAACTGGCGCAAAGCCTGACGGCCGAGGACGTGAGCGGGCGAGTGATCATCGTGCCGTTCATGAACACCCCGGCGTTCCATGCCGGGCGGCGCACCTCGCCGATCGACAAGGGCAACCTCAACCGCAGCTTTCCTGGCAAGCCGGATGGCACGGTGACAGAGAAGATCGCCGACTATTTCACCCGCACTTTGCTGCCTCTGGCCGACATCGTGCTGGACATCCACTCCGGTGGGCGCACCCTGGATTTCCTGCCGTTCGCCGCGTGTCATGTGCTGCCGGACAAACAGCAACAGGCGCAATGCGAGGCAGGCATGCGTGCGTTCAATGCGCCGTACAGCATGCGCATGCTGGAGCTCGATGCCGGGGCGATGTACGACACCGCCGCCGAATCCCAAGGCAAAATCTTCGTCACGACCGAGTTGGGCGGCGGTGGTTCGTCCACGGCGCGCAGCGTGGCGATTGCCGAGCGCGGGGTGCGCAATCTGTTGGTGCATGCCGGGATTATTGAGGGCGAAGTGCAGACGGCGCCGTCGATCATGCTCGACATGCCCGACGGCGATTGCTTCATCGCCAGCGAGCACGACGGCCTGCTGGAAATGTGTCGCGACCTGGGTGATAACGTGAACAAAGGCGAAGTGATCGCCCGTGTCTACGACGCTACCCGCAGCGGCGTGGCCCCGGTGGAATACCGCGCGGCGCGCAGCGGTTTGCTCGCGGCGCGACACTTTCCTGGGCTGGTGGGGTGTGGCGATACCATTGCGGTTATCGCCGAAGTACTGACCTGACCACAATCCCTGTGGGAGCGAGCTTGCTCGCGATTGCGTCGGCACATCCAACATTGATGTAACTGAAATACCGCCATCGCGAGCAAGCTCGCTCCCACAGGGGCTCTTAAACATTCACGAGATCGCCACCCATGCACAAACTCGATCGCTATGACCTGAAAATCCTGCGAATCCTCGCTGACGACGGGCGTATCACCAAGTCGAGCCTGGCCGAGGCGATCAATCTTTCAGTGACCCCGGCCTGGGAGCGTGTGCGCAAACTTGAGGCCCTCGGCCTGATCAAGGGCTACCGTGCGCAAATCGACTGGAACGCGGTGTTCAAAAGTCAGCAGGTGCTGGTGGAAATCACCTTGGCCCGGCACACCGCGCAGGACATGCGACGCTTCGAACAGCGCATGAGCGAAGCGCCCGAGGTGGCGTTCTGTTATGCCACCGGTGGCGGCGTCGATTACATGGCGATGATCCAGGCACCGGACATCGATCATTACCAGCGTTTCATCGATCAGCTGCTGCTCGACGACCTGGGCATCGAACGCTACTTCACCTACATCGTCACCAAAACCATCAAGACCGGCGGCGCCTTGCCGGCCGAACTCTCTCAAGAATCCTGAAATCACCACAGTAACCCTGTAGGAGCGAGCCTGCTCGCGATGGCGTCCTTACAGTCAACCCTTGTGTTGACTGATGTGCCGCCATCGCGAGCAGGCTCACTCCTACAATGGATTTACTTCAACCGCAAAAATCCACGATTGACCCCGCCCAATCAGAAAAAACCACCTGCCGCACCCCTCCAAACGCCAAATCCCCACGGCTTCGCTGCCCTAGCATGGTTCCACGCACACGGATTGGAGTGAACGCCATGACTTACAAACATCCACTGCTGTTCAAGGCCCTTTGCTATGTCGATGGCCATTGGGTGCACAGCGACAGCGGCCACAGCATCGCTGTGCATAACCCCGCGGATCAAAAACTGATCGGTCATGTGCCAATGCTCGATCAGCCGCAAATCGTCGCTGCCATCGATGCCGCGCACTGCGCGTTCGCCGATTGGCGCAAACAAAGCCTTGAGGCGCGTGGGACGATTTTGCGGCGCTGGGCAGCATTGATTCTCGAGCATCAGGAAGACCTCGCGCGGATTCTCAGCCTGGAGCAGGGCAAGTCCCTGGCCGAGTCCCGTGGCGAAATTGCCTACGCAGCCAGTTTCATTCCGTGGTTCGCCGAAGAGGCCCGACGCCTCAATGGGCAAAACATTCCCAGCCACATTCCCGGTGCACATCTGGGCACATTGAAAGAGCCGGTCGGCGTCTGCGGGTTACTGACGCCATGGAATTTCCCTTCGGCGATGATCACCCGCAAAGCCGCCGCAGCCCTGGCTGCCGGTTGCACCGTGGTGATCAAACCGGCCCATGAAACGCCTTACTCGGCATTCGCCCTGGCGCAACTCGCCGAGGAAGCGGGTTTCCCGGCCGGCGTGTTCAACGTGGTACTGGGCGAACCGCAGATGGTCATGCAAACCCTGGTGCAGGACAACCGCGTGCGCTCGGTGAGTTTCACCGGCTCGACCCGTGTCGGTAAGTTGGTGCTGCAAGCCGCAGCGCAGGACGTGAAAAAGGTTGCACTGGAACTGGGCGGCAACGCGCCGTTCATTGTTTGCGCCGATGCTGATCTGGAGCTGGCGGTGAAAGTCGCGGTGGCGGCCAAATTCCAGACTTCCGGCCAGGATTGCTGTGCGGCCAACCGGATCATGGTCGAGCGTTCGGTGTATCCGGAATTCCTCAAGCGCTTTGCCGTAGCCGTGCGTGAGTTGAAGGTCGGCCCGGCCATGATCGGCGACCGCGAGCAACAGGTCGACATTGGCCCGTTAATGCATCAGGCCGCCTTCGATGTCACCGCCGAACGTGTCGCCGATGCCCTGCAACATGGCGCGCAGCGGCTGGTGGGCGGCGAGGCGCATGCCCTCGGCGGTTTGTTTTACCAGCCAACAGTGTTGGCCGACGTCACACCACAAATGCGCATTTACCGCGAAGAAAACTTCGCGCCAATCGCCGGGGTGATGCCATTCGACACCCTCGATCAGGCCGTCGAGATGGCCAACGACACCGAATACGGTCTGGCCGCCTACATTTGTTCCAATCGCCTGGACCTGATTTACCCGCTGATCCGCCGACTCGACCACGCGATGGTCGCAGTCAATGGCGTCAAGTTCACCGGCCATCCGATCCCGTTCGGTGGCATGAAAGCCTCGGGGCTGGGCCGCGAGGGCGGCACCGAGGGCTTCGAAGCCTTTGTCGAAACCAAATACTTCTGCCTGCACCATCAAGGCCAGTTCTGAGGAGATCTACCATGAGCCAAGAATTCGACACCCTGTTCGAGCAAGACCGCGCGCACTTCATGCACCCTTCGACTCACGCCCATGACCACGCCAGCGGCGCACTCAAGGGCCGCATCATCAAGGGCGCCTCGGGTATCCGCATCCGCGACCACGAAGGCCGTGAACTGATCGACGCCTTCGCTGGCCTGTATTGCGTGAACATTGGCTACGGCCGTACCGAAGTCGCCGACGCAATCTACAAGCAAGCCAAGGAACTGGCCTATTACCACACCTACATGGGGCACTCGACCGAGGCGATCATCGAGCTGTCGAGCCGCATCATCGACTGGGCGCCCGAAGGCATGAAGAAGGTCTACTACGGCCTGTCCGGTTCCGATGCCAACGAGACCCAGATCAAACTGGTGCGTTATTACAACAACGTGCTCGGTCGCCCGCAGAAGAAGAAAATCATCTCCCGCGATCGTGGTTATCACGGCTCGGGCATCATGACCGGCAGCCTGACCGGCCTGCCGAGCTTCCATCAGCATTTCGACCTGCCGGCCGAAGGCATCAAGCACACCGTGTGTCCGCACTGGTATCGCAAGGCGCCGACCGGCATGGATGAAGCCGCGTTCGTGCGCTACTGCGCCGACGAACTGGAAAAAATGATCCTCGCCGAAGGGCCGGACACCGTTGCAGCCTTCATCGGCGAGCCATTGATGGGCACTGGCGGCATCATCGTTCCACCGGCCGGTTACTGGGCGGCGATCCAGGCAGTGCTGAACAAGTACGACGTGCTGCTGATCGCCGACGAAGTGGTCTGCGCCTTCGGTCGACTGGGTTCGAAGATGGGCAGCCAGCGTTACGGCATGCGCCCGGACCTGATCACCACGGCCAAAGGCCTGACCAGCGCTTATGCGCCTTTGTCGGCAGTGATCGTCGGCGAAAAGGTCTGGGATGTGGTCGAAAAAGCCTCTGAATCCCAAGGTGCCATGGGTCATGGTTGGACGTATTCCGGGCATCCGATCTGCGCGGCGGCGGCATTGGCCAACCTCGACATTCTGGAGCGGGAGAACCTTACGGCCAATGCCGACAAGGTTGGCGCCTATCTCAACCGTCGGCTGCGCGAGACGCTCGAAGGCCATCCGCTGGTGGGCGAAGTGCGCGGTGACGGTATGCTCGCGGCGGTCGAGTTCATGGCTGATCGTGAACAGCGCACGGCATTCGATGCGGCCTTGAAGGTGGGGCCAAAAGTGTCGGCGGCGTGTTTGGAGCGCGGCATGATCGCCCGGGCCATGCCCCATGGCGACATCCTTGGTTTTGCACCGCCGCTGGTGTTGACCGAGGCTGAGGCGGACCTGATTGTTGGTATCACCAAGGATGCGATTGATCAGGTGGCTGGCGAAGTGTTGGGCTAACCCCCGCCACAACGGTCACCTGTAGGAGCTGCCGCAGGCTGCGATCTTTTGATCTTGCTTCTTGGAATCAAAAGATCGCAGCCTCGTTGCACTCGACAGCTCCTACCCGCCTCAATTGACTCGTCAAAAACAAAAAAGCCCCCGGACAATCACTTGTCCGGGGGCTTTTTACATCGCCTGAAACCTGATTACTTCTTCAGGCCGTAATGCTCATCGAGCATGCCCGGGGCGTTCGGGGCTTTGGGCGCGTAGTCGCGTGGCGGTTCCTGATTGCGCGGCGGCGTCAGGCGTTCCCGTGGTGCCTGCGCCGCGTCGGCGTGCAGGGAGGCCAGCAAGCGTTGGCGGGTCTGCTCGTCCAGGGCCAGGCGGTTGGCACCCTCGGCGAGATGATCCTGCACTTCCTGATAGCTCGCAGTCAGTTTCTTGACCAGTGTCGCGGTGCTGTTGAAGTGGGTCACCACTTCGTTCTGATAACTGTCGAAGCGTTCCTGAATATCGTCCAGCTGACGTTGGGTACTGCTAGGCGCGGCATTCGGCGCCAGGCGAGCGATCAGGAAACCAATGGCGACACCCACAACCAGGGCAAGAGTCGGCAACAACCAAACTAAGAGCGAGTGTTCCACGAGTCCTTCCTCTATAAACGGCTTTGCTTTACGTTAACGGCTCGAACCTGCGCTGTATACCGCGATTCGCTCGCAATAGACAGTTGCAGACAATTTGCTAGACGAGTCGACCCGATTCGAGGTCACGGAGTTCTTTCCTTGCTGATGCGTGAAACCCCTGTAGTGATTGATGGCCCGGTTGGTCAACTGGAAGCACTTTACCTGGACAGCGAACACCCGCGCGGCCTGGCACTGATCTGTCATCCAAACCCGGTGCAGGGCGGCACCATGCTCAACAAAGTGGTCTCGACCCTGCAGCGCACCGCGCGCGATGCCGGTTTGATCACCTTGCGCTTCAACTATCGCGGCGTTGGCGCCAGCGAAGGTTCCCACGACATGGGCACCGGTGAAGTCGATGATGCCCAGGCTGTTGCCGCATGGTTTCGGGAAAAACACCCGGATCTGCCGCTGACCCTGTTCGGTTTCTCCTTCGGCGGTTTTGTTGCAGCAAGTCTCGGCGGACGTCTGGAAGCGCAGGGCGAACAGCTCAAGCACCTGTTCATGGTGGCGCCAGCGGTGATGCGCCTGGGCGATCAGGATCAACTGCCGCAACACGGCGAGCTCACTGTGATTCAGCCGGAAACCGACGAAGTGATCGATCCACAGCTGGTTTACCAATGGTCCGACAAGCTCGAACGTCCCCATGAGCTGCTGAAAGTGGCAGAATGCGGACACTTTTTTCATGGCAAGCTGACCGATCTCAAGGATCTGATCCTGCCGCGCCTCTCGAATTGATTGCAGTCTGACAAGCGATTACCCATGACGACTCGTACCCGTATCCTCACCGGCATTACCACCACCGGCACGCCGCATCTGGGCAACTACGCCGGCGCCATCCGCCCGGCGATCCTTGCCAGCCGTGACAGCAATGCCGATTCGTTCTACTTCCTGGCGGATTACCACGCCCTGATCAAGTGCGATGACCCGCTGCGCATCCAGCGTTCGCGTCTGGAAATCGCCGCGACCTGGCTGGCCGGTGGCCTGGATGTGGACCGCGTGACGTTCTATCGCCAGTCCGACATCCCGGAAATCCCCGAGCTGACCTGGCTGCTGACCTGCGTCGCCGCCAAGGGCCTGCTCAACCGCGCCCACGCCTACAAGGCTTCGGTGGACAAGAACGTCGAGACCGGCGAAGACCCGGACGCCGGCATCACCATGGGCTTGTACAGCTACCCGGTACTGATGGCCGCTGACATTCTGATGTTCAACGCGCACAAAGTGCCGGTCGGTCGCGACCAGATCCAGCATGTGGAAATGGCCCGCGACATCGGCCAGCGTTTCAACCATCTGTTTGGCCAGGGCAAAGAATTCTTCACCATGCCCGAGGCGTTGATCGAAGAGAGCGTCGCCACGTTGCCGGGCCTGGATGGCCGCAAGATGTCGAAGAGCTACGACAACACCATCCCGTTGTTCAGCAGCGCCAAAGAGATGAAGGACGCGATCTCGCGGATCGTCACCGACTCCCGCGCGCCGGGCGAAGCGAAAGATCCAGATAACTCGCACCTGTTCACCTTGTTCCAGGCCTTTGCTACTCCGGCGCAGGCCGACGAGTTCCGCAGTGAACTGTTGCAAGGCCTGGGCTGGGGGGAGGCGAAAAATCGTCTGTTCCAGTTGCTCGACAACGAGCTGGGCGAGTCTCGCGAGCGTTATTACCAGTTGATCGAACGTCCGGCGGATCTCGAAGACATCCTGCAGCACGGCGCGAAAAAAGCCCGTTCGGTAGCGACGCCGTTCCTCAACGAACTGCGTGAAGCCGTTGGCCTGCGTTCTTTCGTGGCCCAGACCCAAGTGGCGGCGACCACCAAGAAAAAAGCTGCGAAAGCCGCGCGTTTTGTCAGCTTCCGCGAAGACGACGGCAGTTTCCGCTTCCGTCTGCTGGCGGCCGATGGCGAGCAACTGCTGTTGTCGCGTAATTTCGCCGACGGCAAGACCGCCGGTCAGGTGACCAAGCAGCTGCAATCCGGCCAGCCACTGGACGTGCGCAATGAAGACCTGAGCTTCAGCGTGTGGCTGGAAGGCGAGTGCGTTGCCGACAGCCCTGTGTTCGCTGCCAGCGCTGCGCGTGACGCTGCCATCGAGGCTTTGCGGATCGCCCTGACCCCGGTTCAGGAATAAACAACGGTTCGGCCCTACCAAGGGCCGATTGCCATTCCTGCGGGCCGTCGCTACAGTGTCGGCCCGTTTTTGTTGCCTTGCTAACGAATTATGACGCCCCTAGAACGATATCAAGCTGATCTGAAACGCCCGGAATTCTTCCATGACGCCGCGCAGGAAACGGCCGTGCGTCATTTGCAGCGCCTGTACGACGATCTGGTCGCGGCCGAGCAGAACAAACCGGGCCTGCTGGGCAAACTGTTTGGCAAAAAGGATCAGACCCCGGTCAAGGGCCTGTACTTCTGGGGCGGCGTAGGTCGCGGCAAGACTTACCTGGTCGACACCTTCTTCGAAGCGCTGCCGTTCAAGGAAAAGACTCGCACTCACTTCCACCGCTTCATGAAGCGCGTGCACGAAGAGATGAAGACCCTGGGTGGCGAGAAAAACCCGCTGACCATCATCGCCAAGCGTTTCTCCACCGAAGCCCGGGTGATCTGCTTCGATGAATTCTTCGTTTCCGACATCACCGACGCCATGATTCTCGGCACGCTGATGGAAGAGTTGTTCAAGAACGGCGTGACCCTGGTCGCAACGTCGAACATCGTGCCGGACGGTCTGTACAAGGACGGCCTGCAACGCGCGCGCTTCCTGCCGGCCATCGCGCTGATCAAGCAGAACACCGAGATCGTCAACGTCGACAGCGGCGTCGATTACCGTCTGCGTCACCTCGAACAAGCGGAACTGTTCCACTTCCCGCTCGACGAGGCGTCCCACGAAAGCCTGCGCAAGAGCTTCCGCGCGCTGACACCGGAATGCACCGCAGCGGTCGAGAACGACGTGCTGATGATCGAGAACCGCGAAATCCGTGCCCTGCGCACCTGCGATGACGTGGCCTGGTTCGAATTCCGTGAGCTGTGCGACGGCCCACGCAGCCAGAACGACTACATCGAACTGGGCAAGATTTTCCACGCCGTGCTGCTCAGCGGCGTCGAGCAGATGAGCGTCACCACCGACGACATCGCCCGACGCTTCATCAACATGGTCGACGAGTTCTACGACCGTAACGTGAAACTGATCATTTCTGCTGAAGTCGAGCTGAAGGATCTGTACACCGGCGGTCGCTTGAACTTCGAGTTCCAGCGAACGTTGAGCCGTCTGCTGGAAATGCAGTCCCACGAATTCCTGTCCCGGGCGCACAAGCCGTAGGGCTATTCGGAAAAGTAAAAAGGCCTGCAATTGCAGGCCTTTTTTGTACGCTGAAAACCCCTGTAGGAGCGAGCTTGCTCGCGATGGCGGTATGTCAGTCACATCGATGCTGGATGTTGCCTTTCAAGTAGCGCGTCAACTCATGCTGTCGCTGACAGCCAATCAGCAGCCACAGCAAAATCCTGGCTTTGCGCGGACAGAGAAATCCAGACATCAAGGCACCTTTGCGGATCAGGTCCATCTCGCTGCCGTCAAAGCCGTAAGTGGCTTGCGCGGTGGAACCCGAACCGGTGCGTGTCGCAATGATCACCGGGATTTTTTCGGCGATGCGCTCAATGTTCGTCGCCCAGCGCTGCGAGACGTGACCGGCACCGAAACCGGCGATCACCAGCCCGTCGTAGCCGAGGGCGAGGATGTTCTCCAGGAGCAGGGTGTCTGCCGAGAGCGATGCCTCGAGCAGTGCGACCTTCTGAGTGGTCTGCTGCGGCAAGGGTAGTACCGCGCGTTGGACCGGCGGACGCAGGTAACGAACGCAATCCTCTATCAACAGGCCAACGGGTCCGGTAACCGGAGAGGAAAATGCCTGCAGCGCAAGTGAATCGGTTTTGCGCACGCTATTCGCTCGATGTATCTCCCCGTTCATCACCACCTGAACACCGCGCTGCCGGCTGCCGTCAGCCAAGGCGACGCGGCACGCATCCAGCAAATTCGCCGGTCCGTCGGCGCCTGGCTGTGCTGCTGAACGCATGGCGCCGGTCAGCACCAGTGGCGTGTCGTGGGGCCACAGGTAATCGAAAAACTGCGCTGATTCTTCGAGAGTGTCGGTGCCTTGAGTGATTACGACCCCCACGGCGCCCTGTTTTACCTGAAAGCTTGCCCAGGACAAGACGCTCAGCAAAAACTCGAAATCCAGCGAGGCGCTGGGTAGCAGGCCAAGCGTCTCAACGGTCACTCGGGCCAGCGTCGACAGTTCCGGAAGGGAGGCCAACAGGGTTTCGCCGCTGACGGTCGGAATAACGCCTTCACCGGCATTTCTTGCTTGCATGCTTACCGTTCCGCCGAGCGCTGCGATGGCCAGTTTGGGCAGGTCCATGTCATACCTCGATTGATTGTCATGAAAAGTGGCTGTACCCGGTTTCTGGCCGTGATACAGCCGAAGGCTGGAGGCGTTAATCCGCGATCAGGTAGCCGATCAGTGGAACGATCAATAGCGTGCTGATAGCCATGGAGAGCACATTGCCAATGTAGGCGTGCATGTCCGCCGGTAATCGTCTGGACAGTGCACACGCCAGAGGCGGCGCAACAAGCGCCCCCAGCAGGGCACTGGAAACGATCACCTGCCAACTGCCGCCGTAGGCCAGAATCGCCGCAGGAACCACTGACACCAGTGGCACGTAAGTCGGATACCAGCCGAGCAACATCCACTGTCGGCGCCAGATCAGCACCCCGATGGCTGACGTCAGTGCCTGGCCGGCAATGATGTGCGGCAGCAGCCCCGATCCATACGCGGGGCTCATGGGGTTCAAGCTGTACGCCAGCAATGCGCCTGCCAGCAGGCCAAGGCTGGCCAGTTCATTGCCGAAGAACGGCGCTTCGGAAAAGTCCGCCAGTACCCGACGCAAACTCCAGATCACGCCGTAGTCCGGTGCCTTTTTGGTGACGTGCGCTACGGTCGTGAGGGCTGGTATCTCGGGTTGCTCGGACTTCATCAGCGCTGGCCAATAGCGACAGAGCAGGAACGCCAGGACGCTGGCAATCGCCATGCCCAGGACATTGCCGATCACTGCGGGCAAGACCAGCGGGTTGCACACGTAGTTGACGATCAGCAGGCACATGGGCGTGACGAGTGCGGCGCCCAGGATTGCGCCGTTGATCGCCACCTTCCAGCCGCCGCCGAACATCAGCACCATCGCCGCAGGCAGCGATACAAACGCGGCGAATGTGGGTTGCCAGTCATTGGCGTTCACCGTCCAGCCCCATAGCAGGTTACTCAGCAACAACCCGAGCAATGAACTGGTGACCAGCCACGGCCAAAGCCCCGTTCCATAGGAAATGGCAAAACCTTGCCAGGATTTCCCCGTTCGATTTGCCCAGTAGGCGAGGTAGGCGCCTGCTAGCAGCCCAATCGAAGCGAACTCGTGTTTGTAGAACGCCACTTCGCTGATGTCGCCCACGACCCAGCGCAGCCATGCGCTCGGTTCGGGCAGCGAGGACACCATGTCGCTGTAGCTCGGCCAGTGAGCAGACCACAAGGAACGGTAGGAAAATGAAAGCCAGACAGCCAGCACAGCGATGCCGATCAGCAGCACGATGACCGCCAGATCAAAAGAAGAGCTGCGGGGCAGCGGTTTTTTGTCGGTTGTGATTTCCATCAGTCAGGTCCCCCTTTTATCAGCGCGGAAGACAAGCGTGTTGGGTGCAGCCGAGCATTTGATCGTAGAGATCCGTTCGGCGATCGCGATGCAGGTCGTTCAGGTTGTTCCAGATCGGTGCGCTGCGGGAACTGGTCAGGTCGATGTCGGCAAACAGGATTTCCTGTTGGTCCGCCGATGCCACGTTGCCTATTGGCCAGCCATTGGTTCCGGCAATCAGGGAACAACCCAGGTAGCGAGCGCCGCGTTCTTCGCCGATCCGGCTGGCGGCGGCAATAAACACGTTGTTGACGTGAGCTGCGGTCATCGTCAGATACGACGCCATGCATTTGCCGGCCTCGTCGAACAGCGGCGGTGGCGTCCAGACCCAGTTGTTCAGGCTGCAAATGATGTCCGCGCCTTGTTGGCTGAGGATTCGCGGCACCTCCGGGAACCAGATGTCCCAGCAGATCAATAGTCCGATGCGGCCGATGGGCGTTTCAAAAACCGGGAAACCCAGGTCGCCCGGTGTGAACCAGAGTTTCTCCAGATTCCACAAATGGGCTTTGCGGTACTTGCCGATAAAGCCGTCAGGCCCGCAAAGAACGCCGGTGTTGAAGAGTCGCATGCCGTCGCGTTCGGCCAAACCAGCGACAAGGTAAACCTTGTGCTGACGCGCGAAATCCATCCAGGTCTGCACACTTGGCCCATCGGGCACTGACTCCGAATGGTCGAAGGCATCCTGGCGGGTGCTGAAGAAATAACCTGTGTTGGAAAGCTCGGGCAGGACGATGAGATTCGCACCGCCGTCTACCGCCTCTAAAGCCAATTCCAGGCTTCGACGCAGATTGCCTTCACGATTCTCGATGCCGACTTGTGGATCGAACTGCACGACTGCTACACGAACAGGACTGGTTGGATTGCTCATTCCCGATAACCTCTTTTTATTGTTTTTCACGCCGTTTAAGTGCGTGTTTATAAGAGGTGAAACAGCAAGCGGGCGGAAGTCAGCCGCTTCCGGTACGGGTGTAGTCCTTGTCCGAAGATGCATTAACGGCGCGGGGAGGATGAGCCAGCACATCGCGTGCATGGCTCCGAAGCAGGATCAGGGTTTGACTTGGTAATGCGGGTAATTGGTCATGGAAAAATCGCCATTGAAAGAGGCGTCGGTTTTGTTGCAGATATGGATGACTGCGTCCACCGCTCCCCGCAAGCAAGGTTCCGTCCAACCGGCGTCGACTGAAAACGATTCGCCGGAAAAGTACAAACCTGAAACATGTCCAAAGTCTCTGTTGTATTTCATCAAGCCGACGGCGTCGTAATACGTGCCGGGCCGATAGAGCTTTGCGCAACCCAAGGCGTTTTTATCGGTTATCCAGCGTTGCACCACGGCTTGATCAATACCGACATAGGGCGAAATGCGCTGCTGGACGTTGGCAGAATTCACTAGGATGCGGTCCAGTTCCTTGACGCACTTGCTGACCAGCTCTTTGTCGGTGAATGTGGCGAGTTTGGTGGCGTCATCCTCCCATGTGTAACTCAGCAATATGCAGTCATAGCTGTAATTGTCGTTGTAGCGATAGGTGTAGACGTCATGGATGAAGCTGTCGGTGACGATGGCTTGCGGGATTTTGGTGTTGTTCGAAAGGAACGACTTTTTCAATGGCGCATACACCTTGCAACTGGTTTCCCAGTGCGCCGTTTTCCAGGCATTGATCGTCTCGGATGGCAGCATCTCTTGGGTGAAATCCTCGAGCCTGATTCGGGTTTCGATCAGCCAGGACGGAAGGGTGACGATGACCGAGTCAAAGTCATCGAAGTGCTCCTGGGTTTCTTCGGGCAGGCTGTGTTTCCAATTGAAGTACACGCGGGTTTGCCGGTTGGTAAGCTTTTTGAGTCGGGTGACAGATGAGTCCGTCAGCAGGCCATTGCTTCGTTCACGGCTGTGTTCGTAGACGGATTTTCCGGTTTCATCGATGTTCATGAACAACAGGCATTCGTCCAGTGCGGCGAGCCCGATGTAGCGAGGTCTGTCGAAGCTCAGCCCTGTCGAGTCGTAAACAGCTTCACTGTGCAAGTGGGGTGAAGCGAGAGGATCACCATTGGCATCTACCCGGCCGTGAATCAGTTGCAACTGGCTGCTGAAACCAAAAATGGCCGTACGCAGGGGATAAAGGCAGCACACGTCGTAAAAGGCGCCCCAACTGCCGTCGCCGATACCAATGGCGTAGAAAATCGCCGACTCCTCGGCGGTCATGCCCATTCCGCCAAAATCCCCGGGGGCGCGTTTATCCCAGGCTTGAAGGGCCGGCATGCTGACCAGATCCCTAAAGGAAACGCTCTGGTATTTATCGACGATGGCGGCCCACATGGCTTCCCACTCCGGGCCGGCATAACTTTCTGCAACCTGCCGGGTCATTTGATCGGCAAAGGCTTTCCATTTGGCGTAGACCTTTTGCAGTTCCTCGCCAGGAGGCGGGGTCAAGCCGTCTTCGTTCTTCCATATCAGCATCTGCGGAGTTGCTCCGCCTCCCAGGCTGCCTTCACGAAGGTAGATCCCGGTGGATGTGACCCACGGGCTTCCGGGGTTGGCAAAATCCGAATGTGCCAGGTCAAACGCTTGGGCGTAGTAAGCCATCAGCGAGCGGCCTTCTGTCGGCGGCTCATCCGCCCGGTTGAAAAACGGCATGCGCATGGCACCCATTTCAAATGGTGTATGGCTCGCTGCCGAGTTGGGGCTTCCGGGGACGGTCAGGTGCCTGCCGCCGATGCGTCTGGATTGTTCGATGAGTGTGATCTGGGTGAAGCCGCAGCGATAAAGCTCTCTGGCGGCAGTCAGGCCTGTCACGCCGGCGCCAATGATGCAGATTCTATGATTGGGGTCAGTTGCCTTGGCGATACCGTCTTTTTGCTCGACCAAGGCCCGGTAGTCGAAGCACAAGTCGGGTGGATTTGGAAAGCGGGCAGCCCATTTGTCTTTGGCCGAGCGTTTTGTTCGCCTGGTTTCCCCGGCAATGATTGAGGGGTAGTTGTAGCTTGATCCGATAGTCACTGTTGAACGTCCATGTCAGCACTGAAGGTGTGTGCTGGGACATAGTTGCGTGGCAAAGGGGTTGGCGACCATCAGCCAAATCGTATGCTTCGTGGTTCTGTATTCCGGGTTTTGCGTAGGAAAAAGAAGCCTTTCGGTGGATTCACCACTAGAACCTGTGGGAGCGAGCTTGCTCGCGATGGCGGACTATCATCCAACATCTCTATTGGATGTATTGGCCTCATCGCGAGCAAGCTCGCTCCCACAGGGTTTAGTTGTTACGCCGCTTGCTGAAACTGCTGCCGATACTGGTTCGGCGACAACTCAGTGTGCTGGCGGAACAACCGCGCGAAGAAGCTGGCATCGTCGTAGCCGACTTCGTAGCTGATGGTCTTGATGCTCTTGCGGCTGCCGGACAACAGGCCCTTGGCGGTTTCGATGCGCAGGCGTTGCAAATAGTGCAGCGGTTTGTCGCCGGTGGCGGTCTGGAAGCGGCGCATGAAGTTGCGGATGCTCATGCCGTGTTCGCGGGCGACGTCTTCGAAGCGGAACTTGTCGGCGAAATGTTCTTCGAGCCAGTGCTGGATCTGCAGGATGATCACGTCCTGGTGCAGCTTCTGTCCGCCGAAACCGATCCGTCCTGGCGAATAGCTGCGCTGGACTTCATACAGAATATCCCGTGCCACAGCCTGGGATACGTTGGCCCCGCAGAAACGTTCGATCAGGTAAATGTACAGATCACAGGCCGAGGTGGTGCCGCCTGCGCAATACAGGTTGTCGGCGTCGGTCAGGTGCTTGTCCTGATTGAGCTGGACCTGTGGGAAGCGTTCGGCGAAGGCGTTGAAGAAGCGCCAGTAAGTGGTCGCTTCCTTGCCGTTGAGCAACCCGGCTTCGGCCAGCCAGAACACGCCCGTGGCCTCGCCACACAGCACCGCGCCGCGCGCATGTTGCTGGCGCAGCCAGGGCAGGACCTGTGGATAACGTTTGCACAGCGAATCGAAATCGTCCCAGAAGGCTGGAAGCACGATAATGTCAGCATTTTCCAGTCCGCCATCCACCGGAATCATCACGTCGCTGAAGGTGTTGACCGGTTTGCCATCGGGGCTGACCAGGCGGGTTTCGAACGCCGGGGTGAGGCCTTGGCCCAGCTGCTTGCCGTAGCGCAGGCTGGCGAGATGGAAGAAATCCTTGGCTTGCATGAGGGTGGAAGCGAAAACCCGGTCGATGGCCAGGATGCTGACGCGCCGCAGGGGCGTGGAGGCTTGGTTAGACATAATTCAACTTTATTCTTATAGGGGAAAGTGGTCACCAGACGGCTGGATCGTCTTATTTTTTGTCGGATGTGTCCAGTGTCCTGTATCGGAAGCGAGGCATAGTCTCTGAAGGTCAACTCCTTCTAAAAACAAAGAAAAGGTGCCGCATGATCCCCAGAACCCTGTTCAGCTCCGAGCACGAGCTTTTCCGCGACAGCGTGCGAACGTTCCTCGAAAAAGAGGCGGTGCCGTTCCATGGGCAATGGGAAAAACAGGGCTATATCGACCGTAAACTCTGGAACAAGGCGGGCGAGGCGGGGATGTTGTGCTCGCACCTGCCGGAAGAGTACGGCGGGCTGGGGGCGGACTTTCTCTACAGTGCGGTGGTGATCGAGGAAGTCGCGCGCCTGGGTTTGACCGGCATCGGTTTCTCCCTGCATTCGGACATTGTGGCGCCGTACATCCTGCATTACGGCAGTGAAACGCTGAAACACAAATACCTGCCGAAGCTGGTTTCCGGGGAGATGGTGACTGCCATCGCCATGACGGAGCCGGGCGCGGGCTCTGATCTGCAAGGGGTGAAGACCACTGCGGTGCTCGATGGTGATGAGTACGTGATCAACGGCTCGAAGACCTTTATCACCAACGGGTTTCTCGCCGACCTGGTCATCGTCGTGGCCAAGACCGATCCGAAGGCTGGCGCAAAAGGCACCAGTCTTTTTCTGGTCGAGGCGAATGCGCCGGGGTTCGAGAAGGGCAAGCGCCTGGAAAAAGTCGGCATGAAAGCCCAGGACACTTCGGAACTGTTCTTCCAGGACGTGCGCGTGCCGAAGGAAAACCTGCTGGGCCAGGCCGGGATGGGCTTCGCTTACCTGATGCAGGAGTTGCCGCAGGAGCGCCTTACCGTGGCCATTGTTGGCCTGGCTTCAGCCGAAGCGGCGCTGCAATGGACGCTGGACTACACCCGCGACCGCAAGGCGTTCGGCAAGGCTATTGCCGATTTCCAGAACACTCGTTTCAAACTGGCGGAGATGGCGACCGAAATTCAAATCGGCCGGGTCTTCGTCGATCGCTGCCTGGAACTGCACCTGCAAGGCAAGCTCGACGTACCGACGGCGGCGATGGCCAAGTATTGGGGCACTGACCTGCAATGCAAGGTGCTCGACGAGTGTGTGCAGTTGCATGGTGGCTACGGCTTCATGTGGGAGTACCCGATTGCGCGGGCGTGGGCGGATGCACGGGTGCAGCGGATTTATGCGGGGACCAATGAGATCATGAAGGAGATCATTGCGCGGTCGCTTTGATCTGCGGTGATGGTTGAAAAGATCGCAGCCTTCGGCAGCTCCTACACGGAATTGGCGTACACCCTGTAGGAGCTGCCGAAGGCTGCGATCTTTTCGTGGTCATGACAAATTATGGCGCCGGATTCGGATGATCCTTGTGAATCGCCTCGATCCCTTCCAGCACTTCATCCGATAACTTCAGATCAAAACTGGCAATGTTGCTCTCCAGTTGCTCCATCGTGGTCGCGCCGATGATATTGCTGGTCACGAACGGCTGCTGCGTCACGAATGCCAGGGCCATTTGCGCCGGGTCCAGGCCGTGTTCACGGGCCAGTGCCACATAGCGGCTGCATGCGGCTTCCGACTGCGGGTTGAAATAACGGCTGAAGCGGCTGTAGAGGCTCAGGCGACCTTTTGGCGGGCGCGCGCCACCTTCGTACTTGCCTGACAGGAAACCGAACGCCAGTGGCGAATAGGCGAGCAGGCCGCACTGTTCGCGAATGGCGATTTCCGCCAGGCCGACTTCGAAGCTGCGGTTGAGCAGGTTGTACGGGTTCTGGATCGAAACGGCACGTGGCCAGCCACGGGCTTCGGCCAGGGCGAGGAAGCGCATGGTGCCCCACGGGGTTTCGTTGGACAGGCCGATGTGGCGGATCTTGCCGGCCTTGACCTGTTCGTCCAGTGCTTCGAGGGTGTCCTCAAGCGGCGTCAGGTTGGCTTCGATCTTGTGCTTGTAGCCCAACTGACCGAAGAAATTGGTGCTGCGCTCCGGCCAGTGCAGTTGGTACAGATCGATGTAGTCGGTCTGCAGGCGCTGGAGGCTGGCATCCACAGCTTCGGTGATGTGCTGTCGATTGTGCCGAAGATTCTTGTCGCGGATGTAGTCGATGGTGTTGCCCGGCCCGGCAATCTTGCTCGCGAGGATCCAGTCGGCACGATCACCGCGGCTTTTGAAGTAATTGCCGATGTAGCGTTCGGTGGTGGCGTAGGTTTCGGCCTTGGGCGGCACCGGGTACATCTCGGCCGTGTCGATGAAATTGATCCCTGCGCTCTTGGCCCGTTCAATCTGGGCGAAGGCGTCTGCCTCGCTGTTTTGCTCGCCCCAGGTCATGGTTCCGAGGCAGAGGGCACTCACATTCAGATTGGTCCGGCCTAGCTGGCGATAGTCCATCGGGTGCTCCTTGGGCAAAACAATCATAAAAGCAGGTTGAAATATTTTTCGCAATCTGCATAATTGCGCACCTCTTTCTGCAGTGGAAGTGATGCGCCGCCGCCGAAGAATCTTGCCGTTGAACGGACGCGCCGACCCGAGCCCCCGAAAGCGTCTGTATCCGGCTGCCTTTGACTTGTCAAAGTACGCACTATTCAGTAAGATCCGCCGTCTAATTTACAGGGCGGCCCCTGAGGCTATAAAGAATGAAAACTTTTACTGCTAAACCGGAAACAGTAAAGCGCGACTGGTTTGTCGTCGACGCTGCTGGTCAGACCCTGGGTCGTCTGGCCACCGAAATCGCGAGCCGTCTGCGTGGCAAGCATAAAGCTGAGTACACTCCTCACGTTGACACCGGCGACTACATCGTCGTAATCAACGCCGAGCAGATCCGTGTTACTGGCGCTAAAACCACTGACAAAATCTACTACTCCCACTCCGGTTTCCCGGGCGGCATCAAGTCGATCAACTTTGAAAAGCTGATCGCCAAGGCCCCTGAGCGCGTGATCGAGACCGCGGTCAAAGGCATGCTGCCTAAGAACCCGCTGGGTCGCGACATGTACCGTAAGCTGAAAGTCTATGCGGGCGCTGCACACCCACATACTGCTCAGCAGCCCCAAGAACTGAAGTTTTAACGGAATAGTACATTATGTCGGCGACTCAAAATTACGGCACTGGCCGTCGCAAGACCGCAACCGCACGCGTTTTCCTGCGTCCGGGTACTGGTAACATCTCCATCAACAACCGTTCGCTGGATAATTTCTTCGGCCGCGAAACTGCCCGCATGGTAGTTCGTCAGCCGCTGGAATTGACTGAGACTGTCGAGAAGTTCGACATCTACGTCACCGTGATCGGCGGTGGTGTAAGTGGTCAAGCTGGCGCAATCCGCCACGGTATCACTCGCGCTCTGATGGACTACGACGAGACTCTGCGCAGCGCTCTGCGTAAAGCCGGCTTCGTAACCCGCGATGCACGTGAAGTTGAACGTAAGAAAGTTGGTCTGCGTAAAGCGCGTAAGCGTCCGCAGTACTCGAAGCGTTAATTCGCTTCCACGTTCAAAAAAGAACGCCCGGATTCCTCACGGAACCGGGCGTTTTTTTATGCGTGCGATTTATCAAAGAATTGCGCTGTGACAACTTGCCACAGCCGTAGACCCCCTATACTACAAGGCTTGGCAGTGGTGCCCTGGGGTAATTACCTTGTCAGAATTGGGGCTTTTCATTACCATTCGGCAAAATTTTTATAAGTACATAGATTTACTTAGTAGATGCCTGATTTAACAGGCCACAAAGCTGATGGGAGAGGACTGAATGAGCAATGACGGCGTGAATGCAGGCCGGCGTCGCTTCTTGGTAGCAGCCACATCCGTGGTGGGTGCTGCAGGAGCGGTGGGGGCTGCGGTCCCGTTCGTGGGGTCATGGTTTCCCAGTGCCAAGGCGAAAGCCGCAGGTGCACCGGTGAAAGTGAATGTCAGCAAAATCGAGCCAGGCCAGCAGATGATTGCTGAGTGGCGCGGCCAGCCGGTATTCATCGTCCGCCGTACACAGGAAATCCTGGGGAATCTGAAAAAGATCGAGGGCCAGTTGTCTGACCCGACCTCCAAGAACTCGACACAACCGACCTATGTCGACCCGGAAGTTCGGTCGATCAAACCTGAAATTCTGCTGCTGATCGGTATCTGTACCCACCTGGGTTGCTCACCGACCTTCCGTCCCGAAGTGGCACCTGCTGACCTGGGCAAGGACTGGGTAGGTGGCTATTTCTGCCCTTGCCACGGCTCCCACTACGACCTGGCTGGCCGCGTCTACAAGTCGCAACCTGCGCCTTTGAACCTGCCAGTTCCCCCGCATTCCTATGAGACCGACGACATCATTGTCATTGGCGTCGATACGGAGAAAGCGTGATGAGCAAGTTCATGGATTGGGTTGATGCGCGCTTCCCCGCAACCAAAATGTGGGAAGACCATCTCAGCAAGTACTACGCCCCGAAGAACTTCAACTTCTTCTATTTCTTTGGCTCCCTGGCATTGCTCGTTCTGGTCAACCAGATCGTCACCGGTGTCTGGCTGACCATGAGCTACACCCCGTCTGCGGAAGAGGCATTTGCTTCCGTCGAATACATCATGCGCGACGTCGAGTACGGCTCGATCCTGCGTCTGCTGCACTCCACCGGCGCTTCGGCGTTCTTCATCGTGGTCTATCTGCACATGTTCCGTGGCTTGCTCTACGGTTCGTACCAGAAGCCGCGTGAGCTGGTGTGGGTCTTCGGCATGCTGATCTATCTGGCGTTGATGGCTGAAGCCTTCATGGGCTACTTGCTGCCATGGGGCCAGATGTCCTACTGGGGCGCCCAGGTGATCATCTCGCTGTTCGGTGCGATCCCGGTCATCGGCAACGACCTGACCCAGTGGATCCGTGGTGACTACCTGATTTCCGGTATTACCCTGAACCGCTTCTTCGCCTTGCACGTGGTGGCCTTGCCGATCGTGATTCTCGGTCTGGTGGTGCTGCACATTCTGGCGCTGCACGAAGTGGGTTCGAACAACCCGGACGGCGTGGACATCAAGAAACACAAGGACGAAAACGGCATACCGCTGGACGGCATTGCCTTCCACCCGTACTACACCGTGAAAGATATCGTCGGCGTGGTGGTGTTCCTGTTCATCTTCTGTTCGATCGTGTTCTTCTTCCCGGAAATGGGCGGCTACTTCCTCGAGAAGCCGAACTTTGAAGTGGCGAACGCCTTCAAGACCCCAGAGCACATTGCTCCGGTCTGGTACTTCACGCCGTTCTACGCAATTCTGCGGGCGATTCCGGACAAGCTGATGGGCGTAATTGCCATGGGCGCTTCGATTGCCATGCTATTCGTCCTGCCGTGGCTGGACCGTAGCCCGGTCAAGTCGATGCGCTACAAAGGCTGGCTGAGCAGGATCTGGCTGTGGGTGTTCTGCATCTCCTTCGTGATCCTGGGTGTGTTGGGCGTTCTGGCTCCGACTCCAGGTCGTACGCTGCTGTCGCAGGTATGTACCTTCCTGTACTTCGCCTACTTCATTCTGATGCCGTTCTACACCCGGCTCGAGAAGACCAAACCGGTACCGGAAAGGGTGACTGGCTGATGAAAAAACTATTTGCTGTATTGATGCTTGCCGCACTGCCGGTATTCGCTTTCGCTGCTGAACACGGCGGTCCCGAGCTGGAAAAAGTCGACATCGACGTTTCCGACAAGGCTGCCATGCAGGACGGCGCACGTACGTTTGCCAACTATTGCATGGGTTGCCACAGTGCCAAGTTCCAGCGTTATGAGCGTGTTGCCGATGACCTGGGCATTCCTCACGAGTTGATGCTTGAGAAGCTGGTGTTCACCGGCGCCAAGATCGGCGACCACATGAGCATCGGCATGCAGCCGGCTGACGCCAAGACCTGGTTCGGTGCGGCACCACCCGACCTGACCCTGGTTGCTCGCGTTCGCGGTACCGACTGGCTCTATGGTTACCTGAAGTCGTTCTATGAAGATCCGTCGCGTCCTTGGGGCGTGAACAACAAGGTCTTCCCGAACGTCGGTATGCCGAACGTGCTGGTCGGCCTGCAAGGTCGTCAGGTTGTCGGTTGCAAACAGGTTCAGATCGTCGAAGACGGCAAGAAGCAATATGACCCGCTGACCGGTACGCCGCTGACCCATGAAGCGTGCGATCAGCTGACCATCGTGCCGAAAAGCGGTGCTTTGACCGAAGAGCAGTTCGATGAGAAGGTCAAGAATCTGGTAACCTTCCTGGCTTACTCGGCTAACCCGGTTAAGCTGCAACATCAGCGCATCGGTACGTATGTATTGCTGTACCTGGCGTTCTTCTTCGTATTCGCTTACTTGCTCAAGCGTGAATACTGGAAAGACGTGCACTGATAAAGCTTCAAGCAATTGCTGTTAATCGCGCGCGCCCAAGGGCGCCTCTGAAAGTGTAACGAGCCTGGTCTTACAGGCGTTACGGGAGGTGCCCTCTGGGCGCGCTCGTTTTTCCGCTTACGATAATTTTTACAAGCGAGGAGGACCGCCATGGGCGTGACCAATCGGTTGGCCTGTTACTCCGACCCCGCCGACCACTATTCCCACCGAGTGCGAATCGTACTGGCAGAGAAGGGTGTCAGCGCCGAGATCATTTATGTGGAAGCTGGCCGCCAGCCGCCTAAACTGATCGAAGTGAACCCTTACGGCAGTTTGCCCACCCTGGTCGATCGTGACCTGGCGTTGTGGGAATCTACGGTGGTGATGGAATACCTGGATGAGCGTTATCCGCACCCGCCACTCCTGCCGGTTTATCCGGTGGCGCGTGCCAACAGCCGTCTGTTGATCCATCGCATCCAGCGCGACTGGTGTGGGCTCGTGGATCTGATCCTGGATTCGCGGACCAAGGAAGCCGCTCGCGCCGTGGCGCGTAAAGAGTTGCGTGAAAGCCTGACTGGCGTGTCGCCGTTGTTCGCCGACAAGCCGTTTTTCCTCAGTGAGGAACAAAGCCTGGTGGATTGCTGCCTATTGCCAATACTCTGGCGATTGCCGATTCTGGGTATAGAACTGCCGCGGCCTGCCAAGCCGCTGCTTGATTACATGGAGCGCCAGTTTGCGCGTGAGGCTTTCCAGGCGAGTCTGTCTGGTGTCGAACGCGATATGCGCTAAGGCTTAAGGAGCCGCTATGAACTCCAGTCGACCTTATCTGGTCCGCGCGCTCTACGAGTGGATTGTTGATAACGATTGTACCCCGCACATGCTGGTCAATTCCGAGTATCCCTCGGTACAGGTGCCGCAGGGTTTTGCCAGCGACGGGCAGATTGTCCTGAACGTATCGCCGCAAGCCGTGCGTCATTTGCACATGGACAACGACGCGGTGAGCTTCGAAGGCCGCTTCGGTGGTGTGCCGCATACGCTTTACGTGCCTATCGCATCGATCCTGGGGATCTACGCCCGGGAGAACGGTCAAGGCATGGTGTTTGATCTGGAGTCGCCTATGGGCGAAGACGACGACATCGAGCCGGATGATGATCTTCCGCCACCGGACAGCGAGCCGCCGCGACCAAGCGGGCGGCCAAGTTTGAAGGTGGTGAAGTAATAAAAAAGGCGATCCGAATGGATCGCCTTTTTTATTACTTCACCACCTTCAAACGTAGGAGCTGTCGAGTGGAACGAGGCTGCGATCTTTTGACTTTGCTTTTTAAGATCAAAAGATCGCAGCCTGCGGCAGCTCCTACACGGTAGCGTTCAGATCAATAAGCGGTTTGCATCAATCGATGTACTCAAACAGCTTCACAATCTTCTGCACACCGGAAACACCTTGCACCAGATTGGTTGCCTGGGCGGCTTCCTGTTTGGTCAGCAAGCCCAACAGGTAGACGATACCGTTTTCGGTGACAACCTTGATGCGTGAGCCGGGGATGTTCGGGTCGGTCAGCATCTGGGTCTTGATCTTGGAGGTCAGCCAGGTGTCATTCTGGCGGGCAAGGAAGCCGGAGGGTGGCAGAACCTGTATTTCGTTGTGTACCGTCTTCACGCGCTGAACGGCAGCGGCAGCCTGTTCGGCCTTGGCCTTGAGGTCGGCGCGCGGAGTTTGACCGGCGAGCAGTACGACGCCGTTGAAGCTGGTGACAACGATGTGCGAGTCGTTATCCAGCGCGGGGTCGGCTTTGGCAATGTTCACGCCGACTTTGGTGTCGATCAGGGAATCGTCGATCTTGCTGCCGAAGGTGCGGGTGCCACGGTCATCTTCGATCGGTGCTTCACGGCTGGCATTCACCACTGAGGTGCAGCCGCTGATGCCGAGGCACAGGGTCAGGGCCAGTAGGCCGAGGCGATTAGGGGTCATTCTTCACTCCCGAACAGTTGGCTGTCGATCAGATCGCATAAGCAATGGATCGCCAGCAGGTGGACTTCCTGAATACGTGCGGTGACGTTGGCCGGTACGCGAATCTCCACGTCTTCGGGCAATAGCAGCGACGCCATGCCGCCGCCATCGCGACCGGTCAAAGCTACGACAATCATTTCGCGATCATGTGCGGCCTGGATCGCTTGAATTATGTTCGCCGAGTTGCCGCTGGTGGAAATCGCCAGCAGTACATCGCCGGGTTGACCCAGCGCACGGATCTGCTTGGAGAAGATTTCGTTGTAGCTGTAGTCGTTGGCGATCGAGGTGATCGTCGAGCTGTCGGTGGTCAGCGCGATGGCCGGCAGGCTCGGGCGCTCGCGTTCGAAGCGATTGAGCAGCTCCGACGAGAAGTGCTGGGCGTCACCGGCAGAGCCGCCATTGCCGCAGGAGAGCATTTTGCCCTCGTTGAGCAGGGCGTTGACCATGACCTGGCTGGCTTGCTCGATGTGCGGTGCAAGTACTTCCATCGCCTGTTGCTTGGTGTCGATACTGGCCTGAAAAAGCTGGCGAATTCGCGATTGCATGTCCATCTGTGTGACCTTAATGAGCGCGGCTGTCCGGCACGTGAAAGTGCAGCCCGCAAAACAAAGAGCAAAAATGTTGGGTGGTGTCCGCTTCGTGGCGCAGGCGATCAGCTGTCGAAAGCATTCTGCAACCAGTTCAACTGATCGAAGTTGCTATCAATGGCAACCACGTCGAAGCGGCAAGGGGAATTGGCCCAGCGTGACTCACGCTGAAGAAAATACTGCGCGGCAAAAATCAGTTTCTGCCGTTTGCGCTCATCGACGCTATCGAGCGCGCCACCCCATTGAGTGTTTTTTCTGTAGCGAACTTCAACGAATACTACTGTATCGCCATCTAGCATGACCAGATCAAGCTCGCCGCGTTTACACAACCAGTTCTGCGCCAGCAGGCGCAGCCCTCGTTGTTGAAGATGCGCGAGCGCATGGCGCTCGGCATCCTTGCCGCTTTGCTGGCGTGACCTGTCAGGCATCAGCGAGGTGTGTTCGGCAGGCGTTGAACCTGACCGCTGACGAACTCGGCCCACGGCAACTGCCGTACGACACGCTGGTTCTGGGTCATGCTCAGGCTACCCGACTGGCCTTCAATGCGACTGTCCGGCAGGGCCTTGAGTTGTCCCAGGCGTGGCGCCAGGCGATAGGCATCGACGCCCATTGCGTACAGGCGACCCAGGCTGCCGGCCGCTTGCGGCCATTGTGCCGTGACTTGCTGGCGCAGCGGATCGTTGGCATCCAGCAGCCATGGGGTTTCGCAAAAGCGAATGCCGTTCATGTCGTTGTACTGGTTTACGTCGCCGCTGGCGCTGAACACGTGGGAAGTGGCGTAGACCGGAACGTCACCCGCGTACTGGAAGTTCAGGGTCGGTTTGATCTGTTGCGCCTGTTGTGGCGTGGCGGCCAGGAAGATGAACTCGATGTCCTGGCGGCGAGAAGGCTGGGCGGCGACTTGCGAACCGACCGTGCTTTGCAGGCTCTTGGCGCGACCTTCGCTCTGGCGCAGCTGGAACATGTCGGCAATCTGCTGGGCCAGTTGAACCGGCTGGTCGACGCGTTCGGTGGCGACAATGCTGCCGCCGTTCGCTTGCCAGTCCTGGCTGAACGCCCGAAGTACACGGTCGCCCCATTCGCCTTTCGGCACCATGATGGCTGCGCGATGCAAGCCGTCGGCGCGAGCGCGGCGGGACACTTCACGGGCTTCGTCTTCTGCGGCAAGACCAAACTGGAACAGTTGCGCCGGGCCTTGATCGCCTTCGCTGTAGTTCAGCGCCAATGTGGTGATCGGCAATTGCGGGCGAGTGCTCAGCTGTTTGACCAGCGGCTTCTCCAGTGGGCCGACCACCAGTTGCACGCCATCGGCCTGGGCCTTGCGATAGAACTCGTCCATGGACGTCAGGCGCGAGCTGTCATAGAACTCGATGGCTGGCGGCTTCTGTCCGGCTTGTTGTGCCTGGTAGTGCGCGGCCATGAAACCTTCGCGAAGCGCCTTGCCGACCGAGGCCAGCGGGCCATCCTGTGGCAGCAGCAGAGCGATCTTGCCCAGGGGCTGGCTGGCCAGTTCTTTGAGCTTGGTCAGGGGCAGCGGCAGTTCAACGGCGGCCGGGTGTTTTGGATTCTGCTTGCGCCAGTTGTCGATGGCGGCCTGCTGCTGTTCCAGGGTGCCGGCAGTTTTCACCGCCAACGCCAGGCCCATCCAGCCGCCGAGATCGTCAGTGGTATTTGGCTGCAATTGGTCGGTCGGCAGCGAAGCGATCAGTGCCCAGATCGCTTCGTGGTTTTTGCTGGCGGCTTCACCTTTGAGCATCGGCGCGATAAAGATGCGTTCCTTTGCGGCGGCCAGTGTCTGGCCATCGGCTTCAAGGGCGCGGGCGCGAACGGTGCCGGTGCGGATCTGTTGCTCTTCCGGCAATTCGCCCAAGCGCTGCATGCTTGGATGGCTCAAAGCGGTCAGCGCAGCTTTCGGCTGGTTGCGGGTCATGGCCAGCTCTGCGGCCAGTGTGCTGGCGAATACCTGCTGGCCGGGCTTGAGTTGCTCCACGGGCACTTGTTGCAGGATTTGCGCGGACTGGGCGGCATTGCCCTGACGGTAGGCCAGGTCCGCTGCGCTCAGGCGCAACAGGGCGGCGTCTTCCGGCGATTTGCTTTGGGCTGCCTTCTCGAGCAGTTGCTCGATACTGGCATCCGGGGTCCGAGGAAGTTCGCCAAGGCTGGAGGAGGGCGAGCTGGCGCAAGCCGCCAGCAAGGCAGCGAGGCAGAGGGCAGTGAACAGCCGCAGGCAAGCGATCATGTAGTGTTCCTGATACTCGATCAAATTAGCGTGGAATTGTACCCAAGCACTGGCCGGGGCGCGATGTTACTGGCATGAATCGATCAATTTAGCTGGTAAAAATGTTGCGGTGCGGCACAAACGGCCGCAAAACCGAGTGCTGCTTGCGCGTATCGCGAGCGTCGCGACGCGTTACAATGGCGGCTTTATCGATCATGAGGTGTGCGCTTTGACTGCTCCAGGTGCTTTGAATTCCGCTGCTGGCTCGCTTTATGTGGTGGCGACGCCCATCGGCAACCTGGACGACATCAGTGCGCGTGCGCTGAAAATCCTTCGCGATGTCGCGTTGATCGCCGCCGAGGACACCCGCCATTCCCAGCGTTTGATGCAGCACTTCGGTATCCAGACGCCGCTGGCAGCTTGCCATGAGCACAACGAGCGCGATGAGGGCAGTCGTTTCATTACCCGTCTCCTCGCTGGCGACGATGTGGCGCTGATCTCCGATGCCGGGACGCCGCTGATTTCCGATCCGGGTTATCACCTGGTGCGTCAGGCCCGCGCTGCCGGGATCAATGTGGTGCCGGTGCCGGGTGCCTGTGCGTTGATCGCGGCATTGTCGGCGGCAGGGTTGCCGTCGGACCGTTTTATCTTCGAAGGGTTTCTTCCGGCCAAGGCGGTGGGAAGACGCGCTCGTCTTGAGGCGATAAAGGAAGAACCGCGCACGCTGATCTTTTACGAAGCCCCGCACCGCATCCTTGAATGTCTGCAGGATATGGAGCTGGTGTTCGGCGCCGAGCGTCCGGCATTGCTGGCTCGCGAACTGACCAAGACGTTCGAAACCCTCAAGGGCTTGCCTCTGGCCGAATTGCGCCAGTTCGTCGAGTCGGACAGCAATCAGCAGCGCGGAGAATGCGTGGTGTTGGTGGCGGGATGGACGGCGCCAGAGTCCGAAGATGCTGTCAGCAGTGAGGCGATGCGCATTCTGAATCTGTTGCTCGAAGAAATGCCGCTCAAGCGTGCTGCGGCATTGGCGGCGCAAATTACCGGCGAGCGTAAGAATGTTCTTTATCAGGTCGCGCTGGATAAACAGAAAAGCGAATAAAACCCGACGCGTAGGCATGCTCAAAGGCGTTTAGCGCTTGTTCTTCGGGCGCTCTGCCGTTAACCTTCGCGGCGGAGAGTCGATCGGACAGTCGCTGCCCTCTATGAAAATTAGGGGGGGGAGGAAAGTCCGGGCTCCATAGGGCGAAGTGCCAGGTAATGCCTGGGAGGCGTGAGCCTACGGAAAGTGCCACAGAAAATAACCGCCTAAGCGCTTCGGCGACGGTAAGGGTGAAAAGGTGCGGTAAGAGCGCACCGCACGTCTGGCAACAGTTCGTGGCTAGGTAAACCCCACTTGGAGCAAGACCAAATAGGGTCCCAAGGCGTGGCCCGCGCTGGGACCGGGTAGGTTGCTAAAGATGTCCAGTGATGGCCATCGTAGACGAATGACTGTTCAAGACAGAACCCGGCTTACAGATCGACTCTCCACCTTTTTCTCTCCTCTGCTTAAATCATTGAGCAGGGGGCGGTGATAGCAATTTACCTTCTTACACAATCATCTGCAGAACCCCTGTTGTAATACCGAAAAAATCTTACTCTTAATAAATTACTTTAACTTCCGAACGCAGCCTTCCGTGCTGATTCAAGTTATCGGGCAGTTTTACCTGCCGAATTCTCGTTACCCCTCCTTTTATGCTCCTAAATCTCAGTTCTGTAAGGGTTTTCCTTTAATCCGCGCCTTGACGGTGTGGTGGGCGCATTCCTATAGTGTGCGCAAGTGGCGGAAAGTGGCATGAAGTGGGTTTTTTGAACTCAAAACGCTAGAATTTGGAGAAACGCTGACGTGTTTCGCGGAGCCAACGCTATCAGTCTCGATGCAAAGGGCCGTCTCGCCATGCCGAGCCGGTACCGTGACGAGCTCGTTTCGCGTAGTTCCGGTCAGTTGATCGTCACAATTGATGCCGTTGATCCGTGTTTGTGTGTTTACCCCCTCGATGAGTGGGAAATTATTGAAACCAAACTGCGCGCACTGCCTTCGCTTCGCGAAGAGAACCGCCGCCTGCAACGTTTACTGATTGGTAATGCCGTCGACCTCGAGCTCGATGGCAGTGGTCGTTTTCTGGTTCCACCGCGTCTTCGTGAATATGCCAGGTTGGATAAGCGCGCGATGTTGGTAGGCCAACTGAACAAGTTCCAATTGTGGGACGAGGATGCCTGGGATGCGGTTGCTGCCGCTGACCTGGCTGCTATTCAACAACCGGGCGCCATGCCTGACGAACTGCGTGATTTGATCCTGTGACTATTGATAGCGGCTTTAACCACATCACCGTACTGCTTGACGAAGCCGTCGAGGCTCTCGCCGTACGTCCTGATGGCTGCTATCTGGATGGCACGTTCGGGCGCGGCGGGCATAGCCGGTTGATCCTCAGTCAGCTCGGTCCTGATGGCCGGTTGCTGGGATTCGACAAGGATCCTCAAGCGATTGCCACCGGGCAGACGCTAGCGGCCGAAGACGGCCGCTTTGTCGTTGTGCAGCGCAGCTTTGCCGAGCTCGGATCCGAAGTGGCCGAGCGCGGTCTGCACGGCAAGGTCAGCGGTATTTTGCTCGACCTCGGCGTGTCTTCGCCGCAGCTCGACGACCCTGAGCGCGGCTTCAGTTTCCTCAACGATGGCCCGCTCGACATGCGCATGGACCCGTCCCGCGGGATCAGTGCGGCCGAGTTCGTCAACACCGCGCCCGCGGAAGAAATCGCCCGGGTGTTCAAGGAATACGGCGAAGAGCGTTTTTCCGGTCGCATGGCCCGTGCCGTGGCCGAGCGTCGCGACATCAAACCGTTCGAGCGTACCGCCGATCTGGCTGAAGTATTGAAAGTCGCCAACCCGGCATGGGAAAAGGGCAAGAACCCTGCGACCCGTGCGTTCCAGGGCTTGCGTATTCACGTCAACAACGAACTGGGCGATCTGGAATCCGGCCTCGAAGCCGCACTGGAATGCCTGGAAGTGGGCGGTCGCCTGGTGGTGATCAGCTTCCACTCGCTTGAAGACCGTATCGTCAAATTGTTCATGCGCAAGCTGGTGAAGGGTGAAGCCGACAACCTGCCGCGCAACCTGCCGGTTCGGCACGTCGCCTTCGAACCGAAAATCAAAGTCCATGGCAAAGCGCAGACGGCCTCCGACGCCGAACTCAAAGCCAACCCACGTTCCCGTAGCGCTGTCATGCGTGTGGCGGAGAAGCTGCGGTGAGCAGGCTTTTCGCCAAGCCACTGCCCGGCGGAAGCTTTTTCATGCTGCTGCTGTTTGTTGGCGTGCTCGTTTCTGCGATCGGCGTGTCCTACAGCGCGCACTGGAATCGCCAATTGCTGAACTCGCTGTACAACGAGTTGAGCGTGCGCGACAAGGCGCAGGCTGAATGGGGCCGGTTGATTCTTGAGCAGAGCACCTGGACGGCGCATAGCCGTATCGAAGTGCTGGCCACCGAACAACTGAAAATGCGCATTCCCGGTGCCGCCGAAGTGCAGATGGTGGCGCCATGATGAAACTCGAAGGCGCACTCTTTCCGTGGCGTTTCCGCCTGGTGGTGGGTTTGCTCGGCGTCATGGTGGCAGCGATTGCCTGGCGCATCATCGACCTGCAAGTGGTCGACCGTGACTTCCTTAAAGGTCAGGGTGACGCGCGCAGCGTTCGTCACATTCCGATTCCGGCTCACCGTGGTCTGATCACCGACCGTAACGGCGAGCCGTTGGCCGTGAGTACGCCGGTGACGACGCTGTGGGCCAACGCCAAGGAAATGCAGCTGGCCAAAGAGAAATGGCCAGCATTGGCTGCCGCACTCGGGCAAGACCCGAAAGCCTTGGCCGAGCGTCTCGAAGCACAAGCCAATAAAGAATTCATTTACCTGGTGCGCGGGCTGACGCCTGAGCAAGGCCAGGCTGTGCTCGACCTGAAAGTGCCCGGCGTCTACGGCATCGAAGAGTTCCGCCGTTTCTACCCTGCCGGTGAAGTCACCGCGCATATGGTCGGTTTCACCGACATCGACGATCACGGTCGAGAAGGTGTCGAACTGGCCTACGACGAATGGCTCGCCGGGGTGCCCGGCAAACGACAGGTGATCAAGGACCGGCGCGGCCGGTTGATCAAAGATGTCCAAGTCACCAAAAACGCCAAGGCCGGAAAGCCCTTGGCGTTGTCCATTGACCTGCGCCTGCAATACCTGGCCAACCGCGAGTTGCGTAACGCGATCATCGAGAACGGCGCGAAGGCCGGCAGCCTGGTGATCATGGACGTGAAGACCGGCGAGATCCTCGCCATGGTCAACCAGCCGACCTACAACCCGAACAACCGTCGCAACCTGCAGCCGGCGATGATGCGTAACCGCGCGATGATCGACGTGTTCGAGCCAGGCTCGACCATGAAAGCGATCTCGATGAGCGCCGCGATCGAAACCGGGCGCTGGAAACCGAGCGATACCGTCGAGGTGTACCCGGGCTCCTTGCAGATCGGCAAGTACACCATCAAGGACGTCTCCAAGACCGAAGGTCCGGTGCTCGACCTGACCGGCATTCTGATCAATTCCAGTAACGTCGGCATGAGTAAGGTCGCGTTCGATATCGGCGGCGAAACCATTTTCCGTCTGGCGCAGAAAGTCGGCCTCGGCCAGGACACCGGTCTTGGCTTCCCGGGCGAGCGCGTCGGCAACCTGCCGAACTACCGCGAGTGGCGCAAGGCTGAAACCGCAACGCTGTCCTATGGCTACGGTATTTCGGTGACGGCGATCCAGCTGGTGCACGCCTTCTCGGCGCTGGCCAACAACGGTCGTCTTGCACCGCTGACACTGATCAAAACCGACAAGGCGCCGCAAACCACCCAGGTATTGCCGGAAGCTGTCGCGAAAACCATGCAAGGCATGCTGCAACAAGTGATCGAAGCCCCGCGCGGTGTATTCCGTGCGCAGGTGCCGGCGTATCACGTGGGCGGCAAGTCCGGTACTGCGCGTAAAACTTCGGTCGGCACCAAAGGCTATGCCGAGAACTCCTACCGCTCGCTGTTCGCCGGTTTCGGCCCGATGAGCGATCCGCGGTACGCCATCGTGGTGGTGATCGACGAACCGACCAAGGCCGGTTACTTCGGTGGCCTGGTATCGGCGCCGGTATTCAGCCGTGTGATGTCCGGCACCTTGCGCCTGATGAACGTCACCCCGGACAACCTGCCACCTACTCAACAAGCGAACGCTACGCCGGTCGTTCCACTGAAAGCCAATGGAGGGCGCGGCTGATGTCATTAAGTCTGAACAAGATATTCCCCCACGCCGGCCACGATCTGTTGATCCGTGAATTGGCGCTGGACAGTCGCAACGTACGTGCCGGGGACCTGTTCCTCGCGGTGCCGGGCGGCAAATTTGATGGCCGTGCACACATCACCGATGCACTGGCGCGGGGAGCGGCTGCCGTGGCTTATGAAGTGGAAGGCGCCACTGTGCTGCCGATCACTGACGTGCCATTGATTCCGGTCAAAGGCCTGGCGGTGCAGCTGTCGGACATCGCCGGGCGTTTTTATGGCGAGCCGAGTCATCACCTGAACCTGGTGGGCGTGACTGGCACCAACGGCAAGACCAGCGTGACCCAACTGGTTGCCCAGGCACTGGACCTGCTCGGCCAGCACTGCGGCATCGTCGGCACGCTCGGCTCCGGTTTCTACGGCGCGCTGGAAAGCGGCCTGCACACCACGCCGAATCCGATTGCCGTGCAAGCGACCCTGGGCGACCTGAAAAAGGCCGGTGCCAAAGCGGTCGCGATGGAAGTGTCTTCCCATGGTCTGGATCAAGGCCGTGTCACTGCGCTGGCATTCGATGTAGCAGTGATGACCAACCTGTCCCGCGATCATCTGGACTATCACGGCACCATGCAGGCTTATGGCGAAGCCAAGGCCAAACTGTTTGCCTGGAACGATTTGAAGTGCCGTGTGGTGAACCTCGACGATGATTTCGGCCGGCAACTGGCCGCCGAAAAACTTGAATCGCGGCTGATCACCTATAGCCTGCTCGACAGCAGCGCCTACCTCTATTGCCGCGAAGCGCATTTCGACGACGAAGGCGTGCGCGCCACGCTGGTGACGCCGCAGGGCGAGCACCATCTGCGCAGCACCTTACTCGGCCGTTTCAACCTGAGCAACGTACTGGCAGCGGTCGGCGCCTTGCTCGGTCTGGATTACGCGCTGGACGAAATTCTCAAGGTATTGCCGAAACTCGAAGGCCCGGCCGGTCGCATGCAGCGCCTCGGCGGTGGTACTCAACCATTGGTGGTGGTCGATTACGCCCACACCCCGGATGCTTTGGAAAAAGTACTGACGGCATTGCGTCCACACGTAAAAGGTCGGTTGCTGTGCCTGTTCGGCTGTGGCGGCGATCGCGATCGCGGCAAGCGTCCGCTGATGGCGGAAGTGGTCGAGCGTCTGGCCGACGGCGTGCTGGTCACCGATGACAACCCTCGCACCGAAGATCCTTCAGTGATTTTTGACGACATCCGCGCCGGTTTCACGGCTGTGGATAAAGTCACCTTCGTCGCTGGCCGTGGCCAGGCGATTGCCCAGTTGATCGCGAGTGCTTCGGCGGACGACGTGATCGTGTTGGCCGGCAAAGGTCACGAGGACTATCAGGAAATCAATGGCGAACGCCACGCCTTCTCCGACCTGGTCGAGGCTGATCATGCCCTGACCGCGTGGGAGGTGGCCCATGCTTAAAGCCTTGAAACTGAGCGAATTGACCGGCGCGCTGAATGCCCGCCTGATTTCTGCCGATGCCAGCTTCGACGGTGTCAGCATCGACAGCCGTGCGATCAAACCGGGTCAGTTGTTCATTGCCTTGGCCGGTCCGCGCTTCGATGGTCATGACTACCTCAATGACGTGGCGGCCATAGGCGCCGTGGCGGCATTGGTCGAGCGTGAAGTGGCCGACAGCACATTGCCGCAATTGCTGGTCAGCGATACCCGTCAGGCGCTGGGGCAACTGGGCGCGCTGAACCGCAAAGCCTTCACGCATCAGGTCGCAGCCGTCACCGGTTCCAGCGGCAAGACCACGGTCAAGGAAATGCTCGCGAGCATCCTGCGCACGCGCGGTCCGGTGCTGGCGACCCGTGGCAATCTGAATAATGACCTCGGCGTTCCGCTGACCCTGCTCGAACTGGCGCCGGAGCATACCGCCGCCGTGATCGAACTCGGCGCCTCGCGCCTGGGTGAAATTGCCTACACCGTCGCCATGACCAAACCCCACGTGGCCATTCTCAACAATGCCGGGACCGCCCACGTTGGCGAGTTCGGCGGGCCGGAAAAAATCGTCGAAGCCAAGGGCGAGATTATTGAAGGGCTGGAGGCCGATGGCGTCGCCGTTCTCAATCTCGACGACAAGGCGTTCGGTATCTGGAAGGCGCGCGCCGGTGATCGCAAAGTGCTGACATTCGCCTTGAGCAATACCAGCGCCGATTTCTACGGCAGTGATCTGGCCACCGATGCACGCGGTTGCCCGGCGTTCAACCTGCACAGCCCCGAAGGTGTGGAGCGTGTGCAATTGAACCTGCTCGGCACCCACAACGTGGCCAATGCCATGGCCGCTGCGGCGGCTGCCCATGCCTTGGGCGTTTCGCTATTCGGTATCGCCACTGGCCTTGGCGCGGTGCAACCGGTCAAGGGGCGCACCGTTGCGCAAATCGCGACCAACGGCATGCGCGTGATCGATGACACTTACAACGCAAACCCCACCTCGATGTGCGCCGCCGTTGATATACTCGCCGGCTTTTCCGGACGCACCGTTCTGGTGCTCGGGGATATCGGCGAGTTGGGCGATTGGGCGGAGCAGGGGCATCGCGACGTGGGCGAGTACGCCCGTGGCAAGGTTTCCGCGCTGTACGCCGTCGGACCCATGATGGTTCACGCCGTCAACGCCTTCGGCCCGCAAGCCTTTCACTTCAGCACGCAGGCTGAACTGATCAAGGCCCTGGGCGCCGAGCAAGACACAAACACCACCATTTTGATCAAGGGCTCGCGCAGCGCCGCGATGGAAAACATCGTCGCCGCTTTGTGCGGGACCAGCCTGGAGAAACATTAATGCTGCTGCTGCTAGCGGAGTATCTGCAACAGTTCTACAAAGGCTTCGCGGTCTTCCAGTACCTGACCCTGCGCGGGATTCTCGGTGTATTGACCGCGCTGGTCTTGTCGCTGTGCTATGGCCCGTGGATGATCCGCACCCTGCAGAACCGTCAGATCGGCCAGTCCGTTCGTAATGACGGTCCGCAATCTCACCTTTCCAAGTCCGGCACACCGACCATGGGCGGCGCGTTGATCCTGTCGTCCATCGGCGTCAGCACCCTGTTGTGGGCTGACTTGAGCAACCGTTACGTCTGGGTCGTGTTGCTGGTGACCTTGCTGTTCGGCGCCATCGGCTGGGTCGACGACTACCGCAAAGTGATCGAGAAGAACTCCCGTGGCTTGCCAAGCCGCTGGAAGTATTTCTGGCAGTCGGTGTTTGGCCTCGGCGCGGCGATCTTCCTTTATATGACCGCTGCCACTCCGGTGGAAACCACGCTGATCCTGCCGATGCTCAAGGACTACAGCATTCCGCTGGGCGCCGGCTTCATCGTGCTGACCTACTTTGTGATCGTCGGTTCGAGCAACGCGGTCAACCTGACCGACGGCCTCGACGGCCTGGCGATCATGCCGACCGTGATGGTCGGTGGTGGCCTGGGCATTTTCTGCTACCTGTCGGGTAACGTGAAATTCGCCGAATACCTGCTGATTCCTTATGTGCCGGGCGCGGGCGAGCTGATCGTGTTCTGCGGCGCGTTGATCGGTGCGGGCCTTGGTTTCCTCTGGTTCAACACCTATCCGGCACAAGTCTTCATGGGTGACGTCGGCGCACTGGCGCTGGGCGCAGCCCTGGGCACCATCGCGGTGATCGTTCGTCAGGAAATCGTCCTGTTCATCATGGGCGGCGTGTTCGTGATGGAAACCCTGTCAGTGGTCATTCAGGTTGCCTCCTTTAAGTTGACCGGTCGCCGCGTATTCCGCATGGCACCGATTCACCACCACTTTGAACTCAAGGGCTGGCCCGAGCCGCGTGTGATCGTCCGTTTCTGGATCATCACCGTGATTCTCGTGTTGGTCGGCCTTGCCACCCTGAAGCTGAGGTAGAAACTCGTGTCTCTGATCGCTTCTGACCACTTCCGCATCGTTGTCGGCCTCGGCAAGAGCGGCATGTCCCTGGTTCGCTTCCTGGCGAACCGGGGCGTGGCGTTTGCCGTGGCCGATACGCGGGAAAATCCACCGGAACTGGCCACGCTCAAGCGTGACTATCCGCACGTGGAAGTGCGTTGTGGCGAGCTGGACGTCGAATTCCTGTGCCGTGCCGACGAACTCTACGTGAGCCCCGGCCTGGCCCTCGCGACCCCGGCCTTGCAGGCTGCCGCTGCCCGTGGCGTGAAATTGTCCGGCGATATCGAGCTGTTCGCGCGTAACGCGAAGGCGCCGATCGTGGCCATCAGCGGTTCCAACGCAAAAAGCACCGTGACCACCCTGGTAGGCGAGATGGCGGCTGCGGCCGGCAAACGTGTCGCCGTCGGCGGTAATCTCGGCACGCCAGCGCTGGACCTGCTGAGCGACGACATCGAGCTGTACGTGATGGAGTTGTCGAGTTTCCAACTGGAAACCACCGACCAGCTCAACGCCGAAGTGGCGACCGTGCTCAACATCAGCGAAGACCACATGGACCGCTACAGCGGTCTGCCGGCTTATCACCTGGCCAAGCACCGGATCTTCCGTGGTGCCAAGCAGTTCGTGGTCAACCGTCAGGACGCCCTGAGCCGTCCGCTGATGGGCGAGGGCCAGCCGTGCTGGACCTTCGGTCTGACCAAACCGGATTTCAAGGCGTTCGGTATCCGTGAAGAAAACGGCGAGAAATACCTGGCCTTCGAATTCCAGAACCTGATGCCGGTGCGCGAGCTGAAAATTCGCGGTGCACACAACCAGTCCAATGCCCTCGCGGCGTTGGCGCTCGGTCATGCCGTCGGCCTGCCGTTCGACGCCATGCTCTCGGCCCTGCGCACCTTCGCCGGTCTCGAGCATCGCTGCCAATGGGTCCGTGACCTGGATGGCGTGGGCTATTACAACGACTCCAAAGCCACCAACGTTGGCGCCGCGCTGGCAGCCATCGAAGGCCTGGGCGCGGACATCGACGGCAAGGTCGTGCTGATCGCCGGTGGCGATGGCAAAGGTGCCGAGTTCAACGACCTGCGTGATCCGGTGGCGGCCAACTGCCGCGCCGTGATTCTCATGGGCCGCGACTCCGACAAGATCGGCGAGGCCATCGGCGATGCCGTACCGCTGATTCACGCTGGCTCATTGATTGAAGCCGTTGAGCAATGCCGCGCCGCTGCGCATCCGGGTGACGTGGTGCTGCTGTCGCCAGCCTGCGCCAGTTTCGACATGTTCAAGAACTACGAAGACCGTGGTCACCAGTTCGTCCAAGCTGTGGAGGAACTGGCATGAGCCTGATGAACATCATCAAGCCGTACCCATCGCCACTGATCACCGGGCGCGGTATCGACCTCGACTTCCCGATGCTCGCCGGGTGCCTGGCGTTGCTCGGCCTCGGGCTGATCATGATTGCCTCGGCCTCCACTGAAGTGGCCGCCGTGCAGTCGGGCAGCGCCCTGTATTACATGATTCGCCACCTTATCTATGTGGTGCTGGGGCTCGGTGCCTGCATCGTCACCATGATGATTCCGATCGCCACGTGGCAACGCCTGGGCTGGCTGATGCTGCTGGGCGCGTTCGGCTTGCTGGTGATGGTGATCATCCCCGGCATCGGCCGTGAAGTGAACGGTTCGATGCGCTGGATCGGTTTCAGTTTCTTCAACGTACAGCCGTCCGAAATCGCCAAGGTGTTCGTGGTGATTTACCTCGCCGGATATCTGGTGCGTCGCCAGAAAGAAGTGCGTGAAAGCTGGATGGGTTTCTTCAAGCCGTTCATCGTTCTGCTGCCAATGGCGGGCCTGTTGCTGATGGAGCCCGACTTCGGTGCCACCGTCGTAATGATGGGCGCAGCGGCGGCGATGCTGTTCCTCGGCGGGGTCGGCTTGTTCCGGTTCTCTCTGATGGTGGTGCTCGCGGTTGGCGCGGTGGTGCTGTTGATCCAGATGCAGCCGTATCGAATGGCGCGTCTGACCAACTTCGCCGACCCGTGGGCCGACCAGTTCGGTGCCGGCTATCAGCTGTCCCAGGCCTTGATCGCGTTCGGTCGCGGCGAGTGGCTGGGCGTTGGCCTGGGCAATAGCGTGCAGAAACAGTTCTACCTGCCGGAAGCGCACACCGACTTCGTGTTCTCGGTCCTGGCCGAAGAGTTGGGCGCCGTGGGTTCCTTGTGCACGGTCGCGCTGTTCGTCTTCGTCTGTATTCGCGGCATGTACATCGGTTTGTGGGCCGAGAAGGCCAAGCAGTTCTTCGCGGCTTATGTGGCCTACGGTTTGTCGTTCCTGTGGATCGGTCAGTTCCTGATCAATATCGGCGTGAACGTTGGCCTGTTGCCGACCAAGGGATTGACCTTGCCGTTCCTCAGTTATGGCGGCAGTTCGTTGGTGATTTGCTGTGCCTGTCTCGGCTTGTTGCTGCGCATCGAGTGGGAGAGTCGAACCCACCTGGGCAGTGAAGAGATGGAGTTCCATGAGAGCGACTTCGCCGAGGAGCCGAACCATGGGCGCTAACGTATTGATCATGGCTGGCGGCACTGGCGGCCACGTGTTCCCTGCGCTGGCCTGCGCCCGCGAGTTCCAGGCGCGCGGTTACACCGTGCATTGGCTGGGCACGCCGCGCGGCATCGAGAACGAACTGGTCCCGGCGGCCGGCATTGAGCTGCATCGGGTCAACGCCAGCGGTCTGCGGGGCAAGGGCAAATTGTCCCTGCTCAAGGCACCGTTCATGTTGCTCAAATCCGTATGGCAGGCGCGGGCGATCATTCGTCAGCTGCGCCCGGCCTGCGTGGTCGGCTTTGGTGGCTTTGTGACCGGTCCTGGCGGTGTTGCCGCCAAACTGGCCGGCGTGCCGGTGATCGTTCATGAACAAAACGCCGTGGCCGGTACCGCCAATCGGTTGCTGGTGCCGTTGGCCGCCCGAGTCTGTGAAGCGTTCCCCGACACCTTTACCCTGTCGAACAGCCGTCGGACCACCGGTAACCCGGTGCGCACCGAACTGTTCCTCGAAACACCGCGACCAGCCCTGGCCGGTCGCAAGGCGCGTTTGCTGATCCTTGGCGGAAGCCTTGGCGCAGAGCCGTTGAACAAGTTGCTGCCTGAAGCCCTGTCGCAAGTCGCCGTCGACCTGCGCCCGGACGTGTTCCATCAGGCCGGCAAAAACCATGATGAAGTGACTGCAGAGCGCTACCGCGCGGCTGGCGTCGAGGCGCAGGTGCAGCCCTTCATCAAAGACATGGCCCAAGCCTATGGCTGGGCCGACCTGGTGGTATGTCGCGCAGGTGCGCTGACCATCAGTGAACTGGCTGCCGCCGGTCTGCCCTCGATGCTGGTGCCTTTGCCCCATGCGATTGACGATCACCAGACCCGCAACGCCGATTATTTGGCCCGTGAAGGCGCAGCCTTCCTGATGCCGCAAAGAACGACTGGCGCAGCGGACCTTGCCGCGCGCCTGACAGAGGTCCTGATGCAACCGCAACGACTCGAAGAAATGGCCCAAGCGGCCCGCCGTCTGGCAAAACCCGATGCCACCCGTAACGTGGTTGATACCTGCCTGGAGGTGGCCCATGGTTGAGAATCAGAAAGCCATGCCGCAACCGGAAATGCGCCGCATCCGTCGTATCCACTTCGTTGGAATCGGCGGTGTGGGCATGTGCGGGATTGCCGAAGTGTTGTTGAACCTGGGCTATCAAGTGTCCGGTTCCGATCTGAAGGCTTCGCCGGTCACCGAGCGCCTGGAATCCTTTGGTGCGGAGATCTTCATCGGCCACCGTGCCGAGAACGCTGCCGCTGCTGACGTGCTGGTGGTGTCGAGCGCCGTAAACACGTCCAACCCGGAAGTTGCCACCGCGCTGGAACGCCGTATTCCTGTAGTGCCGCGTGCTGAAATGCTGGCTGAGCTGATGCGCTATCGCCACGGCATCGCCGTCGCCGGTACCCATGGCAAAACTACCACCACCAGCCTGATCGCTTCGGTATTCGCTGCCGGTGGGCTGGACCCGACGTTCGTCATCGGTGGCCGTCTGAATGCCGCGGGCACCAATGCCCAGCTCGGCACCAGCCGTTATCTGATCGCCGAAGCCGACGAAAGCGATGCCAGTTTCCTGCACCTGCAACCGCTGGTGGCCGTGGTCACCAATATCGACGCCGATCATATGGCGACCTACGGTGGTGACTTCAATGTACTGAAGAAAACCTTCGTCGAGTTCCTGCACAACCTGCCGTTCTACGGTCTGGCGGTGGTGTGCCTGGACGATCCGGTCGTGCGTGAAATCCTCCCGCAGGTCAAACGTCCGACGGTCACTTATGGCTTCGGCGACGACTGCGACGTACGCGCGATCAATGTGCGCCAGCAAGGCATGCAGACTTTCTTCACCGTGCTGCGTCCTGACCGCGAGCCGCTGGATGTCTCGGTGAACATGCCGGGCAACCACAACGTATTGAACGCACTGGCGACCATTTGCATCGCCACCGACGAGGGCGTCAGCGATGAAGCCATCGTCCAGGGCCTGTCCGGGTTCCAGGGTGTCGGCCGCCGCTTCCAGGTCTACGGCGAACTGCCGGTAGAGGGCGGCAACGTAATGCTGGTCGACGATTACGGTCACCACCCGACCGAAGTCGCCGCCGTGATCAAAGCCGTGCGCGGTGGCTGGCCGGATCGCCGACTGGTGATGGTCTACCAGCCGCACCGCTACAGCCGCACTCGCGATCTGTACGACGATTTCGTCAATGTACTGGCCGATGCCAACGTGCTGCTGCTGATGGAAGTCTATCCGGCGGGCGAAGAGCCGATTCCGGGTGCCGACAGCCGCAAGCTGTGCAACAGCATCCGCCAGCGCGGCCAGCTTGATCCGATCTACATCGAGCGTGGTGTCGACCTCGCGCCAGTGGTCAAGCCGCTGCTGCGTGCCGGCGACATCCTGCTGTGCCAGGGCGCCGGTGATATCGGCGGCCTCGCGCCAAAACTGTTGAAAAGTGAGTTGTTCGCCGGTGCGGTTGCCGCGCCGGAGAAGGGGAAGTTGAAATGACTGCTGCCTACGCCAACCTCGTCTCCACGATCGCGCCGAAAGATTTCGGCCGCGTCGCCGTGCTGTTCGGCGGCAAGAGTGCCGAGCGCGAAGTGTCCCTGAAGTCGGGTAACGCTGTTCTCGACGCGCTGCAAAGCGCGGGCGTGGACGCGTTCGGCCTCGACGTCGGTGATGACCTGCTGCAGCGTCTGCAGAGTGAAAAGATCGACCGCGCCTTCATCATCCTCCACGGTCGTGGCGGTGAAGACGGCAGCATGCAGGGCCTGCTCGAATGCCTGGGTATTCCTTACACCGGCAGCGGCATCCTCGCCTCGGCACTGGCCATGGACAAGCTGCGCACCAAGCAGGTCTGGCACAGCCTCGGGATTCCGACGCCGCGTCACGCCGTGCTGCGCAGCGAGGCCGATTGTATTTCGGCAGCGACGGAACTGGGCTTCCCTTTGATCGTCAAACCGGCGCATGAAGGTTCAAGTATCGGGATGGCCAAAGTGACTTCCGCGCCGGAATTGATCGACGCATGGAAAGCGGCCAGTACCTACGATTCGCAAGTGTTGGTTGAGCAATGGATTCAAGGTCCGGAGTTCACCATCGCCACCCTGCGAGACCAGGTGTTGCCTCCAATCGCCCTGGGCACGACGCACAGTTTCTACGACTACGACGCCAAGTACATCGCCAACGATACCCAGTACCGCATTCCGTGCGGGCTGGACAGCGCCAAGGAAAAGGAACTCATGGACCTCACGGCGAAAGCCTGTGAGGCGCTGGGTATCGCCGGTTGGGGCAGGGCGGACGTGATGCAGGACGCCGACGGGCAGTTCTGGTTCCTGGAAGTCAACACGGCGCCGGGCATGACCGATCACAGCCTGGTGCCGATGGCGGCCCGTGCTGCCGGTCTGGATTTCCGGCAACTGGTCCTGGCCATCCTGGCCGCCAGTGTTGAAGAGTCGAGAGGTTAAGACCATGCACGGCGCTCAAGTCCGACATCAGCCACCCGTACCCGGCCGCAAGCCGGTGCCGCGGGGTGCCAGCCGAATGGTGGCCAAAGAGCCGATGTCTGCGCGCCTGCCGAAAGCCAATTTCGGTTTTCTGAAAAGCCTGTTCTGGCCGGTGTTGCTGGTGGCATTGGGGTTCGGTACTTACGAAGGTGCACAGCGATTGCTGCCGTACGCCGACCGGCCGATCACCAAGATCAACGTGCAGGGCGACTTGAGTTACATCAGCCAGCAAGCGGTGCAGCAGCGGATTGCCCCGTACGTGGCGTCGAGCTTCTTCACCGTCGACCTGGCGAGCATGCGCTCGGAGCTGGAACAGATGCCATGGATTGCCCACGCCGAAGTGCGTCGGGTATGGCCGGATCAAGTGGTCATCCGCCTGGAAGAACAACTGCCGGTGGCCCGCTGGGGCGACGAGTCGCTGTTGAACAACCAGGGCCAGGCGTTCACCCCGCGTGAGCTGGCGAACTACGAACACCTGCCACAGCTGTTCGGCCCACAACGGGCCCAGCAGCAAGTGATGCAGCAATACCAGGTCCTGAGCCAGATGCTCAGGCCAATGGGCTTCTCGATTGCGCGCCTGGAGTTGCGTGAGCGAGGCAGCTGGTTCCTGACCACTGGCCCCGGCAGCGCGGGCCCCGGAATCGAACTGCTGCTGGGACGCGGCAACCTGGTGGAAAAGATGCGCCGCTTCATTGCCATCTATGACAAGACGCTCAAAGAACAGATTACGAACATTGCGCGCATCGATCTGCGCTACGCCAACGGCCTCGCTGTTGGCTGGCGGGAACCTGTAGCGCCCACGACAGCCCAACCCGCTGTCGCGAAGAATTAAGAAGAGGCAGGACCCATGGCAAACGTGCAAAGCGGCAAAATGATCGTCGGTCTCGATATCGGCACCTCCAAAGTGGTGGCGCTGGTGGGCGAGGTCGGGGACGACGGCACGCTGAATATCGTCGGGATCGGTACCCATCCGTCCCGTGGCCTGAAGAAAGGCGTGGTGGTGAACATCGAGTCCACCGTGCAGTCGATCCAGCGCGCGATCGAAGAAGCGCAGCTGATGGCTGGTTGCCGCATTCACTCGGCATTTGTCGGCGTGGCCGGCAATCACATCCGCAGCCTGAACTCCCACGGCATCGTGGCGATTCGTGATCGCGAAGTCAGCTCTGCCGACCTCGAGCGCGTGCTCGATGCCGCCCAGGCTGTGGCGATCCCGGCTGACCAGCGCGTGCTGCACACCCTGCCGCAGGATTACGTGATCGATAACCAGGAAGGCGTCCGCGAGCCACTGGGCATGTCCGGCGTACGCCTGGAAGCCAAGGTTCACGTGGTCACCTGCGCTGTCAACGCCGCACAGAACATTGAAAAATGCGTGCGTCGCTGCGGTCTGGAAATCGACGACATCATTCTCGAGCAACTGGCTTCGGCCTACTCGGTACTGACCGACGACGAGAAAGAACTGGGCGTGTGCCTGGTGGACATCGGTGGCGGCACCACCGACATCGCGATCTTCACCGAAGGCGCGATCCGTCACACCGCAGTGATCCCGATTGCGGGCGACCAGGTGACCAACGACATCGCCATGGCGTTGCGCACTCCGACCCAGTACGCCGAAGAAATCAAGATTCGCTACGCCTGCGCCCTGGCCAAACTGGCCGGTGCCGGTGAAACCATCAAGGTGCCAAGCGTTGGCGACCGTCCACCGCGCGAGCTGTCCCGTCAGGCCCTGGCCGAAGTGGTCGAGCCGCGTTACGACGAGCTGTTCACGCTGATCCAGGCCGAACTGCGTCGCAGCGGCTACGAAGACCTGATCCCGGCCGGCATCGTGCTGACCGGCGGTACGTCGAAGATGGAAGGCGCCACCGAACTGGCCGAGGAAATCTTCCACATGCCGGTACGCCTGGGCGTGCCTCACGGCGTGAAGGGCCTGGATGACGTGGTCCGCAACCCGATTTATTCCACTGGTGTTGGCCTGTTGATGTACGGCCTGCAGAAGCAATCCGACGGCATTTCGTTCTCGGGCATCGGCAGTCGCGACAGCTACAGCAACGAAGAGCCGAAAGGCGCCTTGCTCGATCGCATCAAGAGCTGGGTCCAGGGCAATTTCTGAAGATTTACCGCAGCACCGTTGTAGATACACGCAGTAGGCGAAAAAACTAGAGAACGTAAAGGAGAGGGAAAATGTTCGAACTCGTAGACAACATCCCCGCAAGCCCGGTCATTAAGGTTATCGGTGTTGGCGGAGGCGGCGGCAACGCTGTCAACCACATGGTCAAGAGCAACATTGAAGGCGTTGAGTTCATCTGCGCCAACACTGATGCCCAGGCGCTGAAGAGCATCAGCGCGCGGACCATCCTGCAACTGGGTACCGGTGTGACCAAAGGTCTGGGCGCCGGCGCCAACCCTGAAGTAGGTCGTCAGGCCGCTCTCGAAGACCGTGAGCGCATTGCCGAAGTCCTGCAGGGCACCAACATGGTGTTCATCACCACTGGCATGGGCGGTGGTACCGGTACCGGTGCTGCGCCGATCATTGCCGAAGTGGCCAAGGAAATGGGGATCCTCACCGTTGCGGTGGTGACCCGTCCGTTCCCGTTCGAAGGCCGCAAGCGCATGCAGCTGGCCGACGAAGGTATTCGTCTGCTGTCTGAAAGCGTCGACTCGTTGATCACCATTCCCAACGAGAAGCTGCTGACCATCCTCGGTAAAGACGCCAGCCTGCTGTCGGCTTTCGCCAAGGCTGACGATGTACTGGCCGGTGCCGTTCGCGGTATCTCCGACATCATCAAGCGTCCGGGCATGATCAACGTCGACTTTGCCGACGTACGGACCGTGATGAGCGAAATGGGCATGGCGATGATGGGCACTGGCTGCGCCAGCGGTCCGAACCGTGCACGTGAAGCGACTGAAGCGGCCATCCGCAACCCGTTGCTCGAAGACGTGAACCTGCAAGGCGCACGCGGCATCCTGGTGAACATCACCGCCGGTCCTGACCTGTCCCTGGGTGAGTACTCCGACGTGGGTAGCATCATCGAAGCCTTCGCTTCCGAGCATGCTATGGTCAAGGTCGGTACCGTTATCGATCCGGACATGCGCGACGAGCTGCACGTGACTGTCGTTGCGACCGGTCTGGGCGCTAAAATCGAGAAGCCTGTTAAGGTCATCGACAATACCGTTCACACTTCGATGGCTTCGCAGCCACAACAACAAGCCCCTGTTCGTCAGGAAGCTCCAACGGTGAACTACCGCGACCTGGACCGTCCGACCGTCATGCGCAACCAGGCTCAGGCCGGTGCTGCGGCTGCCGCGAAGATGAATCCGCAAGACGATCTGGATTACCTGGACATCCCGGCTTTCCTGCGTCGTCAGGCCGATTGATGAAATGTATCAGGGCTATGAAGGTGATTGGTGTTCAGCAAAGGCGTGGTCTGCTATCATCGCCAGCCTTTGTTGATACCAGTTCGCAATTTGCGCTGAAGCGGCCCAAGCCATGATTAAACAACGCACACTGAAAAATATTATCCGTGCCACAGGTGTAGGTCTGCACTCCGGGGAGAAGGTCTACCTGACCCTCAAGCCTGCGCCTGTCGACACCGGCATCGTGTTTGTTCGTGCCGACCTGGACCCTGCGGTGCAGATTCCTGCCCGCGCGGAAAACGTTGGTGAAACCACGATGTCGACCACGTTGGTCAACGGTGACACCAAAGTGGATACGGTGGAGCACTTGCTCTCGGCCATGGCTGGCCTGGGCATCGATAACGCCTACGTCGAGCTCTCCGCGTCCGAAGTCCCGATCATGGATGGCAGCGCTGGACCCTTCGTATTTCTGATTCAGTCGGCTGGCCTGGAAGAACAGGACGCCGCCAAGAAGTTCATCCGCATCCTGCGTGAAGTGACAGTGGAAGACGGCGACAAGCGCGCCACTTTCGTCCCTTTCGAAGGTTTCAAGGTGAGCTTCGAGATCGATTTCGATCACCCGGTTTTCCGTGACCGCACACAAAGTGCAAGCGTGGATTTTTCCAGCACTTCGTTCGTAAAAGAAGTCAGCCGCGCCCGTACCTTTGGTTTCATGAGTGACATCGAGTACCTGCGCAAGCACAACCTCGCACTCGGCGGCAGCGTTGAAAACGCTATCGTGGTTGATTCGGACGGTGTACTGAACGAAGACGGCCTTCGTTATGAAGACGAATTCGTGAAGCACAAGATTCTCGATGCAATTGGTGACCTCTACCTGCTGGGCAATAGCCTGATTGGTGAGTTCAAGGGCTTCAAGTCCGGCCACGCACTGAACAACCAGCTGCTGCGCAAGTTGATTGAGCAGACAGATGCCTGGGAAGTCGTGACGTTCGAAGATGCCAGCACTGCACCGATCTCTTACATGCGCCCTGTTGCGGCCGTGTAAGTAAAAAACCTCTCTAGTTTTTTAAAGGCTACCTTCGGGTGGCCTTTTTTTATGCCTCCGGGCTTAAAAGATCGCAGCCTTCGGCAGCTCCTACATTGGAAGGGATTCTCTCATCCAACCACCCGATTCCGCCCCCTTTCCTTGGCCTGATACAGCGCCTTGTCCGCCAAAAACAGTAATTGCTCCAGGCTGATGTCGCTCGCGGTGTTCCAGGTGCTGATGCCAATGCTCACTGTCATCGGCGATTCATCAGGCGCCAACAAGGGCAGTTGCTCCACCTGCGCACGGATATGCTCGGCGATCTGCCGCGCGCCTTCATGGCCGGTTTCCGCCAGGATCACCGAAAACTCCTCGCCGCCGTAGCGGGCCACCAGATCTGTGGGGCGGTGCACGTTGGCGCCAATGACCTCGGCCAGTGAACGCAGTGCTTCGTCTCCGGCCTGGTGGCCGTGACGGTCGTTGAACGCCTTGAAGTGATCGGCATCGATCATCAGCACCGACATCGGTTTGCCCGACCGCTGGGCCCGAAACCATTCGTGGCGCAGGGTCTGATCGAGGGTTCGCCGGTTGGCCACGCCGGTCAAGGCATCGGTGGCCGCCAGTTGCGCCAACTCTTGCTCGGCGTTATAGCGCAGACGCAGCTCGCGGCAGAGCAGCCAGGTCAGCCACAGCAACGCGATGCAGAGGATGCCGGTGGCGCCGCTGATCACAATGGCGGTGCGGTTCCAGGTGGCGAACACCTCATCACCGGACAGGGCGACGATAACCGTCAGCGGCAAGTTGCCGACCCGGCTGAAGGTGTACAGGCGTTGGTGCTCGTCGACACTGGATACGCTATCGAAGCTGCCACTGCCCTCACGCAACATGCGAACGACGTTGGGCCGGGTGGCGAAGCTTTTGCCGATCGAGTTGCCTTCCAGAAAAGGTTTTTGCGCCAGCAGGACACCGTCGTCGTTGATGATGGCCAGCGTGCTGCCGGTGCCGATGTCCAGGCTGTTGAACAACTGATCGAAGTAAGCCAGGCGCATCGAAGCCACCGCCACACCTAAAAACTCCCCCGTGGGCGAAGAGATGCGCCGACTGAAGCTGATTTGCCATTCGTCGCTGTAGGCACAGTCGCAGCGAGGTTTGAACGGCCGGCTGATGAACATGCCACTGTCGCGGTTGAAGGCATGGGCGAGGAAATAATCGCGATCAGCGAAGTTGCCCGGTTTGGGGTCGATCAACGACGAGTCGGCCAGCACCTCGCCGTGCTTGTCCAGCAACAGGATGTCGCCCTTGTAGCGGGCCGTGGTGGAACGGTCGAAGAGCACCAGATGGCGAATCTGCGCTGAAACCTGTTTAAGGTCGTCCCGTTGCGCAGCGGCGATCAGGCCTTGCAGGGTCAGGTCGTAGAGTTCCACCGTGCGCAGCACGTCGGCGTCGATCAATTGTGCGACGGTGGTTGCGCTGCGAGTGGCTGCTTGTTGGGCATTGGCGTGTTCGCGGATCAGCAAAAAGGTCACGATGCTGAGAATCGCGATGACCGTCAGGCTGCTGCCGAGGATGACCAGGATCTCGGGCCGTCCGGTGCTGCCTGAAGGGGGTGGGGTACGGCGTTCGGTCATGGGGCTGATGTCTGCTGGAATGACTGGGTAAGCGTAGTCCCATAACCCTAGCAGCCGGCGGCCATCGTTGCGGCATTTGCAATGAACAACAGCTAAGTCAAAACGAAAAAAAGCCGCTGATGGCAGCGGCTTGGCGGACAACTTTCCAAGGGGAAGAGCCGATGAAAAGTGTCGAGGGAAACTGGAGCGAGGTGCAGCAATCAGCTGTCTTTCAGGGCCTGGGTCTGGTCCTGAGCGCTGGATGCTTGCGGGGCCTGGGTGGCTTCCTGGGCTTTGGCGGTCATCTCGATCTGCTGCTCTTCGAAAGCGGCGGCGCGTGCAGTGTTGTGCGCGACGAAGGCCTGCGACTCTTCAGCCATGGCGAACGGAGACAGGAACAAAGAGGACAAAACGAAAGCGCTGGCAATACCCATACTGTTGGACATCTTTAAAACCTTCTTGCTTGGCAAGTGCTGTTTGGTGCAGGCAAAGATAGGGATGTCGGGCGCCGGGAAAAAGAGCGGATTCATGAAAGGACTGTTACGCAAAAAGCAAAGATCGTCCGAACGCGGCCCGAACCTGTCAGACAGGCAGATGGATACCGAAGGTGTTCATTCCATGGTCACTGCGCACAAACACATCGCCGCCGTGCATCAACGCAATCGCCTTGACGATCGCCAGCCCCAGACCGTGATTGTTGCCGCTGTTGCTACGCGAAGCGTCGACACGGTAGAAGCGTTCGAACAGGCGCGGCAGGTGCTCGCTGGCAATCGGCAATCCGGGGTTGGCGACACCAATACTGACCTGATGCTCCTCGGCTTCGATGCGTACCTGAATCACTTGCCCGGGCTCGGTGTGCTGCACCGCGTTGCTCAACAGATTGATCAGCGCCCGGCGCAGATGCGCGATCTCGATTCGCACCTGGGCATCACCGCTGACCTGCACCTCGACCCGAGCGTCTTCGAGAATGAAGTCCAGGTATTCCAGGGTCGTCGCCACCTCATCAGCCAACGAAGTGGACGTCAGCTTGGTGGCCTTGCTGCCCTGGTCGGCACTGGCGAGGAACAGCATGTCGTTGATGATCGAGCGCAGCCGTTCAAGCTCTTCGAGGTTCGATTGCAGCACCTCGAAGTAATGTTCGGCGGAACGTCCGCGAGTCAGCGCCACCTGGGTCTGGCCGATCAGGTTGGTCAACGGCGAACGCAGTTCATGGGCGACATCGGCGTTGAACGATTCCAGCCGCGAGTAGGCCTGTTCGACCCGCTCCAGCGTGGAGTTGAACGAGTTGACGAACTGATTCAGTTCCGGCGGCAACGGCGACAGTCGCAAGCGCCCCGAGCGCAACGGCGGGGCCAGCCGCTGGGCTTCATGGGACAGTTTGATCAACGGTTTGAGGCCGATCCGTGCCACCCAATACCCCAACGCGGAAGCCATCAGCACGCCGACAATCGCCAGTGCAATCAGGGCGATCAGCAGTTGATGTTGCGTCTGGTGAAAGGTCTCGGTGTCGATGCCGATCATGAAGCGCAGCGGCGGGCGCTGGTCCTTGGCCGGGAACTGGCTGACCAGCACTTTCAGCGGGTAGGGCTGATCCGGCAGTTGCATGTCGCGCATGCCCAGCGGCCCGTCGGCAAATGCGCGGATCTGCGGCGTCGGGTTGCCGTATTCGTAGTGCGGATCGCCGCTGACGATCCAGAAACTGATGCGCTTGTCTTCTTCGCCGAGCAACTTGAGCTTGTTGTTGATTTTCACCCAATGCTCGGGCGTGCCGTAACGGCCGACGGTGGATTCGAGCACGCTGTAACGCGCGTCCAGTTCCGCTTCGGGCAACAAGCCAAGCCCCTTGTCGACCTGTTGGTAGAGCGCCCAACCGATCAACAAAAACACCAATAGCGCCACCAGCGTGAACATCCCGCTCAGGCGCAGCGCAATCGAGTTACTGGACACCACGGCTCTCCAGCACATAACCCATGCCCCGGATCGTGTGCAGCAATTTCTCTTCGAACGGCCCGTCGAGCTTGGCCCGCAGGCGTTTGATCGCCACTTCGACGACGTTGGCGTCGCTGTCGAAATTGATGTCCCAGACCATCTCGGCAATCGCCGTTTTCGAGAGGATTTCACCCTGACGTCGGGCCAAAACGCTGAGCAGCGAGAACTCTTTGGCGGTCAGGTCCAGACGCGCGCCCGCGCGGGTCGCCTTGCGGCTGATCAAATCGATCCACAGGTCGGCGATGCTCACTTGCACCGGTTCATGACCGCCGCTGCGGCGGGTCAGCGCTTGCAGGCGCGCCACCAGTTCAAGGAAGGAAAACGGCTTGCCGAGGTAATCGTCGGCGCCGTCGCGCAGGCCTCTGATGCGGTCTTCGACACGCTCGCGGGCGGTGAGCATGATCACCGGGGTTTGCTTGCGTGCACGAAGCGCGCGCAGCACGCCAAAGCCATCGAGGCCCGGCAACATCACGTCGAGGACGATCACCGCGTAGTCGCTTTCCAGCGCCAGGTGCAGGCCCTCGACCCCATCGCGGGCGAGGTCCACGGTGTAACCCTGTTCCGTCAGGCCGCGGTGCAGATAGTCCGCGGTTTTTTCTTCGTCTTCGATAATCAGAACGCGCATGACCCCGCCTCAGTCTGTGGTCGCCAGCGCCGGCACGGGCGGAGGCGCTGGTGAGAGAGTGTGCCGATGAAATAATCGCTCCAGCCATAAGTATATGACCGGCGTGGTGAACAGCGTCAGCGCCTGGCTCACCAGCAAGCCGCCGACCACCGCGATCCCCAAGGGTTGGCGCAGTTCGGCGCCGGTGCCATAGCCGAGCATCAGCGGCAGGGCGCCGAGCAGGGCGGCGAGGGTGGTCATGATGATCGGCCGGAACCGCGTGATACAGGCCTTGAAGATCGCCTCCTCCGGCGACAAGCCTCCGTTGCGCTGCGCTTCGAGGGCGAAGTCGATCATCAGGATGCCGTTCTTCTTCACGATACCGATCAGCAACACCAGCCCGATCAGCGCCATGATCGAAAAATCCTGGCCGCAGATCCACAACATGATCACCGCGCCGAGGCCGGCCGAAGGCAGCGTCGAAATGATCGTCAGCGGATGTACGAAGCTCTCGTAGAGCACGCCGAGAATGATGTACACCGCCACCAGCGCCGCCAGAATCAGCCACGGCTGACTGGCCAGCGAACTCTGGAACGCCTGCGCCGCGCCCTGGAAATTACCGCTGATGGCCGCCGGCATGCCGATGTCGGCCTTCGCCTGATTGAGCATGATCACCGCATCACCCAACGCTACGCCGGGCGCCAGGTTGAACGACAGGTTGGCGGCGGGGAACATGCCGTCGTGGGCGATGGACAGCGGGCCGATGGTCGGCGCATCGAATTTGGCCAGCGCCGACAGCGGCACCATCTCGCCGCTCAGGGGCGAGCGCAGGTAGAAATAGTTGAGACTTTCGGCCTTGCCGCGCTGCTTGGTGTCCAGTTCCAGGATTACGTTGTACTGGTTGATCTGGGTCTGGAATTCGTTGATCTGGCGCTGGCCGAATGCATCGTACAGCGCTTCGTCGACATCGCTGGCGGTCAGGCCGAAACGGGCCGCGGCGCTGCGGTCGATGCTGATGTGAGTGATGCTGCCGCCCAGTTGCAGGTCATTGGAAATATCGCGGAACGCCGGATTGGCCCGCAGTTTTTCCGTCAGGCGCTGGGTCCAGGTGCTGAGGGTCGGGCCATCGTTGCTCTTGAGCACGTATTGATACTGGGCGCGGCTCGGACCGGAGCTGAGGTTGATGTCTTGGCCAGCACGCAGGTACAGGACGATGCCCGGTACTTTCATCAATTGCGGGCGAATCCGGTCGATGAACTGGCTGGCCGAGACATCGCGGTCGCCACGCTTTTTCAGAGTGATCCAGAACCGGCCGTTGGCGATGGTCTGGTTACTGCCGGACACACCGACCGAGTGCGAGAAGGTTTCGACCGCAGGGTCGGCGGCGACGATTTCGGCCATCGCCAAGTGTTTTTTCACCATGTCGCCGTAGGAAATATCGGCGGCGGCTTCGGTGGTGCCGAGGACGAAACCGGTGTCCTGAATCGGGAAGAAACCCTTGGGAATGAAGATGTAGCCAGCGACGGCCAAAGCCAGCGACACAGCGAACACGCCGATCATGGTTTTCTGGTGGGCGAGGGCGCGGCGCAGGCCTTTTTCGTACCACGCCAACAGGCGTTCACCGAAGCCCGGTTTGTCGTGGGCGTGATGCACCGGCGCACGCATGAACAGCGCGGCCAGGGTTGGCGCCAATGTCAGCGAGACCACCACCGAAATCATGATGGTCGAGGTGGCGGTCAGGGCGAATTCCTTGAACAGCCGCCCGACCACGCCGCCCATGAACAGCAGCGGAATGAACGCCGCTACCAGCGAGAAACTGATCGACACCACGGTAAAACCGATTTCCCCGGCGCCTTTGATCGCCGCCTCGCGCATGCCATCACCGGCCTCCAGGTGGCGGTGAATGTTTTCCACCACCACGATCGCATCGTCGACCACAAACCCCACGGCCACCACGATCGCCACCAGCGTCAGGTTATTCAGGCTGAAACCCATCACATACATCAGGGCAAAACTGGCGATCAGCGACACGCCGAGTACCGCCGATACGATCAACGTGGCCGACAGTTGACGCAGGAACAACGCCATCACCGCCACCACCAGCATGACGGCAATCAACAGGGTGATTTCCACTTCATGCAAGGACGCGCGGATGGTCTGGGTGCGGTCGATCAGCACCTTGACCTGCACCGAGGCAGGCAGCATCGCTTCCAGCCCCGGCAGTGCCGCCTGAATGCGATCCACGGTCTCGACGATGTTGGCGCCGGGCTGGCGGAAGATCACCAGGTTCACGCCCGGCTGTGAGCCGGCCCAAGCCTGCACGTAGGCATCTTCCGAACCGTTGACGACTTTGGCGACATCCTTGAGGTGAACCGGTGCGCCATCCTTGTAGGAAACGATCAGCTGGCTGTATTCGTCGGGATGGAACAGTTGATCGTTGGTCGAAAGCGTTGAAATGCTCGACTCGCCGTACAGCGCACCTTTGGCCAGATTGAGGCTGGTTTGCTGGATCGCCAGTCGAATGTCGGCGAGGGTAAGGCCGATCGCCGCCAGTTTATCGGCTGATACCTGGACACGAATCGCCGGACGTTGCTGACCGGTAATGGCGACCTGTCCTACACCGTCGACCTGACTGAGCTGACGGGACAACAGGGTTTCGGTCAGGTCGCTCAGCTCCGGGCCGGGCATCAGCGAGGAGTTGACGCTGAGGATCAGCACCGGGCTGTCGGCCGGGTTGACCTTGCGCCAGGTCGGCAGGTTTGGCATGTCCTTGGGCAGCTTGCCGGCGGCGGTGTTGATCGCGGCCTGCACTTCCTGAGCGGCGGTGTCGATGCTCTTGTCGAGCGTAAATTGCAGGGTCAGGTTGGTCGAGCCGAGCGCACTGCTCGACGTCATTTGAGTCACGCCGGGGATGGCGCTGAATTGCACTTCGAGGGGGGTGGCGACCGACGATGCCATGGTTTCCGGGCTGGCGCCGGGCAGTTGTGCGGCGACCTGGATGGTCGGGAATTCGGCTTCCGGCAGCGGCGCGATGGGCAGCCGCGGGAAGGCGATTGCGCCCAGCAGCACCAAGGCAAAGGTCAGGAGAATGGTCGCCACCGGGTGATCGATGCACCAGGCCGAAACCGAACCATGGCCCTTCATGGCGCCGACTCCGATTGCACCACTTGCGGCGGATCGGTCAGCACCTGCACCGTCGAGCCGGGCTTGAGTCGCGACTGACCGTCGCTGACCAACTTATCCCCAGGCTGCACGCCTTTGATGATGTTCTGGCCGCTGTCCTGATAGACCATTTGCACCGGCACGGTTTCGACTTTGTCGCCATTGAGGCGGTAGACGAAATGCTGGTCGAGACCACGTTGTACGACGTTGGGCGGTACGACCAGCGCATCTTTATCCAGCGCGGTCTGAATCTTTACCGTCACCAGCAGGCCCGGCCAGAGCTTCTGCCCAGCGTTATTGAATTCGGCCTTGGCGCGGATGGTGCCGGTGTTGGCGTTGATCTGGTTGTCGATCAGGGTCAGGTGGCCTTCGCCCAGCAGGTTGCCGGTTTCGCCGTCGGTGTCGGCACCGATGTAGGCCTTTACCTGAGCGTGTTGCGGATCGCTGATCAAGCCTTGCAGGGTGGGCAACATTTGCTGCGGCAGGGAGAACTCGACGGCGATCGGGTCGATCTGGGTGACGGTGAACAGGCCCTGAGTGTCGGTCATGCGCAGGAAGTTGCCCTCATCCACGGTACGAATGCCGACGCGACCCGTGACCGGGGAGCGAATCTGCGTGTAGGACAGTTGCACCTGGGCGGCATCAATCGAAGCCTGATTGCCTTGGGCGGTGGCCTTGAGTTGGTTGACCAGCGCTTGTTGCTGGTCGTAGGTCTGTTTGGAAACGCCGTCGTCGACGCTCAGAAGTTTGTAGCGCTTTAGGTTGACCAGCGCCACTTGCAGTTGCGCCTGGCTTTCGCCGAGTTGTGCCTGGGCCTGATCGAGGCTGGCGCGGATCGAGCGGTCGTCGATGGTGGCCAGCAGGTCGCCTTTTTTCACCAGTTGGCCTTCCTTGACCATGATTTTGGTGAGGATGCCGTCGATTTGTGGGCGGACGACGACGCTGTGCAGGGACAGGACCGAGCCGATGCCGCTAACGAAGCGGGGGACGTCTTTTTCAGCGACGCTGACCACGCGCACGGGGATGGCGGTGGGCGCGGCGAGTTTTGCCTTGGCGGGTTTGGTGGCGTACCACAGGCCCAGCGCTGCCAGGATGATCAGGAGGGCGACGAGCAGGGCGGGTTTTTGCTGGATTCGCATGCGAGTGGGGCGCCAGGGCTGGTTTTTGGTCGAAAGGTATTTTCCTTTATAAACCTGTTTGGGGGTCGGGAAGGTGACTGCTAACTGACGGCGCTGTCAGTTTGGGCCTTGGCGGGCTTGGCGGCCTTATAGCCGACCAGGCGCTTTTGGATTTGGGTACATATCCGTTTCTTCGGTAACGGCGGCTGGCGGTTTCGCCCTTACGGCGACTCACTTTTTTGACAAACGCCTCAAAAAAGTAAGCAAAAAAACGCTCGCCCCTTACGTACGGCACCTCGCTAGAGCTCGGTGTTCCTTCGCTCCGGCATTCATCCGGGGGCATCGCCTCCGGTTGACGGACAGGCTCAGGGCGTGATGGGGCGGGTGGATCAAAAGCGGCAGGCGAGCTAACGCTCGGCCTGTTGAGTGGTGAAAAGCGTGGGTGTACGCCGCTCCATTGTGGGAGCTGGCTTGCCAGCGATGGCGGCCTGCCAGTCGACCAATTTCTTGCAGGTGCATGCAAATCAACTGTAGGAGCGAGCCTGCTCGCGATGGACGTTAACGATAACGCGGCAAACCTGATTCACCTCGGTGCCCTCAGGTTCTTCGCGAGCAGGCTCGCTCCTACAGGTATGCGACTCAATTCGCCACCCGAACCCCACCCAGACTCCCGCTTAATTCGTACGCCGCCAATTCCGCCTGATGCGCGGCCAACAACTCCGGCAGCGACCCCCGCAGGTATTCAACCCAGGTCTTGATCTTCGCATCCAGATATTGCCGCGAAGGGTAGATCGCATACAGGTTCAGTTCCTGCGAGCGGTATTTGGGCATGACGCGCACCAGCGTGCCGTCGCGCAAGCCGTCGATCGCTGCGTACAGCGGCAGCACGCCAACGCCCATGCCGCTGGTGATCGCTGATTTCATCGCGTCGGCGGAGTTCACCAGGAACGGTGAGCTGTTGATGGTGACCATTTCCTGGCCATCGGGGCCGTCGAAGGCCCATTTTTCCAGGGGGATGACCGGGCTCACCAGGCGCAGGCAGGCGTGGTTGAGCAGGTCGCTGGGTTTTTGTGCGCAGCCGTTGGCTTTGACGTAGGCCGGGGAGGCGCAAACGATGCTGTAGGTGATGCCCAGGCGCTGGGAGACGAAGCCCGAGTCCGGCAGTTCGCGGGCCAGGACGATGGACACGTCGTAACCCTCGTCCAGCAAGTCCGGTACGCGGTTGGCCATGGTCAGGTCGAAGGTCACGTCCGGGTGGGTCTTGCGGTAGCGGGCGATGGCGTCGATCACGAAGTGCTGACCGATGCCGGTCATGGTGTGCACTTTCAGTTGGCCGGCCGGACGTGCGTGGGCGTCGCTGGCTTCGGCTTCGGCTTCTTCGACGTAGGCCAGGATCTGCTCGCAGCGCAGCAGGTAGCGCTTGCCGGCTTCGGTCAGGGCGATGCGTCGGGTCGTTCGGTTGAGCAGACGGGTTTGCAGGTGGGCTTCCAGGTTGGAGACCGCGCGCGAGACGTTGGCGGTGGTGGTGTCCAGTTGCACGGCGGCGGCGGTGAAGCTGCCGGCTTCGGCCACGTAACTGAAGGCGCGCATGTTTTGCAAAGTGTCCATGGGGTGCTCTCGGGTTCGATGACAAATTGTGACACGAAGTTTCAGAGTCTGAGACCCCGACCAAGGGATTATCTCGTTAACGGTAACAAAGATTCACAGGAATCCCAGCTTATCGCCTACACCGCCCACCCATAGAATTGCGCCGATCCCTGTAGGAGCTGCCGCAGGCTGCGATCTTTTGCTTTTTGTTTTCTAAAGCAAGATCAAAAGATCGCAGCCTGCGGCAGCTCCTACAGGGTATTCCCTCCATCTCAGGAATCTTCAGCAGTGCCGCGTCGCATCAGCAGAGCGCTTCAGCCGCTCAGTGTTTTGGCTTTATCCCTGGCAATCGGCGGCTGCATCGGAACCGGAGGTATTGCCCCGCAGGGCAAGGCGCTGGAGGCCAGTTCTCTGGCCACCGACGAAGCCATCCAGAGCGCCGCCCAGGATGCGCATTGGCCCACCGCGCAATGGTGGCAGGCTTACGGCGATCCGCAACTGAACCGCTGGATCGAGCTCGCGCTGCAAGGCAGTCCGACCATGGCCATGGCCGCCGCACGGGTTCGGCAGGCGAAGTCGATGGCCGGTGTTGCCGAAGCGGCCGAATCATTGCAGATCAACGGCGAGTCCACGTTAAAGCGCCATAACTGGCCCACCGATCAGTTCTACGGGCCGGGCGATCTGGCCAACACCACGACCTGGGACAACAACGCCGCGCTGGGCTTCAGTTATGCGCTTGACCTCTGGGGCCGCGAAAGCAATGCCACCGAGCGTGCCGTGGACATGGCCCACATGAGCGTCGCCGAAGCGCGTCAGGCCCAGCTCGAATTGCAGAACAACATCGTGCGCGTCTACATCGAACTGTCGTTGCATTACGCACAGCGGGACATCGTCGAAGCGACTTTGCAGCAGCAACAGCAGATTCTTGAATTGGCGCAGAAACGCTTGAACGGCGGCATCGGCACTCATTTCGAGGTCAGTCAGGCCGAGACACCGCTGCCGGAAACCCACCGACAAATCGATGCACTGGATGAAGAAATCGCCCTGAGCCGCAACCAACTCGCCGCGCTCGCTGGAAAAGGGCCGGGGGACGGTGCGCAGTTGCAACGGCCGACGCTGTCATTGGCCGCCGCGTTGAAACTGCCGTCGTCGTTGCCCGCACAATTGCTCGGTCAACGTCCGGACGTGGTCACCAGTCGTTGGCAAGTGGCGGCGCAGGCACGGGGCATCGATGTGGCCCATGCCGGTTTTTATCCCAACGTCGATCTGGTTGGCAGCCTCGGCTACATGGCAACCGGCGGCGGGGCGCTGGAGTTTTTGACCGGCAAGAAACTCAATTACAGCGTCGGCCCGGCGATTTCCTTGCCGATCTTCGACGGCGGGCGTTTGCGCTCGGAGCTGGGTGAAGCCTCGGCCGGGTATGACATCGCCGTCGCGCATTACAACCAGACCCTGGTCAACGCGCTGAAAAACATCTCTGACCAGCTGATCCGCCGCGAGTCGATGGACAAGCAGCAAACCTTCGCCGCCGAGTCGGTGGCCACCGCGCAGAAGACTTATGACATCGCGATGATCGCCTACCAGCGCGGCCTCACCGATTACCTCAACGTGCTGAACGCCCAGACGTTGTTGTTCAAACAGCAGCAAGTGCAGCAGCAGGTGCAGGCGGCGCGTTTGAGTGCCCACGCCGAATTGGTGACGGCCCTCGGCGGTGGACTGGGTGCCGGCAACGATGTGCCGAAAGCCGAACAAACCCAGCCACCGAAAACCCCGGTTCTGCTGAGGTGAATGTAGTACCTGTGGGAGCCAGCCTGCTGGCGATGAGGTCGGCACATCCAACATGGGTGTGGACTGATACACCACTATCGCCAGCAGGCTGGCTCCCACAGGGTCCGGGTTTTTTCGAATTTTGATGAGCAGGATTTCATGACTTCCTTGCCCGCACATTTGCGCTGGCTGTATTCCCTTGAATGGCGCCGGGGTTTCTTTGACTGGGCACGCAGCGACGGCGTGACCTGGGTGTACATTTTCAAGGTGTTGATCGCGGCGTTTCTCACGTTGTGGCTGGCCATGCGCCTGGAGTTGCCGCAGCCGCGCACGGCGATGATTACTGTGTTCATCGTCATGCAGCCGCAAAGCGGTCAGGTGTTCGCCAAGAGTTTCTATCGCTTCCTCGGCACCTTGGCCGGGTCGGCGGTGATGGTGGCGTTGATTGCATTGTTCGCGCAGAACACCGAACTGTTTCTCGGCTCGCTGGCGATCTGGGTTGGCATCTGCACGGCCGGCGCGACGCGCAGTCGTAATTTCCGCGCCTATGGTTTTGTTCTGGCCGGTTACACCGCCGCAATGGTCGGACTGCCAGCGCTGGCGCATCCCGACGGTGCCTTCATGATGGCGGTCTGGCGAGTGCTGGAAATCTCCCTGGGGATTCTCTGCTCGACCCTGGTCAGCGCCGCGATCCTGCCGCAATCCGCCAGCGCCGCCATGCGCAATGCCTTGTATCAGCGCTTCGGCGTGTTCGCCTTGTTCGTCACCGACGGCTTGCGCGGCCGCAGTCGGCCGGAGGCCTTCGAAGCCAGCAACGTGCGTTTCATCGCTGAGGCCGTAGGCCTGGAAGGATTGCGCAGCGTCACCGTGTTCGAAGACCCGCACATGCGTCGACGCAACGGTCGGCTCAGTCGTTTGAACAGCGAGTTCATGGGCATCACCACCCGTTTCAACGCCTTGCACCAGTTGCTGGAGCGCCTGCGCAGCAGCGGCACCGATCATGCGGTGGCGGCGATCAAACCGGGTTTGCAGGATCTGGCCGAACTGCTCGATGGCTTCAGCGGCCGCGCCCTGACCAGCGCCGATGCCGCGCGGCTGGTCACGACGCTGACGGCTTACAAGGAAGGTTTGCCGGCGCGGGTGCGCAGCCTGCGGGCGATGTTCCAGGAGAGCGATCCGAGCGACGCCGAGCTGCTGGATTTTCACACTGCTTATGAACTGCTCTATCGCTTTGTCGATGACCTGCACAGTTATGCACAGACCCACGCGTCCCTGGCCGATCACAGCCATGCGCGCGAGCAATGGGACGAGCCGTTCACCCCGCAAACCAACTGGATGGCTGCTGCGGCGTCGGGGATTCGCGCGGCGTTCATCCTCGTTGTATTGGGCAGTTACTGGGTGGCCACGGCGTGGCCGAGCGGGGCGACCATGACCCTGATCGCGGCCGCCACCGTGGGCTTGTCTGCTGCTACGCCGAACCCCAAGCGCATGGCGTTCCAGATGGCGTGCGGCACGTTACTCGGGGCGCTGATCGGCTTCGTCGAGATGTTCTTCATCTTTCCGTGGATCGACGGTTTTCCGTTGCTGTGCGTGATGCTCGCGCCGGTCATCGTGCTGGGTTCGTTCCTGGCGTCGCGGCCGCAATACGCCGGGGTCGGGCTCGGTTTGCTGATCTTCTTCAGCACCGGTTCGGTGCCGGACAACCTGACCGTCTACAACCCCTACACCTTCATCAACGACTACATCGCCATGGTGCTCGGCATGCTGGTGTGCGCGGCGGCCGGGGCGATCATTCTGCCGCCCAACAGTCGCTGGCTATGGCGCCGGCTTGAGCAGGATTTGCGCGGTCAGGTGGTGTACGCCATCAGTGGCAAGCTCAAGGGCCTGGCGTCGAGTTTCGAAAGTCGCACTCGCGACCTGGTGCATCAGGCCTACGGCTTTGCGGCGGGACAACCGCAAGTGCAGCGCAACCTGCTGCGCTGGATGTTCGTGGTGCTGGAGGTCGGACACGCGATCATCGAGTTGCGCAAGGAACAAGCGATTTTGCCGGTGCATCCGGCCTATGCCGAATCCCAGCCGTGGCGCCAGTCGATCCGGGTGATGGGGCGCTCGCTGGTGCGGCTTTTCCTGCAACCGAACGCGAGCAATCTCGAGCGCGCATTGGTCGCTGTCGATCACGCCATCAGCCGCGTGCAGTCCACCGACGAACCCTTTGCCCCGCACTTCGACACCTCGGCGTTGCGTCGGGTGAAGAGCTACCTGCACTTCATCCGCACCTCGTTGCTCGACCCGCAATCGCCGCTTGCCGCCTACGCCATTGCCAAGCCTGAAGGACTTGAACATGCCCCGTGAAATCGCCTTCCACGGCGTGTACATGCCGACCATGACCCTGATGTTTTTGATTGCCGCGGTGGTGGCCTGGGCGCTGGACCGGTTCCTGTCCGGCTTCGACCTGTACCGCTTCTTTTGGCACCCGGCGCTGCTGCGCCTGAGTCTGTTTACCTGTCTGTTCGGCGCCATGGCGCTGACTGTCTACCGTTGAGGCCCTGATGAAAAAGTTTTTCAGCCTGCTCGCGACCCTGCTGGTGCTGGCGCTGGCGATATGGATCGGCCGGACCTTGTGGGTGCATTACATGGAAACCCCGTGGACCCGCGACGGCCGCGTGCGCGCCGACATCATCAACGTCGCCGCCGACGTCACCGGCGAAGTGGTGAACGTACCGGTGCGCGACAACCAACTGGTGAAGAAGGGCGATTTGCTGATGCAGATCGATCCCGAGCACTACCGCCTTGCGGTGAAGCAGGCGCAAAGCCTGGTGGCATCGCGCAAGGCGACCTGGGAGATGCGCAAGGTCAACGCCCACCGTCGCGCCGACATGGACAACCTGGTGATCTCCAGGGAGAACCGCGACGACGCCAGCAACCTCGCCGACTCGGCACTGGCCGATTACCAGCAGGCACAAGCGCAACTGGAAGCCGCCGAGCTCAACCTCAAACGCACTGAGGTGCGCGCAGCAGTGGACGGCTACGTGACCAACCTCAATGTGCATCGCGGCGACTATGCGCGCATCGGCGAGGCGAAAATGGCTGTGGTCGACATGAATTCGTTCTGGGTCTACGGCTTCTTCGAAGAAACCAAACTGCCCCACGTGCGCGTCGGAGATCAGGCCGACATGCAACTGATGAGCGGTGAAGTGCTCAAGGGCCATGTGGAAAGCATTTCGCGCGGCATCTACGACCGCGACAACCCGGAGAGCCGCGAACTGATCGCCGACGTGAACCCGACATTCAACTGGGTACGCCTGGCGCAGCGGGTGCCGGTGCGCATTCGCATCGATGAAGTGCCGGAGGGCGTGCTGTTGGCGGCGGGGATTACTTGTACGGTGGTGGTTAAACAAGCGTTGTAGCAGCTGCCGAGCTTGCGAGGCTGCGTTCGGCTGCGAAGCAGTCGTCGAAGTGTTCGTACAGGTAGATGGGATTTTGCGAGGACTGCGTCCTCGAACGCAGCCTCGCAGGCTCGGCAGCTGCTACAAGCGGGGTTCACTCCTTGCAAAACGTCTCATGCAAGTGCCGCCAGATCACGCGGCCATCCGCCTGTTTTTCGAACACGACGGTGGAGCGGCGATCCGAGTGCAACCCGGTGGCATCGGTCTGTTGTTCGCGATAACTCACGGTCGCACCACCGTCGTACAGCGCAATGCCGCGCAACTCGCTGAGTTCGATGCGAAAGCCGAGTTTCTTGCCGCCCGCCAGCGTGAACAACTCGTTCAGCGCAGCAAAATCCAGCACCCGGCCCAATGGCGAAACCATGGAAAACTGCGGCGAGAATCGCGTCAGCAGTTGTTCCAGTTCAGATGCGTCGCGTTCCTCGGCCAGCCATTGTTCGATGGCGACGTGGGCCTGGATCACTTCGTCGAAGTATTCGGTGTAGTCGGTCATGTTGATACCTGAAATTCTGTGGTGTCTGTTAGGGCGCCATCGCGGGCAAGCCTTGCTCCTACAGGCCATACGCAAGTTTTGGGATCGCGCTAATCCTGTAGGAGCAAGGCTTGCCCGCGATTGGGTCAATGGGATCTCAGAGCTGCCCACGCAACCCGAACCGCTTCATCAATCCCGATTCCAGCAACCCCTTGGGCAACAGCCCGGCGAGCAGCGGCAACGCACGACTGCCATTGCCCAGACGAATCAGTCGCGGAGGCTTGCTCTGTTGCACGGATTTGAGCAATCCGGCTGCAAATTCACTGGCTGGCGTCGGGTTGTCCTGGGAAGCCTTGGCCCGGGCGCGAATGCCTTCGCGCAGCGGGAACCACGGTGATTGTTCGCTGATCAATTGCTCGGCTTCGTGGCCGGCATTCTTGGCGAAACTGGAGGCGATAGCGCCCGGTTGCACCTCCATGACCCGCACGCCGAACGGCGCCAGTTCCATGCGCAGTGCATCGCTCAAGGCGTGCACGGCGGCTTTCGAAGCGCAGTAGGCGCCAGCGAACGGAGTGACCAGAACGCCGGACACGCTGCCGATATTGACCACGATCCCTTTGGCCCGGCGCAGTACAGGGAACATCGCCCGAGTGACACCGACGATGGCGAACACATTGGTTTCGAACTGGCGTTGCATCGCCTGCACACCGCCATCGAGCAATGGGCCCATGGCGCCGTAACCGGCGTTGTTGATCAACACGTCGAGGCCGCCGTGTGTTTGATTGATCTGTTCGCTGAGCTGTTCAAGGGCGACGCCGTCGTTGACGTCCAGTTGCACGGCCGTGAAACCTGCGGCGCTCAGTAGCGCGACATCGTCAGCCTTGCGCGCACTGGCCCAGACTTCATAGCCGGCAGCCTTGAACGCATCGGCGAGGGCGCGGCCGATGCCGCTGGAACAACCGGTAATCAACGCAACGGGCATGGCGCGGTCCTTGTGCAAACAGTGGGGGGAGGCTCTGTGGGGAAAGCTCAGTCAGAGAAACTACCCTGCAATCGCTCGGCGCGAAACTCCAGGGTTTCCGGGCGGTAGCCGGGGCGCAGTGGTGGCAGCGGCAAACAGTCTTCCCAGTTGCCACCGGCCTGCAATTCGCCGGGGCCACGGTAGCGTGGGGCAGTGTATTGATTGTCGGCGAGGTTGACCGTGTCGCCGGGCGCATAGGCAGCAACACGCCAGCGCAATTCGGTCAGCGGTACGTCGTTGCCGTTGTTCATGGTCAGTTGCAGCGGGCGGTCGGCGGGGCAGTGCTGCGGCGCGTAGCTGATGCGCAACTCCAGGCGTTGCAGTTGCTTGAGTTCGCGGTGGTCCATCCAGATGACCCAGGTGGCAACGATGCCCAGGCCCACGGCGGCGGCGACGGACACAGGCAAGGCCTTGGCCGGATAGCGCAGCAACAGGATCAGCCAGGTAATGACCAGCAGGATGCCGATGAACATGTCGCGCCAACCTCGGGAATAGAGAGGACCATCCTACCTAAGCGCGGGTGGGGTTGGCGATGGGAAGAGCAAAGTCAAAAGATCGCAGCCTTCGGCAGCTCCTACAGGGGAATACGGTTTCCTGTAGGAGCTGCCGAAGGCTGCGATCTTTTGCTCTTGCTTGAACAAAAAACCCGGCCAACCCGCTGCGGATAGGGAACGCAACGAGCTGGCCGGGGGCTTAAGGTTTACAGAGGCTTACTGCGCGATGGTTTTCACCGACACGCCACGCTCGATCGGGGTCGAGCGACCGTAGATATCTTCAAACCGCTCGATATCGTCTTCACCCAGATAGCTGCCCGATTGCACTTCGATGATCTCCAGCGGAATCTTGCCCGGGTTGCGCAAGCGGTGGACCGACGCAATCGGGATGTAGGTCGACTGGTTCTCGGTGAGCAGGAACACGTTCTCATCGCAGGTCACTTCGGCGGTGCCGCTGACCACGATCCAGTGTTCGGCGCGGTGGTGGTGCATTTGCAGCGACAGGCACGCGCCCGGCTTGACCGAGATGTGCTTGACCTGGAAACGGCCGCCCATGTCCACCGAGTCGTAGGAGCCCCACGGGCGATAGACTTCGCAGTGGTTCTGGGTTTCGCTGCGGCCCTGTTCGTTGAGGGTGTTGACCATCTGTTTCACGCCTTGGACCTTGTCCTTGTGCGCAATCATCATGGCGTCCTTGGTTTCCACCACGACGATGTTTTCCAGGCCGATCACCGACACCAGTTTGCCGTTGCCGTGGATCATGCAGTTCTTGCTGTCCTGGATCACCACGTCGCCCTTGGTGACGTTGCCGTTGGCGTCTTTTGCATTGACTTCCCACAGCGACGACCAGCAGCCGACGTCGCTCCAGCCGGCGGTCAGCGGCACCACACAGGCGCGCTGGGTTTTTTCCATCACCGAGTAGTCGATGGAATTGTCCGGGCAGCAGGCGAAGGTAGCTTCGTCGATGCTCACGGTGTCGGCGTCCTGGGCGCTGCGCTCCAGGGTCAGCAGGCAGGTGTCGTAGATGTCCGGATCGTGCTTTTTCAGTTCTTCGAGGAAGCGGCTGGCGCGGAACAGGAACATGCCGCTGTTCCAGAAGTAGCCACCGGACTGGACGTATTCGGTAGCGCGTTTCACATCCGGTTTTTCGACGAAGTGCGACACACGGCTGACGCCTTCAGGCAGCAACGAATCGTTGGTCGACTTGATGTAGCCGTAGCCGGTTTCCGGTTTGGTGGCCGGTACGCCGAACAACACCATTTCGCCGTTTTCGGCGGCGACGGTGGCCAGGGCTAACGCGCGTTGCAGGGCTTTCTGGTCTTCCAATACGTGGTCGGCCGGCAGCACCAGCATCAACTCGTCGCGACCTTCATTGACCAGCATCATCGCGGTCAGGGCCACGGCCGGCGCGGTGTTGCGCCCAAACGGCTCCATCAGGATGCGTTGGGTTTCCAGCTTACGCGCTGCCAACTGCTCGTTGACGATGAAGCGGTGGTCCTTGTTGCAGACCACGATTGGCGTGTCCATGCCTTCGAACACCAGGCGTTCCAGGGTTTGCTGGAACAGCGTGTGTTCACCGGTCAGGGCCAGGAACTGTTTCGGGAATTGCTTACGCGAAAGCGGCCAGAGACGTGAACCGCTACCACCTGACAAGATCACCGGAATCATGTTGTTACTCCTTGAAAATCGTTTGGTTAGAGCGACGAACGTTGTGTCGTTTCACTCTTGTTCTTGTTCCGTGTCCTGATTGACATCTCAGTTCCTGTGGGAGCTGGCTTGCCAGCGATGGCATCAACTCGATGTATCAGTTTCACCGAGTCGTCTGCATCGCGGGCAAGCCCGCTCCCACAGGGGGATGGGTCAACCGGACAAATTGATCAGCGCGTCGATACCGGGCGTTTCACCCAGACCGGCGACAGGCTGCTGCCGTTACCGGTGACGTACAGCACTGCCGCTTCACCGCGTTCCAGGGCGACCGGTTTCACGTCGCCGACTTTCGTTGCACCATCGTATAGCGCCAGGCTGACTTTCACCGGGTTGATTTCACGTTCGCCACGGCCCTTGGCGGCCACGTTCGGCACCACGTCGGTCTTGCCGTCGGCGGTTTTCAGGGTCAGCGTCTTGTCGCTGAGGTTCTGCACGCGCACCAGGGATTTCTGCTTGTTCTTGAACGGCGGCTCCTCGATCAGTTGCGGCGCGCCGCTGGCGTTGTTGACCAGGGTGTAATAGTGATCGCCGGCCAGTTTCACCGGCAGGCTCTGGCTGCCGACCTTGGCGCTGTAGTCACCGCCCGGCATGAAGCTGAAGTCACTGCTCGACAGCGGCGCGACATCACTCAGGTTGGTGCTGCCGACGGTGGCGCTGACTTCGGCGTTACTGGCGTTGTAGATACGCACGAAGCTCGAGCCTTTCGGCGCGGTCGGGCCATACAGCGCGGCGTCGCCAGCGGCGAAGGCCTGCATCGAGAGCACACTCATACCAGCAACCAGTGCAAAGGTCTTGGCGAGACGACGAGGAGTAGTCTTGAAAGTCATGGTAGTACCTCTCTCTTTCAGTTTTGCGCCCGGTCGGGCGTCTCGGATTTAGTGTTGATTGCTACGTTTTGTTGGCGCGCGCCGGCTTGTTTAAGCTCTGCGACCCACTGCGGGTCGGCGTCGCCGATTTCGTTGTTCACAGGCAGATATCGTTCAGGAAACTCCCAGATCAGCACCTGCGGAGGGCTGTTCTTGAAAGCATCACTTTTCAGGTAGCTGAGCATCGGCAGAATCGGGCCATGGCCGTCTTCGGCGTAATTGACCACGTCGCTGCGCAGGGCTTGTTTCAGTGCACCGACGAAGTTCCAGTTGGGGTTGGCGCTGTAACTGGTGCCAATCAGGGCCACCGGCACTTCGGTGTTGGCGAACAGGGCGTCGTCACCGGCCGGCTGGTCCTGGGCTGCAACGGTGTTGCGCTTTTGCAAAGGCTCTTGCGCCGGCATCAGGTTTTCGAACAGCGGGTCCAGCGGCAGGAACAGACGCAGGTCGCCCTTGTGCGTGACGGTTTCCGCAGGTTCGGTGACGAAGTTTTGCGGGTCGCCGCTGAGCGGGAATTTGTCAGCAATGGTCTTGGCCAACTTGTTCGCCGCGATCTCGGCACCTTCCGGGGTCCAGTGGGTGTCGGTGCGCAGGAACACTTGCTTGCCGTTCTGCTTGGCCTGTTGCAACGGGCCGAGCAGGTCAGGCGCAGGAATCCGGTCGGCGGCCAGGCGCTGATGGAAGTCCTTGTAGAGGTTGGCGTGGATGCTCGCCGGTTTCACCTCGCCGAGGTGTTCCGGGTACAGGCGCACCTTGGCCGGCACCACCGCCATCACCAGTTGTACCCCTTTGGCTTTCAGGGTTTGGCGCACGCCTTCGACCAGCGCGTAGTTGCCTTGCAGGTTCAGCTCTTCGTTGACGATCGGGTGGAATTCTTCGTCGCTGTACAGCCACTGGTCGCGACCGAGCACCACGCCCGGACGACCTTCGTTGAACAGCTTGAAATCCAGCGCAGCCCAAAGGTTGGTGCCCAGGCGCTTGATTGGAAACTCATCGTCGTAGTGGGTCTCTACAGCCTTGGTCCAGCGGCCGTTGAGCACCGTCGCGTCGGCGTTGGTGCTGAAGCCCATGAAGCTGCGAACCGACCACACGCCCAAGGCGAGCAGCGTCACCAGGAACAGGGCGATGTAGAAGATGCGTAATGAGCGGGTCATGGTCAGATCCCTCAGAACTGGAAGTAAAGGAACGGCGAGAAGCTTTGCGCCGAGAGTTTGAGAATCGAGGCGATGAACAGCAGCAGCACCAGCGCACGCATTGCGTAACGCGACCAGTCAGCGGTCCAGTAGGCTGGTTGCACCTGGGCGTCGACGCCGACGGTGTAGCCAGGCTGATGGATGCTCGCCGGGTTATCCCCAGGCGCGGCTTTGATCAGGCCGGGTTCGCTGGCGGCCGGGCCGTCGCTGTCGACGTTCACCGCAGGCTTGGTCTTGGCTGGCGGCTGATTGCTGTAGAAGTCGCGCAGGCCGAAGAACGCCAGGGTCACGTAAGCCACGATCAGGGTCGCCACTTGCAGGCCGGTGAGGCTGGCCTGGTTGAGTTCCGACAACGACCAGTCGCCGAAGCTGAACATCGCGCCGTACATGCGCCCGGCGACGTGCAGGTTTTCTGCGCGGAAGATCACCCAGCCCATCACGACCAACAGGAAGGTCAGCGCCCAGCGGATCGGGTTGAAGCTGCGCGGCGAAGTGTTCAGGCCGAGGGCTTTTTCAATCGCCAGCCACATGCCGTGCCACGCACCCCAGACGATGTAGGTGATGTTCGCGCCGTGCCACAGACCACCGAGCAGCATGGTCAGAAACAGGTTGCGATAGGTCGTCAGCGTGCCTTTTCGATTACCGCCCAGCGTGATGTAGAGGTAGTCACGCAACCAGGTCGACAGGCTGATGTGCCAGCGACGCCAGAACTCGGTGATCGACTGGCTGATGTACGGCTGCTTGAAGTTTTCCATGAAGCGGAAACCCATCATCAGGCCCAAACCGATGGCCATGTCGCTGTAACCGGAGAAGTCGAAATACAACTGCGCGGTATAGGCGAGGGCGCCGAGCCAGGCATCACCCGTGGTCGGGTTTTGCAGGGCGAAGCAATGGTCGGCCACCACCGCGAGGGTGTCGGCGATGAAGACCTTCTTGATGAAACCCTGCATGAACCGCGTGCAGCCCTCGGAGAATTTATCGAGGGTGTGAGTGCGGTTGTTGAACTGATCCGCCAGGTCGCGGAAACGCAGCACGGGGCCGGCGATCAGGTGCGGGAAGATCGCCACGAACGCCGCGAAGTCGATCAGGTTGCGGGTCGCCGGGGTATCACCACGGTAGACGTCGATGATGTAGCTGATCGACTCGAAGATGTAGAACGAGATCCCGATCGGCAACAGCACGTGGGTCAGGATGAACGGCTCCAGGCCCACCGACGTCATCATCGCGTTGATGCTGTCGACGCCGAAATTGGCGTACTTGAAGTAGCCGAGGATGCACAGGTCGACGGCCACGCCGAGCAGCAGCCAGCGCTGCGCCGGTTTGGTCCGTACGCCTGCGGCGCCGACTTTCAGGCCGATCCAGTAGTTCCACAGCGTGACGGCTGCAAACAGTGCGAGGAAGTCCACACGCCACCAGGCGTAGAACACGTAGCTGGCAATCAGCAGCAGCAAATTGCGATAGCGTTGCCCGCTCAGGTAGTACAAGCCGAGAAAGATCGGCAAGAACAAAAACAGGAACACGTTGGACGAAAAAACCATCCCGATCTCTCCTTGTTTGAACCAACAGTCAAGGGCCAACGGCCCCCCCAAACCCCCCACGAAAAACCGGGGGCTAACTCACAAAACTCAAACCTGACACCGACCCTTGTAGGAGCTGCCGGAGGCTGCGATCTTTTGATCTTGATCTTTGAAAGCAAGATCTAAAGATCGCAGCCTTCGGCAGCTCTTACAGGAGAAAGGCGTTGTTCTAAGAACCCTTGCCCTTTTCATTCGCCGGGTCGTAGACCTTGGTCAGGTCGCCGCCGAGGCGGAAGGTCTTGAACGGTTGCATCTCATGCTTCTTCTCCAGCACATCCGGCGCGCAGGTGTAGAGCGAGCAGAACGGTTCGAGCCAGGCGAATTTCGAGTCGACCTTCAGGTCGGTCATGTCCTGTTCCTTGCCGTTCTTCTCTTCGAACTCATCCGGGTCTTTCACCCCGGACAGCACGCGATCACCCAGGCGTTTCAATGCGCCGTTGTTTTCCTGACGCAGATCCACACCGTTGACCTGAGCGAAACTGGCGATCATCGCCAGCGGCGGCAGGGCGTAGTTGTGGTAGGCCAGCGCCCGTTGTTGACGCTTGAGTTCGTTGGGCAAAAAGCCCTGGGCGTCGACCTGATTGGCGCCGACCTTGTATTCCTTCACGGCCCAATCGAACAGGTCGCGGCGGTTGGTGGCGACGGAGGTTGCCATCACCGACCAGGCAGCCCAGTACGAGTGGTTGTTGGTTTTTTCCAGCGGCAGGTTGTCCCAATCGCTGACCACTTGGTCGGCCATCTTGCTGAACCAGGCTTCGATCAGCTGCGACTCTTGCTGATGGTTGGCCAGCGGATGCGAATCGGAAAACTTCAGGCGAATGTACGAAGAGGCCATGCTGCCCAACGCCCATTTGCGCATCGACTTGCCGGTGTGGTTGAAGTCCTTGGACATCAACGCATCGGCCTTGGCCCACGCGGTCAACCAGTTGAGCGTGCATTCCAGTTGTTCCGGGCGACCGTCGCGCATGAACTGCATCACGCGCTTGCTGGTGCCGCGCTCGATCTTGGTGATGTCGGCGGTGCTGTCGCGAAAGGCTTTTTCCGATTGCACGTTCAGGGTCGAACGGGCCTTGTCCGAGCCTTCGTACTTGCTGCGAAATTGCAGCGAGCCGGTGTACGGCGTCGGCATCGCATCACAGCCTTCGCTCTTGTCGCCGGTTTTGACTTTCTCGATCGGCGCGAAATAGCCCTGTGGCGGACGCAGTGGCGCAGCCGCTTGTGTCGCGCCGGCGAACATCGCCAGGCTCAAAAGCGTCGGTGCCAACAGGTTTTTCAGTTTCGGATTTCGCATAGCAGACCTCATTGCCCGGCCGAAGCGGTACGTTGCTCAGCGCTCGGGAATACGTTGCGTTTGCAGATTTTCGCTTCGACTTTCTGTGGCGCGGCATCCGTTTTCTCAGGACCCTGGATTTCGACGGCCAGCAGATTCTGCGAGGCCCAGTCTTCGTCCGTGCGCAACTCGAAGGCGAAGCGCCCGTCAGTGTCGGAGGTTTCCGGTTTGTCGATCTTGATGTCCTCGTGGCGACCGTTCATGTACCAGAGGGTGGCTTGCAGGGTTTTCACCGAGGTGTCGGCGAAGCGGATATCGACCTGGTGACTGCTGTTTTGCAGGTTCAGGTTTTTGCTGTTGACCATCAGTTCGTTTTTGCCCGGCTTCAGGGTGGTGCTCCCCGACATCTGTGCATCCTTGCCTTCGCAACCGTTGTCCAGCAGCGCCATCATCTGGCGGTAGATGGTTTCCTGGTCGAGGCGATAGAGCGGCGAGAATTCCCAGATGAGAATTTTCGGCGGGTTCTTCTGGAACTCGTCGCTGCCCAGGTACTGCAGCATCGAACCTTCCAGGCCACCGCCGGGGAACGCCACGTTGAGAATGTCGGCGCCGATGGCCTCTTCGAGGAAACCGGCGAAGTTGTAGTTCTTGCCACTGTGACTGGTGCCGACCAGGGTGATTTCCGGATTGCCGGAATCACCGAACAGATCGCCATCGCCTGCTTCGCCTTTCGGCTCGGTGGTGAATTGATCCATGTACTGGATCGCGTAGCTGGTGCCACAGAGTTGACCGGCCATGTTGTGCAATGTTCCGGTCTTGCCCATGCGACCCGACTTATGGGTCTCGAATTCACGCTTGGGAATGTCGGCGAAGGCCGGGATCTGCTTGACCTTTTCGGCGACGATTTTTGCCGTGCGCTGGGCGCCATATGGCGTCCAGTGCTGGTCGCCACGGAAGTAGAAATCGTGGGCGGGCAGGGTGTCTGGCAGTTGCTCGTTGGTCAGCGGCGACAGGTCCGGAACTACGTAGCCCATGGCCGCGAAACGGCCGAGCATGGTCTTGTAGTTCGTCAGCGCCTTGTCGAAATCGAAGCTGGCTTTCTCGCCCGGGTTGAGCTTGTTGCGGTTCACCAGGCCACGCGTTGGCTGGTAAACAACGACCAGTTCCACGCCTTTGCTCTTGAACGCATCGTGCAATTGCTTCATGCGTTTGTAGCCAGCCGGGGTGGTGTCGAATTCGGTGCGCAAGTCTTCCTGCGTACGGAACAGCCAGTCGCCCTGAGCCTGCACCAGCGTGGTGAAATTCTGCTGATAACGCGTGGTGTAATTCTTCGCGTCGTGGGCGGCCGGGCACAGGCTGCAGCACGGTTCGGCGCTGAACTTCGGTGCTTGAACTTCATCGGCACGCGCGCCGGTACTGGCCGCGAGAATGCCGGCGGTCAGGGCCGACAGGCTGAGTAATTTGATCAAGTGTGGGTGCATAAAATTATCCTCAGTCCCGCATTTCGGTCTGGCGTTCGACAGGGTCGATCAGCACGGCTTTCTGCTGGCGCACCAGCAGGTCGAGAATTTCATCCTGGCGCTCGCCGAGAATCCCCGAGAAGCTGATGCCGCTGGATTTGGTCGGGGCGAGCATGGACACGCGATACAGCTCGACGCTCAACGGCGAGTCGATGGACAGCGGGCCGCTGCCGTTGGCCGCCAGTTCACCGCCGACCACGATCAGCGACACCTGGGCGTCGAACGGATCGAGCTTGATGTCACGGTCGGTGTCGCTCAGGTCCTTGATGTGGCCGTAGACGCCGGTCAAGCCATTGGCCATGGCGATGTTTTCGTAGAGGCGAATGTTCACGCTGTTACGAATGCGAATGCCGTGGCGGCGGTTGCTGACGACTTTGTTGCCCCACAGCAGGTTGTCGGCACTCTCGTAGAGGGTGATGCCGTCGGTGTGGTTCTGGTAGATCTCGTTGTGCGCGATCAGGTTGTTCACGCTGTTACGGTCGATCACCAGGCCCGACAACTTGTTGTCGTAGCTGCGGTTGTTGAAGATGAAGCTGTCGTTGACCTCACGGGAAATAATGATCCCGTGCTTCTTCTTGGTACCAAACACCGTGTTGTCGGCGATGATCAGGCCGTGGGAACGGTCATGCGGGTCAATGCCGTAGACGATGTTGTCCTTGTAGGTGTTGCCCTTGACCACGAAGTTGCTGGTTTCGTAGCAGTAGAAGCCGTACCACATGTCCGAGAACTCGGAACCGACAATCCAGCCGGTCGGTTCAGGACGCTTGAGCACCTTGGCCATGTTCGGCGTGTATTGGGAAATACTCACGCCGTAGGACTTACTGTTGGCGTAGCCGAAACTGGCCATCTTGCTGTTGGCGATGTAGGTCTCGGTGCCACCCCAGGCCAGCAGGAACGGACGGAATTCCTTCGGCGATTTGAACGTCGCCGGACCGTTGTCCTTCTCGCGCCAGCCGGTGATTTTCGTGTCACGTACAAACAGCTGGCCGTCGTTGACCAGGAACGATCCGGCCTCCTGGGACAGGCGCAGTTCCTGAGTCTGCTTGTCGATTTCGAGGATGCCGTGACGGCCGACCACGATCGGCAGTTTCGCCAGGAATACGCCCGGCGAGGTTTCGCTGAAGTACTGCTTGGGCAGCTTCTTCGCCAGGTCCTTGAGGTTCATGTAGCCGTCGTCGACGAAAATCGCCTGCGGGATTCCGTGCTGACGCACCACCCACTCGGCCATCTTGTTGTCGCCGCCGATGAAGTCCTTCAGGGCGTCTTCCTGCATCATCCGGCGCACGCTGATCTTGCCGGCCTTGCTGCGCACGATTTTCGCGGCGATGGCCTCGGCGGTGTAGCCGGAAATGTCCGGCAATGTCGGCGTGGCCAGCTCCAGCGGCGCGGTCGGTGCGCTGCTGACGGTGTAGGTCTTGGCCTGTTGCAGTTCCTTGGCCACGGTCGCCGGTTTTGCAACTGGCTCCACATTGGCGAAGGCCGTCGCACTGGCCAGCAACATCGCGCCGGCCAGCAGGCTGATCGAGCCTTTTCGGGCTTGATGATTCATCTGGGAGACTCCCTTCGCAATGTGCATCAGAAGCGCCAGATCACGTCGATGAACGCGCGGTGCATGTACGAATCGACTTCCTTGCCGTACGCATCGCCCGGCTTGAACACGCCGCCACGCAAGCGCACCAGCGCCGAAGGTTCGTCGATCGCCTGGCTCATCGATGCCGGCAACAGGCCTTGCTTGAAGTACTTGGTGACCACCAGATCCATTTCCTGACCGAGGTCTTTCTCGCCATCGTTCAGCGGCAGGGAGGTGCTGGAGAGGATCGCGCCGGTGACGTCGTCGGTGTTGTTCTGTACCGCGTCGATGCCGTTGCTGCCGACCGGCTTGTTGCCGTCGACACGCCAGAATTTGTGGTAGATCAGGCTGGCGTCGTATTCGTCGTTGAGCATCCACGAACCGAACAGCGTGGCCGATTGCATGTTGTTCATTTCGCCACGGAATGCTTCGCCGAAACGGTGTACCCGCGAGCGAGTACCGGTGTAGTTCGAGCGGTTACTTTCCAGGCCGTTCTGTTCATAGTCTTCACTGGCGCGAGCGTAGGCCGCACCGACCTGCCATTGCGGATCGAGGCGCAGGCGCACACCCAGGTCGGTGGCCCAGCCATCGACATCGCCGCTGCGTTTGGCTTGCGCGGGCGCGGTGCCATCGGCGTTCAGCGGGTTGACCGTGTCGCGGTCGCCGCTCATGCCGGTGATGCTGCCCCAGTAATTGACGGTGTTGGTGTTGCGCCAGTTGTAGGCATCGCTATCGGCGGTGAGGCCGAGCCAGCTGATGTCGCCGTTCTGTTTCTTGTCCAGCGAATCACTCGCGACGCCGGGTTCTGCGTAGTCAAGTTTGCCGTCGTCGTGGGTGTGGTGGCCGCGAATGCCGACCCAGTTGCCCGGTGTCCACTGGTACGCCGCATCGGCGTAGGCGTGCAGGCGATCCTTATCCTCTGGCGCGAGTTCCTTGAGGTCGGTGCGGTACTCGCTGAAGCGTTCGGCGATACCGACGTTGGCGCGCAGCAGGGTGGTGTCGAAGGTCCAGTTCAAGGCTTCGATGTTGGTGTCGCGCCATTGACCGTCGTCGTTGCGCAGGCGTTGGCGACCGAACTTGAGGACCTCGCCCGGGTAAGGCGTGAAGCCGCTGTAGCCGACCCAGAACTCACGCATGGCCAAGTAGTTTTTCTTGGTTTCGCGATCATTGTTGTCGGTGTTTTCGGCACCATCGGACTGTTGCAGGGTGTCGGTCTCGATGATGTCGGTGGACGTCACCGCCTGACCCATGGCGTAGGCGCTCCACGCGCCGCTTTCGCCGTAGACCCAAGGACGAAGGTCAAGGCCGAGACCGTTGACATCGCCGCCGCCCTGGGTGCCGAGGTCACGATCGTCCTCGGACTGACCGGTGATTTTCACGTCCAGACCGTAGTTCTTGGTTTCTTCAGTCATCGCAGCGAGCGTCGGGCAAGACCAGATCAGCGCGAACGTCAGGCCGATACCGGCCTTCATGAATGGATTCAACTTCATAGGGTTTCCTCACCGTCTTCTTCTTGCAGCGCGTGCAATGGCAACGCGTTCTGGCTCAAGTTGCCGCGAACGGCCTGTTCCTGTTTCAACAGGCGCTGGGCCTCGGCAAGCTGCGCAGGCGGCAGTTGGGCTTCGAGGGTTTGCGCAAGCTCGGTGGCTTGCGGAGTGTTCTGGGCCTTGGCCAGTTGGCTGAAGACGTAAGCGTTGAGCGGGTCAGGCTTGGTGCCTTTGCCTTGGGAGAACAGTTGGGCGATGGCGAAGTCGGCACTGTTCTGGCCGTTGCGCGCAGCGGTCAGCAGATGATCCAGAGCCTTCTGCGGATAGACCTTGCCCAGGTAGCCACGGCGATAGATCTGGCCGAGGTAGTAATCGGCGGCGACTTCGCGGCCGACGGCTTTCTGGAAATGTTCCTCGGCGACCTTGGCGTCGGCCGGGACCATTTTGCCTTCGTAATAGAGCTTGCCCAGCAACAGCTCGGCGCGGGGCTGATCGGCGGCGCGGCCGTTGTCGAGGTACTTCATCATCTGGTCGACGTCACCCAGTTCTGGGTAGTCGTAGAGCAGTTGCGCGAGGGTCACCCAAGATGCCGGGTAGCCCGGGGCGATCGGTTCGAGCAGTGACTGCGCGGTTTTTTCGTCGGCTGTGCCCAGGGTCGAATCGGCGAGCACACGGGCGACACTGTCCACGCGTTGTGCGGAAACAGTGCCGCGAGCGTGACCGGCCTGCATTTGCTTGATCAGCTCGGCCTGTTGTTCAGGCTGGGCTTTTTTCTGATAGACCGTGGCCAGTTCGACGTAGCAAATGTCGGTGGTGTTGATCGCGGCTTTGCAGATCTTTTCCACATCGTCCAGGTGCTGGTCGTAGGTGCCTTGGGTGCGATAAAGCAGCACTTGCGCCAGGCCTGCTTCCGGCTTGCCTTCGGCGCGCCATTGGCTGATCTGTTTCTGTGCGTCGACGTTGGGGAAGCTGTGCGGGTATTGCAGGTACAGCATCGCCAACGGAATCAGGGTGTTGCCTTCGCCAGCGGCGGAGGCTTTCTTCAGCAGGGTTTCGGCTTCGTGCTGCTCGGCTTCGGTGGAGCCGGGCTTGGCCACCAGCAGACGACCGAGGCGCGCCTGGGCACGCGGTGAAACGCTGGCGGCGGCGCGGTAAGTCGCCTCGGCCTGCTTCATCTGCGCCGGGTCGCGGCTGTCGACCTGAATGTCAGCCAGACCGACCTGGGCTTCGCTGTAGCCCAGGTCTGCCAGTTGCTGATAGTTCGCCGCGGCGGTCGCGGTGTCGCCACGCTTGAGCGCTTCGTTGGCCAGGCGTTGGTCGGGCAGGCCGGCGCAGCCGGCGAGGCTGACTGCCAATGCCAGCGAGCACACCACCAATCCACTGTGGGAGCTGCGGTGCGACGTTTCGACTTGCCAGCGATTCAGGCGGCTCGGTGTTTCAGTAACACCGCAGTGATCCAATCGCTGGCAAGCCAGCTCCCACAGGGATCTCGGTGTTCTCAGAAGACGGATGATCGTCACGGGCATGTCCTCCGGTTACAGACCAGCAGCCATGGCTTTGTCGATCAGCCAGTTCAGGTTCGGGCCACGGTCGCTGTTCACTTCCACCGGGCGGCCGGCGAGGGTGCTGTCCAGGGCTTCGTCAGGCTGGATCAGGACGCGGATGTCGGAAGACAGGTCGGCGCTTTTCAGGCTGGTGCTGCTGACGATCTTGCCGGTGCGGGTCTTGTCTTCGCCGGCGATCTGGAAGCGCACGGCGGTGCCTGGCAGGACGTCGCCGAACTGGCGATAGGAGAAGCGTGCTTCAACGTTGGCTTCGGTGTTGCGTGGCACCAGTTGGAAGATCACGTCGCCCTTGCTGGCGTACTGACCGTTGGCGACCATTTGCTGGGCCACGGTGCAATCGCACGGCGAAGTCAGGGTGCCGGTCATTTGCTTGCCGAACAGTTCTTCAACCTTGGCCGGGGACAGTTGATCGTCTTCCAGGTGACCTTTGAGTACGTCGAGCATGCTGGTGCTGAACGTCGCCAGCGGTGCACCTTTGGCGGCGACGCCGTCGGCTTTGACCAGACTCTGCACGGTGCCGTCGCGGGGCATGGTGATGTTCACGCCCGGCACGCTGACCAGACCGGCCTGGGCGTGGCTGACGAAATACATGCCATACACCGACTTGAAGATGAAGCCGAATGCCGCCAGGCCGATAACGAAAACGCCGAGGCTGAAGGTCACGGCTTTCATGCGGCCGAACGCGCTCATGCCGTGGCCGCCGTCCTTGATCTTGCGCGCTTTGGTGAAGTTGTCTCGCTGCAGGGTCGCCAGTACTTCACCGATGCTGACGATGTCGCCGGCCAGGTGAGAGGTGATCAGGTGGCGCAGGGTCGAGATGTCTTGTGGTTCCAGGTTCTGGAACTGGCAGCCGGTACGACCGGTCTCGCGATCGTAGGAGCGCACCTGCAATTCCACGTCCATGGCCAGGCCGAGGTTGTCGATGACGAATTGCAGACGAGCCTTGTACTTGTCGCCAACCTTGAGCGGCAGTTGACCGGCGTTGAACGCCAGGCCACCAGCGGACAGGTCGATGACCCGGGCTTCGACCGGCGTACGGTCAGGGCCGAAGAAGCGCAGCTTGGCCGGGATTTTCACTCGGGCGTGTTGGCGCTGGGCTTCGGATTCATGCACTACGTTGGCGTTGACGGCGGTATTCATAGGGGCGATTTCCTTGTTAATTCAATAAGGGGCGGTCAGACCATCATCAGCAGCACGGCGACAAAAATGCTGCCGGCGGAGAAGGTCATGGTCCGAGACGACCAGGTGTTGAACCAACGTTGAAAGCTGGCGAGATCACGGGTCAGGGAAGTGGGTTGGCGAGTCCAGGACTGTTGGTCGAGGCGGAAGAACACGTAGATCTTCACCAGCGCGCCGACGATCTGGTTGTAATAGAGAATCGCCGGGTAGGCCGGGCCGATCCGGTGACCGGAGCAGGACAGCAACAGGGTCAGGATCAGGCGGGTGATGCCGATCCACAGCAGGTACACCAGGATGAACGCGGTGCCGTACTTGAAGCTGGCGATGATCGCTACGGTCAGGCCCAGCAGCGAGGTCCACATCGACACGCGCTGATCGAACAGCACCACCGAAGTGAACGCACCGAGGCGTTTCACCCCAAGGCCGAGGGCCCGGGAGTTCTGCCGCAGGTTGTTGCCGTACCAGCGGAACATCAGCTTGCGACTGGCCTTGATGAAGCTCTTTTCCGGCGGGTGCTCGACGGTGTTGATCGCGGCGTCGGGCACGTAAAACGTGTCGTAGCCCAAGCGCATCAGGCTGAACCAGCTCGACTTGTCGTCGCCGGTCAGGAACTTGAAACGACCCAGGCGCCAGTGTTGCAGCGAGTCGCTTTCCACGTCGGCGATGAATTCCGGGTTGGTGACCACGGTGGCACGGAACACCGACATGCGGCCGGTCATGGTCAGCACGCGCTTGGACAAAGCCATCGAGCACATGTTGATGTGACGCTGGGCGAAACGCAGCTTGTGCCATTCGCTCATGATGTAGCCGCCGCGTACTTCGCAGAACTCGTTGGTGGTGAGGCCGCCAACGTTGCCGAACAGCTGGAACCACGGCACGGTCTTGCGCACCGTACCTTCGCCCAGCACGGTGTCGCCATCGATCACGGCGACCACGGCGCGGTCATCCGGCAAGTGACGGGAGATGGCGCGGAAACCGTAGGCCAGGCCATCGCGTTTGCCGGTGCCGGGAATGCGCACGAAGTCGAGCTTCACATGCGATGGCGGGTTCATCCGCTTCCACAGGCTTTTCACCAGCAGCTCATCGGACATTTCGACGATGGAGCAGACCACGGTGGTCGGCAGGCCGCAGTCGATCGCTTCGCGGATCACCGAGCTGTAGACCTGCGCGGTGGTCAGCGCGTCGATACGAAAACTGGTGACCATCAAAAATACATGGGACGGGTCCGCCGCCTTGCCCAGCTTGCGCACTTTGCGCCGCAGGTGCGGGTAGACCACGTACAGAAACAGCATGCCGCGCAGAAAGTGCGTGGCACCCATCGAGTAACGCCAGATACCGACGATACCGATCAGGAAAATGAAGTCCTTCGACTCGGAGTCGAACGTGGACACAGGCAACGCCATGGCGATGCCCATCAGTAAACTGAGATAAAACAGCCAACCGGCGGCCTGGAGTAGGCCGTGTTTTAGCCTGTGCATAATCTGCATCCGTCTCGATCTCGGGCGAGGCCCGAATGGGTTAAGGCAGGCTTACAAAACGTGCAAGGTCATGTAGGAGCTGCCGAAGGCTGCGATCTTTTGATCTTTCGCTTGGTACTCAAGTGATCCTGAAAAGATCGCAGCCTCGTTTCACTCGTCAGCTCCTACATCGTGTTCGCACAGTTGCCGTGCAAACACCGTGTTACCAGCAGATACCTTCGGTGCGGCCGCTGACGCTGGTGGCCTTGGACATGAAGCCGACCAGGTCGATCACTTGCTTGCCGTGCGGGACGTCCTTGACCAGGGCGCGGAATTTCTCGTCACGGTTGCCGAGGATGATCACGTCGGAGTTGTTGATCACCGCGTCGAAGTCGGAGTTGAGCAAGGACGAGACGTGGGGGATCTTCGACTCGATGTAGTCCTTGTTCGCGCCGTGAACACGGGCGTACTCGACGTTGCTGTCGTAGATGCTCAGGTCGTAGCCCTTGCCGATCAGCATTTCCGCCAGGTCAACCAGCGGGCTCTCGCGCAGGTCGTCGGTGCCGGCCTTGAAGCTCAGGCCCAGCAGGGCGACTTTGCGTTTGTCGTGGCTGGAAACGATGTCGAAGGCGTTCTGCACCTGGGACTCGTTACTGCGCATCAGCGAGTTGAGCAGCGGTGCTTCCACGTCCAGCGAACCGGCGCGGTAGGTCAGGGCACGCACGTCCTTCGGCAGGCAGGAGCCGCCGAAAGCGAAGCCTGGGCGCATGTAGTACTGGGACAGGTTCAGGGTCTTGTCCTGGCAAACCACGTCCATCACTTCGCGACCGTCGACGCCAACAGCCTTGGCGATGTTGCCGATCTCGTTGGCGAAGGTCACTTTGGTGGCGTGCCACACGTTGCAGGTGTACTTGATCATCTCGGCGACGGCGATGTCCTTGCGGATGATCGGCGCGTCGAGTTCTTCGTACAGCGATTGCAGAACGTCGCCCGATGCCTTGTCGAACTCGCCGATGACGGTCATTGGCGGCAGGTCGTAGTCGGCGATGGCGGTGCTTTCGCGCAGGAACTCAGGGTTCACGGCAACGCCGAAATCGACGCCGGCTTTCTTGCCGGAGCAGTCTTCGAGAATCGGGATGACCACGTTGGCCACGGTGCCCGGCAACACGGTGCTGCGCACCACGATGGTGTGGCGGGTGGTCTTGTCACGCAGGACAAAACCGATCTCGCGGCACACGGCTTCGATGTAGTTCAGTTCCAGGTCGCCGTTCTTCTTGCTCGGCGTGCCGACGCAGATCATCGACAGGTCGGTGTCGCGAATCGCCTCGGCGAAGTTGGTAGTACCGCGCAGACGACCGGTCTGGATACCCTGGGCCAGAAGTTCGCCCAGACCCGGTTCAACAATCGGTGATTTACCGGCATTGATCATATCGATCTTGTCTTTGGCAACGTCGACGCCAACGACGTCATGGCCCCGTGCAGACAGGCAACCGGCACAGACAGCGCCAACGTAACCCAAACCAAATATGCTGATGCGCATCGCAATTACCTCTGTGTTTTATCGAGCCATTAGATGGCCGGAGTTAATGGTGTTCAGCGGTCATAGTGCACTCGCAAGTGCGGCTAACAGGCGCAACAATGCCGTGAGTTGGCATGTAAGTTACGAGTGTCTAAATAAGTGCACTCAAGGTGTGCGAAACCAGGCCTTATTGTTATGACTTGCCCTGTTTTGCAGCCGATCCTCTATTCTGAGGATGTTCGTGCAACGGTCGTGCGCGCTCGATGTCAGGCTGAAAGCCCGTAGATCAAGCGGTTGGGTGCCCAGGTGAGCACGTTTATAGGGGCGCTGCCATGGCCTTATAGGGGATAGTCAACATGCGTTATCTCCTGTCCTTCTGTGTTGTCCAAATCAGGGATTAGTCCGCGAAAGTTAATGTGACAACTTCGCTACATGGATCTCTGTTCTGCGTAAGTTATCTCCTACAAGCTCTGTGAGAATCGTTACCGGTGGTATGAGCGGTGCATTCGGACATAGTTCCGATCCGCCTATCGTGAAATCTGAAATTTTTTGAAATATTGAGAAAGATGGCACTGCTCTCAAATTGATAGCACTTGCCGTTTCGCCCTTTATATATAGGCGGATTATTCGAGGGGATAGTTTTTTGCCACTACCAATAAAAATTTTCAGTGCCACTACTGAAAAAAAAGATCGAAGTCGAGTGAAACTAAAGTTAGAAAAACGAATGATGTATTTTTGGCGCCATTAAAATGGCGAATAAGGCGGGAAATATCGGGTCGATCAATGATCGGCGCGCGAGCGTTCTGAACGTCGTGCGCCGACCTCTTGCATCACTCTGGTGCGTGATCGCGCAGAAACACCAGACTGTCCGGTTTAGACTGCTCGGCGCTGTAGCGATAGCCCTGGACGTCGAATTGTTTGAGGGCTGCCGGGTCGTTGATGCGTTCTTCGATGACGAAGCGGCTCATCATGCCCCGGGCCTTTTTCGCGTAGAAGCTGATGATCTTGTATTGACCGTTCTTCAGGTCCTTGAACTCGGTGTTGATGATCCGTGCGTTCAGGGCGTTGCGTTTGACCGCCGAAAAATACTCGTTGGAAGCCAGGTTGAGCAACACGTCATCGCCCTGATCGGCCAAGGCTTCGTTCAACCACTCACTGATGCGCGTGCCCCAGAAGGCATACAGGTCCTTGCCGCGGGCATTGGCCAGTTTGGTGCCCATTTCCAGACGGTAAGGCTGCATCAGGTCCAGCGGGCGCAACAGGCCGTACAGGCCGGAGAGCATGCGCAAGTGTTGCTGGGCATAATCGAAATCGGCTTCGCTGAAGGTTTGCGCATTCAGGCCGGTGTACACGTCACCCTTGAATGCCAGCAGCGCCTGCTTGGCGTTTTCCGGGGTAAAAGCAGGTGTCCAGCTGCCGAAACGCGCGGCATTGAGGCCACCGATCTTGTCGGAGACGTGCATCAACTCGCTGATCTGCGCTGGCGTCAGGTCGCGCAACTGCATGATCAGTTCTTGCGAGTGATCGAGGTACTGCGGCTGGGTAAAGCGCTGGGTCGCCGGCGGTGTTTCGTAGTCGAGGGTCTTGGCGGGGGAAATCACCATCAGCATGAAGTCGTCTCCTTTAATCGTGGCGGCGATTCTAGGGGGTTGTTCGTGTTGACTCCAGCTATGGGGGTAATAGGTGATCGGTGGTGTCATGGGACAAGATCGCAGCCTCGCGTTGCTCGACAGTTCCTACAGGACCGAGTTGGCGTAAAAACGGGATGATCCGAGATACAGGTGGACGTGAATCCCTGTAGGAGCTGTCGAGCGCAGCGAGGCTGCGATCTTTTGATCTTCCCGCGATATAGTGCCGCGCGGGTTTTGTTATGGAGACATCCCATTGCGTATCGTTCTTCTATTCACAGCGTGGCTTCTGAGCTTCGGTGCCTTGGCGGCACCGGGCGATGTGGCGACGCTTGATCGCGGCACCTGGCCTGAAAAACTCAACAACCCGACGTTGTTCGACGTGGCCTCACGCGCTGAAATCCTCATGTTCGCCCGTGTACTGCTGGCCAGCGAGTCGCTGGATGAGGCGGGGATGGCCCAGCGCCTGGGCCTGCGCACGGTCAATATGGAGTCGGTCAATCGTGTGCGCGAGCGCATGTGGCAACGCTTGCTGAGCAACTTCAATTTCGCCCAGCAGAGTTGCGATCAGGATGCGTCCTTCTGTTTTCTGGTCGAGGACATGCCGACGCTGCATGAGCAGGCCGGCAAGTTCCAGATCAGCGAAGACAGCTACTACATCAAGTGGGCCGAACCGAGCCGGTTGTTCCATGCCCAGTACCTGGACGAGCAACTGCGCAAGGCGGCGCTGTTCCCGCAAACCAGTAGTGAAGTCGATCATTTTGGCGACTATGAGCGCGACGGCGAAGCGATGCACGACCGCCTGTTCCTGCTGACATTCGACAGTGCCGCGAATGCCGTGCCGGACAACACGGACTGGGTCAGCGAGTACCTGCGCAAGGCGAACATGAGCGGTACGTTCTTCGTTCTCGGCAAGGACATTCAGGCGCGATTGGCCGACCGTTCGGTCAGCAGCCTGCAATCGACCTATTCAACCCAATGCGTCGGCGTGCAAGGCTGGGAGTTCCGCTCGCACAGTCACTGGCAGGACTGGCAGGATTCGGTGCGACGCAGCGTCGAACTGGTCAAAGGCAAGCTGCCGGAAAACTATGTGCCGCTGTTCCGTCCGCCCGATGGCCAGCGCCGCTCGGATGCCGAGGGCTTCTACAAGTCCCAGGGCTTGCAGGTGGCGTTGTGGGACATCGATGCCCAGGACGGCGCAGGCAAGCTCAAGGCCAGCCAGAGCGGGCAACGGGTATTGACCCTGATGCTGCTGTGGCGTCATGGCGTGATCAACTTCAATGTGAAACAGGACGGGGTGAAAACGACGCTGCCGTGGTTGATGACGCAAACGGCACAGAGCGGGATCGGTTGGGAGGATTGTCAGGACGGGTTTCGATAAACGGTAAAAGCCCGGAAACATTGGGTTTCTGGCAATTTTTTGAGGGGTTTCGAAGCAGGTTGACTTCCGACTGTAAACGGATGATGGCAGTCCGCCAAGTGCTATTGGTCAATCTGAAAAATAAACTTCAAAAAAACGTCAAAGTACTTTTTTCTGTCATGTGTTTTGGAGTATTACGAAGACAGACCGCCGAAACCTGCAACACAGGTGGCGTCTCCCAAGACCCAGCTCTGTATGCAGTCACTTGAGTCCCCGCAGGTGAATTCGGCAGTCACTTCGAGGCGCAGCACCGCCAAGGTATTGCGTCGAATGGCTCCCACAAAGGTGACCGAGTATGGATGATCACGGACGTAGCTCTTCTTCCAACCAGCCAATCCTTTATGTACTCGATACCAACGTATTGATTCACGATCCAAACGCGCTGCTCAACTTCGAAGAACACCACGTCGCCATCCCGATGACCGTGCTTGAAGAGCTGGACAAGCTCAAGAGCGGGCACCACAGCGTTGCCGCCGAATGCCGCCAGGCCATTCGCCTGATCGACAAGACCCTGGGCGATGCCTCACCCGAGGACGTCGAGCAGGGTGTGCCGATCCAGCGTGGCAAGAGCGGACCGAAAGGCTTGCTGTCAATTCTGATGAGCAAGCAGGCTGAATCGAACCTGATTCTGCCCGAGCACCTGAACGACAACAAAATCATCAACCAGCTGATCGACCTGCACGCACGCGATCCGAAGAAGCCCGTGGTGCTGGTCACCAAAGACATCAACATGCGCCTCAAGGCCCGCGCCTGCGGGATCGCGGCCGAGGACTACAGCACCGACCAATTGGTCGACGACGTATCGTTGCTGCCCAACGGCTACCACAACATGACCGGCTCCTTCTGGGACCGTGTGAGCAAGGTCGAAACCCGTCAGGACCACGGCCGCACCTGGCATCAGGTGCAACTGATCGACAACCTGCCGGCGGTGCACATCAACGAGTTCATCATCGATGAACAGGGGTTTGTCGGCTGGATCAAGGAGATCGAGGAAGACAAGCTGCTGATCCTCGACCTGCATCAGGAGCCATTGCTGCATCAGGAAGCCTGGGGCCTGAAACCACGTGACATCTATCAGAGCCTGGCGCTGTACGCCTTGCTCGATCCGGATATCCATCTGGTCAACCTGTCCGGCGCGGCCGGTTCAGGTAAAACCATCCTGGCCCTGGCCGCTGCAATCGAGCAGACGATGGTCAGCAAGCGCTATCGCCGGATCATCGCTACCCGCAGCGTGCAGGGCCTGGACCAGGAAATCGGTTTCCTGCCCGGCACCGAAGCGGAAAAAATGGAGCCGTGGCTGGGCGCCATTACCGACAACCTCGAAGCCTTGCACATGGATGACGAAAGCACCCATGGCAGCGTCGACTACATCCTCAGCAAAGTGCCGTTGCAGTTCAAATCTCTCAACTACATTCGGGGCCGCAGCTTCCAGCAGAGCCTGATCCTGATCGACGAATGCCAGAACCTCACGCCGCACCAGATGAAAACCATCATCACCCGTGCCGGCGCCGGTTCCAAAGTGGTGTGCCTGGGCAACCTGGCACAGATCGATACCCCATACCTGTCCGCGACCAGCTCCGGGCTGACCTACCTCACTGAACGTTTCAAGGACTTCCCGAACGGGGTGCACATCACCCTGCAAGGGGTGCCACGTTCGATCCTGGCCGAATACGCCGAAACGCATCTATAGCCGCATCAACAAAACCGGGCGGCCTCAAAACCGCCCGGTTATTATATGCCCGGCACAATTCCCCTGTAGGAGCTGCCGAAGGCTGCGATCTTTTGATCTTCGCCTTGAAAATCAAAAGATCGCAGCCTTCGGCAGCTCCTACGTTGGGAATGTGGTGATCGGACAATCGTGCGTGCGGAAAATTGACCTGCAGGTTTACAATCGACGCTCCTGATCAGGAGTAATCCCGTGCTGACTCATCTCGATTCCCAAGGTCGCGCCAACATGGTCGACGTCACCGAAAAAGCCGTGACGTTCCGTGAGGCGACGGCCCAAGCGCTGGTGCGCATGCTCCCCGAAACGCTGCAGATGATCGTCAGCGGCGGTCATCCCAAGGGGGATGTTTTCGCCGTGGCGCGTATTGCCGGCATTCAGGCGGCAAAGAAAACCAGTGACCTGATTCCGCTGTGCCATCCATTGATGCTGACGGGTGTGAAGGTCGAACTCAGTGCCGAAGGCGACGACACCGTGCGCATCGAGGCACGCTGCAAGCTGTCCGGGCAGACCGGCGTTGAAATGGAAGCCCTGACCGCTGCCAGCGTCGCCGCATTGACCATCTATGACATGTGCAAGGCTGTGGACCGCGGCATGACCATCGAAAGCGTGCGTTTGCTGGAAAAGGTTGGCGGCAAGAGCGGGCATTTCCAGGCGGACCAGCCATGAACGTTACCGTGAAGTTTTTCGCCCGTTATCGCGAGGCGATGGGTGTGGATTCGGTAAAGGTCGAAGGTCAATTCGCCACCGTTGACGACGTGCGGGCGCTGTTGGTTCAGCGTGACGGCGCCGAGGTGCTGAGTGAGCAAAACCTGATGTGCGCGCGCAATGAAGACCTGTGCCAGCTCGACGAGCCGGTCAGCGACGGCGACGAAGTGGCGTTTTTTCCGACCGTGACCGGGGGCTGAATCATGGCCATTCGTGTGCAGTCCACAGCGTTCGATCCGGGCGCTGAAGTCAACGCCATGCACGATGCCAATGTCGGCGTCGGCGCGGTGGTGAGTTTTGTCGGCTACGTGCGCGACTTCAATGACGGTCTCGACGTCGCCGGGATGTTCCTCGAACACTATCCGGGCATGACCGAAAAAGCCCTCGGCAAGATCGCCGTCGAGGCCGAGCAACGCTGGCCGCTGCTCAAGCTGGAAGTGTTGCACCGCATCGGTGCCCTGGAACCGGGGGAGCCGATCGTCTTCGTCGGCGCCGCCAGCGCCCACCGCCAGGCAGCGTTCGATGCCTGCGCCTTTGTCATGGATTACCTGAAAACCCGCGCACCGTTCTGGAAGAAAGAAAACACCAGCGACGGGCCGCGTTGGGTTGAGGGACGTGACAGTGATCATGCGGCGGCGGATCGCTGGAAGCAGTAGTTCCTGCGGCGTCCTCTAGCCCGTCATCGCGGGCAAGCCCGCTCCCACAGGTTCTGAGTCGTACACAAAACCTGTTTACAGTGAAGATCCCTGTGGGAGCGAGCTTGCTCGCGATAGCGTCATTCGTAACAACAAAAAACCTGCGGATTCACCACCCGACCACCGGCCGGCACGGGCTGCATTTGCCTGATTGACGGATAATACATAAAAGTCCAGTATGGAATTATAAGTACAAAAAAGATTTTCCCCTGTTTCTGCTCTTTCTTCTGTCTTGCCAAACCAACAACAACCCGCGAGAGAACGAACATGAAGAAATTCCCCCTCATCACCGGTCTGGCCCTGAGCCTGTTGGCGTGCAACTCTGTGTTTGCCGCCGAGAAAACCCTGCGCATCGGCATCGAAGCGGCGTATCCACCGTTTGCCTCGAAAACCGACAAAGGTGAAATCATCGGTTTCGACTACGACATCGGCAATGCCTTGTGCGCGCAGATGCAGGTCAAATGTGTGTGGGTCGAAGGTGAATTCGACGGTCTGATTCCTTCCCTGAAAGTGAAGAAAATCGACATGGCGCTGTCGTCCATGACCATCAACGAAGACCGCAAGAAGTCGGTGGATTTCACCCACAAGTACTATTTCACTTCCTCGCGTCTGGTGATGAAGGACGGTGCGGTGGTGGATGACCAGTACGCCAGCCTCAAGGGCAAGACCATCGGTGTGCAGCGCGCGACCACCACCGACCGTTACGCCACTGAGGTGTTCGAGCCCAAGGGCATCACCGTCAAGCGTTACGGCAACAACGAAGAGATCTACATGGACCTGGCGGCCGGTCGTCTCGATGCGATTTTTGCCGACACCATTCCGCTCAATGACTTCCTGTCGATGCCACGCGGCAAGGGTTATGCGTTTGTCGGGCCGGAGCTGAAGGATCCGAAATACGTGGGCGAGGGGGCGGGGATTGCAGTGCGCAAGGGCAATGCCGAGTTGGTTAGCCAGTTGAACACGGCTATCGATGGTATTCGGGCGAATGGCGAGTATCAGAAGATTTCCGAGAAGTACTTCAAGTCCGATATCTACGGCGATTGATCGATAAAAGATCGCAGCCTGCGGCAGCTCCTACAGGGGAATGCAATCCAATGTAGGAGCTGCCGCAGGCTGCGATCTTTTGATCTTCAGCCCTTCAATTCCTTCAAATGCTTGTACACCGTCGCCCGCCCCATGTTCAGCACATTGGCCACATAGTTCGACGCGCTCTTGCCCTTGAACGCGCCTTCGGCGTGCAGGGCCAGCACCAGTTCGCGTTTGTGATCGCGGGTCAGCAGGTTCAGGCTCAGCTGACGCTCGCGCAACCAGGCGTGGAGGAAGGTGTTGATGCGCTCCTGCCAGTCATCGCGAAACAGTGAGTCCGGTTGCGGGATCAGTTTGGTCGGCGACAGGAACAGGTCCAGTGCAGCCTTGGCATTCTCGAACAGCGAAATATTCAGGTTGATGCACAGCACCGCCAGCGGATGACCTTCGCTGTCGCGCAGCACCGTGCTGAGGCTGCGAATCTTCTGACCATCCCAATTGAGCTTTTCGTACGGCCCGATGTTTCGTTCGCTGACATCGTCACTGAGCATGTCTTCCAGTGCCGAGTCGTCACCGATCATCCGTTTCGACAGGTTGTTGGCGATGTAATCGACCTTTTGCGTGCGCAAGTCGTGCAGCACCACCTCGGCGTGAGGAAAGAACAACGTGGCGATGGCATCGGCGATTGCCCGGAAGTTATCCAGGGACGTGTCGTTCAGGGCCGGGTCTTTTTCGGGTGCGTTCATGCGGTTCGGCTCTTCATACAGTGGAACTCCGGGCAGCTTCAGCGCCCCGCAAAACGGGGCACCGAAAGTGTGCCGCAATCGCGTCGGCACGTCACCTGAGGATAAGGCTCAGCCCAGGCGGGCAGGGGACAGCATCTTGGCGCTCAGACCGAAACGGGTGAGTTGCTCAGGGAGCGCCTCGCCGCGTACCAGCGCGGCACTGGCCTGGCCCATGGCCGGTGAAGTCTGGATGCCGTAGCCGCCCTGTGCCGCGACCCAGAACAGCCCCGGCACCTGCGGATCGAAACCGGACAACAAATCGCCATCGCTGACGAAGCTTCGCAACCCGGCCCAGGTCCGGGTCGGACGGCGAATGGTTAGGGTCGTGGCTTCTTCGATCTGGTAGATGCCCATGGCGATGTCCAGCTCTTCGGGCTGCACGTCGTGGGGTTCCACCGGGTCGGCGTTGGCCGGCGAGCCGAGGAACATCCCGGCGTCGGGTTTCATGTAGAACGATTCGTCGAGGCTGACCAGCATCGGCCAATGGTGGATGTCCACGCCCTCGGGACCGGCGAAGATGAAGGCGGCGCGGCGTTTCGGTTGCAGGCCCAGTGGTCGGGCACCGGCCAGTTCACCGATCTTGTCGGCCCAGGCACCGGCGGCGTTGATGATGATCGGCGCGCTGAAGGTCTGGGTATTGGTTTGCACGTGCCATGTACCGTCGGCATCACGGCTCAGGCCGAGCACTTCGGTGTCGGTGTGCACTTCGCCTTTGTTGCGGCGGATGCCGCGCAGGTAGCCCTGATGCAAGGCATCGGTGTCGATGTCGCTGGCAGTCGGATCGTAGATCGCGCCGTGGACTTTTTCCCGGCGCAGGATCGGCAGGCGTACACAGGCCTCTTCAGCGCTGAGCAACTGCATCTCCGGCACCGTGGCTTTGGCGCTCAGGTATTGATTGTTGAGTTCGGCCGGATCGCCGGTGAAATCCACGGTCATTTCACCGCGCGGCGTCAGCAGCGGGTGTTCGCAGAAACCGCTGGGTGGTGCGTCGAAAAAATCTCGACTGGCCTGGGTCAGTGCGCGAACTTGCGGGGTGCCATAGGCAGCGGTGAACAGTGCCGCCGAACGTCCGGTGGAGTGATAGGCCGGATGGGATTCACGTTCGAGCACGATCACGCGTGCGTGCTGCGACAGCCAGAAACCGGTGGAAGCGCCGGCGATCCCGCCGCCGATGATGATGAAATCTGCCTGGCTCATGAACGTCTCCTGTTGGGGCGCAAATGCCAATGGTATCGATGACCTCTGTAGGAGCTGTCGAGTGAAACGAGGCTGCGATTTTTTAATGGCAAGATCAAAAGATCGCAGCCTCGTTTCACTCGACAGCTCCTACAAGGGGTGTGGTGTTAGCGCTGCATTTGGTAAAGGGCATTCGCCAGCGCGATGTCTTCCAGGCCCAAACCAATCGAGCGGAAGAACACATGACGGTCGTAACCGGGACGCTGGACCTTCTCGCTGATCAGATCAGGCAAGTCGCCGATGATCGCGCTCTTGTCCCAACCATGCTGTTCACCGGCAATCAGCATTTCGCCGGCCGAGCCTGGGGTGGTCAGACGATAGTCACAGAACACCTGCATGTCATTGAGGCTCTGCGGTGGCACTTCGTGGGCGCGAGGGGCGTTGGTGCTGATCGAGGTGATCAGCGCCGGTTTGTTCAGCGTCGAAGGATCGATTACCGGGCCGGCAGACGAGGTGCAGAGCATGATCACGTCGGCGTCCTGAGCGGCGGCTTCGCGACTGTCGACGATGTTCAGGCGCGGCTCGATGCTTTTCAGCAGGGCGACGGTTTCCACGTCGTCGCTCAGGTTCGGTGCGTACAGGCTGATGCTCTGCCAGCCGCGCAGGCGCTTCACGTAATGCAGATGCGCCTGGGCCACTTTGCCGCTGCCGATGATGGCCAGGCGAGTGGCGGTGAGCGGCGCGAGTGCATCGACCGCTACAGCGGTAGTCGCGGCGGTGCGGGCTGTGGTCAGTTCACCGGCATCGCAGAGCAGCAGCGGCTGGCCGGTCTGTGCCGACATCAGCAGCGTCCACGCCGTCACCAGCGGGCCTTGTTCGCGCACGATATACGGCGAAGTCTTGATCCCGTAAACGCCGTCTTCGGCCAACACGCCCAGGTAGTTGATGAAGTCGCCGGCGCCTTGCGGAAACTCCACCAGTTGCTGCGCCGGTTGCACGGCTTGCCCGGTCGCCAGGTCACGGAACATTTTGCGCAGGATCTGCGGCACATCGACTTGCGCCAGCAATTCGCGAGCCTGGGCTTGATAGATCACATGAGGCGTACTGGACATGGTCGGCTCCGGGGATGGGTATAAACTAATTTGTCCATTATGGACTTTTAGTTATCGCGAGCAACATCCAAACGAAAAAAAAGCGCAGTCCGTTTCCGGGCTGCGCCTCTTTCTGCACCTCGTCCGTTATGGACGTTTGCGCTCAACCGCCCGCAATAGATGCGTCGGTGGTGTCTCACAGCTGATTTTCTTGCCCAGCAACGCCTCGATGGACGGTAGCTGGTAGGAGTCGTCTTCACCGGCAAAGCTGATGGACACGCCGTCCGCACCGGCGCGACCGGTACGCCCGATGCGGTGGACGTAGTCGTCCGGCACTTCCGGCAGGGTGAAGTTGATCACGTGGCTGATGCCGTCGATGTGGATGCCGCGACCGGCAACATCAGTCGCCACCAGCACGCGGATCTTGCCTTCGCGGAAGCCTTCCAAAGTCTTGATGCGTTTGTGCTGCGGCACGTCGCCGGACAGTTGCGCGGCATTGATGCCGTCGCGCACCAGGCGTTCTTCGATGCGCCGCACTTCATCCTTGCGGTTGGCAAACACGATCACCCGCTCCCAACCGTTGTCGTTGACCAGGTTGTAGAGCAGTTTGTATTTGTCGGCACCAGCCACCGCGTAGATGTGCTGTTCGACGTTTTCGTTGGCCACGTTCTGCGATTCGATCTCGACGATCGATGGGTCGGTGGTCCATTGCTTGGCCAGATTCATCACGTCTTCAGTGAAGGTCGCGGAGAACAGCAGCGTCTGACGCTCATTCTTTGGCGGGGTCTGGCGAATGATCTGGCGCACTTGCGGGATGAAACCCATGTCGAGCATGCGGTCGGCTTCGTCCAGCACCATCACTTCGACCATGTCCAGATGCACGTCGCCGCGCTGGTTGAAGTCCAGCAGGCGGCCGGGCGTGGCCACGAGGATGTCGCAGTGGCGGGCTTCGAGGTGCTTGAGCTGCTTGTCGAAGTCCATGCCACCCACGAACGTCATGACGTTGAGGCCGGTGTATTTGGTCAGGTCGGCGGCGTCCTTGGCGATCTGCACCACCAGTTCGCGGGTCGGCGCGATGATCAGTGCCCGTGGCTCACCCATGTAGCGCTCTTTTGGCGGCGGGGTTTGCAGCAACTGGGTGATGATCGAGATCAGGAACGCAGCGGTTTTGCCAGTACCGGTCTGGGCGCGGCCGATGGCGTCTTTGCCGGCGAGGGTGAAACCCAGCACCTGCGCCTGGATCGGCGTGCAATACGGGAAGCCCAGGTCCTGAATGGCGTGCATCAGCTCTGGGGCGAGTTTGAAATCGTGGAAGCGGGTTTTGCCTTCCTGGGGTTCAACGACGAAGTCTTCGAGTTTCCACGGGATGACCGGGGCTTTTGGCTTCGGTTCGCGACGCGGCTTGGTCGGTTTTGGCGTTTCGCTGCGCGGTTGTTCGGCCACGGTTGGCGCCGCTGGCTCGATGGCCGGCTCGTGTTTCGGTGCCGCTACGGGGGCGGTCCGGCCAGGCTGATTACCGTCGGTGCGGTGGCTGGGAGTGTGAGACGGAGCGCTGGGGACTGGCGCGAGTTGCTCAGTCTCGCTTTTACCGAACATTTTCTTGAGTGCTTTGAGCACGGTCATCTCATCAATTGGTTAAGGAATGTACGCCGGCCAGTGTAATGCAAGAATCGGGCGCGGCGTAGTGGGATGGATCAAAGGGCGTTTTTAAGCATAAAAGGCTTAGCGCAAGCGCTCGGCGAGCCAGGCGCCGATGTCGCGGATCTGCTCGGGTAACACTTCGTGGCCCATTGGGTATTCCTGCCATGTCACGGTGACACCATGCTGCTTCAAATACTCGTAGGCACTGCGGCCCATCGAGTTTTGCACCACGTCATCGTACTGACCGTGCAGTGAAAGCACCGGAATACGCTGCTGGCTGGCGGACAATTGCAGTTCATCACTGAAAGTCGGCGCATAAGTAGAGAGGGCAAGTACGCCACCGAGTGGTCCCTGCCATTTCAGGAATGCGGTGTGAAACACCACGGCGCCACCCTGGGAAAAACCTGCCAGGAAAATTCGCGAGGCGTCTATTCCGCTGGCTCGCTGCGCTTCGATCAATTCAATGATCCGGTCCGCCGACACTTCCAGTTGCTCGCGATTGATCGCGCGCGCCGGGCTCATGGCCAATATGTCGTACCAGCTCGGCATCTCGTAGCCGCCGTTGATGGTGACGGCGCGGGTCGGTGCCTGGGGTAGAACGAATCGGGTACTCAGCAAGGTTTCCTGCAGGGCTTCGGCTACCGGCAGGAAGTCGTAGCGGTCGGCGCCCAGGCCGTGCAGCCAGATCACGCAGGCGTCTGCGGTCTTTACGGGCTGAAGAATCAAGGGCTCGGTCATGTCTGCTCCAATTTTGTGCGTGCGCTCTGATTGAGTGCGAAGTCTCAGTGCGCGTCTGGTTGATCAGTTACGAAGATGTCGCAAGGCTACAACTTTTGCTATTGACCTGTCGCTTAACCGCTTTAGCGGCCGGTGTGGTACGGGCTTTGCTATGGCGATGTCTGTACGAATAATCCCACGTCTGTCGGTAACACTATCAGGCCAAGGTTGGTGGTGGGATTACAAAATCCGGTGATGGATGTTCGCCAGCGGCCGCTACGGGCTTCGCGAACGTGAAAGGGCTACAGCCCGTTCGGCCGATTGGTGAGAAGTGAGTTGTCCATTATGTGGATTTTCTCCTACTAGACTCATGGCTACGGTCCTACGTCGGTTGACCCTCAAATAAGCCAACACGGGTCAACAACGCCTCAAAAGGGTGCGACTGGACTCACGCTCCGACACAACAAGAGCAAAACTGGAGGTTTGAATGAAGATGTTGAAATCCACCCTGGCAGTCGTGACTGCAGCCGCAGTACTCGGCGTCAGTGGGTTCGCTCAGGCGGGCGCGACCCTGGATGCAGTGCAGAAGAAAGGTTTCGTACAGTGCGGCGTCAGCGATGGCCTGCCTGGCTTCTCGGTTCCAGACTCCACCGGCAAGATCGTTGGTATCGATGCTGACTACTGCCGCGCTGTCGCCGCTGCCGTGTTCGGTGACGCGACCAAGGTCAAGTTCAGCCAGTTGAACGCCAAGGAGCGCTTCACCGCGCTGCAGTCCGGCGAAATCGACATTCTGTCGCGCAACACCACCATGACCAGCTCCCGTGACGCGGGCATGGGCCTGAAATTCCCGGGCTTCATCACTTACTACGACGGCATCGGCTTCCTGGTAAACAACAAGCTGGGCGTGAAAAGCGCTAAAGAGCTGGACGGCGCGACCATTTGCATCCAGGCCGGTACCACCACCGAGCTGAACGTTTCCGACTACTTCCGCGGCAACGGTCTGAAATACACCCCGATCACTTTTGACACCTCCGATGAAAGCGCCAAGTCGCTGGAATCCGGTCGTTGCGACGTGCTGACCTCCGACAAGTCCCAACTGTTCGCCCAGCGCAGCAAGCTGGCTTCGCCGAAGGACTACGTGGTTCTGCCGGAAACCATTTCCAAAGAACCTCTGGGCCCGGTCGTGCGTAATGGCGACGACGAGTGGCTGGCTATCGTGCGCTGGACTGGCTACGCCATGCTCAACGCTGAAGAAGCCGGCATCACTTCGAAGAACGTCGAAGCTGAAGCCAAGGCCACCAAGAACCCGGACGTAGCCCGTCTGCTGGGTACCGACGGTGAATACGGCAAAGACCTGAAAGTGAAGAAAGACTGGGTCGTACAGATCGTCAAGCAAGTCGGCAACTACGGTGAAGTGTTCGAGAAAAACCTCGGCAAGAACACTCCGCTGGAAATCGACCGCGGGCTGAACGCCTTGTGGAACGCTGGCGGCATCCAATACGCACCACCAGTGCGCTGATGGTTCTATCACCCGGTGGGCCAACCACCGGGTGATGTTCTGTTCCATTATTTCCGGGGCACTTCATGCAAAATTCAATCGGCGCACCAAAGCAGAGGCTCAGCCTCAGCGATCCACGAGTGCGTGCGTGGGTATTCCAGATCATCACGATTATCGGGGTGGTCTCGTTAGGCTGGTTTCTGTTCGACAACACGCAAACCAACCTTCAGCACCGGGGCATTACCTCCGGTTTCGACTTTCTGGAGCGCAGTGCCGGTTTCGGCATCGCTCAACACCTGATCGACTACACCGAATCGGACAGCTATGCCCGAGTGTTTGTCATCGGTCTGCTCAACACCCTGCTCGTGACCTTCATTGGCGTGATCCTGGCGACGATCCTCGGTTTCATCGTCGGTGTGGCACGGCTGTCGAAGAACTGGATCATCGCCAAAGTGGCGACAGTTTATGTGGAAGTTTTCCGTAACATTCCGCCGCTGCTGCAGATCCTGTTCTGGTACTTCGCCGTGTTCCTGACCATGCCGGGGCCGCGTAACAGCCACAACTTCGGTGACACCTTCTTCGTCAGCAGCCGTGGCCTGAACATGCCGGCCGCGCTGATGGCCGACGGGTTCTGGGCGTTTGTGATCAGCGTCGTGGTCGCCATTGTCGCCATCGTGCTGATGAATCGCTGGGCCACCAAGCGCTTCGAAGCGACTGGCGTACCGTTCCACAAGTTCTGGGTCGGCCTGGCGTTGTTCCTGGTGATCCCGGCCTTGTGCGCACTGATTTTCGGCGCGCCGGTACATTGGGAAATGCCGAAACTGCAAGGCTTCAACTTTGTCGGTGGCTGGGTGTTGATCCCGGAGCTGCTGGCACTGACCTTGGCCTTGACCGTTTATACCGCGGCGTTCATCGCCGAAATTGTGCGTTCGGGCATCAAGTCGGTCAGCCATGGCCAGACCGAAGCGGCGCACTCGCTCGGCCTGCGCAACGGTCCGACCCTGCGCAAGGTGATCATCCCGCAAGCCCTGCGCGTGATCATCCCGCCGCTGACCAGCCAATACCTGAACCTGGCGAAAAACTCCTCGCTGGCGGCCGGTATCGGTTATCCGGAAATGGTGTCGTTGTTTGCCGGTACGGTGCTGAACCAGACCGGGCAGGCGATCGAGGTGATTGCCATCACCATGAGCGTGTACCTGGCGATCAGTATCAGCATTTCCCTGCTGATGAACTGGTACAACAAGCGCATTGCGCTGATCGAGCGGTAAGGAAAAGCGCATGAGTACTCATACTTTCAAACCTGACATGCCTCCACCGAGCAGCAGCATCGGTGTGGTGGCGTGGATGCGCGCGAACATGTTCTCCAGCTGGCTCAACACCCTGCTGACCCTGTTCGCGTTCTACCTGATCTACCTGGTGGTTCCACCGATCCTGCAGTGGGCGATCATCGACGCCAACTGGGTCGGCACCACCCGCGCCGACTGCACCAAGGACGGCGCCTGCTGGGTGTTCATCCAGCAGCGTTTCGGCCAGTTCATGTACGGCTACTACCCGCCGGAACTGCGCTGGCGCGTGGACCTGACCGTGTGGTTGGCGGTCATTGGCGTGGCACCTCTGTTCATCTCACGCTTCCCGCGTAAAGCGGTGTACGGCCTGGGCTTCCTGGTGTTGTACCCGATCATTTCCTGGTGCCTGCTGCATGGCGGCGTGTTGGGCCTGCCTGCCGTGGCGACCAGCCAGTGGGGCGGCCTGATGCTGACTCTGGTGATCGCCACCGTCGGTATCGCCGGCGCGTTGCCGCTGGGGATTGTCCTGGCGCTGGGCCGTCGTTCGAACATGCCGGCGATTCGTGTGGTCTGCGTGACCTTCATCGAATTCTGGCGCGGCGTGCCGTTGATCACGGTGCTGTTCATGTCTTCGGTGATGCTGCCGTTGTTCCTGCCTGAAGGCATGAACTTCGACAAGCTGCTGCGGGCGCTGATCGGCGTGATCCTGTTCCAGTCGGCCTACGTGGCCGAAGTGGTGCGCGGTGGCCTGCAAGCGATCCCTAAAGGTCAGTACGAAGCGGCCGCGGCGATGGGCCTCGGTTACTGGCGCAGCATGGGCCTGGTGATTCTGCCGCAAGCCCTGAAGCTGGTGATCCCCGGCATCGTCAACACTTTCATTGCGCTGTTCAAGGACACGAGCCTGGTGATCATCATCGGCCTGTTCGACCTGCTCAATAGCGTCAAGCAAGCCGCCGCTGACCCGAAATGGCTGGGCATGGCCACTGAAGGCTATGTGTTCGCAGCCCTGGTGTTCTGGATTTTCTGTTTTGGTATGTCGCGCTACTCCATGCATTTGGAACGTAAGCTCGACACTGGCCACAAGCGTTAGGAGTTCTTTTATGAGCGAAGCAATCAAACAGCCTGTGAGCCCTGAAGGCATTATTCAGATGCAGGGCGTGAACAAGTGGTACGGCCAGTTTCACGTACTGAAGGACATCAACCTCAACGTCAAGCAAGGCGAGCGTATCGTCCTGTGCGGGCCGTCGGGTTCCGGCAAGTCCACCACCATCCGCTGCCTCAACCGTCTGGAAGAACACCAGCAAGGCCGCATCGTGGTCGATGGCGTGGAGCTGACCAACGACCTCAAGCAGATCGAAGCGATCCGTCGTGAAGTCGGCATGGTGTTCCAGCACTTCAACCTGTTCCCGCACCTGACCATTTTGCAGAACTGCACCCTGGCGCCGATGTGGGTACGCAAGATGCCCAAGCGCAAGGCCGAGGAAATCGCCATGCACTACCTGGAACGCGTACGCATTCCGGAGCAGGCGCACAAGTATCCGGGGCAACTGTCCGGCGGTCAGCAACAGCGTGTGGCGATCGCCCGTGCACTGTGCATGAAACCGAAAATCATGCTGTTCGATGAACCGACTTCGGCGCTGGACCCGGAGATGGTGAAGGAAGTGCTCGACACCATGATCGGCCTGGCCGAAGACGGCATGACCATGCTCTGCGTGACCCACGAAATGGGCTTCGCCCGCACCGTGGCCAACCGCGTGATCTTCATGGACAAGGGTGAAATCGTCGAACAGGCTGCACCGAACGACTTCTTCGACAATCCGCAGAATGATCGGACCAAGCTGTTCTTGAGTCAGATTTTGCATTGATTGGCTCTTGGCAGTGAAATGAACCCGGACTGAGCTCCGGGTTTATTTTTGCCTGGGGTTTGGTTCAGGACATCTGTGCCGCTTCCTGCTCAGGGAACCGCTCGGCCAATAACTGCCGTAATTCGGTGCCTTCGTTCATCGCTTGTACTTCGGCGAGCAGGTGAGGGTGACGATCCAGCAGACGCATCAATGTGAGCAAGGGTTGAGGTGGGGCTAGCTCGCCGCGCTCATAGCGGGAAAAGGCATTGTGCCCGCCGCCAGAGAGTTGCTTCACTGCTTCCTTCTGCGTGAGGTGCAGTTTGCGGCGGATGCGTTTCATCTCGCTGGCAATAACCTGGAAGTAGTCTTCAAGCAGGCGATCGCTCGCATTGGAGTAACGCTCGGCGCTGTCGGTGTCATGATCGAATTCGATCTCGCCACAGACCTGACATTCCCAACCTGCAATGTCGTGTACCCGTCGTGCTACCTGTTTGTAGTCAACAGTAAAACTGCGTCCATCAAAATGCCGCATTCCGTCGAGAGTGCCGCAGCTGACGCATTGCTGTGTTTTCATTGGTTTTTCTCCTTGAAGGAGATTACTGGATGCCTACCGCCCGGGCGATAAGTCACTTTGATGTAAATCTCCCGATCCTGAAACGTTGTGTGATAGACGTCTTGCCAGATTCGATGATCGGCATAGGTCGTCATCGATTTATGCAGCATCCGGAACTCAAGCAAATAAACGATTCGTAGCATCTGCGACAGACTCAGCCCCATCCTTCGGCCGCCGTCTCGAGCGGTCATTGAAAATGCATCGCTGCCGAGTCTGCGCACTTCTTCCCTGATCACCGCCAAGTCGTAATGGGGTGTGTGCTTTTCCATAGCGTTAATTAACCTTCTCTTAAAATTACCCTTAAAGGGTAATTTTTACCAGTCGAAAATCATGCTCTTTTACCTGCCCTATGACCGTAGGCGGTTGCCGTCCTACACGGAGCTGACTAACATGTCAGAAAATTCATCCTATGATTGGATGAAAGGGCGAGTCCTATGTCTGAAATTTCTCCATTAGTTAAACGATCCCTCGTTGATCAGGCCCTGGATCAGTTGCGCCTGCGCATCACCCAAGGCGTCTGGACAGTCGGCCAGCGCTTGCCCACCGAGCCTGAGCTGTCGGCAGAACTGGGCATTAGCCGCAACACGGTGCGTGAAGCCATGCGCGTATTGGCGTTTTCCGGGCTGATCGAGATCCGCCAGGGCGACGGCAGTTATCTGCGCGCGGTGGTTGATCCTCTGGATACCCTGAAGGCGCTGTCCAGTTGTTCGCGGGAACAAGCGCGCGAAACCCGGCACATCCTTGAAGTCGAGGCTATCGGTCTGGCTGCGTTGCGCCGCACCGATGAGGATCTGGTGGCGCTGCGCGAAGCCCTGGGTGTCAGCGGCAGTCACTATCACGGCGACCTCGACACTTACATCGCGTGCGATCTGGTGTTCCACCGTCGCTTGGTGGACGCCGCGCACAATCCGACGCTCAGCGAGTTGTATCGCTATTTCTCCAGCGTGGTTGGCGCGCAATTGCGCCACTGCCTGAACATCACTCCCCGACGCCAGGAAGTGTTCGACCTGCACATCGAACTGCTCGATGCCGTCGAACAACGTGACCCGGAACGGGCCAAAGCGCTGTCGAGGCAGTTGATCAATGAACCTTGAAACCGAGAACACCATGCCCAGCAACCCAGGCAAGATCGCAGAAACCAAGCGTGCGGCGGAGCTGGAAGAGCTGCTGATCGACGCTGAGGCCGATGACGAACAGGTCCAGCAAACCCATCCTGTCTTGCGCCGGCCATGGCTGTTGCTGCTGGGCCTGGTGCTGGTGGCGCTGAACCTGCGCCCGGCGTTGTCGAGCATGGCGCCGATGCTCAGCGAAGTGTCGAAGTCTCTCGGTCTGTCGGCCTCCCAGGCCGGTTTGCTGACAACACTGCCGGTGCTCTGCCTCGGCCTGTTCGCGCCACTGGCGCCGCTGCTGGCGCGACGTTTCGGCGCCGAGCGCGTGGTGCTGGGCATTCTGCTGACACTCGCGGGCGGGATCATTCTGCGCAGCTCGTTTGGCGAAATCGGCTTGTTCGCCGGCAGCGTGTTGGCCGGTGCCAGCATCGGCGTGATCGGCGTGTTACTGCCGGGCATCGTCAAACGCGACTTCCCGAAACAGGCCGGCACCATGACCGGCGTGTACACCATGGCCCTGTGCCTGGGCGCGGCGATGGCGGCGGGTGCGACCGTGCCACTCAGTGAGCACTTCGACAAGAGCTGGGCCTTGGGCCTGGGTTTCTGGGTGATACCAGCACTGGCCGCTGCGCTGTTCTGGTTGCCGCAAGTCGGCCAGAAACACGGTGCGCACAACGTCGCCTATCGCGTTCGCGGTTTACTGCGCGACCCGTTGGCCTGGCAAGTGACTTTGTACATGGGCCTGCAATCGTCGCTGGCCTACATCGTGTTCGGTTGGTTGCCGTCGATCCTCATCGGTCGTGGCCTGACCCCGACTCAGGCCGGGCTGGTGCTGTCGGGTTCGGTGATCGTTCAACTGATCAGCTCCCTGGCGGCGCCGTGGCTGGCGACTCGCGGCAAGGATCAGCGTCTGGCGATTGTGATTGTGATGGCGCTGACCCTCGGCGGCCTGTTCGGCTGCCTATATGCACCGATTGAAGGCTTGTGGGGGTGGGCGATCGTGCTCGGTCTGGGGCAGGGCGCCACGTTCAGCCTGGCGTTGACCTTGATCGTGTTGCGCTCGCGGGATTCACACGTGGCAGCAAACCTGTCGAGCATGGCCCAGGGTTTCGGTTACACCCTGGCGTCGATGGGGCCGTTCGCGGTGGGCATCGTGCATGACTGGACCGGCGGCTGGTCAGCCATCGGCTGGATTTTCGCGGTCATCGGCAGCGGCGCGATCATTGCCGGTCTCGGCGCCGGGCGTGCGCTGTACGTTCAGGTGGAAAGCGAGAAAGTCTGATCCCGACACTATCGGTATTCGGCTCGCGAATGCCGATAGTGTTTCTCCCGTTTGCAGACTATCGTGCAGGCAATCTTTCGACGCCATTTTGCACAACAGGGAGTCTGCCCATGAGTGAAGCCCACAGCGCCTTGATCACCCGGTTCTACCAAGCTTTCCAGCGCCTCGATGCCGAAGCAATGGCGGCCTGTTACACCGATGACGTGGTGTTCAGCGATCCGGCGTTTGGCGAGCTTCGCGGTCGTGAGGCGGGCGATATGTGGCGCATGCTCACCACTCGGGCCAAGGATTTTTCCCTGACCTTCGACAACGTCCGTGCCGACGAGCGCATCGGCGGCGCGCATTGGGTCGCGACCTATCTGTTCAGCCAGACCGGCAACATCGTGATCAACGACATTCAGGCCCGTTTCGTCTTCCGCGATGGCAAGATCTGCGAGCACCACGACAGCTTTGATATGTGGACATGGTCGCGTCAGGCCCTGGGTTTCAAGGGCTTGCTGCTGGGCTGGACTCCGTTGGTGCGCAACGCCGTTCGCGCTCAGGCCCTGAAGGGGCTGAAGGCATTTCAGGCCAGTCGCTGATAAGATCGCGGCTTGTTTCCTTTCAAGCACTGATCGTCACGTGACCTCCCTCAGCGAAAACCCTGCCGACTTCGAAACGCCCGCGAGCAAACCCTGGTTCGTCTACCTCGTGCGCGCGGCCAATGGTTCGCTTTATTGCGGGATCAGTGACGATCCCGTGCGTCGCTTCGCCAAGCATCAAAGCGGAAAGGGTGCACGCTTCTTTCTTTCCAGCCCGGCCATGGCGCTGGTCTATACCGAAGTCTGTCGCGACAAAAGCGAAGCATTGCGCCAGGAACGGCTGATCAAAAAACTCCGGAAAAGCGCCAAGGAATGTCTAGTGGCGAGCGCCGCTGCCGGCTTATCAATCTGACTGATTGGTTCCCATCAGGCAGATCGGTAGGCTGCCACGTGATTGCGCGCTAAGCTGCGGATTCCTGATCTTTGCGGCGGAGCCGAGCATGTCCGAGTTGATTCTTCATCATTACCCGACGTCCCCTTTCGCTGAAAAGGCCCGCTTGCTGCTGGGTTTCAAGGGACTGTCCTGGCGCTCGGTGAAGATTTCCCCGGTGATGCCAAAACCTGATCTCACGGCGCTGACCGGTGGCTACCGCAAGACCCCGGTGTTGCAGGTTGGCGCAGATATTTATTGCGATACAGCGTTGATCGCCCGCCGACTGGAACAGGAAAAAGCCCTGCCGGCGTTCTTCCCGGAAGGTCAGGAAATGATCGCCGCTTCGTTCGCCACATGGGCTGATTCGGTGGTGTTCCAGCATGCGGTCAGCCTGGTGTTTCAGCCGGAATCGGTCGCTGTGCGCTTCGGTAGTTTGCCGCCGGAAGCGATCAAGGCGTTTCTCGCCGACCGCGCCGGATTGTTCAGCGGTGGCAGTGCGACAAAACTGTCCGCCGAGCTGGCCAAGCATCAGTGGCCCACCATCATGTCGCGCCTGGAGCTGCAATTGCAGCGCGAGCAGGGCGACTTCCTGTTCGGTGAGCCGTCGATTGCCGACTTCGCGCTGGCGCATTCCTTGTGGTTCCTCAAGGCGACGCCGGTCACTGCGCCATTGGTCGATGCTTATCCGGCGGTCAGTGCGTGGCACGCGCGGGTGCTGGGCTTTGGTCATGGCGCCTCCAGCGAGATGACATCCGAGGAAGCGCTGGACGTTGCGCGCAATGCCACGCCAGCGGCATTGCCGGACGAGCAGTTCGTTGATCCCAACGGGTTCGAGGCGGGTCAGCAGGTGCTGATCGCGGCCACGGACTATGGCGTTGATCCGGTGAGGGGCGAGTTGTTGTTTGCCGGTCGCGAAGAGTTGATCGTGCGTCGCGAGGATGAACGTGGCGGCGTGGTGCATGTGCACTTTCCGCGGTTTGGTTTTCGTATCGAAGCCTGCTGACGGACCGTTTGTGGGAGCGAGCTTGCTCGCGATAGCGGTGCACCCGTCACATTGATATTGAATGTGCCGCCGTCATCGCGAGCAAGCTCGCTCCCACAGTTATTTCAGCGCCGCCAGAATCGCGTCCGGGTCATACCCGCGAATCAGCGTTCCGTTCACATCGATAATCGGAATGCCGCCACCACCCAGGGCTTCATAGTCCTTGCGCGCCACCGCATCCTTCTCGATATCGAATTCCTTGTACGGAATGCCTTTCTGATCGAGAAAGCGTCGGGTCAGTTTGCAGTAGCCACACCATTCGGTGGCATAGAGCACGACGTTGGCTTTGGCCTGAGTCTGCTCGGACACCACTTGCGAAGGGTTGAACATCCGCTCGATCTTGCCCCAGTTCTGATAGACCACAACCACCAGCAGGATCAGCAGGAATTTCTTCAGTACGTTGCCGAGCATCAGTTGCGGCGCTTGAGCTGGTCAGTGAGCGAGGTCGGCAGACCTTTGATGATCAGCGTGCCGGCTTCTTCGTCGTACTCGATCTTCGAGCCCAGCAGGTGCGCTTCGAAGCTGATCGACAGGCCCTCGGCGCGGCCGGTGAAACGGCGGAACTGGTTCAGGGTGCGCTTATCGGCCGGGATCTCCGGCGACAGGCCGTAATCCTTGTTGCGGATGTGATCGTAGAAGGCTTTCGGGCGTTCTTCGTCGATCAGTTCCGACAGCTCCTCCAGGCCCATCGGTTCGCCGAGCTTGGCCTGGCTGCTGGCGTACTCGACCAGCGTCTTGGTTTTCTCGCGGGCGGACTCTTCCGGCAGGTCTTCGCTTTCAACGAAATCGCTGAACGCCTTGAGCAAGGTGCGCGTTTCGCCCGGACCGTCAACGCCTTCCTGGCAGCCAATGAAGTCGCGGAAGTATTCCGAAACCTTTTTGCCGTTTTTGCCTTTGATGAAGGAAATGTACTGCTTGGACTGTTTGTTGTTCTGCCACTCGGAGACGTTGATGCGCGCCGCCAGGTGCAATTGGCCCAGGTCCAGGTGACGGGACGGTGTGACGTCCAGTTGGTCGGTCACCGCCACGCCTTCGCTATGGTGCAGCAGGGCGATGGCCAGGTAATCGGTCATGCCTTGCTGATAATGCGCGAACAGCACATGGCCGCCGACCGACAGGTTGGATTCTTCCATCAGCTTTTGCAGGTGTTCCACCGCCACACGGCTGAAGGCTGTGAAGTCCTGGCCACCGTCGAGGTATTCCTTCAGCCAGCCGCTGAAGGGAAAGGCACCGGACTCAGGATGGAACAGCCCCCAGGCTTTGCCTTGCTTGGCGTTGTAGCTTTCGTTGAGGTCGGCGAGCATGTTCTCGATGGCGGCGGACTCGGCCAGTTCAGAGTCGCGAGCGTGAAGAACTGCGGGCGTGCCGTCGGGTTTTTTGTCGATCAGGTGGACGATGCAATGACGGATCGGCATGGGCTTCTCGGCTGATGGGGGCGGCTGGTTGGAGAGAGCAGGGCGAGCTCCCCGAAAAAGCGCCAAGTGTACCGCAACCACTGGTTTTGGCGCGTTGCGAAGGTCAAATCCCGGGCGACCGGCGGCGCTTATGCATTTTTTTCCCGATTTAGAGCAATAAAGCTGACCAAATGGGTAGCTAGAGGCGGATATTTCCCCGTCTCTGTGCTAGTTTTGCCCGGTCTTACGCGAAGTCACTGCGTTAAGCGTGCAGTCAGCAATTGTCAGGTCGAACCAAACCCTGATTTCGGTATCTATAACCCGACTCGTCGCGGTTATCGCCGAGGGTGCCGGATCCAGAAGATCGGGCTCGATGGCTGACACTGCACTCTGCAATCCATATGAATTTGATAGGGAAGGAACACTACATGGCTCTTACTAAAGACCAACTGATCGCCGACATCGCTGAAGCTATCGACGCGCCAAAAACCACCGCGCGTAACGCTCTGGACCAACTGGGCCAAATCGTTGCTGATCAGCTGGAAAACGGCGGCGAAATCACTCTGCCAGGTATCGGCAAACTGAAAGTGACTGAGCGTCCTGCCCGTACCGGCCGTAACCCTTCGACTGGCGCTGCCATCGAAATCCCTGCAAAGAAAGTGATCAAGCTGGTTGTGGCCAAAGGCCTGACCGACGCTGTGAACAAGTAAGACGCAGCGATAAAAAAAACCGTGCGCCGGAGCAATCCGGGCACGGTTTTTTTGTGCCTGCGATCTTGTTTTAAATCAACATCAAAAGATCGCAGCGTTCCGCAGCTCCTGCACAGAGGCCGCGCAGTGACTCTGCTTTAGCGTGTCCAGCGCTCTTGGCGCCAGATCTGCTGCTCGGATTTGGTCTGGAAGGTCCAGGCGACGAAGCGGCTTTGTTTCTGCCCTTGAGACATCTCCACCACCTGACTTTCCAGTACGCCGGCCTTGTGCAGTGCCGTCTCGATGGCTGGCAGGTTCGAGGCTTTCGAGACCAGGGTGCTGAACCACAGCACTTTATGCTGGAAATTCGCGCTCTCGGCGATCAATTGCGTCACGAAACGTGCTTCGCCCCCTTCACACCACAATTCAGCTGACTGCCCACCGAAGTTCAGCACCGGCAGTTTGCGTTTCGGATCGGCGCGGCCCAATGCGCGCCATTTACGCTCGCTGCCCTTGGTCGCTTCGGCCATCGAGGCATGGAACGGCGGGTTACACATGGTCAGGTCAAAGCGTTCGCCAGGTTCCAGCAAGCCCAGCAGGATGTGCTTGGGATTGGTCTGTTGACGCAACTGGATGGCCTTGTTCAACCCGTTGGACTGGACGATGGCTTTGGCAGAAGCAACGGCCGTTGGATCGATTTCCGAGCCAAGGAAGTGCCAGCGGTAGTCGCTGTGACCGATCAGCGGATAAACGCAGTTGGCGCCCATACCGATATCCAGAACATTGACCGACGCACCGCGTGGGATCTTGCCGTCGTTGACGCTGGCCAGGAGGTCAGCCAGGAAATGCACGTAATCGGCACGGCCCGGAACCGGTGGACAAAGGTAGTCCGCCGGAATGTCCCAATGAGCAATGCCATAGAACGCCTTGAGCAGCGCCCGGTTGAACACGCGCACCGCGTCCGGGCTGGCGAAGTCGATACTTTCCTTGCCATACGGATTGATGATCACGAACTTCTTCAATTCCGGCGTGCTTTTGATCAGCGCCGGGAAGTCGTAACGACCCTGGTGGCGGTTGCGCGGATGCAGGCTGGCCTTTTCGCGGGGCTCCACAGCTTTGGCCGGGGTCGCGGAGTCAGGCTTCTTGCGCGCAGGTTTGGGTGTGCGGGGGGTGGTCATGGCAGTGGTCGATTCGGGTATGGCTGAAAGTGGTGGGCATTGTCCCACAGTCGATGGGTAGGCGGGGACCTGTAGGAGCAAGGCTTGCCCGCGATGACGATTCCGAAAGCGCCATCGCGGGCAAGCCTTGCTCCTACAGAAAAACGGGCTGAATAAAAAAGGGAGGCCACATGGGCCTCCCTTTTTTATTGCGATTTGCCGTTACAGGCTGGCAATCCGCGCATGTTGCTCGGCCAACTTGCCCAGAGCCTGTTCGGCTTCGGCCAGTTTGGCGCGTTCTTTCTCGATGACTTCAGCTGGCGCCTTATCAACGAAACCGGCGTTGGACAGCTTGCCGCCGACGCGCTGCACTTCGCCTTGCAGACGCTGGATTTCCTTGTCCAGACGCGCCAGCTCAGCACCTTTGTCGATCAGGCCGGCCATTGGCACCAGCACTTCCATCTCGCCGACCAGTGCAGTCGCGGACAGCGGAGCTTCTTCGCCAGCAGCCAGCACGGTGATCGATTCGAGGCGCGCCAGTTTCTTCAGCAGCGCTTCGTTCTCGGTCAGACGACGCTGATCTTCGGCGCTGACGTTCTTCAGGAACAGCGGCAACGGTTTACCCGGGCCGATATTCATCTCGCCACGGATGTTGCGAGTGCCGAGCATCAAGCCCTTGAGCCATTCGATGTCGTCTTCGGCGGCCGGATCGATGCGCGTTTCATTGGCCACTGGCCAAGGTTGCAGCATGATCGTCTTGCCTTCGATGCCTGCCAGCGGTGCGATGCGCTGCCAGATTTCTTCAGTGATGAACGGCATGAACGGATGCGCCAGGCGCAGGGCAACTTCCAGCACGCGAACCAGGGTGCGACGGGTGCCGCGCTGGCGCTCTACCGGCGCGTTTTCGTCCCACAGCACAGGCTTGGACAGTTCCAGGTACCAGTCGCAATACTGGTTCCAGATGAACTCGTACAAGGCTTGTGCGGCCAGGTCGAAACGGAACTGGTCGAGCTGACGGGTCACTTCGGCTTCGGTGCGTTGCAACTGCGAAATGATCCAGCGATCAGCCAGTGACAATTCGTAGGCTTCGCCGTTCTGGCCACAGTCTTCGCCCTTGTCCAGCACGTAGCGCGCGGCGTTCCAGATCTTGTTGCAGAAGTTGCGATAGCCTTCGACGCGGCCCATGTCGAACTTGATGTCCCGACCGGTGGACGCCAGCGAGCAGAAGGTGAAGCGTAGGGCATCGGTACCGTAGCTGGCGATGCCTTCGGCGAACTCGTCGCGGGTCTGCTTCTCGATCTTCTTCGCCAGTTTCGGCTGCATCAGGCCGGAGGTGCGTTTCTGCACCAGCTCTTCCAGCTCGATACCGTCGATGATGTCCAGCGGGTCCAGGACGTTGCCCTTGGACTTGGACATCTTCTGGCCTTGGCCATCACGCACCAGACCGTGCACATACACAGTCTTGAACGGAACTTGCGGTGTGCCGTCTTCGTTTTTCACCAAGTGCATGGTGAGCATGATCATCCGGGCAACCCAGAAGAAAATGATGTCGAAGCCGGTGACCAGCACGTCGGTGGAGTGGAATTTCTTCAGGAATTCGGTCTGTTCCGGCCAGCCGAGGGTGGAGAACGTCCACAGGCCCGAGCTGAACCAGGTGTCGAGAACGTCGTTGTCCTGTTGCAGCGCAACGTCCGAGCCGAGGTTGTGCTTGGCGCGCACTTCGGCTTCGTCGCGACCGACGTAGACCTTGCCCGACTCGTCGTACCAGGCCGGAATCCGGTGGCCCCACCACAGTTGACGGCTGATGCACCAATCCTGGATGTCGCGCATCCAGGAGAAGTACATGTTTTCGTACTGTTTCGGCACGAACTGGATACGGCCGTCTTCAACGGCGGCAATCGCAGGCTCGGCCAGAGGCTTGGTGGACACGTACCACTGGTCGGTCAGCCAAGGCTCGATGACGGTGCCGGAGCGATCGCCTTTCGGCACTTTCAGGCCGTGGTCGTCAACGCTGACCAACAGACCGGCAGCGTCGAACGCGGCGACGATCTGCTTGCGCGCTTCGAAACGGTCGAGACCGGCGTATTCGGCCGGGATCTTGCCGTCGATGGTTTCGTTCAGTGTGCCGTCGAGGTTGAACACCTGGCAGGCTGGCAGAACGGCTGCGTTCTTGTCGAAGATGTTCAGCAGCGGAAGGTTGTGACGCTTGCCGACTTCATAGTCGTTGAAGTCGTGGGCCGGGGTGATTTTCACGCAGCCGGTGCCGAATTCAGGGTCGCAGTAATCGTCGGCGATGATCGGGATGCGGCGGCCAACCAGTGGCAGCTCGACAAATTTGCCGATCAGGGCTTTGTAGCGCTCATCGTTCGGGTTAACGGCCACGGCGGAGTCGCCGAGCATGGTTTCCGGGCGAGTGGTCGCGACGATCAGGAAATCGTTGCCTTCAGCGGTCTTGGCGCCGTCGGCCAGTGGATACTTCAGGTTCCACAGGAAACCTTTCTCGTCGTGGTTTTCCACTTCGAGGTCGGAAATTGCCGTGTGCAGCTTGGTGTCCCAGTTGACCAGGCGCTTGCCGCGGTAGATCAGGCCGTCTTCGTGCAGGCGCACGAAGGCTTCTTTAACGGCTTCCGAGAGGCCGTCGTCCATGGTGAAGCGCTCGCGGCTCCAATCTACGGACGAACCAAGGCGACGGATCTGACGGCTGATGTTGCCGCCGGACTCATCCTTCCATTCCCAGACTTTCTCGAGGAATTTTTCACGGCCCAGGTCGTGGCGGTTCTGGCCTTTGGCTTCGAGCTGACGCTCCACCAGCATCTGCGTGGCGATACCAGCGTGGTCGGTGCCCGGCTGCCACAGGGTGTTGCGACCCTGCATGCGGCGGAAACGGATCAGGGCGTCCATGATCGCGTTGTTGAAGCCGTGACCCATGTGCAGGCTGCCGGTGACGTTCGGCGGCGGGATCATGATGGTGTAGGACTCGCCCGCGCCTTGCGGGGCGAAGTAATTCTCTGACTCCCAGGTGTTGTACCAGGAAGTTTCAATGGCGTGCGGCTGGTAGGTCTTATCCATGCGCGGCGGGACCCTATTGGCATTTATTCAGGAAAAGCCGGGAAGTATAGCGGGGATGAGCGGATGCGCGTAGAGCGAGGTGACAATGGGTGGGGGAAAAGTTGAGTTGTGTTTTGTCAGTGAGGGTCCCATCGCTGGCAAGCCAGCTCCCACAGGTTATGTGTCGTATTGCTATTTTGTGAACGACACCAAACCCTGTGGGAGCGGGCTTGCCCGCGATAGCGATCTGTCAGGCGATCTGATTCAAATCGTTATGCCGTGTTTCCTTCAAGCACAGCACGGCAATCAAACTCAATACCGCCGCCCCGGACACATACCCGCCGACGTAACTCAAGCCACCCATCGCCACCAGCTTCTGCGCGAAGAATGGCGCCGCCGAGGCCCCGACAATACCGCCCAGGTTGTAGGCCGCCGACGCGCCGGTATAACGCACGTGCGTGGGAAACAGCTCCGGCAGCAGAGCGCCCATTGGCGCAAACGTCACGCCCATCAGGAACAGTTCGATGCACAGGAATAGTGCCACGCCCCAGGTCGAGCCCTGTGTCAGCAACGGCTCCATCAGGAAACCGGACAGAATCGCCAGTACGCCACCGATGATCAGCACCGGTTTGCGTCCGTAGCGATCACTGGCCCATGCGGACAGCGGGGTAGCGGCGGCCATGAACAGCACGGCGAAGCACAGCAGTCCAAGGAAGGTTTCACGGCTGTATCCGAGTGTCGCCACGCCGTAGCTCAGCGAAAACACTGTCGAAATGTAAAACAGCGCGTAACACACCACCATGGCGCCAGCACCCAGCAGAACGGGAAGCCAGTATTGGCTGAATAGCTCAACCAGCGGGATTTTCACCCGTTCCTGGCGGGCCATGGCGTTGGCGAACACCGGGGTCTCATGCAGCTTGAGGCGCACGTACAAACCAACCATCACCAGCGCGGCGCTGAGCAGGAACGGAATCCGCCAGCCCCACGAGCGGAACTGTTCATCATTCAGCGTCATGGCCAGGGTCAGGAACAAACCGTTCGCCGCTAGAAAGCCAATCGAAGGTCCGAGCTGTGGAAACATGCCGAACCAGGCACGTTTGCCTTTGGGGGCGTTCTCCGTGGCGAGCAAAGCTGCGCCGCCCCATTCACCGCCCAGTCCCAGGCCTTGGCCGAACCGCAGCACGCAGAGCAGGATCGGCGCCCAGGCGCCAATGCTGTCGTAACCCGGCAGCATGCCGATCAGCGTGGTACACACGCCCATCAACAGGAGAGAGGCGACCAGGGTCGATTTGCGGCCGATGCGATCGCCGAAGTGACCGAACAATGCCGACCCCAAGGGGCGCGCAAGAAACGCGATGCCGAATGTGAGAAAGGCCGACAGCATCTGGGCCGTGCCGGACGTCTGCGGAAAGAACACCGGGCCGATCACCAGCGCTGCCGAGGTGGCGTAAACGTAGAAGTCGTAGAACTCGATGGCAGTGCCGATGAAGCTCGCGGTGGCCACGCGGGTGGCGGAGTTCGTCGGTTGCGCAGGTGCGTCGTCGTAAGTCGTGCTGGTTGTCATGCGGTTATCCCTGACAGTCATGTGCCCCAGTGGAGCGAATTATTATGGTCGAGAACCCAGGGATGTGGGTGAAGGCACGGTCGCTGTTCCAGGTAGGAACAGTCGTCGGTTTGCTGCGGAGTTTGCCGATGGTCGGGCCGGAACTTGCGGTGTGCGGGGTAAGCACGGGGCCGGCGAGGCTTGGGTAAGCACCTCGATTATAGGAAGGTGGCTAACGATTCAACAAGAGGCGAAAACGCGCTTAATTGACGGCGGCCGCGACGGGGGCTGGGCCGGTGTGCCAGATCAATACCCGGGTGACACGATTGTCTTCGGTCTCAAGGATTTCCAGGCGATAGCGACCGATTTTCAGGCATACGGCGCTCTCTGGAATGGTTTCCAGCGCTTCAGTCACCAGACCGTTGAGGGTTTTCGGGCCGTCGCTTGGCAGGTGCCAGCCAAGGCTTTTGTTCAGCTCGCGGATTGACGCGGCGCCATCGATCACCAGGCGGCCATCGGCCTGTGGATGAATGTGCGGATTATTGAGGCTTTGCTGGCTTTCGAACTCGCCAACGATTTCTTCGAGAATATCTTCCAGGGTCACGATGCCGAGCACTTCGCCGTACTCGTCCACCACCATGCCCAGGCGACGCTGCTGCTTGTGGAAGTTCAGCAGTTGCAGCTGCAACGGGGTGCTTTCCGGTACGAAGTAAGGTTCGCGGCTGGCCGCCATCAGCGCTTCCAGGGTCAGGCTGCCATCGGGGAGCAGGTGGCCGATTTGCCGGGTGTTGAGCACCGCTTCGACCTGGTTGATATCGCTGTGGAACACCGGCAGGCGCGTGCGCGTGTTTTTGCGCAATTGTTCGATGATTTCTTCAATCGGGTCGTCGAGGTTGATCCCGTCGACTTCACTGCGCGGTACCAGAATGTCGTTGACCGTGATGTTGTCCAGCGCATGGATGCCTGGCAATGGATGCTGGCGATGGACTGCGGGCTCGCGATCGTCATGCTGGTCGTTTGGCGGCTCGTCTTCGCTCTGCTGGACGACTTTGGCCTTGCGGGCAAACGGGCGCATCAGCAGTTGGCTGAAGTTGTTGAGCAACCAGGCTGCCGGGTAAACGATTTTCAGCGGTATGCGCAGCAGGTTGTTGCCAAAGGCGAGGGTTGCATCCGGGTGGCGGACGGCGAGGGCACGCGGCAAATAATCGGCGAACACCAACAGGATGGCGGCCGCGCCGAGGCAGGCTGCCCATGGGCCGTTTTCGGCCCAGGTGAAAATTGCCAGCAGGGTGCAGATGACCACCACCAACGCGCGACACAGGGTATTGCAGAAGATCAGGCTGTCGAGCGGGAAGCTCAGTCTGGCCGGGGGCTTATCGCTAGAACGCGAAGCGTTGCGCTTGGCCAGCAAGTGTTGATGCGCGGCTTCAATGGCGGAAAACAGCCCCGACCATAAAATCAGCAGGACCACTACGGCAATCATCGGCCCTAAGGGCAATTCGTCCATTAATGCCGCCCGTCAGATGTGCAGGATGTATTCACGGACCAGCTTGCTGCCGAAATACGCCAGCATCAGCAGGCAGAATCCGGCGAGGGTCCAGCGAATGGCCTTGTGTCCGCGCCAGCCGAGGCGGTTACGGCCCCAGAGCAGCACGCTGAAGACGATCCAGGCCAGACAGGCCAGCAAGGTTTTGTGCACCAGATGTTGCGCGAACAGGTTGTCGACGAACAGCCATCCGGAGATCAGCGACATCGACAACAGCGTCCAGCCGGCCCACAGGAAACCGAACAGCAGGCTTTCCATGGTTTGCAGCGGCGGGAAGTTCTTGATCAGGCCGGACGGGTGTTTGTGCTTGAGCTGATGGTCCTGAAGAAGCAGGAGCAGCGACTGGAATACCGCAATGGTGAACATGCCGTAGGCGAGGATCGACAATAGTATGTGGGCCAGGATGCCCGGCGCCTCGTCGATGATCTGCACTGTGCCGGCAGGGGCGAACTGCGCCAGCAGCACGGTCGCGGCCCCGAGCGGGAACAGCAAGACCAGCAGGTTTTCCACCGGAATGCGTGAACACGCGATCAGGGTCAGGGCGATGACCGCTGCGGCAATCAGGCTGGCGGCGCTGAAGAAGTCCAGGCCCAGGCCAATCGGTGTCAGCAGGTGGGCGAAGAGGCTGGCGCTGTGGGCCAGCACGGCGAGTACGCCTAGCGTGACCAGCAGGCGTTTGTTCGCCTTGGCGCAGTTGGCCAGGCGAGTGCCTTGATAGAGAGTCGCAGCGGCATATAAACAAGCGGCGGCGAGGGTGGTAAGCAAACTGGGTGACAAGGGGAGCATAAGTCCTGTTAGGCAAGCCCGAAAGGCGCTGAGTTTGGCATAGAACCCACGCGACACGAAAGACCACGCAAGCTGACGACGAGGTGTCCGCCGGACGCAGTCTTCGCTATAATCCGCGACCTGCCCACGCCGCAGGCTCGCCGAGCACATGTTTAGTCCGGTCCGGGCCGCCATTATCCCGGTCTACACAGGGCCTGAAAGGATCGCGCAATGTTTGAAAACTTAACCGACCGTCTCTCGCAGACGCTGCGCCATGTCACCGGCAAGGCGAAGCTGACCGAGGACAACATCAAAGACACCCTGCGCGAAGTACGCATGGCGTTGCTCGAAGCCGACGTCGCCCTGCCGGTGGTCAAGGACTTCGTCAATTCGGTCAAGGAACGTGCCGTCGGCACCGAAGTGTCGCGCAGCCTGACACCGGGCCAGGCCTTCGTGAAGATCGTCCAGGCCGAACTCGAAAGCCTGATGGGCGCGGCCAACGAAGATCTGAACCTGAGCGCAGTGCCGCCAGCGGTCATCCTAATGGCCGGTTTGCAGGGTGCTGGTAAAACCACCACCGCCGGCAAGCTTGCGCGCTTCCTTAAAGAGCGCAAGAAGAAGTCGGTCATGGTCGTGTCCGCGGACGTTTACCGTCCGGCGGCGATCAAGCAACTGGAAATGCTCGCCGGTGAAGTCGGCGTTACCTTCTTCCCGTCCGACCTGAGCCAGAAGCCGGTCGAGATCGCGCAAGCGGCTATTAAGGAAGCAAAACTCAAATTTATCGACGTGGTCATCGTCGATACCGCCGGCCGTCTGCACATCGATGAAGAGATGATGGGCGAGATCAAGGCGCTGCATGCCGCGATCAACCCGGTCGAGACCCTGTTCGTGGTCGACGCCATGACCGGCCAGGACGCCGCCAACACAGCCAAGGCCTTTGGTGATGCGCTGCCGCTGACCGGTGTGATCCTGACCAAGGTCGACGGCGATGCTCGTGGCGGTGCTGCGCTGTCGGTGCGTGCCATCACCGGCAAGCCGATCAAGTTCATCGGTATGGGCGAGAAGAGCGAAGCGCTCGACCCGTTCCACCCTGAGCGTATTGCTTCGCGCATCCTCGGCATGGGCGACGTGCTCAGTCTGATCGAGCAGGCGGAAGCGACCCTCGACAAGGACAAGGCCGACAAACTGGCCAAGAAGCTGAAGAAGGGCAAGGGCTTCGACCTCGAAGACTTCCGCGATCAGCTGCAACAGATGAAGAACATGGGCGGCCTCGGCGGCCTCATGGACAAGCTGCCGAACATGGGCGGCGTGAACCTGGCGCAAATGGGCAATGCCCAGACTGCGGCAGAGAAGCAGTTCAAGCAGATGGAAGCCATCATCAACTCCATGACCCCGGCCGAGCGCCGCGACCCTGAGCTGATCAGCGGTTCGCGCAAACGCCGTATCGCCATGGGTTCCGGCACGCAGGTGCAGGACATCGGTCGCTTGATCAAGCAGCACAAGCAGATGCAGAAGATGATGAAGAAATTCTCCGCGAAAGGCGGAATGGCCAAGATGATGCGCGGCATGGGCGGAATGCTACCCGGTGGCGGCATGCCGAAAATGTAAAGAATCCGCGCCGGTCGTCGTACCGGCGCTGCCCTACACGGACGTGGGATACACAGCAAACCCGCACTTGGCGGGAGCTGACCGGCCGTTTTCAACGACGGCTCTATAGCAAATCTGCATGGCGACCGATAGGTCGCCGGAAAAAGTCATTTGCAAAAGTCCGGATATTCCTTAGAATATGCGGCCTTTCGGGCACCTATGCCCGCTGTGCCTTTAGATTTGCAGCACCGACTACAGGAACGATGTTCACATGCTAACAATCCGTCTTGCCCTTGGCGGCTCCAAAAAGCGCCCGTTTTACCACTTGACCGTAACCGACAGCCGCAACCCGCGCGACGGTTCGCACAAGGAACAGGTTGGTTTCTTCAACCCTGTTGCTCGTGGTCAAGAAGTCCGTCTGTCCGTGAACCAAGAGCGCGTAGCCTACTGGCTGAGCGTTGGTGCACAACCTTCTGAGCGCGTTGCTCAGTTGTTGAAGGAATCTGCTAAGGCTACGGCCTGAGCAATATGAACGCGACGCCAGCTGTTGCTGATGATTTGATCGTTATCGGCAAGATTTACTCGGTTCACGGCGTTCGCGGCGAAGTGAAGGTGTACTCCTTTACTGATCCGATTAAGAACCTGCTGGAATACAAAACCTGGACGCTCAAGCGTGACGGCAATGTAAAGCAGGTAGAGCTGGTCAGCGGACGCGGGAACGACAAGTTCCTGGTCGCAAAGCTCAAGGGTCTCGATGATCGTGAAGAAGCTCGTCTTCTGGCCGGTTATGAGATCTGCGTGCCGCGCAACCTGTTCCCTGAACTGACCGACGGCGAGTACTACTGGTACCAGCTGGAAGGTCTCAAGGTCATCGACACCCTCGGGCAACTGTTCGGGAAGATCGATCACCTGCTGGAGACCGGCTCGAATGATGTAATGGTGGTCAAGCCTTGCGCTGGCAGCCTGGATGATCGCGAACGCCTGTTGCCGTATACCGAGCAATGCGTGTTGGCCATCGATCTGGCAGCAGGCGAGATGAAGGTGGATTGGGACGCGGACTTCTAAGCGTGGCTAACTTGCGCGTAGAAGTGATCAGTTTGTTTCCCGAGATGTTCTCCGCCATCAGCGAGTACGGCATCACCAGTCGGGCGGTGAAACAGGGGCTCTTGCAGCTCACCTGTTGGAACCCGCGAGACTACACGACGGATCGACATCACACTGTGGATGATCGCCCATTTGGCGGTGGTCCGGGCATGGTGATGAAGATCAAGCCCCTGGAAGATGCTCTGGTTCAGGCCAAGGCAGTCGCCGGGGAGGGAGCGAAGGTGATTTACCTGTCCCCCCAAGGCCGTCAACTGACTCAGTCGGCGGTACGCGAGTTGGCGAATCTGGATGCATTGATCCTGATTGCCGGCCGCTATGAAGGCATTGACGAGCGTTTTATTGATGCTCATGTCGATGAAGAGTGGTCGATTGGCGACTATGTACTGTCTGGCGGCGAGCTGCCGGCGATGGTCCTGATCGATGCGGTTACACGACTGCTGCCTGGAGCTTTAGGGCATGCGGACTCCGCCGAGGAAGATTCCTTTACGGATGGTTTGCTGGATTGCCCGCACTACACCCGACCGGAGGTGTATGCGGATCAGCGTGTTCCCGACGTATTGCTAAGTGGCAATCACGCGCACATCCGGCGTTGGCGTTTACAGCAGTCCCTTGGTCGGACCTATGAACGACGCGCCGATCTTCTGGAAAGCCGCTCGCTTTCTGGAGAAGAGAAGAAGCTGCTCGAGGAATACATCCGCGAGCGGGACGATAGTTAACAACGTATCGATGGTAAATCCGACGATTTACCTTAGGAGCACAGCATGACTAACAAAATCATCCTTGCACTCGAAGCAGAGCAGATGACCAAAGAGATCCCTACCTTTGCACCGGGCGACACCATTGTCGTTCAGGTAAAAGTAAAGGAAGGCGACCGTTCGCGTCTGCAAGCGTTCGAAGGTGTTGTTATCGCCAAGCGTAACCGCGGCGTAAACAGTGCATTCACCGTTCGTAAAATCTCCAACGGTGTTGGCGTAGAGCGTACTTTCCAGACCTACTCCCCGCAGATCGACAGCATGGCTGTTAAACGTCGCGGTGACGTACGTAAAGCCAAGCTGTACTACCTGCGCGACCTGTCGGGTAAAGCAGCTCGCATCAAGGAAAAACTGGCTTAAGTCCAGCTTCCGATGCAAAAAAAGCAGCCTGCGGGCTGCTTTTTTGTTGCCTGAAATTTGGTAATGCTGAAAAAGATCGCAGCCTTCGGCAGCTCCTACAGGATGTATTCAGAGTCCATGTAGGAGCTGCCGAAGGCTGCGATCTTTTGGGATCACTCCGTCTCGGGTTGAATCAACGCCAGCAACGTCCACCCCGCCGCAGGCTTGAGCGGGCTATCCGGCGTCACCACATGCACCCAGCCACTGTCATCGCGCAGGAACAGCAAAGTCGCGCGATCGCCATGCAGTGCCCGGTAATCCTCCCAGCCGAAACCATCCGTCAACGTCGTGCTGTACAGCTCGGCACCCTGACTGAGCTGACTGGCGAATTTGCCGTAGGTCAGCGCCTCACTGCCCAGTTGATTACCACGATGTTCCAGGCTTGTCCGATGCTTGTCGGTGCGACGGCTTTCCTGGCCGCTGGCAAGGCCGAACATCCGCTGATGGCCAAAGTCGTGTCGAAAGCGCATCAGCGCCAGTGTGTTCATTTCGCCTGACGGTGACAGCGCCAGCAAATGTCCGAGTCCCACCAGATCCAGATGCGCATCGGCATGTTGAGAGGCCGGGTTGCCGAAATAAGTCGGTAGGCCTTCCATACGTGCCGCTCGAATGTTCTCCCAGCTCGAATCGGTCAGCAGTACGCGGCTGCCCAGTTGTTGCAGCGCCTTGCCCAGCGTGCGGGCCGGGCCGTTGGCGCCGATGATGAGGAAGCCGCTCGGCGCCGGCTCAGCCACCTTCAGCAAACGCGCCAATGGCCGCGCTGTCGCGCTTTGCAGCACCACGGTGCCGATGATGACGGCAAAGGTCAGCGGCACCAGCAGCAGCGCGCCTTCGTGACCGGCCTCATGCAAGCGAATCGCAAATATCGCCGACACCGCTGCCGCCACGATACCGCGAGGCGCGATCCATCCCAGCAGCGCCCGTTCGCGCCAGCTCAGGCTTGAGCCTGCCGTAGAAATCAGCACATTCAAAGGACGGGCAATCAGTTGAATGACCAGCAGCAAAATCAGCACCAAAGGCCCGAGTCCGATCATGGCGTTCAGGTCCAGTCGAGCTGCCAGCAGAATGAACAATCCTGAAATCAGCAGGACGCTGAGGTTTTCCTTGAAGTGCAGGATGTGCCGCACATCCACGCCTTTCATGTTGGCCAGCCACATGCCCATCAGCGTCACGGCCAGCAAGCCGGATTCGTGCATCACCTCGTTGGCGATGATGAAAATCCCCAGCACAGCCGCGAGCGCTGCCAGGTTGTGCAGGTATTCCGGCAGCCACTGGCGGCGAATCAGAGTACCGAGCAACCAGCCACCAAAAATGCCGAACAGGCTACCGCACAGAATCACGCCACCAAAGGTCAGCAAACTTTCCTTGAGCCCGTGGCCCTCGGCACTGGCGATGATGAAACTGTAGACGACCACCGCCAGCAGCGCGCCGATCGGATCGATGACGATGCCTTCCCAGCGCAGAATGTTGGCAATCGAGGCTTTCGGGCGCACGACGCGCAGCATCGGAACGATCACGGTCGGCCCGGTGACCAGCGTCAGGCTGCCGAAGAGGATGGCCAGCATCCAGTCGAAGCCCAAAAGCCAGTGAGTGGCGACGGCGATGACTACCCAGGTCGAGAGGGCACCAATGGTGACCAGTCGATGAACGACGCTGCCAATCTCGCGCCACTCCGACAAGTGCAGCGTCAGGCTGCCTTCGAACAGAATCAGCGCCACCGCCAGCGACACCAGCGGCATCAGCAACGGGCCGAACATTTCCTGTGGATCCAGCAAGTGCAACACCGGGCCGACCAAAACCCCGGTCAGCAAAAGAAACAGAATCGCCGGTAGCTTCAGGCGCCACGCCAGCCATTGGCACCCCAGTGCCGCCGCGCCAATTCCGCCAAATGCCAACAAAATCTGCTGTTCGCTCATTGCTGCTCCCTGTTCCTTGAATTTGCAGGCTATGAAAGACTAGCGGTCGTATCTACCGTTCATGTTGATTTTTTTGCGCCAGCCCCAAGGCTGCGCGTTTGAGTGCCCATGCCTGCCATCGATCATCCCTTGATAGACCAATTCCTCGACGCCCTCTGGCTGGAGAAAGGACTTTCCGACAACACCCGTGATGCCTATCGCAGCGACCTGGCCCTGTTCAACGGCTGGTTGCAGGAGAAAGGACTGGAACTGGTGAACGCGGGCCGGGAGTTGATTCTTGATCACCTGGCCTGGCGCCTGGAGCAAAACTACAAACCCCGTTCCACTGCGCGATTCCTCTCCGGTGTTCGAGGCTTCTATCGCTATTTGCTGCGGGAAAAACTGATCGCCGTCGATCCGACCCTTCGCGTCGACATGCCGCAACTCGGTAGGCCGTTGCCTAAATCGTTGTCGGAAGCTGACGTAGAAGCGCTGCTCAAGGCGCCGGACCTGAGCGAGGCGATCGGCCAGCGCGATCGCGCCATGCTCGAAGTGCTTTACGCCTGTGGCCTGCGGGTAACGGAGTTGATCAGCCTGACCCTGGAACAGGTCAATTTGCGTCAAGGTGTGCTGCGAGTGATGGGCAAAGGCAGCAAGGAGCGGCTGGTGCCGATGGGCGAGGAGGCGATTGTCTGGGTCGAGCGCTACATGCGCGATGCCCGCAGTGAACTCCTCGGCGGACGCCCAAGCGATGTGATGTTCCCCAGCCTGCGCGGCGAGCAGATGACCCGGCAGACGTTCTGGCACCGCATCAAGCACCAGGCCAAGGTCGCGGGCATCGGCAAGTCGCTGTCGCCGCACACGCTGCGCCATGCGTTCGCTACGCACTTGCTCAACCACGGCGCGGATTTGCGGGTGGTGCAGATGCTGTTGGGCCACAGTGACCTGTCCACAACTCAGATCTATACCCATGTCGCCCGGGCGCGATTGCAGGATTTGCATGCCAAACACCACCCGCGCGGTTGACCGATAATGTCTTGCGTCAGCCGCATTCGGCCACGCCGGCCTTATGTGATAGGCTTTGCCGGTTTGCACGATGGGCGGTTATGACCCGGTGTTTTGGTACCGGCGTTCTGGTTGTCCCATTTGTCCGCCTTCAGGAGTTCTCATGCGTCTGACCCAGATTTTCGCCGCCGCCGCCATTGCGTTGGTCAGCACCTTTGCCGTCGCCGATGACGCGGCCGACAAAGCCATTCGTAAAAGCCTGGAAAACCTCCAGCTCGAAGTGCCGGTAGAGACCATCACCGCCAGTCCGCTGCCAGGCCTGTATGAAGTCAAGCTCAGGGGCAGCCGCGTTCTTTACGCCAGCGCCGACGGCCAATATGTTGTTCAGGGCTACATGTTCCAGCTCAAGGACGGCAAACCGGTCAACCTGACCGAGAAGACTGAACGCCTGGGCATCTCCAAGCTGGTCAACGACATCCCGGTTGCTGAAACCGTGGTGTACCCGGCCATCGGCGAAACCAAATCGCACATCACCGTGTTCACCGACACCACGTGCCCGTACTGCCACAAGCTGCACGCCGAGATCCCGGAGCTGAACAAGCGCGGCATCGAAGTGCGTTACGTGGCGTTCCCGCGCCAGGGCCTGGGCTCTCCGGGTGACGAGCAACTGCAAGCGGTGTGGTGCTCGAAAGACAAGAAAGCGGCCATGGATAAAATGGTCGACGGCAAGGAAATCAAGGCCGCCAAGTGCGATAACCCGGTTTCCAAGCAGTTTGCCCTCGGTCAGTCGATCGGCGTGAACGGCACACCGGCCATCGTTTTGGCCGACGGTCAGGTCATTCCGGGCTACCAGCCTGCGCCACAAGTCGCCAAACTGGCGCTGGGCGCGAAGTAAATTCGCATCGTCACGGTCAGCCATTGACGAGCATGGTCCGGCAGCGACATCGCCGGGCCATTAATAGAGAGCCGCGAGCATGCGGCTGTTTTCACGGCCGGCCTTGAGTCGGCCGTTTTATGGGGAGTTCACAGTGAAACCGGTCAAAGTAGGCATCTGTGGGTTAGGGACCGTCGGTGGCGGTACCTTCAACGTACTTCAGCGCAACGCCGAGGAAATTGCTCGTCGTGCCGGGCGTGGGATCGAAGTGGCTCAAATTGCCATGCGCACGCCAAAGCCTCAGTTCCAAACGACCGGTATTGCGATTACCAACGATGTCTTCGAAGTGGCCACGAACCCTGAGATCGACATCGTCATAGAGCTGATGGGCGGCTATACCGTTGCCCGCGAGCTGGTACTCAAGGCCATCGAGAATGGCAAGCATGTGGTCACCGCGAACAAGGCGCTTATCGCTGTTCACGGTAATGAAATTTTCGCCAAGGCTCGCGAGAAGGGTGTGATCGTTGCGTTCGAGGCGGCGGTAGCTGGTGGCATTCCGGTGATCAAGGCGATCCGTGAAGGTCTGTCCGCCAACCGTATCAACTGGGTCGCCGGCATCATTAACGGCACCGGCAACTTCATCCTGACGGAAATGCGCGAGAAGGGTCGTACCTTCGAAGACGTACTGGCCGAAGCCCAGGCTCTGGGTTACGCCGAAGCCGATCCGACCTTCGACGTTGAAGGCATCGACGCAGCCCACAAGCTGACGATCCTGGCTTCGATTGCGTTCGGCATTCCGCTGCAATTCGACAAGGCTTACACCGAAGGCATCACCAAACTCACCACCGCTGACGTGAACTACGCCGAAGCGTTGGGTTACCGCATCAAGCACCTGGGCGTGGCGCGCAGCACCGCATCCGGTATCGAACTGCGCGTGCACCCGACGCTGATCCCGGCTGATCGCCTGATCGCCAACGTCAACGGCGTGATGAACGCGGTGATGGTCAACGGCGATGCTGCCGGTTCGACGTTGTTCTACGGCGCCGGCGCCGGCATGGAGCCGACCGCTTCGTCGGTAATCGCCGACCTGGTGGATGTTGTTCGCGCCATGACCTCCGACCCGGAAAACCGCGTGCCGCACCTGGCCTTCCAGCCGGATTCGCTGTCGGCGCACCCGATCCTGCCAATCGAAGCCTGCGAAAGCGCTTACTACCTGCGCATCCAGGCCAAGGACCATCCGGGCGTGTTGGCCCAGGTGGCGAGCATCCTCTCGGAGCGCGGGATCAACATCGAGTCGATCATGCAGAAGGAAGCCGAGGAGCACGACGGCCTGGTGCCGATGATCCTGCTGACCCACCGCGTACTGGAGCAGCGCATCAACGATGCGATCGCCGCCCTGGAAGCCTTGGCGGGCGTGGTCGGTCCGGTTGTACGGATTCGTGTCGAGCACCTGAACTAAGCCGTTATCGTTCACCGGGCCAGCGTGCTGGCCCGGCATTACGAACACTGTCCATTGGAGTCAGTCATGCGTTACATCAGTACCCGCGGCCAGGCACCGGCCCTGAATTTCGAAGACGTCCTGCTGGCCGGTCTTGCTACCGACGGCGGTCTGTACGTCCCGGAAAACCTGCCACGTTTCACCCAGGAAGAAATCGCTTCCTGGGCTGGCCTGCCGTATCACGAGCTGGCTTTTCGCGTCATGCGCCCGTTCGTTACCGGCAGCATTCCAGACGCCGATTTCAAAAAGATTCTTGAAGAAACCTACGGCGTGTTCGCCCACAGCGCCGTTGCGCCGCTGCGTCAGCTGAACGGCAACGAATGGGTGCTGGAGCTGTTCCACGGCCCGACCCTGGCGTTCAAGGACTTCGCCCTGCAACTGCTCGGTCGTTTGCTCGACTACGTGCTGGAAAAGCGCGGCGAGCGCGTGGTGATCGTCGGCGCTACCTCCGGTGACACCGGTTCGGCCGCCATCGAAGGCTGCAAGCACTGCGAAAACGTCGACATCTTCATCCTGCATCCGCACAACCGCGTATCGGAAGTGCAGCGCCGGCAGATGACCACCATTTTCGGTGAGAACATCCACAACATCGCCATCGAAGGCAACTTCGATGACTGCCAGGAAATGGTCAAGGCGAGCTTCGCCGACCAGGGCTTCCTCAAGGGCACTCGCCTGGTGGCCGTGAACTCGATCAACTGGGCGCGGATCATGGCCCAGATCGTTTACTACTTCCACGCAGCCCTGCAGTTGGGTGGCCCGGCGCGTTCGGTGTCGTTCTCGGTGCCGACCGGCAACTTCGGCGACATTTTCGCCGGTTACCTGGCGCGCAACATGGGCCTGCCGATCAACCAGTTGATCGTCGCCACCAACCGCAACGACATCCTGCACCGCTTCATGAGCGGCAACCAGTACGTCAAGGAAACCCTGCACGCCACGCTGTCGCCATCAATGGACATCATGGTCTCGTCGAACTTCGAACGCCTGCTGTTCGACCTGCACGGTCGCAACGGCGCAGCGATTGCCGGTTTGATGGACAGCTTCAAGCAGGGCGGTGGTTTCAGCGTCGAGCAAGAGCGCTGGACCGAAGCCCGCAAACTGTTCGACTCGCTGGCCGTGGATGACGCACAAACCTGCGAAACCATCGCCGAAGTCTACGAGCAGACCGGCGAAGTGCTGGACCCGCACACCGCCATCGGCGTCAAGGCCGCGCGCGAATGCCGTCGCAGCCTGGATATCCCGATGGTGATCCTCGGTACGGCGCATCCGGTCAAATTCCCGGACGCCGTGGAGAAAGCCGGTGTAGGAAAAGCACTCGAACTCCCTGTACATCTTTCTGATTTGTTTGAGCGAGACGAGCGTTGCACCGTGTTGCCGAACGACCTGAAAGCCGTGCAGGCCTTTGTCAGTCAGCATGGCAACCGCGGTAAGCCTTTGTAACCGGCAAAACCTGTCACACATTGAAGCCCGTCTCCTGACGGGCTTTGTTGTTTTTGCATGCCACACTGGCCGGGAAATCGCCTATTGAGGACGGGCGGACCGAGCGCAAGGATGTGGTAATGCCGTATTTCGCAGTGTTGATGCCAGCCTTGAGCTGGATGATTTTGGTTGTGCTCCTGGGGCTGAGTCTGGGGGCGATGGCGGCGCAATTGGTAGCGTATGAAACTGACATGACGGCTACCGGGCCTCTGATCGAGCTCGATCCGCAGGAGCGCCAGTGGTTGGCGGAGCATTCGCCAGTCGTCGTCGCGTTGACACAATATCCCTTGTATCTGTTCAAGGACGAGCGCGGTCATTGGAGTGGTTTCCATCACGATGTGCTGGAGCACATCAGCGCCATGACAGGGTTGCAGTTTGTCTACGACGAGACATTTTCCACCGAGCAGTTGCTCGGTCGTCTGGAAAGCGGCGCTGCCGATATGAGCACGATGCTGTCCGTGAACGACGAACGCAGGGCATTTCTCGATTTCAGTCATGCCTTCGGCGGCGCTGGCTGGGTGTTTGTCGGGCATGCAGAGGCCCCTGCTGTGCACTCGCTGGAACAACTGGCGAAAAAGGTGCTGGTGCTGCCGACGCGGCATGCGCTGGAGGCCGTGATTCGTCGCGACCACCCGTCCATCGAATTGCGTTCGGTAAAGACTCACGCTGAAGCCCGGGCATTGGTCGAGAGCGGCGAAGCGTACGCGACCATCGACAATGAAATCGGAGCGCGACTCTATCCGCCAGGGCGGCTCAGGACCAGTGAAGCGATCGAGGGCAAATGGGACGCTGATTATCTGGCAGTACACAAAGCTCAGCCGCAGCTGTTGAGCATCCTCGGTAAAGCACTGGCGGCTTTTCCGCCTGCCGAACTGCGAGCCATTCGCCACAAATGGTTTCATGAGGTTGCGCCCGCAACGACACCCTCAATCTGGGCGGGGATTAGCAGGCAGGTTTGCTGGAGTGTGTTGATCGTCAGCCTGTTCGCGCTGATATCGCTGATCTGGAATCGTCGACTGGCCACTGTAATCGAACAGCGTAAGGGCGCCGAGAGTGGCCTCCGCGATCAGTTGGCGTTCCAGCACACGTTGATGGACGCAATGCCTGACCCAGTGTTTGTTCGAGACCGGCAAGGACGTTTGCTCATGTGCAACAAAAGCTATGAGGAGAGCCTGTCGGCCCGTTTTGATCAGATGCAGGGACGACTGTTGATCGAGCTTGAAGTCTTGCCTAAAGAAACCGCCGAGCTTTTGCATGCCGAGTTCATGGCTCAGTTAAGCACGCGCAAGTCACGGTTCAACGAGCGGCAATTGCTGTTCAAGCATGGCCTGCGGGACATCTACCAGTGGACCGTGCCGTTTTACAGTGCCGATGGTCAATTGCGCGGGTTGTTGGGGGGATGGATCGATATCGGTCAGCGAACCCGACAGACGTGACGCGCCTGTTTTTTCTCTGTCATCTTTGCCGTGCATGCTCTTTTGACTCGAGGCGCGGATTGTCCCGCACTCGGTATCCAGAACTTTCTTCTCGGGCCGGCGGTCATTTACTGTAGACACGCCCCAGGCACTTTGTTTTCGGACTATTGAGTGGTGATCGAGATGGAAAGTATCAGTCTCTTGCTCGGTGAGGCTCTGAGCCCGTACCAGGTGACATTGACCCCGTCAGGCCTTCATGGCGAATGCCGGGTCACATTGACGAACGCGACCGGTGCAGTGGTGGTCGACCGGGAGTTCAGTCAGGCGCAGTTGATCGACAAACGCTCGCTGACCGATGTGGTCGATGGCTTGCATCGCGATGTGTTGATTGCTGAAGGACGCCTGGAGCCTTGTGTGATCGCGGCGTTGCGCAATGCCGCTCAGGACCGGCTGCTGGCCAGCCGAAACTGAATTGAGTTTTGTGGGAACCTTCCTGCGCCCAAGTCAGTCAGACCCTTTACCAGCAAGATCAAGCATTGTGCTCCGGTGCTTGTAGCTTGTTGCTACGGGTCTTTATGTAGGCCACGTTTAACCCCGAGTCGTCTCCCCACTTCTCGGGGTTTCTTTTTGCCCGGGATTTTTCACTGCCCGGCCTGTTGCTCGAAAAATGCTTTGGAAGCTTCCAGGTATTCGCTGCGACTTTCCGGGTCGAGCCACGCCGCGTAGGCCTCGCTCAGGTGATCGCGGGGCAGGGCGCGCAGCAGTTGGTTGATCTCGATGATCGCCTGTCGGCCTTGCGGCGTGTTGGTGCAGCCGATGTATCCGGACAGGTATTTGCCAGTGCCGCGGATCGGGAAGAACTGCAATTCATTCTCGGCGATCCCTTGCTGCTGCGCCTGGTAGCGGATTTCCGGGCGATAGCCCAACAGCAGTTGCAAGCGTCCAAGGCGTTGCATTTGCAGCAAACTGCCCAAGGCGTCATTGCCGTAATGGCGTGTCAGAGCCTTGGGCGGCGCCTGTTTAAGCAAGGTGTCGAGGTACTCGCCATAGTTGCGTTCGGCAATGACCCCCAAGTTCACACTGCCGGTAGCGAGCAGGGCGGCCAAATCCACTTCGCCCTCCTTGATGAAGGGCGCCAGCACTTCGCGATCAACACGCCGTACGGCCAGGCCGTTGCTCATGGCGCGGAATACCGGAGTGGAAAACGCGATCCAGGTGTCCCGTTCCTTGCTCCAGTTCAATGCCGCATCGCAGGTAAGGGATGGCTCGTGGAGCATCTGCAATCCGCGCGCGCGATTGACCCTCATCACGCTGTGCTGGTACTGAGGCATGCCGGCCATGAGCTTCGGCAGCAATTGATCGATGACACCCAGGCCTTTTTTCGGGCCCTCGAAAATGAACAGCGGTGGCAGATCACGCTTGAGCCAGATCAGGGTTTCCTTGGGTTGCGCCAGTGCCATAGGCGCCAGCGCGGCGATCAGCAGCATACCCGCCAAAGCACACAGCACCCGCCCGTTCCGCCACAGGCAGTGCTGGATGAATTGCGCAAACAGACGCTTCAGCTCAAATGGCTCCGTCTTTGCGCAGCTGTGTGATCTGCGACGCGTCATAGCCAAGTTCCTGGAGTACCTGCGCATTGTGCTCGCCCAGTTGCGGCCCGACCCATTCACAATCACCGGGTGTATCAGAGAGTTTCGGCACGATTCCCGGCATCTTGAAGTCTTTGCCGTCCGGCAGCTTGGCCTGCAGGAACATTTCCCGGGCGAGGTACTGCGGATCGCTGAACATGTCTTCGGCGCTGAAGATCCGGCTGGCCGGTACATCGGCCTGATTCAGCCGCTCAAGAACCGTGTCCAGCGGCAGTGAGTTGACCCAGCGATCGATGACCCCGTAGAGCTCGTCACGGCGGCTGTCACGACCGTCGTTGCTGGCCAGCATTGGATCGTTGGCCAGGTCTTCGCGGCCAATGATCAGCATGAAGCGTTTGAAGATCGCATCGCCGTTGGCACCGATCTGCACATGTTTGCCATCGGCGCTGGTATGGATCGATGACGGCGTGATGCCGGGCATGATGTTGCCGGTGCGTTCGCGGATGAAGCCGAACACATCGAACTCCGGGACCATGCTTTCCATCATGGCGAAGATCGCCTCATACAGCGCCACGTCCACCACTTGCCCCTGACCGCCATTGACCTCGCGGTGACGCAAAGCCATCAGCGCGCCGATGACGCCCCAAAGCGCGGCAATCGAGTCGCCAATGGAAATTCCGGTGCGCACTGGTGGGCGATCCTCGAAACCGGTGATGTAGCGCAAGCCGCCCATCGACTCGCCGACTGCACCAAACCCCGGCTGATCTTTCATCGGTCCGGTCTGGCCGAAGCCCGAGAGACGCACCATCACCAGTTTTGGATTCAGTGCGTGCAAGACGTCCCAGCCCAGGCCGAGTTTTTCCAGCACGCCCGGGCGGAAGTTCTCGATCAGGATGTCCGCTTCGCTCAGCAGTTTTTTCAGGATCGCCAGGCCGTCGGGATGCTTGAGGTTCAGGGTCAGCGACTTTTTATTGCGCGCCTGAACAAACCACCACAGCGAAGTGCCTTCATACAACTTGCGCCATTTGCGCAGCGGATCGCCACCGTCCGGGGATTCGACCTTGACCACATCGGCACCGAATTCAGCGCAAATGCGCGAGGCAAAAGGGCCGGCAATCAACGTGCCCAATTCGATGACTTTGAGGCCTGAAAGCGGTTTGGCGGTGGACGACATACGGGATCCTGTAGGACAAGGGTTGAGCGAATACAGAGTTTTAACATAGCCGACTGTCAGGCGCCCGAGCGAGATTGCCTTCAATTCGATGAATACCTGCCGCATCGGTTAGACTTGCCGCCTTTCCTCGTATCAAGAAGCCCGTTCATGGCCCAGCCGTCCACGACCTACAAGTTTGAACTGAACCTCACCGACCTCGACCGCAGCGTCTACGAGAGCGTCAAGCAGACCATCGCCCGTCATCCTTCGGAAACCGAAGAGCGCATGACCGTGCGCCTGTTGGCCTACGCCCTCTGGTACAACGAGCAGCTGTCTTTTGGCCGTGGTCTGTCAGAAGTGGATGAACCGGCCCTGTGGGAAAAAAGCCTGGATGACCGTGTCCTGCACTGGATCGAAGTCGGCCAACCGGATGCCGATCGCCTGACCTGGTGTTCGCGTCGCACTGAACGCACCAGCCTGCTGGCGTATGGCAGCCTGCGCGTCTGGGAAGGCAAGGTGATCCCGGCGATCAAGAACCTGAAAAACGTCCACATCGCTGCCGTGCCTCAGGAAGTCCTGGAGACCCTGGCCAAAGACATGCCGCGCGTCATCAAGTGGGACGTGATGATCAGCGAAGGGACGATTTTCGTCACCGATGACCGTGGTCAGCACGAAGTCCAATTGCAATGGTTGTCGGGCGAGCGCGGCTGAGTCCTCGCACGTCATCCGGTTTTATCCTACGTACTCAAGAGAAGCACCTGTCACCCCATGCGCATCGAACCTCGCCTGCTGCCCAACACCTTGCCGTTCCTCGGTGATATTCCGCCGCTGTTGACCCGCCTGTATGCGGCGCGGGGCGTGCAGTCCGAAGTCGAACTGGACAAGAGCCTGGCGCGGCTGATTCCGTTCCAGAAGCTCAAGGGTATCGAGGCGGCCGTGGATTTGCTGGTGACCGCGCTGGAACAGCGTCAGCGGATTCTGATCGTCGGTGACTTTGACGCCGACGGCGCAACCGCGAGTACGGTCGGCACGTTGGGGTTGCGCTTGCTGGGTGCGGCGCATGTTGATTATCTGGTGCCCAATCGTTTTGACTATGGCTACGGCCTGACGCCGGAAATCGTCGCGGTGGCGCTGGAGCGTCAGCCTCAACTGCTGATCACCGTGGACAACGGCATCTCCAGCGTCGAAGGCGTGGCGGCGGCGAAAAAGGCCGGGCTCAGCGTGCTGGTCACCGATCACCACTTACCCGGTGATGAGCTGCCGCTGGCCGACGCCATTGTCAATCCGAACCAGCCCGGCTGCGAGTTCCCGAGCAAGGCGCTGGCCGGTGTCGGGGTGATTTTCTATGTGCTGATGGCTTTGCGTGCGCGTTTGCGCGAACTCGGCTGGTATGCGAGCAAGCCGCAGCCGAATATCGGTGAACTGCTGGATCTGGTGGCGTTGGGCAGCGTTGCCGACGTGGTGCCGCTGGATGCCAACAACCGGATTCTCGTGCATCAAGGCCTGGAGCGGATTCGTGCCGGCCGTGCCCGACCGGGGATCAAGGCGATCCTGGAAGTGGCCAAGCGAGATCACGCACGCATCACCTCCACCGATCTTGGCTTTATCGTCGGCCCGCGCCTGAACGCGGCGGGGCGTCTGGATGACATGAGCCTGGGCATCGAATGCCTGCTCACTGAAGACGCCGGGCTGGCCGGTGAAATGGCCGCTCAACTGGACGGCATGAACCAGGACCGCAAATCCATCGAGCAAGGCATGCAGCGTGAAGCGCTGGCGCAGCTCAAGGATTTGCCGGTGGAATCGATGCCGTTCGGCTTGTGCCTGTTCGATCCCGAGTGGCACCAGGGGGTCATCGGTATCCTCGCGTCGCGTATGAAAGAGCGTTATTTCCGTCCGACAATTGCTTTCGCCGATGCCGGCGATGGCCTGCTTAAGGGCTCGGGCCGTTCGGTCCAGGGCTTTCACATCCGCGACGCCCTGAGCGTGGTGGCGGCGCAGCATCCGAACCTGATCACCAAGTACGGCGGCCATGCGATGGCGGCAGGCCTGACATTGCCGGAAGCGAATTTCCCGTTGTTCGCCGAAGCCTTTGACGCTGAAGTGCGTCGGCAATTGCGCGAAGAAGACTTGACCGGACGCCTGCTGTCGGACGGCACCCTGGCGGTCGAGGAGTTTCACTTGGAACTGGCCCGTGCACTGCGCCATGCCGGTCCTTGGGGACAGCATTTTCCGGAGCCGCTGTTTCACGGGGTGTTTCAACTCGTCGAGCAACGCGTCGTCGGCGAGCGCCACCTGAAAGTGGTGCTCAGAAGTGAGTGCGGCTCGGTCAAGCTCGATGGCATTGCCTTTGGTATCGACCGCGATGTCTGGCCGAATCCGACCATCAAGTGGGTGGAACTGGCCTATAAGCTCGACGTGAACGAGTTTCGTGGCAATGAGACCGTTCAGCTGATGATTGCCCACATCGAACCGCGTTGAGCGTCAAAGATCAAAAGATCGCAGCCTTCGGCAGCTCCTACACGCCTGTGGGCGCTGCCGAAGGCTGCGATCTTTTCTTGAATCCCCCATTGAGCCCCGATGTCGACTAGGCTCTAAGCACTGCTTGATTATCCTTGTGACGTCTTGTCGAATTCTTTTGCCCGCGGGGGCGGGTGCTGTACCTTTTTCCTGTCACTCGTCGACTTTCAAACAGAACCCTGGAGCCTGACCACTGATTCGAGAGGTGCCCCATGAGTCTGCTGCTTGAACCCTATACCCTTCGCCAACTGACCCTGCTCAATCGCATCGCGGTATCACCGATGTGCCAGTATTCCAGCGTCGATGGCCTGGCCAATGACTGGCATCTGGTCCACCTCGGCAGCCGTGCCATCGGCGGGGCGGGGCTGGTGTTCACCGAAGCTACGGCGATCACTGCCGACGGGCGCATCACCGCGCAAGACCTTGGCCTGTGGAACGATGAACAGATTGAACCCTTGCAACGCATCACCCGCTTCATTGCCGCCCAGGGCGGCGTGGCCGGCATCCAACTGGCCCATGCGGGGCGCAAGGCCAGCACCTATCGGCCGTGGCTCGGCAAGCATGGCAGCGTGAAAGCCGAAGACGGCGGCTGGTTGCCGGTCGGCCCGTCACCGATTGCTTTTGACCCACAGCACACACAACCCAAACAGCTCGACGATGCTGAAATCGCCGATGTGATTCAGGCCTTTGTCGATGCAGCCAAACGTGCGCTGGAAGCCGGTTTCAAAGTGGTGGAAGTGCATGCGGCCCATGGCTATCTGCTGCACCAGTTTCTTTCACCGCTGAGTAATCAACGGCGTGACCAGTACGGCGGTTCATTTGAGAACCGCATTCGCCTGGTGTTGCAGGTCACCGAAGCGGTGCGCGCGGTGTGGCCGGAAGAGCTGCCTTTGTTTGTTCGGGTTTCGGCCACGGATTGGGTGGAGGATGGCTGGAATCCAGACGAAACCGTTGAGCTGGCGCGTCGCCTCAAAACCCTTGGCGTGGATCTGATCGATGTGTCGTCGGGTGGCACGGCGGTCAATGCGGAAATTCCTACCGGCCCCGGCTATCAAACGCGCTTCGCCGAAAAGGTCCGCAAGGAGGCGGAAATCGCGACCGGCACCGTGGGCATGATTACCGACCCGGCGCAGGCCGAGCACATTCTGCGCACCTGTCAGGCGGACATCATCTTCCTGGCTCGCGAGCTGTTGCGCGATCCGTACTGGCCGCTGCACGCGGATGATGATCTCGGGGGACGCAAAGCCATCTGGCCGGCGCAGTATCAACGGGCGACTCATCGTGATCAACCCATCCACGAGTCGGACCTTCGCGACTAAACCTGCCAAATACGTCAAAAGATCGCAGCTTCTTTTCACTCACGGCTCCTACAGAGGAACGAATTCCCCTGTAGGAGCTGTGAGTGAAACGAAGCTGCGATCTATTGATCTTTGCAGTTCGGCTTGTCGATCAGGCCGCTTCAATCTTGCTGCGGTTCTGCTCGACCTTGTTCAGATAATCCTTGAGCTTTTCCTGTTCCGCCGGCGTGGTGAACAAGCCGAGCTTACTGCGGCGCCACAGGATGTCATGCGCGGTGGTCGCCCATTCTTCGCTGCACAAGTAATCGACTTCACGGGTATAGAGACCGCCGCCAATGTGTTCGCCCAGATCGCTGAGGTTTTGAACGCCTTCGAGCATGCGCCAGGTCCGGCTGCCGTAAGTGGTGGACCAGCGACGGGAAATCTCGGTCGGAATCCAGTCGAACTTGTCGCGGATTTTTGAGCTCAACGCCTGCGGAGTGGTCATGTCTTCACCACCCGGCAGCGGCGCGTTGGCGGTCCAGCTCGGCTTGATGTGCGTGAAGTACGGTGCCAGTTGTGCCAGCGCCGACTCGGCCAGTTTGCGGTAGGTGGTGAGCTTGCCGCCGAACACCGACAGCAGCGGCGCTTCTTCACCGCTGCCCGACAGCGCGAGGGTGTAGTCGCGGGTGACGGCTGACGGGTTGTCGGATTCGTCGTTGCACAGCGGGCGCACGCCGGAATAGCTGTGCAGGATGTCGTCGCGGCTGATCTGCTTTTTGAAGTGGGCGTTGACCACGTTCAACAGGTAGTCGGTTTCGCCGTCGGTGATCGCCACGGCAGCCGGGTCGCCGGTGTATTCGCGGTCGGTGGTGCCGATCAGGGTGAAGTGGTTCAGGTACGGAATGGTGAATACGATGCGCTGATCTTCGTTTTGCAGGATGTGCGCGTGTTCACCTTCGTACAGCTTCGGCACGATCAGGTGGCTGCCCTGGATCAGGCGGATGCCGTACGGCGATTCCATTTTCAGGTCATCACGAATGAACTTGGCGACCCACGGGCCGGCGGCATTCACCAGCGCTTTGGCGCGGATCGAAAACAGGCTGCCATCGGCGCGCTCAAGGTGCAGGTGCCACAGGCCTTTGGTGCGGCGTGCGCTGACGCAACGGGTCTGGGTGTGGACGTGGGCGCCTTTTTCCCGGGCCGCCATGGCGTTCAAGACCACCAGACGCGCATCGTCGACCCAGCAGTCGGAGTATTCGAAGCCTTTGGTGATTTCGCTTTTCAGGGCGCTGTCCGGGCCGAACTTCAGGCTTTTCGAACCCTGGAGCTGTTCGCGTTTGCCAAGGTTGTCATACAGGAACAGGCCGGCGCGGATCATCCAGGCCGGACGCAGGTGCGGACGGTGCGGCAACACGAAGCGCATTTGCTTGACGATGTGCGGGGCTTTGGTCAGCAGCACTTCACGTTCAGCCAGGGCTTCGCGCACGAGGCGGAATTCGTAATGTTCGAGATAGCGCAGACCGCCGTGGATCAGCTTGCTGCTGGCCGAGGAGGTGTGGCTGGCCAAGTCATCCTTTTCGCAAAGGAACAACGAGAGACCGCGGCCGGCGGCATCCGCTGCGATCCCCACGCCATTGATCCCGCCACCGATGACGGCGATATCGTAGACCTCGGCAAGAGGGGGCGTAGGCAAGGTAGAAGTCGGCATCGGCTAAGGCCTCGGAACTTTTTATCAGTTCTGTTGGTTTCTGTATTTGAATTCGAACATGAATGTTCATTTGCGAAAATACTAGCCCATAAAGACGCGCACAGCCAGTCAGCTTCGATTGAAAATACTCATCGAAGGGCTGATAAAGGAAAATTTACGAACATTTGGTGAAGTAGGTGGGGGTGGTGCCTGTGTAGGAGCACGGCTTGCCGGCGATGGCGGTCATGAGTACGCCATCGCCGGCAAGCCGTGCTCCTACAGGTTGTTAAACAACCTCCAACCGGACTTTGTGCTGGTTCAACAACTGCGCCAGCGCCGGGGATGGTTGCTGATCGGTGACCAGGCAATCGACCAGGCTGATCGGCCCCAGGCGAATCATGGCGTTGCGCCCGAATTTGCTGGAGTCGGCGGCGAGGATCACCTGTCGGGCGTTGGCGATGATCGCCTGGGACACCCGCACTTCCTGATAATCGAAATCCAGCAGGCTGCCGTCTTCATCAATGCCGCTGATGCCGACCAGAGCAAAATCGACCTTGAACTGGTTGATGAAATCGACGCTGGCCTGACCCACCACACCACCGTCGCGTCGCACATTGCCGCCGGTCAGCAGCACGTCGAAATCGTCCTTGGCGCTGAGCATCGAAGCCACGTGCAGGTTGTTGGTGATGATCTTCAGATGGCTGTGATTGAGCAGCGCGCGCGCGATGGATTCGGTGGTGGTGCCGATGTTGATGAACAGCGAGGCGTGATCGGGGATCTGCGCGGCAATGGCTTCGCCGATGCGCTGCTTCTCATCGCGCATCTGGTCGGCGCGCATGGCGTAGGCGGTGTTTTCAACACTGGAATCGTAAGCCGCGCCACCGTGATAGCGACGCAGTAAATTGGCTTCCGCGAGCTGATTGATATCGCGGCGGATGGTTTGCGGGGTAACAACGAACAGCGTGGCCATTTCCTCGATGCTGACATAGCCGCGTTCGCGGACAAGCTCGAGGATTTGCTGCTGACGGGGAGGCAGATTCATGGGGCGTCCTTTGGGCTGCCGTGCAAAATTTGCCCATGATGCCGCAGGAATCTGCTCCCTACCAGTTACAAGCTGATACCAATCCGCAAGCGGGCTTATTCAGCCTCGTCTTCAGACGCCCAATCGCGAGTGCGGCTGACGGCTTTTTTCCAGCCGGCGTAGAGTTTTTCCTTCGCGGCTTCGTCCAGTGTTGGTTCGAATTTGCGTTCGATGACCGCTTTGCCACGCAACTCTTCCAGGCTACCCCAGAAACCGCAGGCCAGACCCGCCAGGTAAGCCGCGCCCAGCGCCGTGGTTTCGCGCATTTGCGGACGCTCGACCTGGGTGCCGAGGATGTCGGCCTGGAACTGCATGAGGAAGTTGTTCGCCACCGCACCGCCATCCACGCGCAGGGCTTTGAGGCGCTCGCCGGCATCCTGTTGCATGGCGTCGAGCACGTCGCGGGTCTGGTAGGCGATCGACTCCAGCGCGGCGCGGATGATGTGGTCCACTCGAACACCGCGGGTCAGGCCGAACAATGCGCCACGGGCGTACGGGTCCCAATAGGGCGCGCCGAGGCCGGTGAAGGCGGGCACCAGGTACACGCCGTTGCTGTCCTTGACCTTGTTGGCGAAGTATTCTGTGTCGTGGGCGTCGTTGATGATCTTCAATTCGTCACGTAGCCATTGCACGGTGGAGCCACCGTTGAACACCGCGCCTTCCAGCGCATAGGCCACTTCGCCGCGTGGGCCGCAAGCGATGGTGGTGAGCATGCCGTGTTTGGATTTCACGGCTTTGTCGCCGGTGTTCATCAGCAGGAAGCAACCGGTGCCGTAGGTGTTTTTCGCCTGACCGGCTTCAACGCACATCTGACCGAACAACGCGGCTTGCTGGTCGCCAGCGATACCGCCGATGGCGATGCCGCTCTTGGTGCGGCCATAAATTTCCGACGACGATTTCACTTCCGGGAGCATTTCGCGGGGGATATCCAGCACCTCCAGCATCTTCGCGTCCCACTCCAGGGTGTGGATGTTGAAGAGCATCGTGCGCGAGGCGTTGGTGTAGTCGGTGACGTGCACCTTGCCGCCGGTAAATTTCCAGATCAGCCAGCTGTCGACGGTGCCGAACAGCAGTTCGCCGTTGCGCGCGCGTTCGCGGCTGCCTTCGACGTTGTCGAGAATCCACTTGAGCTTGGTGCCGGAGAAGTACGGGTCGGTGACCAGGCCTGTGGTGTCGCTGATGTATTGCTCGTGGCCATCGCGCTTGAGCTGTTGGCAGATCTCGGTGCTGCGGCGGCACTGCCAGACAATCGCGTTGTAGATCGGTCGACCGGTGTTCTTGTCCCAGACCACGGTGGTTTCACGCTGGTTGGTGATGCCGATGGCCGCGACCTGATCGTGATGCAGGCCGGCTTGCGCCAGGGCCTCGACCATCACCGCGCTCTGGGTGGCGAAGATTTCCATCGGGTCATGTTCAACCCAGCCTGCTTGCGGGTAATGCTGCGCGAACTCCCGTTGAGCGGTGCAGACCACGTTGGCGTCGCGGTCGAAAATGATCGCGCGGGAGCTGGTCGTACCCTGATCGAGGGCAATGATGTAGTTCTTATTCTGAGTGTCGGTCATGTCGATTGCCTTGGACGAAATAAGGGAGTGAGGTCTGGCGCGCGATCTTTTCGGCAGGATCATGCGCCAACGGTATCAAGAAATTCTCGGTTTGCCGTCAATGGCCGTTGTTGTGTCCTTTGTAGCAGGTACGGCATTTGGCAGATGGCGGGCGATGATTCCGCGGTAGGCCGCTGCACCGAGGCAGGCACCGACTATCGGTGCGAAAACCGGGATCAGGAAGTACGGAATATCGCGTGCGCCAGTGAGGGAAATCTCACCCCAGCCGGCGAAAAAGGTCATCAGCTTAGGGCCGAAGTCACGGGCAGGATTCATCGCGAAACCGGTCAGTGGCCCCATCGAACTGCCAATCACCGCAATCAGCAGGCCGATCAGGATCGGTGCCAGCGGGCCGTTGGGCAGGCCATTGTTGTCGTCGGTCAGCGACATGATCACGCCCATCAGGATGGCGGTGATGATGACTTCGACGAGGAATGCTTGTGCCGTGGACAGGCTCGGGTTGGGGAAAGTGGAGAATACCGACGCCAATTCCAGGCTGGCTTCGGTGCCGCGAATCATGTGGTGAGTTTGTTCGAAATCGAAGAACAGGTTGCTGTACAGCGAGTACACCAACAGAGCGCCGCAAAAGGCGCCGGCCACTTGGGCGAAAATGTAGAAGGGCAATTTGCGCTTTTCGAAGTCGGCAAAAATGCTCAACGCGATGCTCACGGCAGGGTTGAGATGAGCCCCGGAAACACCTGCGGTCAGGTAGATCGCCATGCTCACGCCGACGCCCCAGATGATGCTGATTTCCCACAAGCCAAAGCTGGCACCCGCGACCTTGAGCGCGGCAACGCAACCTGTACCAAAAAAGATCAGAAGTGCAGTACCCAGAAACTCGGCCAAGCATTGGCTCGAGAGCGACGGTTGTTGTAAAGCAGTTGTCATTGAAACCTCATTTTTTTCTTGTCTGGCGCTTTCAGTCCATTGTGGTCAAAGCGCGTTTTTCACCGAGGCAGGATCCCCATCCTGTTCCCGGTTTACAGCAGGGCACTGCGGTAAGACTTTTCGTACAGTTTCAGAAACGAAAAAATATAGACAAGAAACACGGCTGTCAAAGGTCGAAAGTGAACCATTGGTCACAAACAAACTATTAGTCCGGTGAATGATCGTGACTGGCGACGGTGGGTGGCACCTTCAAACGGCGCCGGAATAGAGCCTTTTGCGAATCAATGTCCTAGAATTCGGCGCAGGATTTTTCTACTGCCGCCAAGTCTGGAGCTGTCATGACACCCGCATTGGATTTGCTGAAAAAGGTTCGGGCCGAACACCGTGTGCACAGTTATGAACACGACCCGAAGGCTGCGTCCTATGGGTTGGAAGCGGCGGAAAAACTCGGACTGGACCCGGCGCAAGTGTTCAAGACCTTGTTGGCGGCCAGTGAAAAAGGTGAATTGCTGGTGGCGGTGGTACCGGTTGGCGGGACTCTGGATCTGAAAGCACTGGCCCATGCGGCCGGGGTGAAGAAAGTCGAAATGGCCGACCCGGCGGCGGCCCAGCGTTCCACCGGTTATCTGTTGGGTGGCATCAGTCCGTTGGGGCAAAAGAAGCGCTTGCGCACGTTTATCGACAGTTCGGCCCAGCCCTTCGCGAGCATTCATGTCAGCGCGGGGCGTCGTGGCCTGGAAGTCGAACTGGCGCCCGCCGTGCTGGCTGAACATACCCAGGCAACGTTCGCCGATATCGGCCGCGCTTGAGCTTATAAAGGAGAAGTCTCATGCAGCTTGAGTTTCATCAGGTCGATGCGTTCAGTGATCGGCCCTTCAGCGGCAACCCGGCGATGGTTTATCGACTGGATGCATGGCTCGCCGATGAGTTGATGCAAAAGATCGCCGCGGAACACAACCTCGCCGAAACCGCATTTGTGGTGCGAGAAGGGCAGGGCTGGCACATCCGCTGGTTCACCCCGACCACCGAGGTGCCATTGTGTGGTCACGCGACGCTGGCCAGCGCTTACGTTTTGTTCGAAATCTACAAGGAGCCCGTTGAGCGCCTGGACTTTACCTGCAAGTCCGGCCCGCTGAGCGTGAGTCGTGAGGGTGGGCGTTTGTGGCTGGATTTCCCGTCGATCATCCCTTCGGAAGTGGGCGTGACCCTGGACGTCGAGCGTGCACTCGGGGTGGAAGCGGTCGATGTGCTGGGTTCGAACGAGTTGTTCGTGGTGCTGGAGTCCGAGCAGGCCGTGCTCGACTGCAAACCGGACATGGTCGCACTGGCGAAACTGCCATGGCTGGGCGCCATCGTGACCGCGCGGGGCAATAAACACGATTTCGTCTCGCGCTATTTCGCACCGGCGATTGGCATCAATGAAGACCCGGTGACCGGATCGACCCATTGCAGTCTGATTCCGTATTGGTCCGGACGTCTGGGCAAGTCGAGTCTGACGGCTTATCAGTGTTCTGCGCGGGGTGGAGAATTGTTCTGCCGGCTGGAAGGGGATCGGGTGAAGATAGGCGGGAATGCGACGCTGGTGGCCAGCGGCACGCTGATGTTGGGCTGAAAGCAAAAGATCGCAGCCTTCGGCAGCTCCTACTTGGTTCGTGTACACCTGTAGGAGCTGCCGAAGGCTGCGATCTTTTGATCCGTGTCAGTGAGCGGTGCTGTACCGCCGAACACCCGATTCAACCACCGGGATCTGCGCCGCCGTGCTGCCGGATGCCTGGAACAACACCAGGTGCTCCGCCGCAACACGAATGCCAACTTCGGCGCCGATCTGATGATCGACGTGGCTCGGGAAGATCGATTCCAGCTGTGCACCGGTCGGCAGTTGCAGGCGATACAGCGTCGACGCGCCTTGGAACGACTTGCCGACGATCCGCGCTTTTAACGCGCTGTCTGGCGCATAAACGATATCGTCCGGACGCAGCAGCACATCCACTGCACCACCGACCGGCCAGGTGTAGGCGCGGTTGCCGCGCAACTCGCCCAACTCGGTCTGCACCGACTCCGGGCTGCTCAACTGGCCACGAATGAAGTACCCCTGGCCGATGAAGCTGGCCACGTACGGCGTCAGCGGTTCGTGATAGAGGTTGTAGGGCGTATCCCACTGTTCCAGCCGGCCTTCCTTGAACACGCCGACGTGATCGCTGACGGCGAAGGCTTCCTCCTGATCGTGGGTTACCAGAATCGCGCTGGTGCCGCGAGCCTTGAGAATGTCGCGCACCTCATGGCTGAGCTTGCGGCGCAACTCGCCATCGAGGTTGGAGAACGGTTCGTCGAGCAGCAGCAATTGCGGCTCCGGCGCCAAGGCGCGGGCCAGGGCAACACGCTGCTGTTGACCGCCGGAAAGCTCATGAGGGAAGCGCTTGCCGAGGCCTTTGAGGTTGACCAGCTCCAGCAACTCTTCGGACACGCGATCCTTTTGCGGATGCTTGCGAATGCCGAAGGCGATGTTGTCGGCCACGCTCAAGTGCGGAAACAGCGCGTAGTCCTGGAACACCATGCCGATGCGACGTTTCTCCGGCGCGAGGGTGAAACCGGCGCTGGAGATGGTCTCGCCGGCCAACTGGATATCACCTTCGTGCACCGGTTCGAAACCGGCAATGGCGCGCAGGGTGGTGGTCTTGCCGCAACCGGAGGAACCGAGCAGGCAACCGATGTCGCCCGCGTTCAAATGCAGGTTGAGGTTCTGCACCACGCGCTGGTCTTGATAGCCGCAGGCGAGGTTGCGCAGGTTTAGCAGTAATGGCTGGCTCATGCGTGGTGATACGCCGGCTCGACGAGAAACTCGAGCAGGGCCTTTTGTGCGTGAAGACGGTTTTCAGCTTGATCCCAGGCTACCGAGCGCGAGTCGTCAAGCAGGTCGACGCTGATCTCTTCGCCGCGGTGGGCCGGCAGGCAATGCATGAACAGCACGTCGCTGGCGGCCAGATCGAGCAGTGCGCGATTGACCTGATACGGGGCGAACAACTTCAAGCGCTTGACGGTTTCCTCTTCCTGGCCCATGGAGGTCCAGACGTCGGTGCTCACCAGATGGGCGCCGCGCACGGCATCCTTCGGATCGCGGACGATGGTGACGCGGTCCCCGGCCTTGGCCACGAATTCCGGATTCGGCTCGTAACCTTCCGGGCAGGCGATGCGCAACTGGAAGTCGAACTGGATCGCCGCTTCTATATAGCTGTTGCACATGTTGTTGCCGTCGCCGATCCAGGCCACGGTCTTGCCCTGGATGGAGCCGCGGTGCTCGAGGAAGGTTTGCATGTCGGCCAGCAACTGGCATGGATGCAGATCATCGGACAGGCCGTTGATTACCGGCACGCGCGAGTTGGCGGCAAATTCGGTCAAATTGCTGTGGGCAAAGGTTCGGATCATCACCGCGTCGAGCATGCTCGACATGACAATCGCGCAGTCGCCGATCGGCTCGCCACGGCCCAGTTGGGTATCACGCGGCGACAGGAAAATAGCCTGGCCGCCGAGCTGGATCATGCCGGCTTCGAAGGAAATGCGGGTGCGGGTCGAGGACTTCTCGAAGATCATCCCGAGCACGCGGTTTTTCAGGGGCTCGAACAGTACGCCGCGGTTACGCAGGTCTTTGAGCTCAACGCCTCGACGGATCACGCTGACCAGCTCTTCGGGCGTGCAATCCATCAGGGAGAGAAAGTGCCTTGCGCTCATCATTGACTACCTTTTTGCTACAAACCGCAGATGCTCAAAGCCTTGTTTAACGGAACAACGGGCGAGACCTGCGGCGTAAGCCGCACGGGGCGACGAAATAGGGGAAGGCGCGATCTTATAATTAAATGTCGCGTCTTACCAATAGGGCTACGGTTTTTAGGGGATTTCAGAGGGGCTACGGGATAACCGCAGTAGCGCTTTTGAAGCCTGTTTCCTGACAGCAGCCAGGCATTTGTACACCGCGCCTGCTCAGCTTGGCAATCAGGCGGTGCGGCGGCGGTGCGCTGATGGTCGGTTTCCGACTGGTTGTTCTCGGGCCTCACGCGCGCGCGTCTGGTCCGAAACATTTGCTAATGCAAAGTGCTGGGTTATAAATAAATCACCAGCGACGCAGGAAGCCACCGCGATGGAATCGAAAGAACAACAGCTAATGGAATTGCTCGGCCTCACGGCCCGCTCCCTGACTCACTTGACCGCCTCCATGACGTCGATGTCCTTCGAATTGCTGCGCAGCAGCGACCCGGTGACCCGGGACGCCGGTCGCCGCATGATCGACCGCATGGCCACCATCAGCACCGGGCTCGATGAGCATTGGCGGTTGATCGGCGAACTGACCGGCGTGCATGTCGCCCACGAGCAGATCGAAACCATCCAGGAAATCCAGTTGCAGGCGCCGCCCAGGCTTCCGGCGAGCTGATCGACGCGGCTAAATCGGCTGGCCTGATGGTCATCGATTCACAAGACGAACGTCGCTGGCGCGGTGGCCGGGCTGGCGCCATAGTTTTGTTCCCGCGGTCGCTATTGCCCGCCCAGAACAAAACAGAGACTGGCCATGACCAAGACTCTCCATCACCGTGCGTGCCACCTGTGTGAAGCCATCTGCGGCCTGACCATCGAAACCACCGAACTCGAAGGCAGCGTGCAGATCACTTCGATCAAGGGCGACCCTCTGGACACATTCAGTCGCGGGCACATCTGCCCGAAGGCTGTCGCCCTGCAAGACATCCAGAACGATCCGGATCGCCTGCATCAGCCGATGCGCCGCGTTGGCAGCGAGTGGCAACTCATCGACTGGGAAGACGCCTTCAACCTTGTCGCCGAACGCTTGGCGGCGATCCAGGAACGTCACGGGCAAAATTCGGTTGCGGTTTATCAAGGCAACCCCAGCGTGCACAACTATGGGTTGATGACCCACAGCAATTACTTTCTCGGCCTGCTGAAAACCCGCAACCGGTTTTCCGCGACCTCGGTCGACCAATTGCCCCATCACCTGACCAGTCATTTGATGTACGGCCACGGTTTGCTGCTGCCGATCCCGGACATCGATCACACCGACTTCATGCTGATCCTCGGCGGCAACCCGCTCGCGTCCAACGGCAGCATCATGACCGTGCCAGACGTGGAAAAGCGCTTGAAAGCCATTCAGGCTCGCGGCGGTAAAGTGGTGGTGGTCGACCCGCGTCGCAGCGAAACGGCGGCGATTGCCGATCAGCACCTGTTCGTGCGTCCCGGTGGCGATGCAGCATTGTTGTTTGGGCTGCTCAATACGTTGTTCGCTGAAGGCCTGACCCGCGACAGTCATTTGCCGGTGGAGGGGCTGGATGAAGTGCGCGAGGCCATCACCGGTTTCACCGCCGAAACCATGAGCCCGCTATGCGCGGTGCCGGTCGAACAGATCCGTCAACTGGCGCGGGATTTCGCCGCCGCACCAAGCGCGGTTTGCTACGGCCGCATGGGCGTCTCGACCCAGGCGTTCGGCACGTTGTGCCATTGGCTGGTGCAATTGATCAACCTGGTGACCGGCAACCTCGACCGCGAGGGCGGCGCGTTGTGCACCGAACCGGCGGTGGACCTGGTGGCCTCGACGTCGGGCGGGCATTTCAATCTGTGGCAGAGCCGTGTCTCCGGACGCCCGGAATATGCCGGTGAGTTGCCGGTGTCGGCGCTGGCCGAAGAAATGTTGACCGAAGGGGAGGGGCAGGTTCGTGCGTTGATCACAGTAGCCGGCAACCCGGTGCTGTCCACACCGAACGGGCGTCAACTGGAGCAAGCGCTGGACGGTCTGGAGTTCATGGTCAGTGTCGACTTGTACATCAACGAGACCACGCGATACGCCGACCTGATCCTGCCGTCCACCTCGGCGCTGGAAAACGATCACTACGACACCACGTTCAACATGTTTGCGGTGCGCAACGTCAGCCGTTTCAACCGCGCGATTCTCGCCAAGCCCGAGGGAGCATTGCACGACTGGGAGATTTTCGTCGGGCTGGCCAAGGCGTTTGCGGCGAAAACCGGCAAGGAGCTGAAACCGACCATTGCTCCGGCGCAGATGATCGATCGCGGCTTGCGCATGGGGTTGTATGGCGATGCTTCCGAGCACCAATTGTCATTGGCGACTTTGTTCGATCATCCTCATGGGGTTGATCTGGGGGCGTTGAAACCTAATCTGGCGCCACGCCTGAAAACCGCCAACCAGCGAGTTCAGGCCGCGCCTGCCGCGATCCTTGCCGACCTGGCGCGCTTCGCGGCATTGCAGGCCCCGGCCGATGATGAGCTGCTGATGATTGGCCGCCGTCATGTACGCAGCAACAATTCATGGATGCATAACTACCATCGTCTGGTGAAGGGCAAGCCGCGCCATCAGTTGTTGATGAACCCGGAGGATCTGGCCAGTCGTGGCTTGAGCGACGGTCAGCGTGTGCAAGTCAGGTCGCGGGTTGGCGTCATCGAAGTGGAAGTACTCGGCAGCCCGGATATGATGAAAGGAGTGGTCAGCCTTCCGCACGGTTGGGGCCATGCACGCCCCGGTGTGCAAATGACGATTGCCAGTGGCCAACCGGGTTCCAGCGCCAATGACCTGACCGACGAGTGTCAGCTCGACGAATTGTCGGGAAATGCGGCGTTGAACGGCGTGCCAGTGACCGTGGCAGCGGCTTGATTACATCTGACGGAGAGACCGAGCATGGCGCTCGGCTTTCCGTTACAATGCGCCACCGTGCCGACCCATGAGTCGGAAAGTTCAGCCGAGGTGCTCCATGGATATCATCGAAACGATTAAAGAGCAGATTGCCAACAACACCATTCTGCTTTACATGAAAGGCTCGCCGAATGCCCCGCAGTGTGGCTTCTCCGCTAAAGCCGCGCAGGCCGTGATGGCATGTGGTGAAAAGTTTGCGTACGTGGACATCCTGCAGAACCCGGAAATCCGCGCCAACCTGCCAAAATACGCCAACTGGCCAACCTTCCCGCAACTGTGGGTTGGTGGTGAACTGGTTGGCGGTAGCGACATCATGACCGAGATGGCTGCAGACGGTTCGCTGCAAACCACCATCAAGGCTGCTGTCGAAGCCGCTGTTGCCAACAAGACTGAAGCTTAAATCGATTGGCTCCTTGTAGGAGCTGTCGAGTGAAACGAGGCTGCGATCCTTGATCTCCAGCCATTAAAAAGCCCCGCCCCTCTTTCGAGGTGGCGGGGCTTTTTATTTGCTCAACAAGTTACTGGAGTGGCGCGCTGCAAAGATCGCAGCCTCGTTTCACTCGACAGCTCCTACTCTTCACCCATCTGCGATTGCAGATAGTTCTCGATACCAATCTTGTCGATCAGGCCAAGTTGGGTTTCCAGCCAGTCGATATGTTCTTCTTCGGACTCGAGGATGTCTTCAAGCAGTTCACGGCTACCGAAGTCGCCGACTTTTTCGCAATGAGCGATCGCTACCTTCAGATCGGCGTGGCCGGTCTTCTCGATACGCAGGTCACACTCGATCATTTCCTTGGTGTGCTCGCCGATGTGCAGCTTGCCCAGGTCCTGGACGTTCGGCAGGCCTTCAAGGAACAGGATGCGCTTGATCAGCTTGTCCGCGTGTTTCATCTCGTCGATGGATTCGTGGTACTCGTGCTTGCCCAGCTTGTTCAGACCCCAATCTTCATACATCCGCGCATGCAGAAAGTATTGGTTGATCGCGACCAGCTCATTGGCAAGGATCTTGTTGAGATGCTGGATGACTGTAATGTCGCCTTTCATGATGGGGTCCTGCCCTGTATTAGCTGTCTATAAGGCAGAGTTTGAGCCGAGCAACTAAGAGTGTCAAACCTAAGTTATTGAATAATATATGAAAATTAATCGGAATAAGAATGTTTGTGTTCCGCGTCTAGAGCATAACTAGTTGATTTTCAGGCATAAAAAAACCGGACATGAGTCCGGTTCTTTGAAATTCGGTATTTATGCAGCCGTAAATTCTGCTGGAAAGGGAATCGCGGCCTGGGCTGTCTGCAGTTCCATCAGGGTTTCGCGAACCACTTCCTTGGCAAGACAGGCACATTTGCCACATTGACTGGCAACGCCGGTGGCCAAACGGACTTCTTTATAGCTGCAGCATCCTTCATAGATCGCATCGCGGATTTTACCGTCGGTGACGCCAGTGCAGAGGCAAACATACATAAGGGAAGACCGTCGCTTGTTTATGTCTCGAATGCGATGGATCTTAATGTTAACGAGAATGATTGTCAAAGTGCTTTGCGGGCACTTTTTGCCAAGGCTGACGAACGGTTTTCCTTCAGCGGCGCAGGAGCGTTTTTGCCGTGGTGATTTTGCGTCTGCGGGAAAAACCGTTGAGGACAGGTCAAACACGCAGTGTATGATGGCCGGTCTTTTCGAAACGGGTTCGTGTCACAGGGCTGTCGTCTATGGATGGCAGGCTGATGCGAACCATGTTTTTCACGCTTCTACACCAGGAGATATCCAATGAGCGTACTCGTAGGCAAACAAGCCCCTGACTTCACCGTACCGGCCGTACTCGGCAATGGCGAAATCGTAGACAGCTTCACCCTGTCGTCGGCCATCAAAGGCAAATACGGCCTGGTGTTCTTCTACCCACTGGACTTCACCTTCGTTTGCCCGTCGGAGCTGATCGCTCTGGACAACCGCATGTCCGAGTTCAAGGCACGCAACGTTGAAGTGGTCGCAGTGTCGATCGACTCGCACTTCACCCACAACGCCTGGCGCAACACCCCGGTAAACGATGGTGGTATCGGCGCAGTTCGTTACACCATGGCTGCCGACATCAAGCAGGAAATCATGAAGGCCTACGACGTTCAGTCCGCTGACGGCGTTGCATTCCGTGGCGCGTTCCTGATCGACGACAAAGGCGTTGTCCGTTCGCAGATCATCAACGACCTGCCGCTGGGCCGTAACATGGAAGAGCTGCTGCGTCTGGTTGACGCTCTGCAATTCCACGAAGAGCACGGCGAAGTCTGCCCTGCCAACTGGAAGAAAGGCGACAAAGGCATGAACGCTTCGCCAGAAGGCGTTGCGGCTTACCTGACCGAGCACGCTGCCGCACTGTAAGGCACGCTCCAGGTACAAAAAAACCGGCCATCGAGGCCGGTTTTTTTATGGTCGGGATTTAACTGACCTGTCAGTCGTCGAAATCTTCCCAGCCACCCATCTGTTTCCAGCGATTGACGATGCCGCAGAACAGCTCGGCGGTCTTCTCGGTGTCATAGCGAGCCGAGTGAGCCTCGCGACCGTCGAAGTCGATGTCCGCTGCCTGGCAGGCTTTGGCGAGTACGGTTTGACCGTAGGCCAGGCCGGCGAGGGTCGCGGTGTCGAAACTTGAGAATGGATGGAACGGGTTGCGCTTCATGTCCAGACGCGCAACCGCTGCGTTGAGGAAGCCCAGGTCAAAACTGCTGTTGTGCCCGACCAGAATCGCCCGCTTGCAGCCGTTGGCCTTCAGCGCCTTGCGCACGCCGCGGAAGATATCGTTCAGGGCCGTCTCTTCACTCACTGCCATGCGCAGTGGGTGATCGAGCTTGATCCCGGTGAACTCCAGGGCTGCCGCTTCGACGTTCGCGCCTTCGAAAGGCTCGACGCGGAAGAAGTAGGTGTGATCCGGGTAAACGAAACCCTTTTCATCCATGGCGATGGTGGTCGCGGCGATTTCCAGCAGGGCATCGGTGGCCGAGTTGAAGCCACCGGTTTCTACGTCGACGACAACGGGCAGGTAGCCACGAAACCGTGCGGCCATCGGGTGACGGGAACCGCCGCCACCGCCTTGACCTTCCTGTTCGTCGTCGAAATGGTCTTCACTCACGCGTGTTCCTCCAGCAGGCGCCAGCGCAGTTTTTCACCGGCGCGCAGCGGGATAACGGTCAGCTCGCCAAACGGCAGGCTGGTCGGGGCGGTCCATTCTTCGCGAACCAGGGTAATGCGATCGGTGTTCGCCGGCAGGCCATAGAAACGCGGGCCGTTGAGGCTGGCGAAGGCTTCGAGCTTGTCCAGCGCGTTGCGCTGTTCAAAGGCTTCGGCGTACATCTCGATCGCCGCGTAAGCGGTGTAGCAACCGGCGCAACCGCAGGCGGCTTCCTTGGCATGCTGGGCGTGGGGCGCCGAGTCGGTGCCGAGGAAGAACTTTTCGCTGCCGCTGGTGGCGGCGTCGAGCAGGGCTTCCTGGTGCGTATTGCGCTTGAGGATCGGCAGGCAGTAGAAGTGCGGCCGAATCCCGCCTACCAGCATGTGGTTGCGGTTGTACAAAAGGTGATGCGCGGTGATGGTTGCGCCAACGTTGGCCGGGGCCGAGTTGACGAACTGCACGGCGTCGCCGGTGGTGATGTGTTCAAACACCACTTTGAGCGTAGGGAAGCGCTCGACCACACGACGCATGTGCTCATCGATGAAGATTTTTTCGCGGTCGAACACGTCGACATCGCCGCGGGTGACTTCACCGTGGATCAACAAAGGCATCCCGACTTCGGCCATGGCCTCGATCGCCGGGAAAATCTTGTCGATGCTGGTGACGCCAGAGTCCGAGTTGGTGGTCGCACCGGCCGGGTACAGCTTGGCGGCGTGCACGAAGCCGCTGGCCTTGGCCTCGCGGATTTCTTCAGGCTGGGTGCGGTCGGTGAGGTACAGCACCATCAGCGGTTCGAACGAACTGCCGGCCGGGCGGGCAGCGAGGATCCGCTGGCGGTAGCCGTCGGCCTCAGCGGCATTGCGGACCGGAGGTACCAGGTTGGGCATGATGATCGCGCGACCAAAGGTGCGCGCGACATCTGCGACGGTATTGGTCAACACAGCACCATCGCGAAGATGAATGTGCCAGTCGTCGGGACGCAGCAGGGTCAGGCGGTCGGACATGAGGGGATTCCAGGCGGGTCAAACTGAGGGGAATGCTACCGGAAAAGACTCTTGCAGGCACTCGCTATCAAGTTTTGCCGCAAGCTTCCGATATCCAACAGGTATGCCGTAAACATCTGTGTGTCGGTCTTTTTGTTGTCGAAGCCAGTGGAGCCTCCCGTGCGCCAGCGTTATTTAGCCTTGCTCAGTGTGTTTGCCAGCCTTCCTGCGATGGCGCTCACTTTCCAGACTCGTCTGGAGAGCATTGAGTGGACGGTCGAAGGTGACAAGTTCGAGTGCCGCCTGACTCAGCCGATCACCGATTTCGGTTCGGGCCAGTTCGTGCGTCGCGCGGGCGAGCAGGCGACGTTTCGTCTGAATGCCTACAACGCAATGATGGGCGGTGGCTCGGCTACCCTGTTGGCGGCCGCTGCGCCGTGGCAGCCGGGGCGTGGCGACATCAATCTGGGCACGGTGAGAATCGGCAGCGGTAATGTCCTGTTCAACAGTTCTCAGGTCCAGGCCGGGCGTTTGATCAGTGGCCTGATGGACGGGCGCAGTCCCGTGGTCCGGCATGCCTCGGGCGATGGCCGGGTATCGGAAGTGCGCTTGTTGCCGGTCAAGTTCAACAAGGCTTTTGCTGATTATCAGGGCTGCGTGGCCAAGCTGTTGCCGCAGAACTTCGATCAGGTGAAGCAATCCGAAGTCGGTTTTCCCGGCGGTGGTATCGATCTGGACGCAGCCGCGAAAGCCAAGTTGCAGGTAATGCTGGAGTTCATGAAGGCCGATCCGACGGTCAATCACATCGAACTCGACGGCCATTCCGACAACAGCGGCAATCGCCTGACCAATCGTGACCTGTCGCGACGCCGGGCATTGGCGGTGATGGAGTTCTTCAAGGCCAACGGCATCCTCGAATCGCAAATCACCATGCGTTTTCACGGTGAGCGTTACCCGCTGGCGCCGAATTCCAGCAACGCCAACCGCTCGAAAAACCGCCGGGTAGCGATACGTCTGGAGCGAGGCGCGCCACCAGAACAAGTGGCCCCTCAAGCAACGAAACCCGCCACGTCAGCAACTTCCTGACTCATCGGTCATCGTCGCGCTCTCGACATAATCTGTCGCTTCGTCGTCATAAGCTGTCGCGCCACTGTAAATTATTCTGTATGAGCGGTAGACTTCCCGGCTTTCCGTAGAACCCCGTGGAGTGATGGCATGGCGGACGTAAACAAGGTCGTTCTGGCGTATTCCGGCGGCCTGGACACTTCGGTGATCCTCAAGTGGCTGCAGGATACTTATAACTGTGAAGTCGTGACCTTCACCGCTGACCTGGGTCAGGGCGAAGAGGTCGAACCGGCACGCGCCAAGGCTCAGGCCATGGGCGTCAAAGAAATCTACATCGACGACCTGCGCGAAGAGTTCGTGCGCGATTTCGTGTTCCCGATGTTCCGCGCCAATACCGTTTACGAAGGCGAGTACCTGCTGGGTACTTCCATCGCTCGTCCGTTGATCGCCAAACGCCTGATCGAAATCGCCAACGAAACCGGCGCTGACGCCATTTCCCACGGCGCCACCGGCAAGGGTAACGACCAGGTTCGTTTCGAACTGGGCGCCTACGCCTTGAAACCAGGTGTGAAAGTGATCGCTCCGTGGCGCGAATGGGACCTGCTGTCCCGTGAGAAGCTGATGGATTACGCTGAAAAGCACGCGATCCCGATCGAGCGCCACGGCAAGAAAAAATCCCCGTACTCGATGGATGCCAACCTGCTGCACATCTCCTATGAAGGCGGCGTGCTGGAAGACACCTGGACCGAGCACGAAGAAGACATGTGGAAATGGACCGTCTCCCCGGAGAAGGCTCCTGACAAAGCGCAGTACCTGGAACTGACCTACCGCAACGGCGACATCGTCGCACTGGACGGCGTCGAAATGACCCCGGCCACCGTGCTGGCGACCCTGAACCGTATCGGTGGCGAACACGGTATCGGTCGTCTGGACATCGTCGAGAACCGTTACGTGGGCATGAAGTCCCGTGGCTGCTACGAAACCCCAGGCGGCACCATCATGCTGCGCGCCCACCGTGCGATCGAATCGATCACCCTGGACCGCGAAGTGGCTCACCTCAAAGACGAGCTGATGCCGAAGTACGCCAGCCTGATCTACACCGGTTACTGGTGGAGCCCTGAGCGTCTGATGCTGCAACAGATGATCGATGCGTCCCAGGCGCATGTGAACGGCGTCGTGCGCCTGAAGCTGTACAAGGGCAATGTGATCGTCACCGGTCGCAAGTCCGATGAATCGTTGTTCGACGCCAACATTGCCACCTTCGAAGAAGATGGTGGCGCCTACAACCAGGCCGACGCAGCGGGCTTCATCAAGCTCAACGCGCTGCGCATGCGCATCGCCGCCAACAAAGGCCGCAAGCTGTTCTAAGGCCTTGAGCGGGTAATGGATGGGTGGCCTCGTCATCGACGAGGCCACCGATCTGAAAGCGTTTTTCCTGTCGATTGTTATGGGTCAGTCGCAGCACTGATCAATCACCGTCATCCCATGTGAGCTCAAATTGTAAACAACGCAGAAAGTGGCGCTGCCGCGTTTCTTTGCCTGTTTTGAGTATTTGAGCGCGCATTCTTTAAGTAGATCTTCTGATTTCACGCCTGTGAGAAACAGAAAAACGTGAGCCTTTCTTTCCTGTAGTTCCTGTGTATTTTCCAGCAATGTGCTGAATTCCACTTTTTTGCTCATCCCGCGGGCATCAATGATGTACAGCTCCTCCAGTGACTCGAGCAACCGGATGTGATTCTTAACCGAGCGCGAATTTTGTACATCGATCTCGACTGGCGGGGCTTGTGCAGTACAAGGACGGGGCGGTCGACGGTCTCTCATAGACCTGTTGCGACTTACCGTATCCCCCAAGACTTTTATGAAGTTTTTTCCCTTGTCGAAGTCTGAAGGTGCGTACAGCGATCGATAGTTGAAGTTGAGCGTGGCGAAAAACAGAAGCAGCAAATAAAAAGGAAAAGTGATCAGGAACCAGACGTAGATTTCCCGCTCTTTATTATCCAGAAAGGGTAGTGAAACGGCTGCGGAAGTTTCGGATAGCGTCGCAAATATCGCGATAACAGTAATGGGGTTGGTGATTCTCTTTTGGGTTTTTATCATGTTGTCTACTCATGTGTTTTTGTCTTTTCTCGAAGATTGAATAAAGGGTGACATTTGGTTTGTGGGTGTTTTGGTTTGAGTGTGGATTATAAATATACATTGCTTGGGTGTTGCTTGTTTTTGGTCCTCTGTTAATCATTGTTCAGTTTTTATTTTTCGCTGTAAGACTATGTGGATACTTTGTGTGTGATATTTCTGTTTTAAATCCAGGCTTCGAAAATAGCCGTTACTTTTAGGTTGGCTTTCATGCTGAAGATTCGTTGAATTGCAGCTGAGGAGTCCGCTGTTAAGAGTTTTTAGTTGTAAATCGATACAAAAAACTTCCTGAAAAATGCGCTTGCGTCGCACTGAAACAGTTTTCGTTACGCTGAGTTCGAGGAGTTTTTGTAAGATTAATCCGTGATATTTGTAGGGAATGTCTCTCGGTGAGGGTGACCGGGGGGAGCGGCATGCCATGGGGGAAACGACTAGGCTATTGTGCGGGCTCTAAAAATTCGAACAGCGAAATTGGACTTGCCCATGAATAAAGTGCTGATCGTGGATGATCACCCCGTCATTCGTCTTGCGGTACGTATGCTGATGGAGCGTCATGGCTACGAGGTCATCGCAGAAACGGATAATGGCGTGGATGCATTGCAACTTGCCCGTGAACATATGCCAGATATAGTCATTCTGGATATAGGAATACCGAAACTGGATGGGCTGGAAGTTATTGCACGACTGTCCTCGGCAGCGATGCCCATGAAAGTTCTGATATTGACTTCACAGGCGCCGGGGCATTTTTCCATGCGTTGCATGCAGTCGGGGGCCGCCGGCTATGTCTGCAAGCAACAGGATCTGACTGAGTTGCTCAGTGCAATAAAAGCGGTTTTGTCCGGCTACAGTTACTTTCCCAATCAAGCCTTGCATACCGTACGTGCCAGTCTGGGGAATGCGAGTGAAGCCGATATGGTGGATCGTCTGTCAGGACGAGAGATGATGGTTCTCCAACAGTTGGCCAGGGGTAAGACCAATAAGGAAATTGCCGATGGAATGTTCCTCAGCAACAAAACCGTCAGTACTTACAAGACCCGATTGCTGTTGAAGTTGAATGCGCGTTCGCTGGTCGATCTGATTGAGTTGGCTCAACGCAACGGCTTAGTGTGAATTTATCTGCATTGTCGATTCGCGATGAACGGGCATTTATTGCGGTTCGGCACAAAGAAAAAAGCCTCCGTTTCGGGAGGCTTCAGGTGTCATAAATCAAAGTCGTAATCGGCCAATTGCTTTTGCAGTCGGCGCTCCTCCAGCAGGTTGTCGATGGTACGGCGTTTGCTCAGGTTGGTTTTTGCTACCTCAACCACAGGTTCGGCTTCAGCATCCTCAACGGGGGTGAAGTCATCCTCTACGTCCATTTGCTCTTTGCCAGTGCTCATTTAGTTACTCCAGGCTAAGGCTGCCTTTGGGGCTCCTTATATCGACAATCTCCCGGCGGGTAAAAAAGATTTTTTCAATCGATAAATCAATAAATCCAATAGTGGCTCAATCGTCCGAGGTCTTGTGCTTGTATTCGCACAAGTCTTCGATCCGGCAACTGCCGCAGCGAGGCTTGCGGGCCAGGCAAACGTAGCGTCCGTGAAGGATCAACCAGTGGTGGGAATCAAGCAGGTATTCCTTGGGCACGAACTTCATCAGTTTTTTCTCGACCTCGACCACATTTTTGCCAGGCGCAATGCCGGTGCGGTTGCTGACCCGGAAAATGTGGGTGTCCACGGCCATGGTCAACTGGCGGAATGCGGTATTGAGCACCACGTTGGCGGTCTTGCGGCCTACGCCGGGCAGGGCTTCCAGTTCTTCACGAGTCTGCGGCACTTCACCGGCATGACGCTCCACCAGCAAGCGGCAGGTCTCGATGACGTTTTTCGCTTTGCTGTTGAACAGCCCGATGGTCTTGATGTATTCCGACAAACCTTCGACACCCAAGGCATGGATTGCCGCAGGAGTATTGGCGACCGGGTACAGTTTTGCCGTGGCCTTGTTGACGCCGACATCGGTCGATTGCGCCGAGAGAATCACCGCAATCAGCAATTCAAACGGAGAGGAATAGGCCAGTTCGGTCTTCGGTTCCGGGTTGTCTTCATGCAACCTGCGGAAAATTTCCAGACGTTTTGCGGCATTCATGGGCAGTGCGTTTCCTCGAAGGCAGTCAGTTTGAAGGTGTCGGGTGGTGCCAGGCTTGCCATCCGGCAATCAGCAATCCCAGCAGAATGAAACCACCGGGGGCCAGCGTGGCGAGAGGCAAGCCACCGTCGTCGGTCAGCATCCAGCCTTGCCATTGCGCTTGCGTCGCAGCGACCAGCCACGGTAGATGATTGCCGAGTGTGCCGTAACCCACGAGTTCGCGGAGTAGGCCCAGGCCCACCATCAATCCGCCGAACAGGCCGCACAGGCGTAGACGATCTCGCCAGGTGCTTTGAAAGAATCCGCTGTGTTCCAGCAATACGCATTGCAGGGCAATCAATGCTGCGTAGATCCCCACCTGTTGATACCATTGCAGCGACCAGACTTGCGCGCCGAGTTCGGCGCAACTGGTCAGTGTTGCCGCGAGCAATACGCTTGCCGGCAAATAATTCGCGGGAAGCAGCCGCGCTCGCAAGGCATTCATGCCCAGGCCAAAAACACTGATCACGACAATGAACATCAGCCACAGGCCCAGAGCGCTCACCAGTGACCCGGTAGCGCCGATGAGTGGCGCGAGCATCAGTGAGTTCTGCAATGGCGATGATTTACTCAAGGGAAGCGCTCCCGAGCAGTTGTTGCCGGTGTTCATCAAAGTAGCGCAGTGCGTCGTGGGTGGCGTTGATCACGGCTCTTGAAGTGATGGTCGCCCCGGCAATCTGGTCGAACTGTCCCTGATCCTTTTTCAAGGCCCAGCCTTTGTCGTCAGGATCCGTTCTGGACTTGCCGGAAAGCGCTTGAAGCCACGCGTTGGGCCAGTCGGCGATTCGCGCGCCGAGCCCCTGGGTTTCGGTTTGCTTGAGGGTTTTGACGCCAATCAGCCTGCCATTGAGATCGATGGCGATCAGCAAGTCGATGGTGCCTGCGTAACCCACGGTCTGGCTGCGCAACAACACGGCGTAAGCCTGGTTGGCCTTGGTCGCCCGGTAGCCCGCTATCAGCGTGCTGTTGCCCAGTGCGGTGTTTTCGAGTGTGAGCGGTTGCTCCAGCGGCTGATTGTCGTAGCTGTCGGGCGGCAGCAGGTCCAGCAGGTTGCGACTGTCGATCAGGCGCTGCTCGGCCGCGATCCGTGGCGCGCTGTTGTGTTGCGCCAGATAGCTCAGGCCAATCCCGAGGATGGTCAGTAACGCCAGGATGGCAACGCTCGACGCTCGGCTCATGGCGCAATCTGCTCCTGCCTGGCGGCAAAGAATCGATCAAGCGCCGGTACACAGAGGTTCATCAACAGCACGGCAAAAGCCACGCCGTCCGGATAGCCGCCCCACGTACGAATCAGATAGGTCAGCAGCCCGACGCCAATGCCAAACAGCAGACGCGCACCCGGGCTTTTGGCGCCCGATACCGGTTCCGTAACGATAAAGAACGCACCGAGCATGCTGGCGCCGGTGAGAAGATGAAACAACGGTGAGCCATGGGAATCGGAGCCCGAACCGTTCCAGCACAACAGACTGATGATGAACAGGCTGGCAAGCATGCCGACCGGCGCATGCCAGCTGAACACTCGTCGTTGCAGCAGAAATGCACCACCCGCGAGAAAGGCCAGATTCACCCATTCCACGCCATGGCCGCCGAAGCGCCCAAACGCCGGATTCGCCGCGAACAGCTCATCCATGGTCAGGCTTTTGTTGATTCGCAGACTGTCCAGTGCGGTGGCCCGGACCCAGGCGTCCGGGTTTTCGCCGAAACCGAACACTTGTTGGATACCGCCCGACAGATCCATGCCATGGGACGCTGGCCAGTGGGTCATTTGTTGCGGAAACGCCACCATCACCAAGGCAAAACCGAGCATCGCCGGATTGAACGGATTACTGCCGACGCCGCCATACAGATGCTTACCGAAAAGCATGGCCGAGGCAGCGGCACTGACGGTCAGCCACCACGGGCAGTAAGGTGGCAAGGCCAATGCCAGCAGTGTGGCGCTGACGAGAGCGCTGCCGTCGATCAACGTCGGCTTGAGCGCGCGCTTGCGCAATCGCAGCACCGCCGCTTCAGCCGCCAGCGCACCGGTGCCTGCCAGGATCAGGTTGATAAGCACGCCCCAACCGTAAAACCAGAACAACGCCAGCATGCCTGGCAGCGTCGCCAGCAGAACCAGTTTCATGGCCTGCTGCAGACGCTCGTCGACCGATTCAAGGGGCAGCATGGGCGTCCACCTGGCGTTCGGCTTCGCGCAGTGCCTGTTCCAGGGCTTCGATCTGCTCGGCGGGTGCTTCGCTGGTCTGGGCTTTCTTCAGCTCGGCTCGGCGCATGGCCAATTGGATCTTCGCCCGTTTCAGCTCGGCATCCTTCGTTGGCGCTGGCGCAGAAACGGGCGCCGGTGCTGGTGGCGTGGTGCTTTCCAGCTGCGCCAGGGCTTGTTCGGCGGCTTCAAACTGTTGTTGCAGGACAATCAGCTGCGACTGCTGTTCGAAGGTCGGCGGATGGCCGAACGCCTTGAGCGATTTGGTCAGTTGCGCGCGGCTCATGGCCACATCGATCTTGGCTTTTTTCAACGCCGCATCGGCATTGGCGACCTTCTGAGCGCGGACGCGCTCTAGGGCTGCCTGCACCGGGTCGAGCTTCACTTCGCTAGGTTGGGCGGCACGTTGTGCACGGGCTTCGCGCTCGGCGGCTTTTTGTTGTTCCTCGCGCCGCAAACGGGCGTTGCGTTGCTCGAAACGGTCCCGCGCGTGATTGCGTTTGGCAGCGCGGGCGCGGTGCTCTTCAAGACTGAACGCCAGGCCACCGACAATCGGCAGCACTGTGGCCGTTGGCAGCGGATGCATTTCGATGCAGTCCACCGGGCACGGCGCCACGCAGAGGTCACAACCGGTGCACTCGTCGATGATCACCGTGTGCATCAACTTGGCCGCACCGACGATGGCGTCTATCGGGCAGGCCTGAATGCATTTGGTGCAGCCGATGCACTCGGCCTCGCGGATGTAGGCAATTTGCGCCGGAGCAGAACCACGGCTGACATCCAGTTCCAGCACCGGCACGTTCAGCAGTTCGGCCAGGGCGTTGATGGTTTCGTTGCCGCCCGGTGGACACTTGTTGATCGGCTCGCCGCTGGCGATGCCTTCGGCGTAGGGCTTGCATCCGGGATGACCGCACTTGCCGCATTGGGTCTGCGGCAAGAGCGCGTCGATGCGTTGAATCAGACTCATGTTTTGATCAGTCCGCTGAATCCGAGAAAGGCCACTGCGATCAGACCGGCGCCGATCAGATCGATCGGCAAGCCACGAAAGGGCAGGGGAACATCATTATCAAGTGTGCGCTGGCGCAGGTCGTTGAACAGGCTCAGCACCAGCCAGAAACCCAGCCCGGCACCGAGGCTGAGGGCTGCGGCGTGAAACAAACCACGGTCATCCTGGACGTTGAGCAACGCTACCCCAAGCACGCCCGCGTTGCCCAGCAGCAGCGGCCAAAGGCCTTCGAACGACAACTTCGAAAAGGCCTTTGAAAGCACCTTCAGTAGTGGGCCGATCAGCAAAACGCTCAGCGGCAGAAACACGAACAGACGCAGGGCTGTCAGATCCAGCGGCACCAGCAGCCACTGATAGAGCGCGTAGCCGAGCATGCCGGTGATCAGCATCAAACACGTGGTCGCGATACCCAGCGCATGGACCTGCCGCCGCTCGCTGGCCAACAGCGGATCGACGCCCAGCGGCCAGTGCAACACGAGGTTGTTGATCAAGGCTGTGCTGATGAGCGTAAGCAGTGCTTCGGTCATGATCGTCCATATCACATGCTGGATGAGACTGTAGGAGCTGCCACAGGCTGCGATCCTTGAAAAGCCAAGATCAAAAGATCGCAGCCTGCGGCAGCGCCTACAAGAAGCCAGACCTGATAGATAGTATGGGCCAGACATGAAAATCCCACAGTCGCACCAGGCACGACTGTGGGATCGGTTTACCGCAGAAACTTACTTGATGCGCTGACCAGGCTTGGCGCCGCTGTCAGGGCTCAGCAGGTAGATTTCTTCACCGCCAGGACCGGCCGCCATCACCATGCCTTCGGAGATGCCGAACTTCATTTTCCGTGGCTTGAGGTTGGCGATCATCATGGTCAGGCGACCATCTAGCTTGGACGGGTCCGGGTAAGCACTCTTGATGCCGGAGAACACATTGCGCGTCTCGTCGCCGATGTCGAGGGTCAGACGCAACAGCTTGTCGGCGCCCTCCACGTGCTCAGCCTTGACGATCAGTGCGACGCGCAAATCGACTGCCGCGAAAGTGTCGAACTCGATTTCCGGCGACAGCGGGTCCTTGGCCAGTTCGCCATTGCCGGCCGGGGCGGCTTCGCCGGTGTCGGTCTGGCTGGCGGTCAGGTCTTCTTTCGAAGCGTCGGTCATGGCTTGCACCTTGACCGGGTCGATTCGGGTCATCAACGGCTTGAACTCGTTCAGCTGATGGTTGCTGAGCAAGGTCGCGTGGTCGTTCCAGGTCAGTGGCGCGACGTTGAGGAACGCCTCGGCATCGGCGGCCAGCAGCGGCAGCACAGGCTTGAGGAAGATCACCAACTGACGGAACAGGTTAACGCCCGTGGCGCAGATGGCCTGGACTTCATCCTGCTTGCCTTCCTGCTTGTTCAGCGACCACGGTGCCTTGTCGGCGATCCAGGCGTTGGCGCGGTCGGCCAAGCCCATGATCTCGCGCATGGCACGAGCAAAGTCGCGGGCTTCATAGGCGTCGGCGATGCCTGGCGCGGCGGCCAGGAAGGCTTCGGTCAGTTCCGGCGCGGCGTTGGTGTCGACCATCACGCCGGCATTGCCTTTGTTGATGAACCCGGCGCAACGGCTGGCGATGTTGACGACTTTGCCCACCAGGTCGGAGTTGACCTTCTGCACGAAGTCTTCGAGGTTCAGGTCGAGGTCATCGACGCCACGACCCAGCTTGGCCGCGTAGTAGTAGCGCAGGTATTCCGGCGACAGGTGATCCAGGTAGGTCCGGGCCTTGATGAAGGTGCCACGGGATTTGGACATCTTCTGGCCGTTGACGGTCAGGTAGCCGTGCACGTTGATGCCGGTCGGCTTGCGGTAGCCCGCGCCTTCGAGCATGGCTGGCCAGAACAGGGCGTGGAAATTGACGATGTCCTTGCCGATGAAGTGATACAGCTCGGCGGTGGAGTCCTTACCCCAGAACGCGTCGAAGTCCAGCTCCGGCGTGCGGTTGCAGAGGTTCTTGAAGCTGGCCATGTAGCCGATCGGAGCGTCCAGCCAGACGTAGAAGTACTTGCCCGGCTCGTCAGGGATTTCGAAGCCGAAGTACGGCGCATCGCGGGAAATGTCCCACTGTTGCAGGCTTGCATCGAGCCATTCGGCGATCTTGTTGGCCACGGCGTCCTGCAACGTGCCGCTGCGGGTCCAGGTTTGCAGCATTTCCTGGAAGTCCGGCAACTTGAAGAAGAAGTGCTGGGAATCCTTGAGCACCGGGGTGGCGCCGGAGATCGCCGACTTCGGATCTTTCAGGTCGGTCGGTGCGTAGGTCGCGCCGCATTTTTCGCAGTTGTCGCCGTACTGGTCTTCGGTGCCGCATTTCGGGCAGGTGCCCTTGATGAAGCGGTCGGCCAGGAACATTTTCTTTTCCGGGTCGAAATACTGCGTGATCGAGCGCGTGGCGATGTGCCCGGCGTCGCGCAGCTTCAGGTAGATCTGGCTCGACAGCTCACGGTTTTCTTCGGCGTGAGTGGAGTGGAAGTTGTCGAAGTCCACCAGGAACTCGGCAAAGTCGGCGCTGTGTTCAGCCTGGACGTTGGCGATCAGTTGTTCCGGGGTGATGCCTTCTTTTTCCGCGCGCAGCATGATCGCCGAACCGTGGGCGTCGTCGGCGCAGACATAAATGCATTGGTTGCCGCGGTGCTTCTGGAAGCGCACCCACATATCGGTCTGGATGTATTCCAGCATATGGCCAAGGTGAATCGAACCATTGGCGTAGGGCAGGGCGCTGGTGACGAGGATCTTGCGTGGCTCGGACATGGGGCTCGGCTACTTGATGAAACGGAGGTCGGCCACTATAAAGCGGCGGCGCATATTTTTCACCCTGTGAGCCTGTTTCATTGGATGAACAGCGAGAGAAGATCAAAAGATCGCAGCCTTCGTCAGCTCCTGCAGGGAATCGGCGTACATCTGTAGGAGCTGCCGAAGGCTGCGATCTTTTAAGGTACGATAGCCGTCATCTTTTCCAAGTCCTGTTTTCGGAGTTGCCCATGAGCGCCGTCAATCGCGCAGCGGTGGAAGCCGTCCTTCGCCAATACACCGACCCTTACCTGAACCAGGACCCGGTCAGCGCCGGGTGCGTGCGCAACATTGAAATTCAGGGCGACCGCGTCAGCGTCCAGCTCGAATTGGGTTACGCCGCCGGTTTGTTCAAGAGCGGCTGGGCGCAGATGCTGCAAATGGCTATCGAAGGCCTCGACGGCGTAACGTCGGCCCGCGTCGACATCACCAGCGTCATTGCCGCGCACAAGGCCCAGGCGCAGATTCCTGGCCTGGCCAACGTCAAGAACGTGGTGGCCGTGGCTTCCGGCAAGGGTGGCGTGGGTAAATCCACCACCGCTGCCAACCTGGCATTGGCCCTGGCCCGCGAAGGCGCCAGGGTCGGGATTCTCGACGCAGACATCTACGGTCCGAGCCAAGGCATCATGTTCGGCATCCCGGAGCGCACCCGTCCTGAAATCAAGGACCAGAAGTGGTTTGTGCCACTCAAATCCCATGGCGTCGAAGTGATGTCCATGGCTTTCCTGACCGACGACAACACGCCGATGGTCTGGCGCGGGCCGATGGTTTCCGGCGCCTTGCTGCAACTGGTCACCCAAACCGCTTGGGGCGACCTGGACTATCTGGTTATCGACATGCCGCCAGGCACTGGCGATATCCAGCTGACCCTGGCGCAGAAAGTCCCGGTAGCCGGCGCCGTGATCGTCACCACACCACAAGACCTGGCGTTGCTCGACGCGCGCAAAGGCGTGGAAATGTTCCGCAAGGTCAACATTCCGGTGCTGGGCGTGGTGGAAAACATGGCCGTGCACATCTGCTCGAACTGCGGACATGCCGAGCATCTGTTCGGTGAGGGCGGCGGGGTGAAACTGGCCAACCAGTACGGCGTCGAGCTGCTGGCCTCGTTGCCGCTGGCTATGGCCATCCGCGAGCAGGCCGATGGCGGCAAGCCAACGGTGATCGCCGAGCCTGACAGCCCGATAGCGCTGGTATATCAGGAGCTGGCCCGCCACGTTGGCGCGCGGATCGTGTTGCAGGAAGCGTTGACGCCGGCGATGCCGAACATCAGCGTCAGCGACGATTGATTCGCGGCGTCTGTTAGAAGATCGCAGCCTCACTTCGCTCGACAGCTCCTACATGGATCGGCTTGCACCTGTAGGAGCTGTCGAGCGAAGCGAGGCTGCGATCTCTTGATTTTGCTTTAGATCCGCAACCCGCCATCCATCTCCAGAATCCGCCCGGTGTAATAGTCATTCTCGAAGATGTACGCCGCCGAATGGGCGATTTCGTCAGGCTTGCCCATGCGCTTGAGCGGAATCCCGGCCGTCATCTTTTCCAGCGCTTCAGGCTTCATGCCCAAGGTCATTTCGGTTTCGATGAAGCCTGGTGCGATGCCGGCCACGCGAATGCCGTAGCGCGCCAGTTCCTTGGCCCAGGTCACGGTCGCGGCGGCGACACCGGCCTTGGCGGCGGAGTAGTTGGTCTGACCGACGTTGCCAGCGCGGGAAATCGACGAGATATTGATGATCGCGCCGCTGTTGTTCAGCTCGACCATTTTCGCCGCGACTTCACGGGTGCACAGGAACACGCCGGTCAGGTTGACGTCGATCACCGCCTGCCACTGTGCCAGGCTCATCTTGGTCATTTCGCCGTCCTTGACCTTGAGCAGCAGACCGTCACGCAGGATCCCGGCGTTGTTGATCAGGCCGTGGATCGCGCCGAAGTCTTCAGCAACCTGGGCGACCATGTGCGTTACTTGCTCTTCATTGGCGACGTTGCACAGATAAGCGCGGGCTTCGACACCTTTGGCCTTGCAGGCTACTACCGTGTCGTCGAGTTTTTCCTGGTTCAGGTCGACCAGGGCCAGCTTCGCGCCTTTGCCCGCGAAATACTCGGCCATCGAGCGGCCTAAACCCTGGCAACCGCCAGTGATAATGATTACTTTGTCAGTGAGTTGCATTCGCATGCCCCGGTAGCAGGTCTGAGTGGTTTTCCTTAGAGAGCCTCTCGATCTGCACCTGACATGGCCTGGCTGCACATGAGAACTGCCCCGATGGCGTGCTGGGACTTTCCACCAGCAGCCCGTCCGTTTTTCTGACGGATTCTATATAAGGAGTCATAAATTGAGCGTTGAAGCGGCTAAGCATGCACGAGAATTGCTTCTCAAGGAATACCGTGGAGTGCTCTCGACGCACTCCAAATCAATGCCCGGTTTCCCGTTCGGTTCTGTGGTTCCGTACTGCCTGGACGAGCTGGGTCGGCCGCTGATCCTGATCAGCCGTATCGCCCAGCACACGCACAATCTGCAAAAAGACCCGAAATGCTCGTTGTTCGTGGGTGAGCGTGGGGCCGAGGATGTGCAAGCGGTTGGTCGCCTGACCTATCTGGCCGAGGCGCAGCAACTCGAAGGCGAGGAAGCAATCAACGCGGCCGCAGAACGTTACTACCGCTATTTCCCGGAGTCGCAGGGCTACCACAATGCCCATGATTTCGATTTCTGGGTGCTCACGCCGGTCCGTCACCGCTACATCGGTGGCTTCGGTGCGATTCACTGGGTCAATGAGCTGACGCTGGCCAATCCGTTTGCCGGCAAGGCTGAAATCAGCATGGTCGAGCACATGAACGCGGATCACGCCAAAGCCATTGCCCATTACGTGGACCTGGCGGGTTTGCCGAACACTTCGCCGGCGCAGATGGTCGGTATCGACACCGAAGGCATGCACCTGCGCATCGGTCAAAGCCTGCACTGGCTACCGTTTCAAGCGCCGTGTAATACGCCGACACAAGTTCGCGAAGCCTTGGTTTTCCTGGCTCACGCTGAACATTGGCCGAAAAATGAAGTGGCCGACGCTTGAATTCACGAAACGGCGACGTCATCTAAGGTGAACTGGCAAGGCATTCTTGCGTTGAGGAACCATTTGATGCGCCCTTTTTTGTTGCTCTTTCTGCTGTTCCCGGTGTTGGAGCTGTTCGTATTCGTCAAGGTGGCAGGGGCTATCGGGTTTTTCCCGGCCCTGCTGCTGATTATTCTCGGCTCGATGTTCGGCGTGTTCGTGCTGCGCATCGCCGGCCTGGCCACGGCACTGCGTGCCCGTGAAAGCCTGAACCGCGGCGAGTTGCCGGCCCAGACCTTGCTCGAAGGCCTGATGCTGGCGTTGGCCGGTGGCCTGTTGATCCTGCCGGGCTTCATCAGCGACGTGATCGGCCTGATCATGCTGCTGCCGATCAGCCGTCGGCTGCTGGCCAATAAAATGCGCCAGCGCGCCGAAGAGCAGGCGATCCGCCAACGGGCGTTCGCCGATGACCTCCAGGCCCGTGGCGGTCCTGCACCGCGCGAACCTCTGGGCCGTGAGCCCAATGTGATCGAAGGCGAGTTCGAACACCGCGATACCAAGTAACACCTCAGCGGCACGGCACCTTCGGGTGCCGTGTTCGTTTGCGGGGCATCGACATGAAATTTTTTCGATCCTCGCCCTTGTAATAAGCTTATGCGCCCTTATGTAACGGTCACCGCAAGGTTTCTGGCGCTCACGCCAGACAGACTTCCGCGGTTCGCTTGACGAACCGCACCCGGCACCGCCGGACTTTGTTAAACCCGCCGGGACTACACCGGCCGATGAAAACCACAATTAGGAGAGATCGACAATGAAGCTTCGTCCTCTGCATGACCGCGTCGTCATCCGTCGCAGCGAAGAAGAAAAGAAAACCGCTGGCGGTATCGTCCTGCCAGGTTCGGCTGCTGAAAAAGCCAACAGCGGTGAAATCCTCGCAGTCGGCACCGGCCGCGTACTGGAAAACGGTGAAGTGCGTGCACTGGCCGTTAAAGTTGGCGACAAGGTTGTGTTCGGTCCTTACTCCGGCAGCAACACTGTGAAAATCGACGGCGAAGACCTGCTGGTAATGAGCGAGAACGAAATCCTCGCTGTTATCGAAGGCTGATTACCCGCTCATTTTCCCGCGACTACAAAGTATTTAAGGAATATCGATCATGGCTGCTAAAGAAGTTCTGTTTGGCGATTCCGCCCGCAAGAAAATGCTCAAAGGCGTCAACGTCCTGGCTGACGCGGTAAAAGCGACCCTGGGCCCGAAAGGCCGTAACGTGATCATCGAGAAGAGCTTCGGCGCTCCGACCATCACCAAGGACGGCGTTTCCGTCGCCAAAGAAATCGAACTGGAAGACCGTTTCGAAAACATGGGCGCGCAGCTGGTCAAAGACGTTGCCTCCCGTGCCAACGATGACGCTGGTGACGGCACTACCACCGCTACCGTTCTGGCTCAGTCGATCGTCAACGAAGGCCTGAAAGCCGTCGCTGCCGGCATGAACCCGATGGACCTGAAGCGCGGCATCGACAAGGCGACCATCGCCATCGTCAAAGAGCTGAAAAACCTGTCCAAGCCATGCGCTGACACCAAGGCAATCGCTCAGGTTGGCACCATCTCCGCCAACTCCGACAACTCCATCGGCGACATCATTGCCGAAGCCATGGAAAAAGTCGGTAAAGAAGGCGTGATCACCGTTGAAGAAGGCACTGGCCTGGAAAACGAACTGTCGGTTGTAGAAGGCATGCAGTTCGACCGTGGCTACCTGTCCCCGTACTTCGTCAACAAGCCGGAAACCATGGTTGCCGAACTGGACAACCCACTGGTTCTGCTGGTCGACAAAAAGATCTCGAACATCCGCGAAATGCTGCCAGTGCTGGAAGCCGTTGCCAAAGCCGGCCGTCCACTGCTGATCGTTTCCGAAGACGTTGAAGGCGAAGCCCTGGCGACTCTGGTCGTGAACAACATGCGTGGCATCGTTAAAGTCGCGGCCGTCAAGGCTCCAGGCTTCGGCGACCGTCGCAAGGCCATGCTGCAGGACATCGCCGTTCTGACCGGCGGTACCGTTATCTCCGAAGAGATCGGCCTGAGCCTGGAAGCCGCTACCCTGGAAAACCTGGGCAGCGCCAAGCGCGTGACCATCTCCAAGGAAAACACCATCATCGTTGATGGTTCTGGCGTAGCCGGCGACATCGAGTCCCGCATTGCCCAGATCCGTGCACAGGTTGCCGAAACTTCCTCGGACTACGACCGTGAAAAACTGCAAGAGCGTCTGGCCAAGCTGTCCGGCGGCGTTGCAGTGATCAAGGTTGGCGCTGGTTCCGAAGTTGAAATGAAAGAGAAGAAAGCCCGCGTTGAAGACGCCCTGCACGCTACCCGTGCAGCCGTTGAAGAAGGCGTGGTACCTGGCGGTGGCGTTGCACTGATCCGTGCTCTGCAAACCCTGAACGATCTGAAAGGCGACAACGCTGATCAGGACGTGGGTATCGCTGTTCTGCGTCGTGCCGTTGAAGCACCGCTGCGTCAGATCGCTGCCAACAGCGGTGACGAGCCAAGCGTTGTGGTCAACGAAGTCAAGAACGGCAAAGGTAACTTCGGTTACAACGCTGCGACTGGCGAATACGGCGACATGATCGAAATGGGTATCCTGGACCCAACCAAGGTCACCCGTTCCGCTCTGCAAGCTGCATCGTCGATCGGCGGTCTGATCCTGACCACCGAAGCCGCTGTTGCTGATGCACCGAAGAAAGACGGCGGTGCTGGCGGCGGTATGCCAGACATGGGCGGTATGGGCGGCATGGGCGGCATGATGTAAGCCAGCCTTACCCCTGTACTAAAAACCCCGCCTGCGAAAGCAGGCGGGGTTTTTTATTGCCTCCATTTTGAGGGTCGCATCGATCCCTGTAGGAGCGAGCCTGCTCGCGATAGCGTCGGATCAGACGCTGACAGGCTCTGCATTTGCCTCAGGTTCAGCCTTCACAGCCGGCCGATAAAGAATCCAATAATACGACCCCAAACAAATCAGCCAGCAGAACACTGCCGTCCACACGTTGTGGGAGAAAAAGTGCGCACCCTGCATCATCCGCCCAATGGAAAACACCGTGCCCAGGGCGAAGGCAAAAACAAACGCCGATCGCGCCAGTTGCGGGCGACGGTCACGCAGCACAAAGAACAACGCAAACAGCGTGAACCCGGTTGCCGCATGCCCGCCCGGCCAGCAGCGGCCCGGTTTTTCCGTGGCCGGCCGAGGGCTCAGCAATTCACTGTAGGTTTCGTGGCCGCCGAACTGCTCAAGGCTCCACGGGCATTGCACCGCCGTCACCGCTTTCATCGGTGTGACAAAGGAAGTCGCCAAACCCAGGGACAACACCAGACAGCCCAATTCCCGTTTGAACGGCTTGAGCCTTGTCATGAAAAACGAGCCGGCAAAGCCAAGGATCGCAAACACCGAGAAAGCGATGACCACTTGTTTGGCGCGATCGTGCAGGACCGTTTCCAAAAAATAACTGTGTCGACCGATGAAATCCCCGGCGACCGGGTCGTAGAACAGCTTGGCCAGATCCATGTCCAGAGACGTCAGTTCGAGCAGCACCAGAATGATTGCCGCAACGGCAGGAACTCCAAGGCAAACCCAGAAGTTGAGCGGGCGAGAAGCGGGGCGGACAAGGGTCGAAGCCATGCGGGTTCCTTGGTTGGGAAAGTGTTCTGAAATGCGCAGCCGCGCAGAGTTTGAACCCGATCCTGTCGTCAACGTGTGAATCGATAGTGAAAAAGTCGTTAACCCTGCAAACGTTTGATTTCAGCCATTCCAGCCGCACGCAATCCTAGCCCTGAGCCACACTTGGCCTTAAGCTGCGCGGGCCAAGACGGCCGTTACTGCGTACGGAGAAGATGCCCATGCGAATTTTATTGGTTGAAGACAACCGCGATATCCTCGCCAATCTGGCCGATTACCTGGGGCTCAAAGGCTATACCGTGGATTGCGCACAGGACGGTTTGTCGGGCCTGCATCTGGCGGCCACCGAGCATTACGACCTGATCGTGCTCGACATCATGCTGCCCGGCATTGACGGCTACACACTGTGTAAACGTCTGCGCGAAGATGCCCGTCGCGACACCCCGGTCATCATGCTCACCGCCCGCGATCAACTGGACGACCGCTTGCAGGGCTTCAAGTCCGGTGCCGACGATTACCTGATCAAACCATTTGCCCTGTCTGAGTTGGCGGCGCGCATCGAGGCCGTCATGCGCCGTGCCCAAGGCGGCGGACGTCGCACCTTGCAAGTCGGCGACCTGAACTACGATTTAGACACGCTCGAAGTCACCCGCGAAGGCCGATTGCTCAAACTCAACCCGGTGGGATTGAAGCTGTTGGCGGTGCTGATGCAGAAAAGCCCTCACGTATTGCGCCGGGAAATTCTCGAAGAAGCGTTGTGGGGCGACGACTGCCCGGACAGCGACAGCCTGCGCAGCCACGTCCACCAGTTGCGTCAGGTGATCGACAAACCGTTCGCCAAACCGTTGCTGCAAACCGTGCACGGTGTGGGTTATCGCTTGGCCGAGGGGCGTGATGGAGTTTAAGCAGAGCCTTGCTCAACGGATCATCATTGCCTTTGCGCTGATGAGCGCACTGGTGGCGGGCGCCTTTGCCATGGGCATCGTCGCGACTGTGCACCTGGTGGAAGAAAAACTGATCTCGGCAGGCTTGGGCGGCGACTTGCAACGGCTGTTGCTGATGGACAACGTCTCCGACTGGAGCCATCGCCCGGAACCGGACCAGTTGTTCTATTTCAGCGGCGGACCGGGTGATTTCGAGCTGCCCAAGGATTTGCGCCATCTGGATTCGGGGTTTCACGAAGTCTTCCGCGAGCAGCTGTCGTACCACGCGATGGTCGAGATCGTCGATGGTCGGCGCTATGTGTTGCTGCAGGACCAGAGCGATTTCGAAGAGCGTGAACGTGTGCTGTTTGCCGTCGTCCTCGTCGGCTTCGTGCTCAGCCTGGCGTTGGCAGTTTTCCTCGGTTGGGTCCTCGCGCGCAAGGTGATGGCGCCGGTTGTACGGTTGGCCCGGCAGGTTCGTCATCGCGATCAGTTGCTGGGCTTGGCGCCGCCTCTGGCGCCGGACTATGCCGCCGATGAAGTGGGTGAACTGGCCGTGGCCTTCGATGCCACCCTCGGACGCCTGCGCCAGGCATTGACCCGGGAGCGATTGTTCACCAGCGATGTCAGCCACGAACTGCGCACGCCGTTGATGGTGTTGGCCAGTTCCTGCGAATTGCTGCTGGAAAACCCCGGCATCGATCAACGTGGTCGTGCACAGGTCGAGCGAATCGCCCGTGCCAGCGAAGAAATGCGCGAGCTGGTTCAAACTTTCCTGATGCTCGCCCGCGCTCAGCGTGAAGATGCCGGAATGTCACCGCAGCAAACGCTCAGCGGCGTGGCTGACGGCTTGATCGGTCAGTGGCGCGCGCCGATCGAGACCAAAGGCCTGACCCTGGTTTTTGATCCGGGCCAACCACAGAACATTCGCTATAACGCCACTTTCCTCAATGCAGTGATGGGAAACCTGCTGCGTAACGCACTGCACTACACCGAACGCGGGTTCATCCGACTAACCTTGACCGCCACGGGGTTCCTGGTCGAGGACAGCGGCGTGGGCATTCCCGAAGAGAAACGCGAGGCGATGTTCGAGCCGTTCGTGCGCGGCAATGAAAAACGTGGCGAAGGCCTGGGACTGGGATTGTCGTTGGTGCAACGGATCTGTGAAAACCAGGGCTGGAGCGTCAGCCTGACAAACATGGAGCCCCATGGCTGTCGTTTTGAGGTGCAGTTGCAGGCGTCTTAGTTGAATTTTCCCGGTTTGGTCTATGTTGTCTTGTAAAGCCTGGAAACACTTCAGGGTTTTACATGACAAATTTTTCACAATTGGATGACTTGGCACTGACATTGCGCTGCCTAAGGTGGATGCCATCAGAAGTGCAAGGAGACCTTGGTGATGGCCGGTCCAATCAAGCTGGATTTTTCCGAAAAATACGACGATCAACACGCGCAACGCTACCTGCGTAAACACCAGGATGGCCTTGGCCGTCGACTGTCCCATTGGCGCGATGAGCAGCTTGCGCGCAAAGCGCTGACGCTGATCGGTGAGCCGGGTCTGGTCCTCGATTTGCCCTGCGGCGCAGGACGATTCTGGCCGTTGCTGGCAGAAAAACCCAACCGGGTGATCATTGGCGCCGACAACTCCGAGTCCATGATCAAGATTGCTACGCAGGCACAACCCGCCGAAGTGGTCAAACGGGTACAACCCTTGCACACTTCTGCATTCGACATCGCCTTGCCTGATAACGCCGTCGACAGCATTTTCTGCATGCGTTTGCTCCATCACATCGGTGAAGCCGAGCATCGACTGGCCATTCTGCGCGAATTCGAACGCGTCACCCGCGACAGCGTTGTCCTTTCGCTGTGGGTCGACGGTAATTTCAAGGCGTGGAAACGCAAGCGCGCAGAGAGAACCCGTGGGCAGGAAGGTTACCAAAATCGTTTTGTGTTACCGGCTGTTACGGTAGAAAAGGAATTTGAACAAGCGGGTTTCAGAATTCAGGAACGTCTGGACTTTTTGCCGCTCTATGCCATGTGGCGAGTTTACGTATTACGCAAGAGGTAACAGGATGGCAGTGCAGTGTGCAGCAGGATCGAACGTCGTTTCCCAGGACCGCTTCGACTATTTCTGGAATCAGCGCGGTGAATGGGTAGAAGAGCCCAACGTCCGTCGCGGAGGAGAAAGTGGCGTGCAGCGCGTCGTGGGTAGCGATGGTCAGTTGCTCTACGCGAAGCGACAAACCGGCCATATCCACCGCAGCTTGCTGCACCCCTTCGGTCGGCCGACGGTGCTGCGCGAACGCGATGCGCTCACCGGTGTGAGTGCGCTGGGCGTGCGCGTTCCGGAAATCGTTTTTTGCGGGGCACAGCGGGATCCGGTGCACAAATGGCGCGCGTTGCTGGTCACCAAATCACTGGACGGCTTCGAAGAAATCGAACACTGGTACGCCGGTGGCGGCCGCGAGCGTCACGGTGAGGCGGTGCATGATCGAGTCCTGAAGGAGTTGGCGGACAACCTGGCGCGCATGCACAAGGGCCGTTGGCAGCACAGTTGCCTGTACATCAAGCACGTGTTCGTGCGTGTAACCGGTGAAGGTGAAGCCGCCACGGTTGAGGTCGCGTTGATCGATCTGGAGAAGTGCCGGCAGCGTCTGACCGCCCATCAGGCGGCCGCCCATGATATGAAGCAACTGCGTCGCCACTCGTCGTTCAGCCCTACGGATTGGGAAAAACTCGTCTACCTTTATAAGACGGCGTTTGGCAGCGCTATCAAAGGTTTATAGCAATGAAACTCGAAGTTGCGCGAGGTTTGTTTCTGGTAGGAGCCTTGGCAGTTGCTTCACTCGCGGTGGCTGCCTGGGAGCAGCCACGCACGCAAGTTCTCAGTTCAGCGAACGGCGATTATTGTCCATTGCCACGGGTTGCCAAAACAACCGTGGCTACCCAGCCCGACCATGATTTGTTGCTGTTCATGTTCGGTCTGTCTCAAGGAATGAGGCCGCAAAGTTGAACAGAATGAAGCCCAAATAAAAGGCCTCGCTGATGCGAGGCCTTTTTATTGTCGTTGTAGGAGCAAGGCTTGCCCGCGATGAACGATAACGCGGTGCTCCTGAAACACCGCGGCGCTCTTATCGCGAGCAGGCTCGCTCCTACAGGTTTATGTGGGTTTATCAGGCTTGGCCAGCAAGGTGTACACGCACGGCAACACAAACAAAGTGAACAACGTGCCGATCGACATGCCCGTCGCAATCACCGTACCGATATCAAACCGACTGACCGCCCCGGCACCCGTGGCGATGATCAACGGCACCATGCCGAATACCATCGCGGCGGTCGTCATCAACACGGGCCGCAGACGAATGGCCGCCGCTTCTTCTACGGCCTCGCGCGCTGTCAGGCCCTTGTCCTTGCGCAACTGGTTGGCGAATTCGACGATCAGGATGCCGTGCTTGCTGATCAACCCGATCAGCGTCACCAATCCGACCTGGGTGTAGATGTTCATGCTCGACCAGCCGAGGAACAGCGGTATCAATGCACCACAGATCGACAATGGCACCGTCACCAGAATCACCAACGGATCGCGGAAGCTTTCGAACTGGGCGGCCAGTACCAGGAAGATGATCGCCAATGCCAGGGCAAAGGTGACCCACAACGCACTGCCTTCCTGAACGTATTGTCGTGATGCACCGGCATAGTCGATTGCAAAACCCGCGGGCGCCTCTTCCCGGGCGATCTGGCGCACGGTATCGATGGCCTCGCCCATGCTGACCAGCGGCACACCTGAAAGGATCGCCGAGTTGAGTTGTTGAAACTGGTTCAGTTGCCGTGGCCGCGCCCGGTCGGTCACCGTAATCAACGTCGACAGGGCCAGGAGCTCACCCTGGGTGTTCTTCACGTAATAATTGTTCAGCCAGTCCGGGTTATCCCGGAAGGGGCGTTCAACCTGGGCAATGACCTTGTAACTGCGACCTTCGATGGTGAAACGGTTGATCTCCGCCTCACCCAGCAGGGTCGCCAGTGTTCCGCCGAGGTCCTGCATCGAAACGCCCATCTGCGCGGCCTTGGCGCGATCGATGTCCACCACCACCTCTGGCTTGTCGAAAGCCAGGTCAACGTCGACGAAAGCGAACTGACCGGATTCCATCGCGCGTTTCTTCACCCGGTCCATCACTTGCAGCAGCAACTCGTAATCGTTGGCGGTATTGATGACGAACTGGAAGGGCAGCCCCTCACCGGTGCCGGGTAATGAAGGCAGGTTGAAGCCAAAAATCTGCAGCCCCGGGATACTTTCAAGCTTGGCCTGAACATCGGGCAGGATCTGCATCTGCGTCCGGCTGCGCTCGTTCCACGGTTTGAGCAGGAAACCGCCAATCCCCGATTGCACGCCATTGAAACCGTTGATCTGGAACGAGGAGTAGTACTCGGGAAACGCCTTGAAGATCGAGATGAACTCGTCGGTGTAGGTGTTCAGGTAGTCGAGGTTGGTTGGTTGCGGGGCGTTGGCCATCATGAAGATGATGCCCTGGTCTTCGTCCGGCGCCAGTTCCGACTTGGTGAATTTGAGCAACACCGGAATCAGGCACAACACAATCACCGCAAATACCAGCACCACCGGCCGGGTATTGAGCGTGCCGTGCAGCATGCGTTGATATCGGCGTTTGAGGCCTTCGAAAATCATATCCAGGCGATGGGCCAAACCGCTGGGGTTTTCGTCGTGACGCAGCAAAAAGGCGCACATCATCGGCGACAGCGTCAGGGCTACGATGCCGGAAATCACCACGGCACCGGCAAGGGTCAGGGCGAATTCCTTGAACAGCGCCCCGGTAAGCCCCGTGAGGAAGCCGATCGGCGCATACACGGCCGCCAGGGTGATGGTCATCGAAACCACCGGCATGGCGATTTCCCGGGCGCCCTCGATGGCGGCGTCCATCGGTGTCTTGCCTTCCTCGATGTGGCGGTGGATGTTTTCCACCACCACAATCGCGTCATCCACCACCAGACCGATGGCCAACACCATCGCCAGCAGGGTCAGCAGGTTGATCGAGTAACCCATCATCTGCATGAAGAACATCACGCCGATCATCGACAGCGGGATGGTGACCACCGGGATCACCACCGAGCGCAGTGCACCGAGGAACAGGAACACCACCACGATCACGATCAGCACCGCTTCGAACAGGGTTTTCACCACTTCATCGATGGAAGCCTGGATGAACAGCGTGGCGTCGTAGGCGATTTCACCCTTGAGGTTCGGCGGCAGCTGGGCCTCAAGGTCCGGCATGATCTTGCGCACTTCCTTGATCACGTCGAGCGGGTTGGCGCCGGGCGTGGCCTTGATACCGATGTACACCGAGGGCGTACCGCCGAAGGAGCTGATGGTGTCGTAGTTCTCCGCGCCCATCTCAACCCGTGCCACATCGCGAAGCAACACACGACTGTCGCCGTCGACCTTCAGCGGGATCGCGGCGAAGGCCTCGGCGGACTTGAGTTCGGTGCTGGCGTTGATGCTGGTGACCACGTACTCGCCCTTCACCTCGCCGGCGGCGGAGAGGAAGTTGTACTGGCGCACCGCGTTGGTCACGTCGCTGGCGCTCAGGCCGAAACCGGCGAGTTTCACCGGGTCCAGCCACAGGCGCATGGCGAACACCTGGTTGCCGAGAATCTCGGCTTCGGCCATGCCCGGCAAGGTCGCCAGTTTTGGCTGGATCACCCGCGACAGGTAGTCGGTGATCTGTGGGTTGCTCAGTTCCTTACTGAAGAAACTGATGTACATCAGCGCCGAGGCGTCGGCGGCTTCCTTGCTCAGGACCGGGTCTTCGGCGTCCTGAGGCAACTGGTTCTTGACCTCGTTGGCCTTGGCCAACAGTTCGGTGAACAGCCGATCGCTGTTGGCGCCGATGCGCGCGTAGATCGATATCACCGAGAAATTCTGCCGACTGACCGAGGTCATGTAGTCGATGCCCTCGGCGCTGGCCAGGCTTTGCTGCATCGGCTGGGTGATGTAGCCCTGAATGGTTTCGGCGTTGGCCCCGGGGTACGCGGTGGTCACCGTGATCAGGGCGTTTTCCATTTGCGGGTATTGGCGCAGCGGCAACTTGCTCCAGGCTTGAAAGCCCAGCAGCACGATCAGCAGGCTGACCACGGTGGCGAGCACCGGGCGGCGGATGAACGGGTCAGTAAAAGCCATTGGAGGTTCCTTGATCAGTCAGCGCGAGGCTGACTGTTCTTTTCGGCCAGGGTCTTGTCGTCGCTGATGGCGATATGCGCACCGTTGTCCAGTTTGATCTGGCCGGCCGTGACAACCGTTTCACCGTTCTGCACGCCTTTGGTGACCATCACCATCCCGTCGCGGCGCTCGCCGGTTTCGACAAAGCGCCGTTCAGCGATAAGGACCGGCTGGCCTTTGTCGTCCTTTTCCACACTGCCGTCTTCGGCTTTTTTCTGGGTGGCGACATAGACCGAATTGCCGTAAAGCGTGTACGTGATCGCGCTTTCCGGTACGACGATGCGCGGCTGCGGGTCGGGCAACATGACCTGCAGGCTGGCGAACATCCCCGGCAGCAGCTTGCCGTCAGGGTTGGCCAGGGTCGCGCGGACCTGCACGTTGCGGGTGCTGTTTTCGACTTTCGGGTTGATGGCGCTGATGGTGCCGGGGAATTCCTCGGTCGGATAAGCCGCGACAATGAGCTGCACCGGTTGGCCGACAGCGATCTTCGGCACCGATTGCTCGGGCACGAAAAAGTCGACGTAGAGGCTGCTGAGGTCCTGCAGGGTGGCGATCATGGTGCCGGTGGCGACGTAGTCGCCGACATCTACCTGACGAATGCCGATAGTGCCGCTGAACGGAGCGAGAATGCTTTTTTTGCCGAGTGCAGCCCTGAGCTGATTGACCGTGGCCTTGCTCTTTTTCAGGACTGCCGAGAGTCGGTCGAATTCACCTTTGGAAATGGCCTGGCTGCCGACCAGTTGGCTGCCGCGGGAGTAATCCACCTGCGCCAGGCCGAGGTCGGCCTGTGCGGTTTCCAGCAGGGCGCTTTCCACGGCGCTGTCCAGCCGCACGATCGGCTGGCCAGCCTTGACCTTCTGCCCTGACTCGAACTGTACATCGATGACAGTCCCGTCGGTTTCAAGGCTCAGGTCCACCCCTTGCAATGCCTTGAGCGTGCCGACCGTGGGCAGGCGGGCTTGCCATGGCCGTTCGGTCGCCGTGGCCACAGCGACGCTGATCGGAGGTTTCGGCGCGGAGAAGCCTTGAATCATCGTGTAGATGGAGAAGGCTTTGTAACCGGCCAGGACCAGCACGATCAACAGAACAACACCCAACATGATCAGCATGCGGCGACGCAGCATATTTCCAGTTCCTTGGAGAAAATCAGGTGAGACAGTGGGGCACATTACCGCGACTGGGAAGGGTAATCCAACTGCCAGTTTTTACAGGCACGCTCTGCCCTTGTAGGAGCCGAGCTTGCTCGCGATAGCGGTGTGTCAGTCAGCATGATGCTGCATGTGCGGCCGTCATCGCGAGCAAGCTCGGCTCCTACAAAGAGCGGGGTGTTTTCAGATGAGGTGAAGATGGTTGTCCCAGAGCCCTGCCGGCAGCTCCAGCGGTTTTGCAACCAGATCTGTCTGGCGGCAATCGTAGTAGCGGCAGCGACCCTGGCCCGAGGTCACGACAAACCCGTCGGCCACCGCGCCAACGCCAGCGCAATCGGGAAGCGGCGCATCCAGGCGCACTTCGCCGCTGTCCAGGTCCCAGATGAAAAAGCGGTTGCCCCGTGGCGCGGTCAAGGCCACCAGCCGCAAATCACTGTGTACAGCGACGCTCGCGGTGTAGTGCCCCATGGCCTGCAATTGATGCTCGGGCACCGGGAACGCCACGAACGGCTGGCCGGGACGCTTGATCGCCAGCAGTTCCGATTTTTCGTGCGAAGCGCCCATGAATTGCTGGCCGGCGACGATGGTGCCGTCGCTGGCAATGCCCAGATGACGCACGCTGTTCATTTGCTGGGGTAGCGTTTCCTTGCTCAACAAAGTGCCATCGCGCTGCATCAGGACCAGGCTTGGCTCCATTGCGTCGAGGTTCATCTCGACCCGGCTTTCGGCTTCGGTGCGGATGCCGCCGTTGGCCACCACCAGGGTTTCGCCATCGGGCATCCACGACACTTGATGCGGGCCGATGCCGTGGGTGGAAATCTCGCCGCTGTGCACCAGTCGCTCACCTTCGAACTTGTACACACCGAGCAGACCGCGACCCGGATCGCGGGTGTCGTTTTCGGTGGCGTACAGCCAGTCGCCGCTGTGATGAATCACCGCGTGACCGTAGAAGTGCCGGTTCGGCTGCGACGTCACGGTTTGCAGCAGCGTGCCGTCACGCAGGTCGATCAGGTAGCTCTCGGTGCCGGGGCGCCGGGCGACAAACAGCGCGATCGGCAGCGACGGGTGATTGATGATGTCGTGGCAGCGCTGGCCGACCTGGGTGGCAAACACCCGGGTGCCGTCCAGCCGATATCCGACGGCGTAATGCTTGCCATCAGTATCGTCCCGCGCCGAAAGCAGCAGCGGGCTGGCGTCCTTCTGCCTGAACAGCTTCCAGCCGCCCAGTGTCACTGCTCCCAGCAGCAAACTCCCTAAAGTCAGAGCCTGACGTCGCAGCATGGCACTCGCCCTCATCAGTCACCGTCGTTGGCGTTGAAGCCCAGTTGGATGCCCAGCGCCTTGGCCAGTTCGCCTTCGTGCAGGCGGTGGACGACGTTGAGGCTGTCGTAGATATCGTTCAGTTGCTGGCGACCGGCGTCGTCATTGAGCATTTCGGTCAGCGAGCGCTGGTTGCTGGCGAACAGTTTCAACGAGGCGGCATAGGCTGCGTCGATCTTGTCGGCCAACGGCTTTTGCTCGCTCGGCAACAGGCCGCGAATGCCTTTGTTGTCGACACCTTCCCACACGGTTTTGGCCGCGGCGAGACTCGCTTCCATCCCGGCCAGGGACGACTGGCTGCGCCATGCGTCGGCCTGGAACGGTTGCGGGACGCCCTTGGTCTGGCGGCCCATCGGTGTGCCGAGTTTTTTCTTCAGGCTGTCGAGGGCGGTGACTTGCACGCGCAGCAGGTCGGCGATCGCTTCGTGGGAGTCGGCGTAACGCTGGTTCGGGAATTTGCTCATTTGCGCGAGCATCCCGTCGGTGTTGTTCCAGCTTTTCAGAATCTCTTCGGCCAGTTGCTTCTGACGTTCACCAATGGCGACCAGCAGCGGGCAGTACTTGGCCTTTTGCTCGGCGTTGGCCACGTCAGGCTTGCTGTCGAACAGGATGTATTCGTAGGCCGACAGACCCTGGACCACAACGCTGGACTTGGCCAGCGCGGCAGCGTCGATCTGCGGCTGCGCGGTGACCAGTTGTTCGACCTGGCGGCCGACGAGGTTTTTCTTGTCCGGCCAGAATTGCACTTGCCACGCTCGGTTGCCCTCGGCCAGCGGCCCGATCAGCAACGGTTGCAGCTCGGCCCAGGCTTTCTGCGCGTGCAGGAAGTCGGCACGGGCGGTGTCCAGGGTCTCCTTGCCTTCGCAATAGGCGAGGGCGCTGACGGCCAGTTGGCGGTCGGCTTCAACCCAGCGGGTGTAGGTTGGCAGGATCACCGATTTGGCGATCGCTGCCGAAGTGACCGCTTGTGGGTCCTGTGGCGAACAGGCGCCCAAGGCTAGCGCGGCAAGGCTGGTGAACAACAATTTGGGACGGAACATGTCGGGCTCCCGCGAGTGGAATGCGTATTAAAGGGAATTCAGAAACGCCAGCAACGCAGCGCGCTGCTCGGCATTGAAAGTCAAAACCTGTTGCTGCGCCGCTTGCGCTTCGCCGCCATGCCAGAGCACGGCTTCGAGCAGATTGCGGGCACGGCCGTCGTGCAGGAACTGGGTGTGGCCACTGACCGCTTCGGTCAAACCGATGCCCCACAACGGCGGAGTGCGCCAGTCGCGGCCACCGGCCTTGAATTCAGTGCGGTTGTCGGCCAGTCCATCGCCCATGTCATGCAGTAGCAGATCGCTGTACGGGCGAATCTCTTGATTGGCCAGCTCAGGTTCGGCGGCGTTGGCGGCGGTGGTGTACTTCGGTGTGTGACAGGACTGGCAACCGGCCTGATAAAACAGATTTTTGCCGGCCAGAACTTCGGGCGTGCCGGCATCGCGACGCGCCGGTACGGCGAGGTTGCGGGTGTAGAACAGCACCAGACGCAAAATGTTGTCGCTGACTTCCGGCTCGCCATCGGGGCCGTTGCCACTCGGTGCCTGTTTGCAGGCGGTTTGTGCGTCGGTGCAGTCATCAAAGGGTCTCAGCCTGGTGGTGAGGCCCATGTCACCCGAAAACGCGTGAACGTTTTGTTGGTTGAGGTTCGGTTGCCCGGCCTTCCAGCCAAATCGTCCCACAACAGTCTTTTGCTGAGCATCGTCCCAGACCCGGTTCGGGCGTCCGACGATGCCGTTGTTGTCTTTTGCCTGCGCTTCGGCGTTGGCCAGGATCGCCTCTTCCGGAATGGCTTCCAGCAAACCCAGGCCGATCATCGGAGGTGCTACCCGTGCAGAGAAACGCGTGTCGGGATGCATCGGGCCGTAGCCCAATTGGGTCATGTTCAAACTCGGTTTGCGCAGTTCGACTTCGGTGCCGTCCTTGAAGTGCATCTTTACCGGCGTGTATTCGACCCGCACTTTGCCTTCCGGGACAACACCGGGCACGGCCATGTCCTGGAACTGCCCGCCGTACACAGGCTCCGGCACGACACCCTGCTGCTCGATGATCTTCGCATAGAGCGGATCATCGGGAATCGACAGGCGCACCAGCATCGATACCGCATTCGAGTCATTGGGCTCGGGCGGATGGCCGCGGCCGTCCTTGATGTGGCAACCCTGGCACGCGTTGGTGTTGAGCAATGGGCCGAGGCCGTCACGGGCGGTGGTGGTCGACGGGGCGATCACCCAGGGATTGCGGAAGAAGCTGTTGCCGACGCTGAAGTCCACACGCCGCGAGGGTGGCAGGTTGGCCGAGGGCAACGAAAACGCGTTCTGATCAGTCTTGCGCACGGTTGTACTTCCCCCGGAGCGGGCTTCTCCGGGTTCTGCCTTGGTAAAACGCGGGGCGTCATCGCAGGCACTCAGGCCCAGGGCCAGAAACAGTGCGGACAAGCGAAGAGGCAGCGAGGGCATCAGACATCCTGCAAGACGAGCAAAATAAAGGCGCAAAGTCTAACAGGGCAGGGGGTTTTGAATAAGAGGAATTATCGTTTGCTTTATTTGTAGGAGCCGAGCTTGCTCGCGATGGCGGCGGGTCAGGCAGCATCGATGTTGAATGTGCTACCGCTATCGCGAGCAAGCTCAGCTCCTACAGGGCGGATGTATTGTGGCAGTTATAAAAAAGGCGACCCGAAGGTCGCCTTATTAGTCAGCCAGCGTTGATCAGAACTCGTGATCAGCGTTGTCCGGGTTCAGGTCAGCGATGCCCAGTTTGCCAGCGGCGGCTTCGATCGAACCGGTCTGCTTGACCAGCGAAGCGATAGCGTCACGGACGATCTGGTTGCCAGCGGTGTTGCCGGCAGCGATCAGCTGGTCGTAGTGCTCACCCTTGTTGGCGTGATCGACGATGACCTGCATCTTGGCTTCGGTAGCCGCCAGGTCGGCTTTCAGTGCGGTATCGGCAGCCGGGTCAACCTTGGCCACCAGGGACGACAGGCTGGCGCCGGTCATTTTGGTGCCGTCGACGCGGGTGTATTCGCCCAGGTACACGTTACGAACGCCTTTGGCATCGTAGAACTGCGAGTTGTGGGTGTTGTCGCTGAAGCAGTCGTGTTCGTCTTCCGGGGAGTTGGCTTCCAGGGAAACCTTCATGCGCTCGCCCGCCAGTTCGCCCAGGGACAGGCTGCCCATGCCGAACAGCATTTTGCGCAGGCCGCTTTCAGCAGGTTCCGCTTCCAGGGTGGCGCGGTAGTTGTCGGCCACGTTCGGCTTCCAGTTACCGACCATTTCTTCCAGGTCGCTGACCAGCAGCTGGGTCACGGATTTCAGGTAAGCGCGACGACGATCGTTGTGACCGCCGGTGGCGCCTTTGCCTTCCAGGTAGTCCGAAGCCGGACGGTTGCCGGCGCCAGGGCCGGTGCCGTTCAGATCCTGGCCCCAGAGCAGGAATTCGATGGCGTGGTAGCCAGTGGCGACGTTGGCCTCGGAACCGCCCAGCTCGTTCAGGCTGGCGAGTTTTTCCGGGGTGATGTCCTTCACGTCGACCTTGTCTTCGCCGACCTGGATTTCAGTGTTGGCGATGATGTTGGCGGTGGCGCCCGGGTTACCCAGTGCGTGCTCGTAGGATTTGTCGACGTAGTCGATCAGGCCTTCGTCCAGTGGCCAGGCGTTCACCTGACCTTCCCAATCATCGATGATGGTGTTGCCGAAGCGGAATACTTCACTCTGCAGGTAAGGAACGCGAGCAGCGATCCAGGCAGCCTTGGCGGCTTTCAGGGTGTCGGCGTTCGGCTTGGCGAGGAAGGCGTCGATGGCGGTTTGCAGGGTTTTCGCGGTGGATTCGGCATCGCTGTAAACAGCGAAAACGATGTCGGCGTAATGCGCGACAACGGCTTTGGCGGCAGCTTCGTCGACTTTACCGGCAGCGGCAGGTGCGACGGCTGGAGCAGCCGGGGCAGCAGCGGTGCTGGCAGCCGGCGCAGGAGCGGCAGCTTTTTCTTTGTCTTTGCCTTCACCGCAGCCGGCGAGGGAAATAGCGATGGCCAACAGACTGGCGGTAGCCAGAGGCATACGAATCATGGCGAACATCCTGCTTCGAGAGGGGGTGGTATAACGCGTCCAGCGCGCAAAACTGCCACATAATGCAAATCTTTCGCATTATGTGTAAAGGGTGTGCTTGGAAATATTTCTTATTCACGAAAGACGGTTGTTGGATTAGAAGATCGCAGCCTCGTTTCACTCGACAGCTCCTACACAGCTCCTACAGAGACGCACGGACCCTGTAGGAGCTGTCGAGTGAAACGAGGCTGCGATCTTTCTACAAAATAGCCGCGTTACTGCGCTGGGCTTGCTTCAGATAGGCACCCAATTCCCGGGCCGGCAGCGGTTTGCTGTAGTGATAACCCTGACCTTCGTGGCAGCCTTCGGAAATGATGTAGGCCTCCTGCTCGGCGGTTTCCACGCCTTCGGCGATCACCTGCATGCCCAGGCTCTTGCCCAACTGGATGATGGCTCGAACGATCGTCGCGTCGTCGTCGTCATCGAGCAGGTCTTGTACGAAGCTCTTGTCGATCTTGATCTTGTCCAGCGGCAGGCTTTTCAGATAGCTCAGGGATGAGTAGCCCGTACCGAAGTCGTCGATCGCGATCAGGGCGCCGGAGCGCCGCAGGCTGAGCAAATGCTGGGCGGCGGTGCTGATGTCTTCCATCAGGCCGGTCTCGGTGACTTCCAGTTCCAGGCTGCGCGGTGGCAGGCGATACATTTGCAGCAGGTTGTTGACCACCCTTGGCAACTCGGCGTGGTGCAACTGCACAGTGGACAGGTTGACCGCCATGCGCAGGTCGCTGAAACCCTGGTCATGCCAGTCGCGCAGTTGCTTGCAAGCCTGATCCAGCACCCACTCGCCAATGGCAATGATGGTGCCGTTCTGCTCGGCCAGCGGGATGAACAGGTCCGGCGGAACCAGCCCGTGTTCCGGGTGTTGCCAGCGAATCAATGCTTCCACGCCAACCACCCGGTGGTCGCGATAGCTGATCTGCGGTTGGTAGACCAGATAGAACTGCTCGCGGGCCAGGGCGTCGCGCAGGTCTTTTTCCAGCTCGCGACGGCGTCGCATCTCGGTGTCGACGCTGGCGATGTAGAACTGATAACGGTTGCGCGAGCGAGTCTTGGCCAGGGTCATGGTCTGCTCGGCTTTTTGCAGCAGCTTCTCGGTACTGTCGCCATCCTCGGGGAACAGGGTGATGCCGATGGTGGCGCGCAGGCGAATTTCCTGATGATCGAGGGCAAACGCCGCTTCCAGGTCATCGAGAATGCTTTGCGCCAGTTCGGCGGCTTCGTAAGGTTGTTCGATATCGGCCTGCACCAGGGCGAACTGGTCGCCGCCGAGGCGGGCGAGGGCGCCGAGGCGTCCGCTGTGTGCCCGCAGGCGATCGGCCAGGGCCAGCAGCAACTGGTCGCCGGTCTGGTAGCTGAATTGTTCGTTGATGCCTTTGAAGTCGTCGAGGCCTACGCACAATACCGCGACCCGTCGTTGCAGCTTTCCAGCGTCTACGAGGATCTTGTCCAGTTGCGTTTGCAACTGCTGGCGGTTCGGCAAACCGGTGAGGAAATCGTACTGGGCCATGCGCAACAGGCTGTTTTCCGCTTCGTGGCGCAAATGAGTGTTGCGCTCGATGGACTCCAGCAACTGGTTGGCGGTGTTGATCCAGATCCCCAGTTCGTTTTTCTCGTGGCCCTTGAGCTGCGGAATCTTGTGTTCGCTGGGTCGGTCCGGATTGATTTCGGTCAGGTGCTCGATGATTCGCGACAGTGGTTTGGTCAGCAGCCAGTGATAGACCAGATACAGCACCAACCCCATCGCCAAGGCACGCAACACCCCGGAAATGAAAATGATCACCGAACTGACGATAAAGCCCTGGCCGTAAGTTGCGGTGTCGAGTGTGATGCTCAAGTCACCGTAATACTCGCTGTAAGGCCCGCGACCGACCAATTGGGTGGTGAAGGTGCGTTCCTTGCCAAGGATCAGGTCGGTCAGCCAGCGACTGCTGGACTGCTGCAGCTCGCGGGATTTTTGCGCGAGCATGGCTTCGTTGGGGTGGCCGATGGAAGCCTGGCGCACGGCGTCGTCCTGAAACAGGCCTTCGATCACCTGCATGCCCATTTCCCGGTCCAGGCTGTAGACGGCCTGGGTCGAAGGGTCGCGGAACATGTCGAGGATGCGTTCGGCATCACCGGCGACGGCCTGGCGTGTTTTATAGGCATCGAAAACGATCTGCGCGCAGCTCAAGACCACGCCGACGATCAATGCCGACAGGAGCACGACCCGGAGCAACTTCACCGACAAGCTGTTCTTGAGTTCCAGCTTCAAAGGGCTATTCCTTGTTCCGTGCGGGTAGCATCAAGTTGCCATGAGTATTGGCAATCCCGTGATGGCAGTCAAAGGGTCAATCATCCATGCGGGATTTTGCCTGCAGCTTGGCCGATATGCAGTTTTTGCGTATTGGTCCGATTAGTACTGTGTCGGTTGTCGAGTCCTTCAACTTGAGGGGGGATGTGGAGATATTTTCCTTTTGATTGATGTTAGACGGCTGTGGCGCGGGGGCAAGGGGGGGAAGGCTGGTTTCATCGTGGGAAATTGGCGTGGTTTTGCGGATGTATGTGATTTGTCTGTAGGAGCAAGGCTTGCCCGCGATGGCGGCCTCCCGGACACCGCATATCCTGAAAATCATCCCCCATAAAAAAACCCGGCATAAGCCGGGTTTTTTGACTGGCATCGAGCTTAAGCGGTGAAGGTTTTGCCTTCGAACTGCTCAGCGACGAATTTCCAGTTGACCAGGTTCCAGAACGCTTCAACGTACTTCGGACGCAGGTTGCGGTAGTCGATGTAGTAAGCGTGTTCCCAGACGTCACAGGTCAGCAGCGGGGTGTCGCCGTTGGTCAGCGGGTTGCCGGCGCCGATGGTGCTGGCCAGGGCCAGGGAACCGTCAGCCTTTTTAACCAGCCAGCCCCAACCGGAACCGAAGGTGCCGATGGAAGTCTTGCTGAACTCTTCCTTGAACTTGTCGAACGAACCGAAGGCTGCGTTGATGGCTTCAGCCAGCGCGCCGGTTGGTTGACCGCCGGCGTTTGGAGCCAGGCAGTTCCAGTAGAAAGTGTGGTTCCAGACCTGAGCGGCGTTGTTGAAGATGCCGCCCGAGGAAGTCTTGACGATTTCTTCCAGGGTCTTGCCTTCGAACTCGGTGCCTGGCACCAGGTTGTTCAGGTTCACGACGTAGGTGTTGTGGTGCTTGTCGTGGTGAAATTCCAGAGTTTCCTTGGAAATGTGCGGCTGCAGAGCATCGTGTGCGTAAGGCAGTGGCGGCAATTCGAAAGCCATGGTGGATCTCCTAATCAGGTCAGGTGCGGTGAGCGCAAGGCCGATCACGGGCGGCCAGACAAGCGCCGGGGAGTTTTATACTCTTTGCGGCGCAGGGTCGGATCATAGCACCGGGGGTGCGGCATAACCACGCAACAACTGTGTGGAATAGAGGTTCCAGAGCCTTTTGGAATAAATCAGCCGGCGCTGATTAACTGGAACGCTACCGCAAACATCATCACGGCCACCAACAGATCAAGAATGCGCCAGGTACTCGGCCGCGCCAGCCATGGCGCCAACCATGCAGCGCCCAACGCCAGGGTGAAAAACCACAGCAATGAAGCACTCGCCGCGCCCACGACATAGGCGCCGGGCTCGGTCTGTTGCGCACCGAGGGAGCCGATCAGCAAGACGGTGTCCAGATAAACGTGCGGGTTGAGCAGCGTCACTGCCAGCGCACTGAGCATCACCGCCCGCAGCGAGCGCACAGTCTGGTTTTCGCCTTGTTGCAGGCTCTGCTTCGAGAAGGCGCGACGCAATGCCTGACTGCCGTACCACAGCAGGAACGCTGCGCCACCCCAACGGGCGATAGCCAGCAGAGTCGGGTTTTGCGCCAATACCGTCGCCAACCCGAATACCCCCGCCGCCACCAGCAACGCGTCGCAGGCTACGCACAGAGCTGCGACCGGCAAGTGATGTTCCCGGCGCAGGCTTTGCGCCAGAACAAAAGCATTTTGAGTGCCGATCGCCATGATCAGGCCGAACGCTACCAACAGGCCGTTCATATAGCTTTGCCACATGATTTTTTACTCCGCGTTGGCTGCCAGATCGCGCAGCGCTTGCATGGCGCGTTCGGCGTCGGCCTGGCCGACGAATAAATGGTCGTGGTAGTAACCGGCGATCACGTTGCAGCTGATACCGGCCTTGCCCAGCGCCGTGGCGAACGCGGCGGTCAGGCCGACGGCTTCGAGGGCCGAGTGCACGTTCAAGGTGATCCAGGCCGCGACGTAGTCGAAGCTGAAACCGGCCTGTTCGGCGTGGGAACGTTCGAGAATGACGGTCAGACCTTCCTGCTCGCGGAAGCTGCCGATGATCTCCAGACCTGACGGCAATTGCCCGTCGCGCAGGGTGCAGAACACGTATTCGCCGGCGTTGAGTTGCGGGCTCATGCTGCGCAGCAGCGTTGCCAATGAAGTTTCGCCAGCCATGTCGGTATTTCCTGTTCAAGAGTTCTTGCTGGTCATTCTCGGGCAGGACGCTGTATAAGAAAAACCAATAGTGCTGATCGCTCATTAGGAAAACTGATGTTCGACTATAAATTGCTTTCCGCCTTGGCCGCGGTGGTCGAGCAGGCCGGTTTTGAACGGGCGGCGCAGGTACTGGGTTTGTCGCAATCGGCGATTTCCCAACGCATCAAGTTGCTCGAAGCCCGCGTCGGCCAACCGGTGCTTGTACGGGCAACGCCGCCGTCTCCTACCGAGATTGGCCGGCGTTTGCTCAACCATGTGCAGCAGGTCCGTTTGCTTGAGCGTGATTTGCAAAGCCTGGTGCCGGCACTGGACGAAGAAGGCCTGCCGGAGCGTTTGCGGATCGCCTTGAATGCCGACAGCCTCGCCACTTGGTGGGCGCAGGCGGTGGGGGAGTTTTGCGCGCAACAACATGTGCTGCTGGATTTGATCGTGGAAGACCAGACGGTCGGCCTCAAGCGCATGCGTGCGGGTGAGGTGGCGGGGTGTCTGTGTGCCAGCGAGCGGCCGGTGGCCGGTGCGCGAAGTGTTTTGCTCGGGGCGATGCGTTATAGAGCCTTGGCCAGTCCGGCCTTCATTGCGCGGCATTTTCCAGAAGGTGTGCGCGCCGATCAGTTGGCCCGAACCCCGGCGTTGGTGTTCGGCCCGGATGATTTCCTACAGCATCGGTATCTTGCGTCCCTCGGCGTCGATGGCGGATTCGAGCACCATTTATGTCCCTCGTCTGAAGGCTTTATCCGTCTGACCGAAGCGGGCCTCGGCTGGGGGCTGGTGCCGGAACTGCAGGTTCGCGAACAACTGGAACGCGGCGTTTTGCTGGAGCTTTTGCCAGATAAGCCGATCGATGTGCCGCTGTACTGGCATCATTGGCGCAATGGCGGTCAGTTGTTGGGGTTGCTGACCGATCAATTGGTGCGGGCATCGAAGCAATGGCTGGTGCCGTTGGACTGACGGACTGCGTCAAGACCCCACGCCCTACGCAATATGCAAAGCGCAAATTGAAATATTCGGAGCACAACATGAAGATTCTGGTCACCGGCGCAAGCGGCTTCATCGGCGGGCGCTTTGCGCGATTCGCCCTGGAGCAGGGCCTGGACGTGCGGGTCAACGGTCGCCGGGCCGAAGGTGTGGAGCATCTGGTTCGGCGTGGCGCCGAGTTCGTTCAGGGCGACTTGAGCGACCCGGAACTTGCCCGGGAACTGTGCTCCGACGTTGAGGCCGTGGTGCACTGCGCCGGCGCCGTCGGTTTGTGGGGGCGCTACCAGGACTTTCATCAAGGCAACGTGCAGGTCACCGAAAATGTGGTCGAGGCCTGCCTGAAACAGCGGGTGCGGCGTCTGGTGCACTTGTCGTCGCCATCGATCTACTTCGATGGTCGCGATCACCTGGGTTTGACCGAAGAACAGGTGCCCAAGCGCTTCAAGCATCCCTACGCCGCGACCAAATACCTGGCGGAGCAAAAAGTCTTCGGCGCCCAGGAGTTCGGTCTGGAAACCCTGGCCCTGCGCCCGCGTTTCGTCACCGGTGCCGGTGACATGAGCATCTTCCCGCGTCTACTGAAAATGCAGCGCAAGGGACGCCTGGCCATCATCGGCAACGGTCTCAACGTGGCCGATTTCACCAGTGTGCAAAACCTCAATGAAGCGTTGCTCAGCAGTTTGCTGGCCAGCGGCTCGGCGTTGGGCAAGGTGTACAACATCAGCAACGGAGCGCCGGTGCCGTTGTGGGACGTGGTCAATTACGTCATGCGCAAAATGGAAGTCCCACAGGTTACGCGCTACCGTTCCTACGGTTTGGCCTACAGCGTTGCGGCGCTCAACGAAGGCGTGTGCAAGGTGTGGCCGGGCCGCCCTGAACCCACCCTGTCGCGGCTGGGCATGCAGGTGATGAACAAAAATTTCACCCTGGACATCAGCCGCGCCCGGCATTATCTGGATTACGATCCGAAAGTCAGTCTGTGGACGGCCCTCGATGAGTTCTGCGGTTGGTGGAAGGCGCAGGACATCCGCGCACACTGAACCCGGTACGGGGTTGAGGGTCAATCGGTGCGGCAGTCGGGTTTATACTCGCCGCATCCAGCCATTACCGCGTTTCACAAAGGTTGACTCAATGTCCATGCGTAACGATGCCAACGACGACTTCGATGATGTACCGAGCCTGCGTGCAGACATCCTCGACGACGATGATTTTCCGCCGACCACTCGCACCGCGGTGCATACGCGTACACCGCCGGTGACCAAGGTCAAGGCGGCGAGCACCGGTCCGTTATGGGCGCTGGTCGGGGCGCTGTTTTTTGCTTTCGCGGGCCTGGCCTGGTGGAGCTTTCAGCAGATTTCGCTGATGGAACAGCAACTGGTGGCGACCCAGGAAAGTTTCGCGCGCATCAGTGAGGAAGCGGCGGGGCGCTTGCAGGATATTTCCGGCAAGGTTGTCGCCAGCCAGACCAACGTCACCAGCGACAGCGAAGCCTTGAAGATGCAAATCAAGCAGCTGGAAAGCAAGCTGCAGGACCAGGGCAAGCAGCAGCAAGGCGTGGTTGGTCAGACTTCTGACCTGGATAAACGTCTGGCGCAGATGACCGCGCAAACCACCGATCTGGACAAGCGCCTGGCGCAGGTCACTGCCCAGAGCACTGAGCACCAAACGGTGAACACGCAATTGCAGGCCCAGGTCAAAGTCTTGATCGGCGATGTGGCCGCGCTGAAAAGTGCCCCGGCAGACACTGAAAAGTTCGACGCTCAGCTGAAAAGCCTCGGCGCCGACATCACCGCTTTGAAGAAGCAAGGCAACCCGAGCGCCGCCATCGAGCGCTTGGAACAGGACATCGTCGTGCTCAAAAGCGAGCAGGACAATCGCCCGGCGCCTGTCCAGGGCTCGGCCAATACCGCTGAGTTCGACGCTTTCCGCGGCCAGGTCACCCGCAACATCAACACCCTTCAGGCGCAGATCCAGAACTTGCAACAGCAGCTGCTACAGATTCCTGAATATTCGTACATATCCCCAAGCCGTCTACGCTCTTGAAACATCAACAAGAACGAGGGATGCGCAATGGGGTTTCTGCATAAGTTCGCCGTGCTGTGCGTCATGTTTGCGCTGGGCCTGAGCCAGGTGCATGCGGCCGGAACAGAAAAGGACGACAGCAAGGCCGCCATCGCCTTGCTGGAAAAAGCCTTGGCCTACTACCACGACAATGGCGACAAGGCCTTCGCTGCCTTCAGTCGTCAGGGCGAGTTCGTCGACAAGGACCGCTATGTCTTTGTCCTCGACACCAAAGGCGTAATGCTCGCCAGCGGCGGGCCGTCATCGGCATTGATTGGCCGGGACGTTTCGGAAACCCTCGGCCCGGAATTGCAGAAAGCCTTCAAGGATGCCCTGAAAGTGCCGGAGGGCAACGGCATTCAGCAGGCGGAATACCGCTGGCAGAACTGGGCTGACGGCAAGGTCGAGCGCAAGCATGTGTTCTATCAGCGAGTCGGCCAGCGGATTCTCGCCGTCGGTTACTACCTGCCACGGGCATCGGCGGAACAGGCCATGGCCTTGCTGAACAAAGCGGCGACGGACCTGGCCAAGGACGAGAAGGGCACGCTGACGGCGATCAACTCGCTCAAGGGTGGTTATCTGCAGGATGACCTGTATGTGTTTGTCGTCGATCTGGATACCCAGCGCTATATCGCCCACGGCACCAACCTGCGTTTGATCAACACCGATTTCAGCAAGATCAAGGACCCCGAGGGCAAACCGGTGGGTGAGCCGATGCTGGCGTTGATGGCCAAGCAGGATTATGGCGAGTACGAATATCGCTGGAAGAACCCGGTGACCGGCAAGGTCGAGGACAAGCATGCCTACCTGAAGAAGGTTGGGCATTTCCTGGTGGCTGTCGGGTATTACAGCCCTTGAATTTGTTTGACCGTTAAACCGCTATCGCGAGCAAGCTCGTTCCCACACTGGATCTCCAGTGAGTGAAGATTTTGTGTACACCAGAGATCACTGTGGGAGCGAGCTTGCTCGCGATTGAAGGCGACCCGGTCTATCTACCGAACCTTGTCTTCCCGCCCGCGCAACAACATGTTCGGCATCGCAATCGCCGCTGCAAGCCCCAGCAGCGACACCGCCGCACTGACCATCAGCAAATGCCGGAATGTCAGCAGCAGTTCTGCACGCAAAGCATCCTGCGCATCACCCGGTGCAGCGTTCAAACCGTCCAACAGAACATTCCCTGAATGCCCTTCGGCAATCAGCGTCGAGCCGGCCAGGTGCGCGAAGCTGGAATCCTGCAACAACGCCAGCAGCAGCGCCGACATCAACGCCACACCCACCGCGCCGCCCAGCGAGCGGAACAGGTTGGTGGTGCTGGTGGCGACGCCGATATCCCGTTGTTCCACCGAATTCTGCGTGCCCACCAACGAAGTCGGGAACTGCATGCCCGACGATATCCCGCAGAGCAGCATGAACAGGCTGCTGAGCAAAAAGGCTTGGGGCGGGCTGAAGGCCATGCCGAGAATCGCGATCGGCATCAGTGCGGCGCCGGTCAGGATCATCGGTTTGTAGCGGCCGGTCACGGAAGTGCGGCGGCCGGCGAAATAAGCACCAATCGGCAAGCCGATGGCCAGTGGCAGCAAGTGCAGGGCGGCGCTGTCGGCGCCGGCGCCGGTGACACTCTGAAAGCGCAGCGGCATCAGCACGATCAACGAGATCGCCTGGAAACTGGTGAAGAAAATCGTGCACCAGCACAGGATCGCGTTGCGGTTGGCGAACAAGTGCATGGGCAACAACGGCTCCCGCGCCCGCCGCTCATGTACGACGAACAGCCCCAGCACCACCACCGCACAGGCGAGCAACCCCAAGACCTCGGCGCTGCGCCACGAATGGCCCTGGCCGACCTGGGTAATGCCCAGCAACAACGCCGTCAGGCCGATGATCATCAGCAAGGTGCCGAGGTAATCGATGATCGGTTTGCGTTGCGGAATCGGCAGGCCGACCAGTGTGCGATTGGCTACCAGCCACGCGCCCAGGCCCAGCGGCAGGTTAATCAGGAATACCCAGCGCCAGGACAGGTATTCGGTCATGTAGCCGCCAAGCACCGGCCCGGCGACGCTGGCCACCGCATACATACTGCTGAAGTAACCCTGATAGCGACCGCGCTCGCGTGGCGGCACGATGTCGCCGATGATCGCCTGGCTCACCGAGATCATTCCGCCGGCGCCAATGCCCTGGATAATCCGCGCCAGCACCAATTGCTCCATGCTCTGCGCCATGCCGCAGAACAACGATGCCAACGTGAATAAACCCATGCCGAACAGCATCAACTTGCGCCGCCCGTACAGGTCGCCGAGTTTGCCGTAGATTGGCACCGCCACGGTCATCGCCACCATGTAACCGGAAATCACCCAGGCCAGCAGGCTAACGTCCTTGAATTGCGCGGAAATGGCCGGCATCGACACGGCGACGATGGTCTGGTCCAAAGCGCCGAGAAAAATCGCCAGCATCAGCGCGATCAACACGCTGCGGATGGCCGGTTTGGGCGTTTCAGGCTGGTTGAGATTGGTCACGGGAGAACCTGCGGGCAGTGATTGACCCGCACGAGGCAAGGGCGAGCGGGGATGCTCGCCAGTGTAAGTCGGTAGCAGGCTATTCGATAGCCTCATAAGGAAGCCCGACGTAATTTTCTGCAATGGTTTTACGACCCGCCTCGGAGTCGATGAAATATTCCAGCTCCGACTCGGCGATGCGCTGGCTAAAGGCGTCGTGATCCTCGAAACGGTGCAGCATCGAGGTCATCCACCAGGAAAACCGTTCGGCTTTCCACACCCGCCGCAGGCAGATTTCCGAGTACTTCTCCAGCAAGTCGAGGCGATCTTCGCGGTAAACCTTGAGCAGGATGTTGAACAATGTACTGACGTCACTGGCTGCCAGGTTCAGGCCTTTGGCGCCAGTGGGCGGGACGATGTGTGCGGCGTCGCCGACCAGCAACATCCGGCCGTACTGCATCGGTTCGACCACGAAGCTGCGCAGCGGCGCGATGCTTTTTTCGATGGACGGTCCGGTCACCAGATTGTCCGCCAACTTCTGCGGCAGTCGGGTTTTGAGTTCATCCCAGAAGCGTTGATCAGACCAGTCCTCGACTTTTTCATCGGCCGGAACTTGCAGGTAGTAACGGGTGCGCGTCGCCGAGCGCATGCTGCACAGGGCGAAACCGCGTTCGTGGCGCGCGTAGACCAGCTCTTCGTGCACCGGTGGCGTGTCGGCAAGAATCCCCAGCCAGCCAAACGGGTAGACCCGTTCAAATACCTTCAGGCTCTCGGCGGGAATCGATTGCCGCGCCACACCATGGAAACCATCGCAGCCGGCGATGTAGTCGCAATCGAGGCGATAGTGCTCGCCGTCCTTTTCGAACGTCACGAACGCTTCGTCGGTTTTCATGCCGTGGGGAACGACGTTGCTTGCCTCGTAGAGGGTCTGCGCGCCGGCGATCTGACGAGCGGCCATCAGGTCCCGGGTGACCTCGGTCTGGCCGTAGATCATCACGGTTTTGCCCCCGGTGAGGGCTTGCAGGTCGATGTGCACCTGGCGCCCGTCGAGGGCCAGTTCGAAGCCGCCATGAACCAACCCTTCGGCGTCCATGCGCTGACTCACACCGGCCTGGCGCAACAGCTCTACCATGCCTTGTTCAAGCACACCGGCGCGGATGCGCCCGATCACATAATCCGGCGTCTGGCGTTCGAGAATCAGGGTGTCGATGCCGGCGTTGTGCAGCAATTGTCCGAGCAGCAGACCGGAAGGACCGGCGCCGATGATGGCAACTTGGGTTTTCAGCGTTTTCATTGTTTTTATGACTCGCAAGCTCCACGCGACCAGGGTCTGTGGATAATTTTTATGGATCGAGTGCTTGCATTTTTCCCTTGCGGGTCTGTCAATTGAAGGTGAAAACTGAGCCGATACCTGTACATTCTGCCAATCGGTGCGATTATCGCCCGTCATCTATTCCGAGGCCTGGATTGAAGTGATGAACAAGCCTGACCTGCCTTCGATTCCAGTGTTCAAGCTCTACGGTGAAAGCCTGGATTGGCCGACCCCGGACTTGCTGCACTGTGAAACCATCTCCAAACGCAGCCGCGAACATCAATGGGAAATCAAACCTCACCGCCACGCCGATTTATGCCAGTTGCTCTTCGTATTCAAAGGTCAGGCAGAGCTTGAAATCGAAGGCCAGCGTACGCAATTGACTGAACCGGCGATCCAGATCCTGCCACCGCTGTCAGTGCACGGTTTCCGTTTTTCCGAGGATGTCGAAGGATTCGTGGTCACCCTGGCCGCGCCGCTGATCGCCCATCTTCAAGCGCAACTCGGGCATTCGGTGAATGCGCTGGCCCAGGCCGAGAGCTATCCGGCCGGCACTGACGCCGAGTACCTGAACAGCCTGTTCAGTGCGTTGCAGAACGAATACACCAGCCACCAACCGGCGCGGGAAATGCTCATGCATTCGCTGGTGAGCGTGATCATGGTGTGGGTCAGCCGTCAGGTGATCCAGCGACGTTCAGCCACGCAACGACCGCAACGTGCCCGGGAATACCTCAACGGGTTCATTCAGTTGGTGGAAGAGACCTATCGGCAACACGTCAAGGTCGAAGACCTGGCCCATCGGCTGGGGATTTCCGTGTCCCACCTCAATGGCACTTGCCGTGAACTGGCGGGGCAACCGGCGTTGCAGATCATGCACGAGCGTCAATTGCTGGAGGCCAAGCGCTTGCTGACCTACACCAGCATGACCATTTATGAAATGTCCGACGTATTGGGCTTCTCGGATCCGACCAACTTCACGCGCCTGTTCCGGCGCCGGGTGGGAATCTCGCCAAAGGCGTTCCGCGACCGATTGAAGGCCGATCAGGACAACGAGGCCTGACCCCTTCGCTAACGGAGGGCGTTGAGGGTCGCGTTGTGGGGAATGCAACGCTCGAAATTGCAACTGGCGTACTCACGGGGCAGGTTGCGCAACTGCTCCACGCGCCAGGCTGCCGCGCCATACAACCCGAGCGTAACCGCGCAGGTGATGAAAATCGCGAGGTACCTTCTTGTTTTGATGTTCATGGCGTTGACCTCTGAACGAATACCCTTCGGTATTACTTTGAGCATAGGTCAGGGTGGGGGAGTTGTGTAGGAGCTGCCGAAGGCTGCGATCTTTTGATGTTGTTTTTTGTTGCTTCTGAAAAGCAAGATCAAAAGATCGCAGGCTCCGCCAGCTCCTACAAGGGAACGGGTTACAGGCCGATATCCCACTCCGGTTCCTCCGGAAACCTCACCACCAGAAAATCCAGCAAACTGCGCAGCGCCGCCGGCATGTGCTTGCGTGAGGCATACACCGCGTACACGTTCATCTGCCGAGGCTCGGCCGAGGGCAGAAGGCGAACCAGTTCGCCGCTGTGGATGTGCACGCCGGCCTGATAAGTGGGCAGCATCGCCACGCCGGCACCGGCCATCGCTGCGCGCAACAGGGTAGTGGCCTCGTTGGCGCTGATGTTGCCCTGCACCGGCACCGAGACCTGTTCGCCGTCCTGCTCGAAATGCCACAGGCTTTTGCCGAAGTAGGAGTGGGTCAGGCAATTGTGCTGGCTCAGATCCTCGACCCGCTGCGGTGTCGGATGTTCGCGCAGGTAGGCAGGGGAGGCGCAAATCACTGAGCGGCAGACCGTCAGTCGCCGGGCGATCAGGTTCGGGTCCAGGTCATTGCTGGTGCGAATCGCCAGGTCGATTCGCTCATCCACCAGGTTTACCGTGCGGTCGAGCATCTGCATGTCGATGCTGACACCCGGATAGCGTTTGACGTAGGCGGCCATGGCATCGGCCAGTTGTGCCTGGCCGAACGAGGTGCTGACGCTGATCCGCAGCAGCCCGCGCGGAGCATCCTCCGGGACGCTGACGGCGGCTTGCATGTCGCTGGACAAATCGAGCATCTGTCGACAGCGCGGCAGCACTTCGTTGCCGGCGGCGGTCAGGCTCAATTTGCGGGTGGTGCGATGCATCAGACGCGCGCCGACCCAGTCTTCCAGTTCCGCCAGATACCGTGAAACCACTGGCCGCGAAAGCTCCAGATGATCGGCGGCGGCCGACTGGCTGCCGAGGTCGACCACCGTGACGAACACGCGCATTGCTTGTAGACGATCCATGATTTGCCCGATTTCAGAAACAAACTATGTTCAAGCATCGCATTTTTTGTACTGAGTCAGGCAACTAAGCTCTGGTCCACTGTAGGAGCGAGCCTGCTCGCGATGAACGCCCGGGCACTGCATTCAACCGGTAAGTAGGCGTCATCGTTTACGACCATCGCGAGCAGGCTCGCTCCTACAAGGGACCACGACAGCCATTGGATTACGGAGCAACAGATGATCGGTTTCACCACGCTCAAACGCGTTCTACTCGCTGGCGCCGCGCTCGGTTTTGCCGCCCACGCCAGCGCATCGACGCTGACGCTGGATGTCTACAACCCCGGAGAGAAAGCGATTTTCCCGGTGACTTCGGTACTGGTCAGCGGCGAGAAAGAGGCGATCCTGGTGGACGCGCAATTCGGCAAATCCCAGGCCGAACAGGTGGTGGAAAAAATCCGCGCCAGCGGTAAGCAACTGACCACCATCTACATCAGCCACGGTGACCCGGATTACTACTTCGGCCTCGATACCCTGACCGCCGCATTCCCCAAAGCCAAGGTGCTGGCATCGCAGCCGACGGTTGATCACATCAAGCAAACCGTCAATGGCAAACTGGCGTTCTGGGGCCCGAAAATGGGCGCTGACGTACCGGCCAAAACCATCGTGCCGGACGTGCTCAAGGGTGACAGCCTGATCCTCGAAGGGCAGAAGTTGCAGGTGGTCGGCCTGGAGGGCAAACAACCGGATCGCAGCTTCGTGTGGATTCCGTCGATCAAGGCCGTGGTCGGTGGCGTGGTCGTGGCGGAACACATCCATGTGTGGATGGCCGACACGCAAACGGTGCAGTCCCATGCCGATTGGTTGGCTACGCTGCATTCGATCGAAAGTCTGAAACCGACAACTATCGTGCCCGGTCATTACCTCGGCGAGAGCGCCCGTTCGCTGGCCGCTGTGCAGTTCACCGCCGATTACATCCAGGCCTTCGACGAAGAAACCGCCAAGGCCAAAGACTCTGCTGCGCTGATCGCGGCGATGAAAAAACGCTTCCCGACGCTGGGCGAAGAAAGCTCCCTGGAGCTGAGTGCCAAAGTCGCCAAGGGCGAGATGAAGTGGTAACCCGCTGTTCAATCCACTGGAGAAGTTCATGAGCAAAATCGCAATCATCGGTGCCACCGGTCGTGCCGGTAGCCAACTGTTGGAAGAAGCCCTGCGTCGCGGTCACAGCGTTACCGCCATCGCTCGCGACACGTCGAAGATCGGTCAGCGTGCAGGAGTGGTCACCCGTAATGTCGACGCGCTCGATGCCAGCGCATTGCAGGCAGCTATTGCCGGTCATGACGTGGTGATCAGCGCGGCGCATTTCGCCACGCTGCCCGCCAGCGCCGTGGTCGGGCCGGTGAAAAAGGCAGGGGTCAAACGCTTGCTGGTGGTGGGCGGTGCCGGTTCGCTGTTGTTGCCTGATGGCACTCGGGTGATCGATAGCGCAGGTTTCCCCGAAGCTTACAAAGCGGAGGCCAGCGCCGGTGCGGAGTTTCTAGGAACGCTGCGAGAAGAAAAGGGTCTGGACTGGACCTTCCTGTCGCCATCGGCCGAATTTGTCGAAGGCGAGCGCATCGGGACATTCCGCCTCGGTCAGGATGATTTACTGGTGAGCAGCGAAGGGCGCAGTTGGATCACATTTGCGGACTATGCGATTGCGATGCTCGACGAAGCGGAAACACCGAAGCATTCGCGGCAGCGGTTTACTGTCGGGTACTAACGCCGCAATCGATGTAGGAGCTGCCGAAGGCTGCGATCTTTTGACTTTGATTTTCAAGATCAAAAGATCGCAGCCTCCGGCAGCTCCTACGGAACGTTGATTCAGCGACTCTGCGCCTGCTCCACCAACCACCCCATCAACTCGCGCAACTTCGGTGAAGGCCCGGGTTTTTCCGGGAACACCAGGTAATACGCCAGTCCCGTAGTCACCTTCAATTCGAATGGCATGACCAGCCGCCCGGCATCCAGGTCATCGCCGATCAGCGACCAATCACCAATCGCCACACCCGTCCCTTGGGACGCCATCGACATCGCCAGATCCAGCGTTTCGAAATGCTGGCCCTTGCCGACATTGGTCAGATGCACATCCGCCGCTTTCAACCAGGCCTTCCAGTCGCGCTCATCGCGCGTCGGGTGCAGCAGCAGATGTTGTTGCAGGTCGGCTGGCGTCTGCAAAGCTATCGGCCCGTCGAGCATCGGCCGGGAACACACCGGCGTCAGTTTCTCATCGAAGAGTTTTTGCGACTCCAGCGAAGTGTCCGGTGGCGTGCCGTACATCACCGCCGCATCGAATTGTTCACGGTGAAAATCCACGCCGTGCTTGACCGTGGTGGTCAGTTCCACCGGCACGTCCGGGCGTTCCTTTTGCCATTGCAAAAGGCGCGGCAGCAACCAGCGCATGACGCAGGTCGGCGCCTTGAGTTGCAGGGTTTCGCGCTTCTCGCCGATCTGCTCAACGGCCTCGTCGATCAGGCCGAAAATCTGCTGCACCCGTGGCAGCCATTCCCGTCCCTCGGCCGTCAGATCGAGACCCCGAGCCTGACGAATGAACAGCTCATAACCGAGGAAATCTTCCAGCCCGGCGATCTGTCGGCTCACCGCACCTTGGGTGATGTGAAGTTGCTCGGCGGCCCGGGTGAAATTGCAGCACTGCGCGGTAATCAGAAAGGTGTGCAGCGCCGGCAGGGGAGGCAGTCGTTTCATTGGGATCCAAGGTATGACGTGAGGACATGGCTAGTATGACTTTTTATCCATTGTTGCGGCTACGTGTCGCCCGTTCCAATGAGGCCATCCCTGGACCTGCGAATCCATCATAAACACAGCGCAGGCCCGGCGTCTCAAATCGAACAAGAAGGGCAATTCACATGGCGACGTGCGGCGAAGTATTGGTCAAGTTACTCGAAGACTACGGTGTTGAGCAGGTGTTCGGCATTCCCGGGGTTCACACCGTGGAGCTGTATCGCGGGCTGGCCCGTTCGAGCATCAACCACGTCACGCCGCGTCACGAACAAGGCGCCGGTTTCATGGCCGACGGCTACGCCCGCACCAGCGGCAAACCGGGTGTGTGCTTCATCATCACCGGCCCTGGCATGACCAACATCACCACCGCGATGGGCCAGGCGTACGCCGATTCGATCCCGATGCTGGTGATTTCCAGCGTGCAATCGCGCAACCAGTTGGGTGGTGGTCGCGGCAAGTTGCATGAGCTGCCGAACCAGGGCGCACTGTGTGCCGGTGTCGCGGCGTTCTCCCACACGCTGATGTCGGCGTCCGAGTTGCCAGGCGTGCTGGCCCGCGCGTTCTCGCTGTTCCAAGCCGGTCGTCCGCGCCCGGTGCACATCGAAATTCCACTGGACGTGTTGGTTGAAGACGCCGACGACCTGCTCAGCAGCCTGCCAGTGAACATCGACCGCGCCGGTGCTTCGCCGTCGGCCGTTTCGCGGATGACCGAACTGCTGGCCGGCGCCAAGCGTCCGCTGATTCTTGCCGGTGGCGGTGCCATCGATGCCGCCGCCGAGCTGACTGAGCTGGCCGAGTTGCTGGACGCTCCGGTGGCGCTGACCATCAATGCCAAGGGCATGCTCGAATCCGCTCACCCGTTGTTGATCGGTTCGACCCAGAGCCTGGTCGCCACCCGTGCGCTGGTCGCCGAAGCCGACGTGGTTCTGGCCATCGGCACCGAGCTGGCCGAGACCGACTACGACGTGACCTTCGCCGGTGGCTTCGAGATTCCCGGCAAGCTGCTGCGCATCGATATCGACCCGGACCAGACCGTGCGCAATTACCCGCCGCACGTCGCGCTGGTCTCCGACTCGCGCAACGCCGCCCAGGCCTTGCTCAGCGCGTTGTCGCACAAGTCGCTGGCCGAGCGCCGCAACGATTGGGGCCAGGTGCGTGCCGCGCGCCTGCGTGAAGAACTGGCCGCGAGCTGGGATGCACCGACCCTGGCCCAGACCCGTTTCCTTGAAACCGTATTGCATGAATTGCCGAACGCCGTGTTCGTCGGCGATTCGACCCAACCGGTGTACACCGGCAACCTGACGTTCAACCCGGAGCGCCCGCGTCGCTGGTTCAACTCGTCCACCGGTTACGGCACCCTCGGTTACGCCTTGCCGGCGGCGATTGGCGCCTGGCTCGGTGGCAGCACTGAGAGCGGCGCGCGTCCGCCAGTGGTCTGCCTGATAGGCGACGGCGGCCTGCAGTTCACCCTGCCGGAACTGGCCAGCGCCGTTGAAGCGCGCACCCCGGTGATCGTGCTGCTGTGGAACAACCAGGGCTACGAAGAGATCAAGAAATACATGGTCAACCGCGCCATCGAGCCGGTTGGCGTCGACATCTACACCCCGGATTTCATCGGTGTAGCCAAGGCACTCGGTTGCGCTGCCGAGGCAGTCAGCGGCGTCGAGCAACTGCGCGGTGCGCTGCGTGCAGCCACTGATCGCCAAGGCCCGACCCTGATCGAAATCGATCAGACCGAGTGGATGAAGGCGGTGTCGAAATGACCTTCCCGACTACCCTGGATGGTCTGTTCATCGATGGTCAATGGTCCGCCGGCAACGAACACCTGCGCGTAATCAACCCGGCGACCGAAGCGCTGCTGACCACCGTCGTGGGCGGTGATGAGCAGTCGGTCGACCAAGCGGTCAGCGCCGCGACCCGAGCCTTCGCCGACTGGTCGAAAACCACCGGCGCCGAGCGCGGCGCGATCCTGCGCAAAATCGCCGCTGGCGTGCAGGCCGGTCGTGAGCAGTTGATGCATTTGCAGTCGAGCAACAACGGCAAGCCACAGTTCGAAGCGGCCATCGACGTCGACGATGTGGTCGCCACGTTCGAGTATTACGCCGGTCTGGCTGAAGGACTCGACGCCAAACAAGACAGCGCGGTGGAGTTGCCGACGGACGATTTCAGCGCTCGCTTGCGCCGTGAGCCGTGCGGTGTGGTCGGGCTGATCGTGCCGTGGAATTTCCCGATGGTCACCACTGCGTGGAAACTCGCCCCGGCGCTGGCCGCCGGTTGCTGCGTGGTGCTCAAGCCTTCCGAAGTGACACCGCTGCCGGAGCTGGAATTGGCGGCGATCATCGCCGAAGCAGGCTTGCCGGCCGGCGTGTTCAACGTGGTGTGCGGCACCGGCCTGGCCGTTGGCGCGCCACTGTCGGCGGACCCGCGTATCGCCAAGATTTCCTTCACCGGCAGCAACGCGGTGGGGGTGCAGGTCATGCAGCGCGCAGCCGAAACCGTCAAAGGCGTGAGCCTGGAACTGGGCGGTAAATCTTCGCTGCTGGTGCTGGCCGATGCCGATCTCGAATTGGCAGTGGAAGTGGCGTGTGGCGGCGGTTTATTCAACGCCGGGCAGATGTGCTCCGCCACCAGCCGCGTGTTGGTCGCCGATGAACTGGCCGATGAATTCCTCACCCGTTTGAAGGCGCGCGCAGAAGCCATTCGCGTGGCTGATCCGTTTGATCCGAATGTGGAAATGGGTGCACTGGTCAATCAGGCGCAATACCAACGCGTGCTCGGCCATATCGATCGTGGTTTGAGTGCCGGCGCCAAGTTGATTTGCGGCGGCAATCGTCCGGCGGATCTACCGCGCGGATATTTTTTGAAGCCGACGATTTTCACCGAAGTGCCCCTCGACAGTGCGCTGTGGTGTGAAGAGATTTTCGGCCCGGTGATTTGCGTGCGCAGTTTCGCCTCCGAAGCCGAGGCGATTGCCCTGGCCAACGACAGCCAGTTCGGTCTGGTAGCCAGTGTGGTCACGCGCAATGCCGAAGCCGCCGACCGCGTCGCCAACGCTTTGCAGGCGGGGCTTGTGTGGATCAACGCACCGCAGGTGATCTTCCCGCAGACCGCCTGGGGCGGCTACAAGCAGAGCAGCATCGGCCGTGAATTGGGGCCGTGGGGCTTGCAGGCTTTTCAGGAAATCAAACACGTGATTCGGGCCGTCTGACGGCCTCTCACTGTAGGAGCGAGCCTGCTCGCGATGGACGTAAACGATGACGCGGGATTGCCTGGAAATACACGGCGCCCGTGCACCCATCGCGAGCAGGCTCGCTCCTACATGAGGCATGCGTAGGGGTCATGGCTTCAATGAGTTTTTATCGATAGTCAGCGGTTTTGCGCAACCTCAGGATGAACTCACTGGTTCAATCAACCTCCCGAAAATAGAGGGGTAAACGCTGATCCAGTCGCGCGGATGCAACAGTTTCGACCTGCCTTATACCTACAAAAACAAAGGGAGTCCGTAATGGGCGAGCATGATCTGAACAGACGTCAATTCATCAAGACCGTGGGCGTAGCCTCGGTTGCAGCGGCCGCCATGAGCTTGCCGTTCGTCAAGGCCAATGCCAGCGATACACGCTTCACTGGCAAGACCCTGCGTCTGCTGACCTGGTCCGATGACACCGGCCTGGCAGCCCTGCGCAACATCGCGGCAACCTTCGAAGACAAGTACGGCTGCAAGGTCATCGCCGACCGCACCGGCAGTACTTCGGAAATGGTCGCCAAACTCAAGGCCGGCGGTGATCGTCCGCAGTACGACATCATCACCCTGGCCGGCGTCGGCGCTGAAGGTCTGGCCGCCGCCGACCTGCTGGAAAAACCCGACCTCAACCGCATTCCCAACCTGGTCGACGTACCGGAAAAATACCGCACCGGCGCCAATGGCCACGGCATCGGTTACCTGCTGTGGTGCAACAGCCTGGTCTACAGCACCCGCACCCAGAAAGAAGCCCCAACCAGTTACGCTTCCCTGTGGGACGCCGACGCGGCACCGAACATCTTCCTGCCGCCGCCTAACTGGACCGAGGCCATGGACCTGATCATCATCGCCGCCAAACTGGCCGGTGGTGACGAGCACAACATCGAACCTGGCTTCAAGAAACTCGCCGAACTGAAAGACCGCGTGGTGACCCTCGGCGAAAACCCGAACCAGATCGCCGAACTATTCCGCACCGGCTCCCTGGACATGGGCGGCCTGTACGCCCCGGCGTTCTTCCCGAAACAGATCCGCGATCCGGCCTACGGTCTGGGCGCCACATTCGGCATGAAGGAAGGTTTCTACACCGACCTGATGCTGTCGGTGATGCCGAAGAATCGTCCGGGCGACACCGACATGACCTACGCCTTCATCAACCACTCTCTGGACCCGCTGGTGCAGGGCAAGATGGCCGAAGACATCTACAACGGTCCGGTCAACGCCAAGGCGATCATCTCCGCCGAAGCGCGCAAGAGCCCGTACATCCTCACGCCGGAGCAAATTGCCGAGAAGGCGATCATGCACGACAACGCCTTCCTGGCCTCCGTGCATGACCAATGGATTCGTCGTTACACGGAAATCTTTTCTTCCTGATCTGTAGGAGCTGCCGAAGGCTGCGATCTTTTGATCCTGCTCTTCGGTGGCTTTGAAAAAGATCAAAAGATCGCAGCCTGCGGCAGCTCCTACAGGGGGCCGTGCGCGCTGAATTCTGATCTTCCATTGACGAGACCCTTTGCTATGGAACACCAACCTTTGACCCATCCGGTCAGCGCCGCTGAGTCGCGCCCGTGCTTTGGCGTTTCGCCGACCGCGCGTGCCTGGTTTTTCCTCTCGCCGTCGATGCTGTTTCTCGGCGTGCTGATCGCCGCCAGCCTGTTGGTCCTGCGCATGAGCGTGGGCACCAAGGGTGCGGAATGGTCCGGTTTCAGCCTGGCCAGCTACGCCCAGTTGCTGGAACCCTACTACCTCAAATCGCTGATGCTGACCCTGCGCCTGGCGCTGATCAGCGCGGTGATCGCCGTGATTCTGGCGATCCCGGTGGCCTACACCATGTCGCGCCTGACCTCGCCGTTCGTGCGGCGGATTTTCCTCGCGGCGGTGCTGCTGCCATTGCTGGTCAACCTGCTGCTGCAAAGCTACGGCTGGCTGGTGATTCTCGGCCCGGGCGGCATGCTCAACCAGACGCTGATGGGCCTGGGCCTGATCAAGCGCCCGATCATGCTGTTGTACAACCAGAACGGCGTGTTGATGGGTCTGGTGCAAACTGCTTTCCCGCTGGCCGTGCTGCCGATTGCCAGCGCCATGCGTGGCGTCGCCCGCAGCTACGAAGAAGCGGCCGCCACCTTGGGCGCCAGTCGCTTCCAGGTGTTCCGCCAAGTGGTGTTGCCGATGAGTCTGCCGGGGATCATCACCGGCGCGACGCTGGTGTTCGCCTACAACGCCAGCAGTTTCGTGGTGCCGTTGCTGCTCGGTGGTCGCCGCGTGCCGATGCTGGCGGTGATGGTGCATGACCAGATCGCCCCGCTGATGAACTGGCCCGCCGCGTCCGCCGCCGGTGTGGTGCTGATCGTCACCACTCTCGCGATCATGACTTTGTCCGAATACATCACCGGCCGTCGTCGGCGCATGCTGGAGGCTTCGCAATGAGTACCCTGACCAAGAAGCGCCAGTCGCTGTTGCCGGGTGACACCGGCAAGTTCGCCGGCATCCTCTCCGGTTTCATCCTGCTGTTGGCGGTGTTGCCGATCCTGACCATGATCGTCATGTCGTTCAGCGGCGCGTCGAACCTCGACTTCCCGCCGAGCAGCTACAGCCTGCAATGGTACAAGGCTGCCTGGAACACCTTCGTCTCGCCGGATTCCAGCGACGTGCTGAGCCTCGGCCAAGCGATGACCACCAGCCTGATGGTGTCGTGCCTGACCATGGTTTTCGCCACGATCATCGCGGTGCCGGCGGCCTACGCGCTGACCCGTTGCGAGTTCCGTGGCAAGGCTGTGGCGATGCAACTGATGTCGTTGCCGCTGGTGTTCCCGATGGTGGTGTTGGGCCTGGCGTTGCTGCTGGTGTTCGACAGCTTGCCGTTCCACATGACCACCTCGCGCCTGGTGATTGCCCACGTGATTCTGGCGCTGCCATTCGTGGTGAAAAACTGCACGGCGGCGATGCTCTCCATCGGCACTGAAGTCGAGGAGGCTGCGCAAATGCTCGGCGCTTCGCCGATGCGGGCGATTGTCGATGTGGTGGTGCCGTTGATGAAGTCGGGGATTCTGGCGGGCATGCTGCTGGCGTTCATCGTCTCGTTCAACGAATTCACCGTGACTTACTTCCTCTACACCATCGACGTCATGACCGTGCCTATCTGGATGTACAGCCGCACCGTGTCTTCGCTCGACCCAACCGTATTTTCGTTTGCCGTGCTGATCGTGCTGATCGACTTCGTCCTGATCTGGGCGCTGGAGAAGCTGGTCGGTGAAGGTGGCGTTTCGTTCTGATTCTTGAGGTGATTTATGTCTGGTCTGATTCTGGAAAACGTCGAGAAACATTACGGCTCGGCCTGCGCGGTAAAGGATGTGAACCTGCATTTGCCGGAAGGCAAACTGGTGTGTTTCCTCGGCCCGTCGGGCTGCGGAAAAACCACGTTGCTGCGGATGATTGCCGGGCTGGAAACCCTGACCGGCGGCGAGATCCGCCTGGACGGCGAAGACATCGGCCACACCCCGGCGCACCTGCGTAACTTCGGCATGGTGTTCCAGTCGCTGGCGCTGTTCCCGCACATGACCGTGGGCGAAAACATCGCTTATCCTCTGAAACTTCGCGGGGTCAGCAAGGCTGACCAGCAGGCGCGGGTGGTGGAGTTGCTGGAACTGATCCAGCTGCAACCGATGATCAACCGTCCGGTGGCCAAACTCTCCGGCGGCCAGCGTCAGCGCGTGGCGATTGCCCGGGCGATTGCCAATCACCCGAAAATTTTGCTGCTCGACGAACCGCTGTCGGCGCTGGACGCCAAGCTGCGCGAGTCGATGCAAGTGGAAATCCGCCAGCTGCAACAACGGCTGAACATCACCACCATCATGGTGACTCACGACCAGCGTGAGGCCATGACCATGGCCGATATCGTAGTCGTGCTGGGTGAGCACAAGGTGCAGCAGGTGGGCACGCCGATTGAAATCTACCGCCATCCGGCCAACGAATTCGTCGCCGACTTCATCGGCTCCGGCAACATCTTCCCGGCCACGGCGCTGGGCGACGGCAAGGTCAGTCTGCCGGGCGGTGATGCGCTGCAAGTGCCGATCTGCAGCAGCATTGTCGTCGGTGAGAAAGTGAAGATGCTGATTCGCCCGGAAGACCTGCAACTGTCTGCACCGCAGGCGACAGCGGGCAATCGCTTGCTGGGCAAGGTGACGTTTGTGCGGGATATCGGTGCGACGATTGAAACGACGGTTGAGTGTTCCGGGGTTTCGTTTACTGCGTTGAGCACGCCGTGTCAGGGGTTTGGTTTGAGCGTTGGGCATCCGGTGTCGGTGACCCTTCCGGCTGAGGCTTGCCGGGTACTCGGGGCCTGATCCAGGATTTCTTTTGCCTCAGCTGGCCCCATCGCTGGCAAGCTAGCTCCCACAGGGTTCGGTGGTGTTCATACAATTTTGTGGCCACCAATTAACTTTGTGGGAGCTGGCTTGCCAGCGATGGGGCCATCAGCCACACAAAAAATGCTGGATCAGACCGACAACCGCAACCGCGCCAAATCCCTCAACGGCGGTGCCCCGAACAACCGGCTGTACTCCCGGCTGAATTGCGACGGGCTTTCATAACCCACCCGATAACCCGCCGCCGAAGCTTCCAACCCTTCCGCCAGCATCAACCGCCGCGCTTCCTGCAAGCGCAACTGCTTCTGATACTGCAACGGACTCATCGCCGTCATCGCCTTGAAGCGGTGATGCAGCGTCGACACGCTCAGGTTCACTTCCTTGGCCAGATCATCGATGCGCAACGGTTGCTCATAGTTGCCATTGAGCCACTTGATCGCCTGACTGATGCGATGGCTCTGACTGTTGGCGATAGCGATTTCGTACAGCCGATGGCCCTGCTTGCTGCGCAACAGCCGATAGAGAATTTCCCGACGGATCAGCGGCGCGAGCATGGCGATGTCTTTCGGCGTGTCGAGCAATCGAGCCAGGCGCAGCACAGCGTCGAGCATTGCGGTGTCGAGTCGTTCAACGTACAACCCGCGCCCGGTCGGGCGGGAGGGTACACCGAGGGGGCCGGCGTCGGCGATCAGCGCGGTGATTTCCGTGGGATCGATGTCCAGCCGCACGGCGAGGATCGGTTCTTCGGCGGAGACATTCACCACTCGACCACTCAGGGGCATCGAAACCGAGACCACCAGGTAATTCAGCGGATCGTAATTGAAGAATTCGTCAGCCAGCCGAACTTCCTTGCGGCCCTGCGCCATGATGCACAACGCCGGTTGCGCGAGGACCGGGGCGAACTCGTGGTTTTGGCTATGACGCGACATGAAGAGCGACCCGACAGCAGTGGCATAACTGCCATCTTCGGCGGTATTGCGACGGATGATCGCCGCCAGTTCCACGCGCTGCTTCTCCATCTCGGTGTCCAGCGGGGCTTGAAAGTGATCGAGCGACGACATGCAAGGCATCCTCGGCAGGGCAGGAGTGATGGGGCAGAGCATATGTTTGTGCAAGCCGTAGCGGTAGACACATTCTGTCAAATGCTTGCCTGATTCTGCACGAGGCGTATTCCTGACCAAGCATGGCGAACGCGCAGACGGGTTTCAAATAACACGGATAACCCCGTAGGAGCTGCCGCAGGCTGCGATCTTTTGATTTTGAGATGAACGTCAAAAGATCGCAGCCTTCGGCAGCTCCTACATAAAACTCGTATGGCAGAACCGTGACAGGGTTTTACACATTGTTACAGGTAGCCGGCGCACTCTCGCAGGATTGTGCAACGCACCGGCAGGAATCGACTAACGACCCAAGCGCATCGGCCCTTAACCTTTGATCCTGTCGCAGCCCGTCCCCCGGCTGCAACGCGACTCCCCGGGAGGGTTGAACATGTCTAAGCAGATCCCCGTCAGTCATATGGCTTTCGTTCGAGCACGCGCCGGGCGTTCTCAAGAACTCGGTTTGCGCCTGAGTGCGCTGATCGAGCCATCCCGCGCAGCGCCAGGCTGCCTGAGCTTTGCCTTGCAGCACTCGCAATGCGATCCGGAACTGTGGCTGGTGTCCGGCTTCTGGACCCATCAACAGGCCATGACCGCGTACTTCAGCACCCCGGCCATGGAGATCTTTGCCGAGCTGGTGCAGGAACTGGTGGTCAACAGCCTGGATTTCCACACCTTCAAGGATGTGTCGGCGGCGCAAGCTCTGCGCCAGTCCGGAGCAGCGGTACACAAACTGGCCGGTTGAGGGTTTAATGGCAGCATTCTCAATTAGCCAGGATGCGCGACATGGCACGCAAAGCCTTTGAAACCTTCGAAGCCGTATCGGCTGTGATCCCCCGCGAAGGCGGGTATTACGCGGCAATCGCCACCAAAGCCATCGGCGGCGCGGGTGCGCCTCGCTTCAACAAACTGCTGGAAGAACAGACCTTCAAGACCGCCAGAGAAGCGGACGAAGCTGCCGCCCTGCAACTGACACACCTCAAGGGCGTCGACGAAGAAGGCGGGCTGGTCTGGTAATCACTTTTTTGCCGCTCCCGGGCGGTACATCTTGAACAATGCCTCAGGCCCCAGCTGAAAATAATCCGCCGGACCGCCGCCGCGCAGAATCGGTTCTGCCGCGGCGGTGTCGTACACCCCATCCTTCAACAGCCACTTGGCGATATGCACGGCGACCACTTCGCCGAGTATGAGCCAGCTCGGCACCACATTCCCGTCGGCTCTCTGCAACTGAATGATCTGCGTGACCTTGCATTCGAAGGACACCGGGCTTTCGGCGACTCGCGGCACCTGAATGACTTTCGATGCCACGGTGGTCAGCCCGGACAGTTCGAATTCATCGACCTCCGGTCCGACCATGGCGCAACTCTGGTTCATCTGCTCGGCCAGTGGCCGGGTCGCCAGGTTCCAGGCGAATTCGCCGGTCTGTTCGATGTTGTTCAGGCTGTCTTTGCGCCCGATGCTGGAAAAACCAATGATCGGCGGGATGTAGTTGAAGGCGCTGAAAAAGCTGTAAGGCGCCAGGTTCAAGCGGCCCTCGGCATCCTGTGAAGAAATCCAGCCGATGGGACGCGGGCCGACGATCGCGTTGAACGGATCGTGAGGCAGGCCGTGACCGTTGGCGGGTTCGTAATAATGGATGTGGTCGGGCATGGGCCGTGTTCCTTGAGGCTGCTTTCGAATAGGCAGCAATAGTGCAAGGGCCTGCCGCGGATTTCCAGTTGAACAAGGGTTACCGAATTTTGCATTTCCCAGAAATGACTAAGCCCGGCCGAAGCCGGGCTGTGATGCCGCTTGAGTGATTCAGCTGACGGTTGCGCCGCCAGTACGGTCGTAGCCATCTTCAGCGACGGTTGCGCCGCCAGTACGGTCGTAGCCATCTTCAGCGACAGTGGCGCCGCCGGTACGGTCATAGCCATCAGCGGCGACAGTGGCGGAACCGGTGCGGTCATAGCCATCAGCGGCGACAGTGGCGGAACCGGTGCGGTCATAGCCGTCTGCTGCGACGGCGGAGCCAGTACGGTCAAAACCGTCGGCAGCGAAGGTGTTGGCGGCCAGTACGGACAGGGCGATGGCGAGGAACAGTTTGGTTTTCATCTTCAATTCTCCAGGTTCTTTGGCGTTTGTCTCTTGGGCATGGGTTTCATGCTACGCCAATTAAACTGATAAAAAAGCGCAAAATAATGTTAAAAATAATCGATTAAATAGATATTAAGACCATCGAATTTTTCCGCTTTCAGGAACTGAATGGGCGCATCGCAGTTAATCGATCAGGCCGTTTCAGGATGGTGGGCGAGCATTAACTCGTGATTAATCCGCCGCGCTGCGTAGGTAACAAATTATTTAATCGGTGCGGCACGGATGACGGGCAGGGCGCTTTTTCAGCAACAAAAAAAGGGGCAGATCCCGACGATCTGCCCCTTTTCGGTGTAACGCGTGTGGACTTAGTCCGTGACGATCCGCGAATGCTTACGGGTGTCTTTCATGGTGATGTACACCAGCAAGGACACGGCGATGCACGCGGTGACATACCAGTAGTAACCGGTTTCCATGCCGATGCTCTTGAACCACAGCGCGATGTATTCAGCGGTGCCGCCGAAGATCGATACGGTCAGTGCGTACGGCAGGCCAACGCCCAGGGCGCGGATTTCGGTCGGGAACAGTTCGGCTTTCACCACCGCGTTGATCGAGGTGTAGCCGCTGACGATGATCAGCGCCGCCATGATCAGGAAGAACGCGCCCCACCAGGTCGTGATGGTGTGCAGGGTGGTGAGGATCGGCACGGTGAACAGCGTACCCAGAACGCCGAAGGCAATCAGGATTGGCCGGCGACCGATTTTATCCGACAGTCCGCCGATGACCGGTTGCAGGCACATGAACAGGAACAGCGTGGCGGCGGAAATGGTGGTGGAATCGGAGATGCTCATGCCGACGGTGTTCACCAGGTATTTCTGCATGTAGGTGGTGTAGGTGTAGAACGCCAGCGTACCGCCCATGGTCAGGCCGACCACGGTCATCAGTTCCTTCGGATGGCGCATCAAGGTGCGCATCGCGCTTTCCTTGGCCTTTTCCTTCTTGGTGAACGACTCGGTTTCTTCCATGCCGCGACGCAGGTACAGCGCGACCACTGCACACAGTGCGCCGATGGCGAACGGAATGCGCCAGCCCCAGGCGTACAGTTCCTCGGTGGTCAGAATGTTTTGCAGCACGATCAGCACGCCCAGTGCTATGAGCTGACCGGAGATCAGGGTCACGTATTGGAAGCTGGAGAAGAAACCGCGACGTTCCTTGGTCGCCATCTCACTCAGGTAAGTGGCCGAGGTGCCGTACTCGCCGCCGACCGACAGGCCTTGCAGCAAACGGGCGAACACCAGCAGGATCGGCGCGCCGATACCGATGGTTTCGTAACCCGGGCTCAGGGCGATCAGCAGCGAGCCGAAGCACATCAGGTAGACCGAGGCCATCAGGGCTTTTTTACGTCCGACCTTGTCGGCATACAGGCCCATCAACCAGCCACCGATCGGGCGCATCAGGAAGCCCACGGCGAAGATCGCGGCGGTGTTCAGCAGTTGTGCGGTGGTGTCGCCTTTAGGGAAAAAGGCCTTGGCGAAGTACAGGGAGAAGGCGGCATAGACGTACCAGTCATACCATTCGACCATGTTGCCGACCGAGCCGCTGAAGATCGACTTGATGCGACTGCTGGTGGTTCTTTCTTTAGCCGGCACGGCAGCCGACCCAAGGGGCAGGGCGTTGGAGTTATCCATTGAAGGATCCTTCGTTTAATTGTTTTTGTGGAGCGCGATTAAACGCAGCCTGCGGGGGCTATAGCAGGAGCTGTGCCAACGGGGAGAGGGGCGGTTTAGAGGGGGTATGGTGGATTGGTGAGCGGAAATCCGCCTATTAGAGTTTGTTGGTGAGCGGAAAATTGCTGGTTGGCCTCGTGAATTTACAATGCCTGCTCTGGCTTCATCGCTGGCAAGCCAGCTCCCACAGTGTCCGAGTTGCATGCAGAAAGTTGTGCACGACACAAAACCTGTGGGAGCTGGCTTGCCAGCGATGAGGCCGGTACAGGCGCTACAGAAACATCTCCCGACTCAACCCATGCCGCTGCATCTTTTCATTGAACGTGCGACGCGGCAGTTGCAGCTCTTCAAGCACCGCTTTCACATCGCCCTTGTGCCGGGTCAACGCCGCGCGCAGGCATTGCGCTTCAAAGGCTTCTTGCTGCGCCGCCAGTGACTGCCCTGGTTCGATGCCGGCCGGTACGGGCTCGCCCAGCCCCAACACTTGGCGTTCGGCGACGTTCGCCAGTTCGCGCACATTACCCGGCCAGTCGTGGCTCAGCAGATGGCTCAATTGCGGGCCGCTCAAGGGCGCAAACGTCCGACCCAAACGCTCGGCGGCACTCTGGGCGAACGCTTCGTACAACAAGGGAATGTCTTCACGGCGGTCGCGCAACGGTGGCAGGCGCAATTCGGCAACGTTCAAGCGATAAGCCAGGTCTTCACGAAAGCGCCCGGCCCGCGCTTCATCGAGCAGGTCCGGTTTGGTTGCGGCAATGATGCGCAAATCCACGCGAATGCTCTGGTTCGAGCCCAGACGCTCGAGCTTCTGCTCTTGCAGCACCCGCAGTAATTTCACCTGCTGCGCCAGCGGCATGCTTTCGATTTCATCGAGAAACAGCGTGCCGCCATCGGCGTATTCGAGTTTGCCGATGCGCTTGCCCTGGGCGCCGGTGAACGCGCCGCTTTCGTGGCCGAACAGTTCGGCCTCAAACAGTTGCTCGGGGATGGCTGCGCAGTTCAAGGCGACGAAGGGTTTGTCGGCGCGCGGCCCGAAGTCGTGCAGGCAACGGGCGACCAGCTCCTTGCCGCTGCCGGTTTCGCCGCGGATCAGCACGTTGACCGGCAGCGCTGCCAGATCCAGCACTTGCCGGCGCAACGTCTGCAAGCCACGGGAGACGCCCAGCAGCGTCGTATCGAGTTTGGCGCGGTTGTCTGCCTGCTCATGTAATGCACGGTTTTCCAGGACCAGGCTGCGCTTGTCCAGCGCCCGCCGCAAGCTGCCGAGCAGGGTCTCGGGGCTGAAGGGTTTTTCGAGGAAATCGTAGGCGCCATCGCGCATCGCATCGACCGCCATCGGCACATCACCGTGGCCGGTCAGCAGGATCACCGGCAAATCGGCATCGCGCCGCTGCACTTCGGCCAACAGTTCCAGGCCGGTCATGCCCGGCATGCGCACGTCGCTGAGAATCACCCCGGCAAAATGCTTCGGCAGTTGCGCCAGGCACTCGTCGGCGCGGCTGAACAACTGTACTTCGAACCCCGACAGGCTCAGCCATTGCTCGACGGCGCTACGGATGCTGCTTTCGTCGTCGACCACCATTACTGAGTTCAGCATGGTTCAGGAACCTCCAGGTCGATGGGCAAGGTCAGGGCGAACACTGCGCCGTTGCCATGATTATCGGCCGTCAGGCGACCGCCCGATTCGTGAACGATGGCGAACGAAACCGCTAGGCCAATCCCCAGGCCATCGCCCACCGGTTTGGTGGTGAAAAACGGATCGAACACCTTGGCCAGGTTTTCTTCGGCGATGCCGCTGCCGTTGTCGATCACGCTCAATCGCCACAATTGTTCTTCGGCTTCGAGACGGATTTCCAGGCGCTTGCAGGGCTTGTCCTGCATCGCATCCAGAGCGTTGCGCAGCAGATTGATCAGCACCTGTTCCAGACGAATCGCATCGCCGCGCACCCAGGCCGGGCGCGTCAAGTGCAGCACCGTGCTGACCTGTTCGTCGCGTAACCGCGTGTCGAGCAGGTGCAGCGACTGGTCAACAACTGCCGCCAGATCGAGACGTTCGCGCAAGCCGCTGGGGCTTTTGCGGGCGAAGGTTTTCAGGTGGCCGGTGAGGGCCGCCATGCGCGTCAGCATGTCGTCCACCGGTTTGAGCGCCTTGTACGCGTCGTCGACCCGACCGTGATCGAGCAGCAGCCTCAGCGTAGCAAGCTGCATGCGCTGCGCCGTCAGCGGCTGATTGATCTCGTGGGCCAGCGCCGCCGACATCTGCCCGAGAGCGGCAAGTTTGGCCGATTGCACCAGGCCTTCCTGGGCGGTGCGCAGGTCGCGGGTGCGTTCTTCCACAAGTTGCTCAAGCTCCTCGCGGCTGCGCTGGCGAAGTTTGGCCAGACGCCAGCGCTGATTGAGGAACAGCAGCAGAAACACCAGTGTCAGCCACAAACCAGCAGCGGCGAGTGCGGCGTTGCGGCTGTCTTCGAAGGCAACATGTGGACGGCGCAGCAAGTGCAGCGTCCAGCCTTCGGCAGCCAGTGGCAAGGATTCCCACAGGTAATCAGCGTTGCCGTCCGGGCCCTTGACCCGCGCCAGTTCGCTGTTGTCGTCGAAGCGGCGCATTGACTGGTACTCAAGCGGCGTCAGCGGCTGCTTGTCGTATTGACGGGTGGCCTTGAGTTCGGCGTGATCACTGTCGCCCAGCGGTTTCAAGTGGCGATAGCGCCACCCCGGCTGATTGGCGATGAAGATGATCCCGCGAGCATCGCTGACCAGCAGCGTGTCGTTGCCTTGGCGCCATTCGCGTTCCAGTTCCGGAAACTCAAGCTTCACCACCATCGCGCCGAGGAACTGGCCGTCATCGTTGGTGACGGCGCTGGACAGGAAGTAGCCGGGAATGCCGCTGGTCACCCCAACCGCGTAAAAGCGCCCGGTGCCTTGGGTGCGGGTCTGACTGAAGTAAGGGCGGAAGCCGTAATTGTGGCCGACGTAACTGCTGGGCAAACGCCAATTGCTCGCCGCCACGGCCAGGCCGGTTTGATCGAGCAGTTCCAGGGTCGAGGACTCGGCGGCACCGTTGATCTTTTCCAGTTTACGGTTCAATACGTCCTGTTGCTCTGCACTCACCGGACCTTTGAGCGCGTCGCGCAATTGCGGGTCCAGCGCCAGCACCGAGGGCAGGGCGCGGTAGCGCTCGATCAGGGTGTGCAGGGAGGTGGCGTACAACGCCAATTGCTGATTGGCGCGAGCCGCGTCTTCGACCATTGACTGGCGCACGGTGTGGCGCATGGCCAAGGTGGCAGCGATGGCAGCACCGGCAATGATCAATACGGTATAGAGCGCCAGGCGCAGGGATCGGGAAGTCGGGAGCATGCGTTTGGCAACAGGCAAAAATCAGGGGGAGCACCATACCATGTGAACGGCGCTGATCTCTCGATGGAACCTGTGTGGCGGCGCTGGTTTTATTGCATGGGTCGTTTGTCGATGAGGATTTCTTCCGGCATAAAAAAACCGGCCTGTCGTTTCCGACGGGCCGGTTTTTTCGCCACCTGATGTCAGTGCTTACTGCACTTCCACCGCCAGGCTTTCACTGATCTTTTGCTGCCAGATGGCAGGACCGGTGATGTGTACCGACTCGCCCTTGCTGTCGACCGCAACGGTCACTGGCATGTCTTTGACGTCGAACTCGTAGATCGCTTCCATGCCCAGTTCGGCGAAAGCCACCACGCGGGATTTCTTGATCGCTTGCGCCACCAGGTAAGCCGCGCCGCCGACTGCCATCAGGTAAACGGCTTTGTGGTCCTTGATCGCCTCGATGGCGGTCGGGCCGCGCTCGGATTTGCCGATCATGCCCAACAGGCCGGTTTGCTCGAGGATCTGACGGGTGAACTTGTCCATCCGCGTCGCGGTGGTCGGGCCAGCAGGGCCAACCACTTCTTCGCGCACCGGATCAACCGGGCCGACGTAATAGATGAAGCGACCCTTGAGGTCTACTGGCAGGGTTTCACCTTTGTTCAGCATCTCGACCATACGCTTGTGCGCAGCGTCGCGACCGGTGAGCATTTTGCCGTTGAGCAGGACGGTTTCGCCCGGCTTCCAGCTCTGCACATCTTCCGGGGTCAGCGTGTCGAGGTTGACGCGGCGGGCCGACGGACCTGCTTCCCAGACGATTTCCGGGTAGGCGTCCAGCGGTGGTGCTTCCTGAGCAACCGGGCCGGAACCGTCGAGCACGAAGTGCGTGTGACGGGTGGCGGCGCAGTTCGGGATCATGCACACCGGCAGGGACGCGGCGTGGGTCGGGTAATCCATGATCTTCACGTCGAGCACGGTGGTCAGGCCACCGAGGCCCTGGGCGCCGATGCCCAACTGGTTGACCTTCTCGAACAGCTCCAGGCGCATTTCTTCAATGCGGTTCTGTGGGCCACGGGCCTTCAGTTCGTGGATGTCGATGGATTCCATCAACACTTCTTTTGCCATCACAGCGGCTTTCTCGGCGGTGCCGCCGATGCCGATGCCGAGCATGCCCGGTGGGCACCAGCCGGCGCCCATGGTCGGAACGGTCTTGAGCACCCAGTCGACGATCGAGTCGGACGGGTTGAGCATGGCCATTTTCGACTTGTTCTCGGAACCGCCGCCCTTGGCCGCCACGTCCACTTCCACGGTGTTACCCGGAACGATGGAGTAGTGGATAACGGCCGGGGTGTTGTCCTTGGTGTTCTTGCGAGCGCCCGCCGGGTCGGCGAGGATCGAAGCACGCAGGACGTTTTCCGGCAGGTTGTAGGCGCGACGCACGCCTTCGTTGATCATGTCGTCCAGGCCCATGGTGGCGCCATCCCAACGCACGTCCATGCCCACGCGGACAAACACGGTAACGATGCCGGTGTCCTGGCAGATCGGGCGGTGGCCGGTGGCGCACATGCGCGAGTTGATCAGGATCTGTGCCATCGAGTCACGGGCCGCTGGCGATTCTTCGCGCAGGTAAGCCTCGTGCATCGCCTGGATGAAATCCACGGGGTGGTAATAGGAAATGAATTGCAGGGCGTCGGCAACGCTCTGAATCAGGTCGTCTTGCTTGATCACGGTCATGAGTCGCGCTCCTCTAAAAGACGGGAACATTCAAATAAGGTGCTTGCAGCTTGGGTGCATCGGTCGGTTGCAAGCACCTTTCAAGGCACGCCGGGGCTGCTGGCGCGACGCTAAAAAGGCGCGGCAGTATACCGCGCCTCGTCCAAGGGCACACGCGCCGGTAGTCAAACGTTGGTCGCATGGTGGGTCATGGATTTGACGCCAGTGATCCGCCCGAAAATTGAATGGTCATTTATCGGCCACGCCACTAAAGTGACATACGGTCTGTAGAGTAGGACGCTCTGTCAGTCTCCTTTCATTCGGTGAGTCAACGATTGACCCATAACGCCATCCAGCGACTGCTACTCAAACGTTTTGCCCTCGCGGCCGGCACTTATGCCTTGGCATTGCTATTGCTGTGGCTGGCGTTTTTTACCGGTCACTATCAGGACTCGCTGACAGGCGTGGCCATCGGCAGCGCGCTGGTGGTGATCAGCCAGGCGGCGCTGTTCGCGGTGTTCTATTCCGGCTGCAACCTGCGCTTTGCCGACCCGAGCCTGACCGAAGCCCAGGTATTGCTGGGGCTGGGTTGGCAAACCTGGTTGATTGCCCATCTGGAGGACGCGCGCGGTGCGTTCCTGGTTTTCTATGTACTGATTCTGCTGTTCGGGCTGTTCCATTTGTCCCGGCGCGCTTTCCTGCGCTGCGCGTTGCTGGTGTTCTTCAGTTTCAGCGCGATCACGCTGTGGGAGGGCTACCACTTCCAGTTGCCCGACCCGGCGCTGGCGGCGTTGCAGGTGTGCGTGCTGTTGATCGTGCTGGTCTGGCTGGTGCTCTATGCCGGTTATGTCCAGGCCTCGCGCCATCGCATGCGGCAACGCCGCTTCGCGTTGCAGGCACACCAGGACACGCTGCGCGGGATGATGCGCCAGCTCGAAGATCTCGTCGCCACCGACGAACTGACCGGACTGTTCAATCGCCGACATTTCCTCCGGCTGGCCTCCCGTGAACTTAACGCCATGGACGCCGGTGTGGTGCATGGCCTGGCACTGATCGACCTCGATCACTTCAAACGCATCAACGACCTGCACGGTCATGCTGCTGGCGATCAGGTGCTGCAAGCCTTTGCCGGCGTGGCCAGCGCCTGTCTGCGCGAGGGTGATGTGCTGGCCCGTTACGGTGGCGAAGAATTCGTGGTGTTGCTGCCCGATTGCGATGCCGAAAGCCTGACCTCGTGCTGTGAACGGCTGCGCATCGCCTTCACCGATGTCGAGTTGATCGGCCTGAATGTCGGCAATCTCAGCCTGTCCGCCGGCATGACCCTGCTGGAACTCGGCGATGACCTCGACGACGCCTTGCAGCGGGCCGATCAGGCGCTCTATCGCGCCAAGCGCGACGGCCGCAATCGTTGCGCGGCGGCGTGGGAAAACGTTGATGCCTGAATTACGCGTCGGCGAGCGCCACTGGTCAGTGGCGGCGGGCAGCAATCTGCTCGATGCCCTGAATCAGAACGGCGTGGCGGTGCCTTATAGCTGTCGCGCCGGCAGTTGCCATGCCTGCCTGGTGCAGTGCGTGCAAGGACTGCCGAGCGACAGTCGCCCCGATGCCCTGAGCGCGGAGCAACGTCAGCAAGGCTGGCGCCTGGCGTGCCAGTGTCAGGTGATCGAGGATTTGCAGGTCCACACCTTCGACCCGCAGCAGGATGGTCGCCCGGCCGAGGTCGCGGCGGTCGACTGGTTGAGCCCCAGCGTGTTGCGCATGCGCCTGACCCCGCAGCGGCCATTGCGCTACAGCGCCGGCCAGCATCTGGTGCTGTGGGCGGGGAACGTGGCGCGGCCATACTCCCTCGCCAGCCTGCCGGAAGACGATCGCTTTCTCGAATTTCACCTTGATTGTCGCCTGCCGGGGGAGTTCAGCGACGCAGCCCGGCAACTGAACATCGGCGATCCGATCCGCCTCGGCGAATTACGCGGCGGGGCGTTGCACTACGACCCGGACTGGCACACCCGGCCGCTTTGGTTGATGGCCGCGGGCACCGGTTTGGGGCCGTTGTTTGGTGTGCTGCGTGAGGCCTTGCGCCAGGATCACCAGGGCGAGATACGCGTCATTCACCTGGCCCATGATGCCGATGAGCATTATCTGGCCAAGCCCCTGCAAGCCATGGCCGCGAGCCGCACAAACCTGAACATTGAGCTCTGGACCCCGGCCGAGCTGCCCGCGGCTTTGGCGCAACTGCGGCTTGTTTCCCGGCAAACCCTGGCCTTACTCTGCGGAGCCCCCGACAGCGTCGACGCCTTTGCCCGGCGCCTGTATCTGGCGGGGCTGCCGCGCAATCAACTGCTGGCCGATGTGTTCCTGCCTCGTGGTTGAGCGCTGATTTTTCAGACGCGAGACGACCATGACCGATGCCATCCAGATTGAACGCGAACGCGGCCTGCTGACCCTGCGCCTCAATCGCCCGGAAAAGAAAAACGCCCTGACCCGCGCCATGTACAGTCACTTGGCCGAGGCGTTGAAACAGGCCGACACCGATCCCGAAATCAACGCCGTGCTGATCACCGGCTCCAGCGAGTGCTTCACCGCCGGCAACGACATCGCCGATTTCATCCAGCAACCACCGGGCAATCTCGACAGCCCGGTGTTCCAGTTCATGCTCAACCTGCTCGAATGCCGCAAACCGGTGATCGCCGCCGTGGCCGGTGCGGCAGTGGGCATCGGCACGACGTTGTTGCTGCATTGTGATCTGGTCTACGTCAGCCGTGACGCACGTTTGCGCATGCCGTTCGTCAACCTTGGCTTATGCCCGGAATTTGGTTCCAGCCTGATCCTGCCGCATTTGCTCGGGCAGGCTAAAGCGGCTGAGTTGTTGCTGCTCGGCGAAGGGTTCAATGGTGAACAAGCGGCCGCGTGGGGCATCGCGTCGGAGGCCTTGGGCAGTGGCGAAGAGGCGTTGGCCAGGGCGCGGGAGATGGCTTTGCGTTTTGAGTCACTGCCGCCGGAAGCGGTGCGCATCAGCAAGCAATTAATGAAGGCGCCGGATCGGGAGTTGATTCGTAAGGTGATCGAGGAAGAGGGTGCGTTGTTCACTCAGCGGTTGCGTTCGCCTGAGGCGTTGGCGGCGTTGACCGGGTTTATCAAACGGCATTGATTGTGTTGTGTCAGGGCTGGCCTCATCGCGGGCAAGCCCCGCTCCCACAGTGATTGGTGTTGTTCACAAAACTGGCCTCCAACACAAAACCTGTAGGAGCCGAGCTTGCTCGCGATGGGGCCAGATCAGACGACACACATGCAGGATCAAAACAAAAAGCCCCGCCATTCACATGGCGGGGCTTTTGTTTTTCAGCAACCGGTCACTCAGACCATCGGGTCGCCAACGTGCAGGATTTTCATGCCGTTGGTGCCACCGGTGGTGTGGTAGCTGTCGCCCTTGGTCAGGATGACCCAGTCGCCTTTTTCCACGACGCCGCGCTTGACCAGCTCGTCGATCGCCTTTTGGCTGACTTCGTGTGGCTCCAGCGAGGCCGGGTCGAACGGAATGGTGTACACGCCACGGAACATTGCTGCGCGCGCCTGGGTTTCGCGGTGCGGCGAATACGCATAGATCGGCACCGAAGAACGGATGCGCGACATGATCAGCGGGGTGTAGCCGCTTTCGGTCAATGCGATGATCGCTTTAACGCCCGGGAAGTGGTTGGCGGTGTACATGGTCGCCAGCGCAATGCTCTCGTCGCAGCGGGTGAACTCCTTGCCGATGCGATGGCTGGAGGTCTTGCCGGTCGGGTGCTTTTCAGCGCCGACGCAGATACGCGCCATCGCTTGCACGGCTTCCAGCGGATACAGACCGGCAGCGGATTCGGCAGACAACATCACGGCGTCGGTGTAGTCGAGCACGGCGTTGGCCACGTCGGACACTTCGGCGCGGGTCGGCATCGGGTTCTGGATCATCGACTCCATCATCTGGGTCGCCACGATCACAGCCTTGTTGTGGCGGCGTGCGTGCAGAATGATCTTCTTCTGAATGCCCACCAGTTCGGCGTCGCCGATTTCCACGCCCAGGTCACCACGGGCAACCATCACCGCGTCGGAAGCCTGGATCAGGCCGTCGAGGGTTTCGTCGTCGGCTACGGCTTCAGCGCGTTCGATCTTCGCCACCAGCCAGGCAGTGCCGCCGGCTTCGTCGCGCAGTTGACGGGCGTATTCCATGTCGGCGGCGTCACGCGGGAAAGAGACCGCGAGGTAGTCGACTTCCATTTCCGCAGCGAGCTTGATGTCGGCCTTGTCTTTTTCAGTCAGGGCCGGAGCGGTCAGGCCGCCACCGCGACGGTTGATGCCTTTATGGTCGGACAGCGGGCCGCCGATGGTCACGGTGCAGTTCAGTTCGGTGGCCGTGGCGGTATCGACGCGCATGACTACGCGGCCGTCGTCGAGCAGCAGCTCGTCGCCCACACCGCAGTCCTTGACCAGATCCGGGTAGTCGATGCCGACCACTTGCTGGTTGCCTTCGGTCAGAGGATGGCTGGTGGAGAAGGTGAACTTGTCACCGATCTTCAGCTCGATCTTCTTGTTGGCGAATTTGGCGATACGGATTTTCGGGCCTTGCAGGTCACCCAGCAGGGCGACGAAGCGACCGTGCTTGGCGGCCAGGTCACGCACCAGCTTCGCGCGAGCCTTGTGCTCGTCGGGGGTGCCGTGGGAGAAGTTCAGGCGGGCGACGTCCAGGCCAGCCAGAATCAGCTGTTCGAGAACTTCCGGCGAGTTACTGGCCGGGCCAAGGGTAGCGACGATTTTGGTACGACGGACGGACATGCAAAGACTCCTGAGTTCAAGCGCTGAGTGAGGCTACTATGGTCCGAAGTTGTAGTCATTGTTCGTTTGCACTACTTAATGCTTTCTTTATTGAACACTACAACTTTGCACCGGCAGCCTGAAGATTTCCGCCCGCGGGTCGATACAGCGTTCAAGACAGGAGATCCCCCATGCGATTCGTGCTCATTGCCGCCCTTGCCATCAGCGCCCTCAGCGTCACGGGCTGCACCCGATTTTCCATGAACCATCATTTGAACCTTGCCTACAGCGCCTATGACCGGGGCAACTGCGAGCAGGTCATGCTCGAACTGTCCAAGGTCGAGCGCGCCAGCCGGGCGCGGCCTTATGTCTGGCCGGAAGTGTCGATGATGCGCGGCCAGTGCCTGGAACGGCAGAAAATGTTCATCGATGCCGCGCAGACTTACCAGTTCATCATCGCTTCATACCCGCAAAGCGAATACGCCTACCGCGCTCGCGCCCGCCTGGAAACCTTGCAGAGCCTGGGTCATTACCCGACCCGCAGTGCCGCAGCGGTACGCCCGACGCAGTTCTGATGCTGGTTGTCATTCAATAGCTGGCCGACCGGCGGCGGTGAGCTATAGTCGAATAAACCGGTTTTAGAGCCGTGCCTCTAAACCGAGGTAACACCTGTGATCGGCAGGAGTAAGCGGCAGCGGTTTCGCGGACTGTCGCACCAGGATCGGGGAGAGCAGGTCGCTTTGTCTTTATGGCAACAACAGTCAGACCTGTTCCGAAGCATTAGTGCGGCCCTGCTTAAGGGCCTTGCGTAGCGAATTCAGCATGTTCACTGACCGCCGGATCGAGCGGCATCAACTGCCGTATTTTCTGAAAGTGTTCAACAGCATCACTGACAAACCCATTGGCTATCTGGGCAATGTCTCTGAAGACGGACTGATGCTTATCAGTCAGTTGCCGATGATGATCGGCGCGGATTTCGGCTTGCGCCTGAAGATCCCCGTCGGCGATGGCGGCCAACAGGTCATCGACTTGCGGGCGTGTTGTCTGTGGTGCCACGAAGACGCAACGCCTCACCACTATGACGCCGGGTTTACCCTGCAACGGGCACCGCCGGAATATGGACAACTGGTGGAGGCGTTGAAGCAGTATTTCAGCTTTCAGCCGTTGCCGGCTTCAGCCTGACAATCAAAAGATCGCAGCCTGCGGCAGCTCCCACATTTGAAATGCTTGCACCTGTAGGAGCTGCCGCAGGCTGCGATCTTTTGATCTTAAACGCTGCCGCTTCGCTTCCAGCTCAAATACTGCGTGACCAATTGCGTGCCCAATTCCCCGGGCCGCGCATCCAGCACCGGCACGCCATGAGCGCTTAACCGCTCATGGAGTTCGACCCGTGCATTCAAGTAATTCACCGTGCCGCAATAGGCCAGGGCTTCGGGCAAAGTCTGCACGGGTGTTTCCCGCAGATTGTCGAGTACGTCTTCGCGCAGGCTCGCGACCAGCACCCGATGCTGTTTGCTCAGGCGTTTGACGGCTGTCAGCAATTCTTCATCGTCCTCATCGCGCAGGTTGGTCATCAGCACCACCAGCGCCCGGCGTTTTTGTCGAGCAAGCAGTTGAGTGATGGCGGCTTGGTAGTCAGCGCTGCGTTGGCTGCTGTTCAGATCGTAGACCGTATTGAGCAAGACGTTGAGTTGCCCGCTGCCTTTGACCGGGGCGAGGTAGCGTGGTTGATCGCTGGCAAAGGTGCTGAACCCCACTGCATCTCCCTGACGCAGTGCGACGTAGCTCAACAGCAGGCAGGCATTGAGCGCGTGATCGAAATGCGCCAGCTCTGTGTCCTGGCTGCGCATGCGCCGGCCGCAGTCGAGCATGAAGATGATCTGCTGGTCGCGCTCATCCTGATACTCCCTGGCAATCGGCGTACGTTGGCGGGCGGTGGCTTTCCAGTCGATCTGGCGCAGGCTGTCGCCCTCGCGAAACTCGCGCAATTGATGAAATTCCAGCCCTTGGCCACGGCGTTGATGCTGGCGTACGCCGAGCTGACTGAGCCAGTTATCCACAGCCAATAATTGGCCACCATAAAGGTGGGCGAAGTCGGGAAAGACACGAGTGTGGTCAGTCACGCTCAGCAAGCGTTTGTCGGACCACAGGCCCAACGGGCCCGGCAGGTTGACCTCGCAGTGTTCAAAACTGAAGTGCCCGCGTTTGAGCGGACGCAGACGATAGCTGCTGAAGCTGCGCTGGCCGGGTTGTAATTGCACCCTCAGCGGCAGGTGTTCGAAACTCAGGCCGTCCGGCACATGGTCGAAGAGTTGCAAGTCCAGTGGTTGCGCAAAATCGTGCTCAAGCTCCAGTCGTACTTCACTCCAGCGACCCAGGGCCAGGCTGCCGGGCATATGCCGTTGCAGACGCGGTGAGGGCAAGCGTTTGAGACGGATGGCATCGAGTACCGCCAGGGCCAGCAGCGCCAGCAGCAAACCCCAATTGATCCGCGAAAGGTACGACGGCAGCGCAAATTCCAGCGCCTGCAAAGCACCCAGCGCAATGCCGATGGCCAGCAGCAAGGCGAGCCAGAGCAGCAACAGCCGGCTGGGTTTCACAGGCGCGGCGCCGCGACTTGATCGAGTAATTGCCGCAACACCTGATCGACCTCCAGCCCTTCGATATCCAGTTCCGGCGCGATGCGCACGCGATGACGCAGCACCGCCAGTGCGCAGCCTTTTATGTCATCCGGAACCACGAACTCGCCACCGCGCAACAAAGCCCGCGCCCGTGCGCAACGTACTAGCGCAATGGAAGCCCGAGGCCCGGCACCGAGTGTCAGGCCCGGCCAGCTGCGGGTGGTGCGAGCCAGGCGAACGGCGTAATCGAGCACCTGATCATCCAGCGGCAAATCACTGGCGATGCGTTGCAAGGCCAGCACATCCTTGGCCTGCAACACCGTGCGCAGCGGCTGCACATCGAGCATGTCGGCACGGGTCGAGCGACTGACCTGACGCACCATGTTCAATTCCTGCTCGGCGTCGGGATAGTCCATGCGCACCTTGAGCATGAAGCGATCCAGCTCGGCTTCCGGCAGCGGGTAAGTGCCTTCCTGTTCGATGGGGTTTTGCGTGGCGAGCACCATGAACGGTTGCGCAATGGGCAGGGCGCGTCCTTCAAGAGTGACTTGCCGTTCCTGCATGGCTTCGAGCAATGCAGCCTGGGTTTTTGCCGGCGCGCGGTTGATCTCGTCGGCCAGCAACAGATTGGTGAACAGCGGACCTTTGCGCAGTTTGAATTGCTCGGTCTGCAAGTCGTACACCGCATGTCCGGTGACGTCGCTGGGCATCAGGTCAGGGGTGAACTGGATACGCGCGAATTCGCCACCGAAGCAGCGCGCCAGCGCCCGCACCAGCAAGGTCTTGCCCAGTCCCGGCACACCTTCGAGCAGCACATGGCCACCGGCAATCAATGCGGTGAGCACATCGTCGATGACCGTGTTCTGGCCGATCACGGCTTTTTGCAGTTCGCCGCGTATCGCTTGCGCCAACTGACTGGCGCGCTGGCGTTGCTGCGCGGCATGGCTGGGAGCGTCGGGCTCGATCGCTTCACTCATAAGGCGTTCCTCAAGGTTTGCAGATGGGCGACCTGACGGCTGAACTCAGCGCTGGACAGTCGCTGCTTCGGTCGCGGGCTCATGGCCTGGCTGATAGCGCGTGTGGGTTGGCCGGTCAGGCGCGCAAGCACCAGCCATTGTTCGGCGACGCCGAGTTGGTCATAACCGGGATGACGTCGTCGGACCCGGCGCAGAATGTCTTGTTGCAGCGATTGCAGCAGGCTGTGCTGACCGTTGCGCCGCAACATGAAGTCGGCAGTCGCACGCAGGTGCTCCTGCAATTGCCGGCGTGCTTTCGGCGCCGGTTCCTGCAATGGCCCGTGGCGCACACCGACATGCCACAACGCCAGGCCGATCAGGGCAATCAAGGCGACCAGTGCCTGGGGGAAATGGCGCAGCAACAATGTCCACAGGCTGTCGTGATCGGTGTCGTACAGCAGCGTCACGCTGGTGTCCGCCGTCAAATACCAGAGCAGCCAGGCATTGTCGTACTGGCCGATCACCGGAGTTTTCCACAGGTCGGCGTCGGTCACCACGATGATCGAACCGAGCCCGTGGTTGAGCTGCATCATGTGCGTGGCCTTGCCACTGTTGGCCCAGGCCTGGGCGAGGTTTTTCGGGTCTTCGAGATGGAACGCGGTATCGAAGCTGGCGTAGGCCGGCGCGTCCTCGTTCTCCAGGTACAGCTTGGTCAGTTTCGGGTAGGGATCGTTGTCGACAGCGGTCGGTGGATCCTTGAGGTCTTTGCTCAAGGATTGGTGCAGTTGTACCCGGTCGAGCAGCAGGTCATTGCTTTGCCCGGTCTTTTCATCCCACAGCGATTGGGCGACAAACAGCAGGCGCCCGCCAGCGCGGGTCCAGTTCATCACTTGATCAATTTGTCGCGGCGTCATGTTGTAGCGATCCCCCAGCAACAACAGGCTGTGCTGATGCGGATCCAGACTGGGCAGGATATCGAGGCCGTTGGCATGACTGACGACCAGGCCCTGCTTGCGCAGGAAGTGTTCGGCGGCCAGGTATGGATTGGCCTGCGCTTCGGGGGCGGGGCCGTGATCGATTTCGGCCGGGTAGGGCGTGGCTTTCAGATACAGATAAACACTCAATGCGGCCAGCAGCACGGCGATTGAAATGCCGAGCACCACCGGCCAGGCGCGCCGGTTCAATGCGCCGCTCCCGGACCGAACAAGGCTCGCCAGCCGTTGCACAGTTCCTGCTGCGAATGCGCCGGCGGCAAACGATGCCCGTAGGCCATGTTCTGCCAGTGCCCGGTCAGGTTTCGGCTGAAGGCCAGCAAGGCCGGTTGTTGCAATTGCTCGACCCGTTCCAGCACCTGGCCTTCGGTATCGGCCTCTTTCAAGGTGAGGTCAAAGTCATGCAGCAAGTGGCTGAGCAGGGCGCGATAGAGCAACCCGAGCGCTTCCCGTGGGTGAGTCTCCCAGAGACCTTCAGCGCTGGCGGCGATGTCGGCGGGCAAGGTTTCGCGGTTGAGGTCCAGGCCGAACGCCTGTTGCGGCATCGGTCGCGAGGCTTTTTTGCCCGGGCCTGGGCGACGGCTGACGAAGGCTTGCAGCCAGTCGCGATAACGCCAGATCAACAGACCGATGGCGCCGATCACGGTGCCCCACAGCAAGGCCTCGATCAGCGTGGCCACGGCGCCGAAGCGTTGGCTGTCAAACAGCTCGAACAGCGCTTTGAGCCACTGCGGGATCTTGTCGTCGTCCGGGGTTTGGGCGCTGGTTTTGTCCTCGCCGAATCGATAGCGGGTGACGGTTTCCTTGTTCTTGAACGGTGGCTGATCGAGGATCGCCTTGATGCTGTCTCGGGACGCCTGGCTGGTCAGTGGCTGTTCCAACAGGCGCGGGCTGTCAGGGGTAATCACCGGTTCGGCGGCCCAGACACTTGGCGTGGACGGCAGCAACAGAATCGCCGCCAGCAGCAGCGCAATGGTGGTGCCGTTCAAACGCTGGCGCATGCGGCGGAACACCAGCTCGATGTCCCAGGCTTCCAGCACCGTGCGCCGGTTCAGATAAAGGCTGAAGCCGCAGGCCACGTAGATCGGCTCCCAAACCACCAGCACCAGGGCATAAAAGACGTTGGTCAGGTGTTCCAGCCAGCGCCAGTCCTGAGTGGCGGCGGTCATCAGCGACTGCCAGCTCCAGTCGAGGGCCACCTGTTGCGGCAGCAGCAGATAGAACAGCACCATCAAGCCGACCCACAGTGCGGTTTCCAGGTGCACACCAATCAGCGTCAACCACCGCGCCGCGCCAGCGTCCCGTTGCAACAACACCTGCATACGCTGCTGGCGCGCCTCACCGCTCAGCCCTTCGAGTTGCACCACCGGCAGCAGGAAGCTGCGGCTCATACTCAAGCGTCGCCAGGTCAGGCTCGCCAGAAGTTGCGGCTTGAGCAACTGCGGCCATTGCACAAGCGCCTGCTTCAGCGTGGGTGTTTCACCAAACATGGCCTTGGACAGGATGTACAGCGGCAGGCGTTCGAATGCCGGTTTTAGCCACCAGAAGATGAACACCGCGACGGACGGTGATTCCCACAGCAGCCAGGACAGCAGCGCAAAAAACGGCAAGGTCACGATGGCCCAACTGGTCATCAGCAGGCGCCGATGACGCTGGCTCAAGAGCACCCCGAGGTCCATGGCTTCCCAGGTCGGGCGCGGGCGGATCACCACACTGGCGTCACTCAGGCGCATAACGCACCCGTCCGGCAAACAGCAGATAAGCCGCGACCAACAGCCAGAGCAGCGCGCCGACGAGATATTTGGTCATGGGCGTCGGTGCCGTCATTGACGACCAATAGGCTTCGATAAACGCGGCAATCAGTAGAAACAGCATGACCCCGCAAATCAGCAACACACTTTTTCGCGCCGCCAAACGCAAGGCCTCGGCACGGGTCAGGCGTCCCGGTGCGATCAATGCCCAACCCAATTGCAGGCCGGCGGCACCGGCCAAGGCAATGGCGGTCAGTTCGAAGGCACCATGGCCGATTACAAAAGACCAGAAGGTTTGCCCGTAGCCGATTTGCGTCAGATGCCCGGCCACCGCGCCGATCGTCAAACCGTTGAAGAACAGGAAAAACGCACTGCCCAGGCCAAACAGCAAACCGCTGGCGAAGGTCTGAAAAGCGATCCCGATGTTATGCATGATGTAGTAGCCGAACATCACCCAGTCTTCACTGGCAGCTCGCTCCGCCGAGCGCCCGAGGTGACCGGCCTGCGGGTCGTACATGCCCTGCATTTCACTGACCTGTTCGGCCGGAATCAGGTTGTAGATCAGGTCGGGGAACAGATAGACCAGCAAGGCAAAGCCGATCAGGCTGCCGAAAAACATCAGGCTGGCGGCGAGTACGAAGCGCCACTGTTCGCGTACCAGTCGCGGGAAATCCGCGAGGATGAAAGCCAGCGCGTTGGCGCCCAATCGGCTGCGATGCCGATAGAGCTGTTGATGCCCGCGCAGGACTTGTTGCTGCAACGAGTCGATGAGGAAACTGCTGTAGCCGCGTTCGCGAGCCAACGCCAGGTGTTGGCAAATGCGCCGGTAGTCGCCGGGAAAACTGTCGACACCCGTGGCGTCCTTGTTCCGCTCCAGTCTTTCCAGCAGCAGGGTGAATTGCTCCCATTCGGCCATGTGCCGGTGTTCGAAAAGACCTTGCTTCATGCCGGCCCCAACAGGCCGCGGGCGATGCCGTTGAGTTCGGCCACGGCGTGTGGCGCCGGAACCTGCAACGGTTGCGCAAGGATCGATGCCAGTTCATTGACCCTGGCGGGGGAGAGTTCAGCCTGGCGCTCGGCGAAACCGAGGATGGCGCGTTGCTCGGTCAGGGTCAGGGTAAATGCCGGGCGACGCGGTTCGGCGGGCGGCAGTTGCGGGCGGGTGAGCGGTTGTTCGCGATAGATCACCAGCGTGCCGGCGGCGATGTCGCCGAGGCGCTTGAAGCTGGGATGTTGCAGGCAACTGATGGCCCCGAGGAAGTAGCCGAACGGCAGCAGGTCGACGAAGCGCAACAGGTTTCGCAGCAACGACGCGGACCAGCCAATCGGTGTGCCGTCGTCCTGCACCACCCGCAAGCCCATCCACTGCTTGCCCGGCGAGCGGCCCTGGTTGAGGACTTCGAACAGCACCATGTACCACCAGCTCACGGCGAAGATCAGCAACGAACCCAGCCCCGCGCCAAGTTTCCCCAGCATCGCCAACACAATGAACAGCAGGCCGAGGATCAACCCGCGCAGCGCCAGATCGATGGCGAACGCCAATGCACGAACCATCAACCCGGCCGGGCGCAGAGGCAAGTCGATGCCTTCCGGCGTTTCGACCTGATACCGCGTATCCAGTGGCGGGGACAGCGTCGCTTTCCTTGGCAGTGCTGTGGTCTCGAGCATGGGCAACCTGATGATGTGGCCTGATCGGGATGTCTCGTCACCCGATGCTAGCAGCCTCGTCGGGGGAAACGACATAACTATGTATTGCCCGGTGAGTAACCAGAGATGTTTGAATCACAAGATTGCTGGCCGGAGCGGGACATGAACGCCTAGACTTCGTCGATCTTCAGTTCAGGAAACGCCTGTGACCTCCATCTTCTGGTACGACTATGAAACGACGGGCATCAACCCCCGTTGCGATCGCCCACTGCAAATGGCGGGGCTGCGTACTGACTTCGATCTCAATGAAATAGACGAGCCGGTCAACCTCTATTGCCAGCCCAGTGACGACATCCTGCCGCACCCGGCGGCCTGTGCGATCACTGGCATTACCCCAGGCCAATTGGCAGAACTCGGTCTGAGCGAAGCCGATTTCATGACCCGGGTGCACGCGCAACTGGCTGCTCCCGGCACCTGTGGCGCGGGGTACAACACCTTGCGTTTCGACGACGAGATGACGCGCTACAGCCTGTACCGCAACTTTTTTGACCCTTACGCAAGGGAATGGCAGGGCGGTAACAGTCGCTGGGATCTGATCGATGTGGTCCGCGCCGCGTATGCCTTGCGTCCCGATGGCATCGTTTGGCCGACTAACGACGAGGGTCAGGTGACACTCAAGCTCGAACGCCTGACCGCCGCCAACGGCATCGATCATGGCAATGCCCACGAAGCGCTGTCGGACGTGCGCGCCACCATCGCCCTGGCGCGGTTGCTCCGGGAAAAGCAGCCGAAGCTGTATGACTGGCTGTTTCAGCTACGCAGTAAACAGAAGGTGCTGGATCAGATTCGCCTGCTGCAACCGATGGTGCATGTGTCCGGACGTTTTTCCGCGGCGCGCAACTTTGTCGGCGTGGTATTGCCGCTGGCGTGGCACCCGCGCAACAAGAATGCGTTGATTGTCTGTGACCTGCATCTCGACCCCCAGGGCTTGCTCGATCTGGACGCCGAAGCCCTGCGTCAGCGCTTGTACACGCGCCGCGATGATCTGGCCGAGGGAGAGTTGCCGGTGCCGCTGAAGCTCATCCACATCAATAAATGCCCGGTAGTGGCACCGCTGTCGGTACTGCGCCCGCAAGATCAGCAACGTTTGGGTCTGGATATGGCGCTGTATCAGCAGCGTGCACTGCGGCTAAGTGACGCGCAGAAAGTCTGGCGGGACAAAGTTTCAGCTATTTACGCCAGTGAGGATTTTTCTGTCAGCCAAGACCCTGAACAACAGTTATACGACGGTTTTATCGGTGACCGTGATCGACGACTATGTGAACAAGTCCGCAGCGTCGACCCGGTGCAATTAGCTCAAGAGCAATGGCCTTTCGATGATGAACGCTTGCCGGAATTATTGTTTCGATATCGCGCACGCAACTTTCCCGACACGTTGAACCAGGTAGAGCAAGAACGCTGGCGAATATTCTGTCAGAAACGTTTGACGACACCTGAGTGGGGGGCGCCGAATACCCTGGAAAGTTTTGTAGAGGCCTCAGCCCAATGGGCGCTTACTGCGACGCCGTTTCAGCAAGACGTACTCAATCAATGGCAGGAGCATGTCCAGGGATTACGCAAACGTTTGAATCTTTGAATTCGAACATGAGCGCCGGGTAAAGTCCGGGCATAAAAAAACGCCAGCGTTATGCTGGCGTTATTTTTTGTCGCAGATCTATACGCGACAAGCGCTGCGGCTTAGCCCAGCAGGGTAGCCCAGCCTTCAACCACGTCACCGCCCCACTTGGCTTTCCACTCTTTCAGAGTCTTGTGGTTGCCACCTTTGGTTTCGATGACTTCGCCGTTGTGCGGGTTTTTGTATTGTTTAACTTTGCGAGCGCGCTTGGTGCCGGTAGTTTTTACTGCGCCGCCGCGTGGTGCCTTGGTTTTGGATTCCGGATCCAGCAAAGCAATGATGTCACGCAGGGACTTGGAGTATTCGCCCATCAGGGTGCGCAGTTTGCCTTCGAATTCCAGCTCGGTTTGCAGTTTGTCGTCTTGGGACAGGTTCTTCAAACGGGCTTGCAGCTCTTTGATAGCTTCTTCGGTGGCACGGTATTCGTTGATCAAGGACATGGTTACTACCTTATGTAGGACGCGGGATGGCAGGGGACAGTGCGGCAATAATAGTCAGGGTGTTTCATCAAGTAAACATTTAACCGGGGTTTATTTAATTAAATTACGATGAATTCGGCGGACATTGGATGTGCTGTTAAATAGTTCGAATCGTGCGCTACAGATATTTACAAACCAGTGCTTGTAGATGGCTAACTTCACTGCGACAGCGTGAGGCTTGTGCGCTGCCGGGAGCCTTGTCGGTAGCCATCGGACGAGACAGTACGTCATCAATACTGCAGTTTTGCTGCGCAATCGCTAGAATGGCGGCCTTTGCGAAGTTCTGGAGTTTCCCCCTCATGCGCACTTTTCGGCTGGTGATTTCTTGCCCGGACCGCGTCGGCATCGTTGCTAAAGTCAGTAACTTTCTGGCGTCCCATAACGGCTGGATCACCGAAGCGAGCCATCACTCGGACAACCTCAGTGGCTGGTTCTTCATGCGTCACGAAATTCGTGCCGACTCGCTGCCATTCGGTATCGAGGCCTTTCGCGAAGCGTTCGCGCCAATTGCCGAAGAGTTCTCGATGGACTGGCGGATCACCGATACCGCGCAGAAAAAGCGCGTCGTGTTGATGGCCAGCCGCGAGTCCCACTGCCTCGCTGACTTGCTGCATCGCTGGCACAGCGATGAGCTGGACTGCGAAATCGCCTGTGTGATTTCCAACCACGACGACCTGCGCAGCATGGTCGAATGGCACGGCATTCCGTACTACCACGTGCCGGTCAATCCACAGGACAAGGAGCCGGCCTTCGCCGAAGTCTCGCGTCTGGTCAAACATCACGATGCCGAAGTGGTGGTGCTGGCGCGGTACATGCAGATCCTGCCGCCCGAGTTGTGCAGTGAATATGCACACAAGGTCATCAACATTCACCACAGCTTCCTGCCGTCGTTCGTCGGGGCCAAGCCGTATCACCAGGCGTCGCTGCGTGGTGTGAAACTGATCGGTGCGACCTGCCACTACGTGACCGAAGAGCTGGACGCCGGCCCGATCATCGAGCAGGACGTGGTGCGTGTCAGCCACAGCGACAGCATCGAAGACATGGTGCGTTTCGGCCGTGACGTCGAGAAGATGGTGTTGGCCCGTGGCCTGCGTTATCACCTCGAAGACCGGGTGCTGGTGCACGGCAACAAGACCGTGGTGTTCTGATCAACACACGACACGGTTGAAATTCGAAGGGCCTGGGCGTTCAATCGCTACAGGTCCTTTTTTTTGCACTGAGGATATGAGCATGGCCGACCCACTGGACAAAGCCACTTCCAAGGCGCCCGCCACATTGGGCGAAGGTTGCCTTAGCCGGTACGACCCGGATGACATGAGCCCGGAAGATGGCACGGACTTTCCGGGAGCGGCCGAGTTGTGGGAGCAGTTGCAGGATGAGTCCGACGATAAATCCGGGGATGCTTGAAAAGATCGCAGCCTTCGGCAGCTCCTACATGGGAACACAGTACTTGTAGGCGCTGCCGAAGGTTGCGATCTTTTTATGCCTGCTTGAGCTTCATCAGCTTCTTGAGCAGCGGGCGTCCGAGCATCAGCAGGAACACCGGCCCGCCGACCAGCAGATAGAAGTAATAGGTCACCGCCCGCCAGATCAGAATCGCCGCCGCCGCAGTGGATTTCCCCACCATGGGCGCCAACAGCGCCGCCGACGTCAATTCCGCCGCCCCGGCCCCGCCCGGTAACAGGCTGAATTGTCCCGCACTCAGTGAAAGCATCTGGATCAGAAAACTCCAGGCCCACTGCAAGTCCGCCCCCAGCCCGCGCAGTGCCAGATACAACACGCTGTAACGCAGGATCCAGTGCAGGCAGGTGAGAGCAAACACCGTGATCAATGTCTGAAACGGTAGCTTCAATGTGTCGGTAAATGCCGCCAGAAAATGCAGGAGTTTTCGCGCCCAGCGAACCCGTGTCGCAGACTGGACGTTGAGCCGAGCCAGTAACCTACCGCTCAGGCGAATCAGCAACCGGTGGTAACGGGCCACCACCACGCAACAGACCAGGCCACCGAACATTGAGACGGCGCTGACAATCAGCAGCCACTCCATGCGCTGGCTGAGGTGCTGGAACAGCGCATAAATCAGAATCCCGCAAAGAGCGCAGAGGAAAAACAACAGATCGCTAAGCTGATCCATGGCGAACACGGCGCTGCCCCGGGCCGGACGCACGCCGTTACGCGCCAGTAACGCCATGATGGTCAGTGGCCCGCCGCTGCCGCCGGGAGTGGCGCAGTAGGCGAATTCGGCGGCCATCACCACGCCGAGGCTTTTGACCGGGCTGAGCCTGTCGCGTTGATCCCCCAGCAACAGGCGCAGGCGTAGGGTGTTCACCCCCCAGCACAGGAGGATCATGCCGAACATGACCAGCAGCCAACTCAGTGGAAAACTGTTCAACCGCGACCAGGTTTCACTCCCGCCCAACAGCCAGGGAATCAGCACCGCGGCGAGCAGGCCGATCAACAGCAGAATCCCGCGACTCATGCGGCGCGTTCCACGTGTTTATTTTGCAGTGCCAGCCAATGCGCCTTGGTCATCGGAACCCGGCCTTCGTCGAGCAGACGCTTGAGGGTTTTCAGCCAGTAAGTACGCGAGAATTCATGGCGCATATCCACCGGATGCAAGCCAAGGCGAATGACCGGTGCCTGTCGCCAGCGTTGTTCGAGTTGACCGCTGATCAGTTTCGACAAGCCCCGGCGCCAGGCACTGCGCGCACTCCAGACCAGTCCGGGGGCATCGACCGCTGTGAAATCCGGCAAGCGATACAGATGCTGCGCGTCACTGGTGTAACTCAAGGGCAATTGGCGCAAGGCCTGGCGCGTGCCTTCGCTCATCAGCCAGGAGGGGGCGACAAAGCCCTGCAACGGCCATTGGTTATGGTGGAACACTTCAATGCCGGCGTGCAAACGGGCGAGGGCGGCCTCATGGGACAGGCTGTAAAACTCACCTTCATGGGTATAGATCCGACGCATGAACCAGTCCCGGGGATTGTTTGCCATCGGTCCATCATCGCAATGAAAATAGCCATGCAGCGCCAATTCATCGCCACGGGCGAGTCGTTCGGAGAGCAGGCGACAAAAATCCGGATGCGCTTGCAGATCGTTGTGCTTGTGAAAGTCCGGCACCACCAGCCAGGTCATCGGCACATTGCCGAGCGCGTCGACGGCTTCAACGAATGGCTGGTAATCGATCCAGGTTTGCGGCGCGACATCGTGCAGCACCAGTAACAGGCTGGGCGTATGCATTGATTCAGCCATTGGCCGCTCGCGGCCACTGGCTGCCGAGTACGGCGTGATAGTGGCCGAGCAAGCTGTTGACCACGGTGTCCCAGGCGTAATGCTGCTCGACATGGCGCCGCGCATGCTGCCCGACGGCCGCGCTGCCCTGGCTGAACAGTTCGCGCACGGCGTTGGCCATGGCCAATGGATCGTTGGGGGCACACAACAGGCCACATTGATCGGTGATGATTTCCTCGAACGCGCCGGCTGCCACAGCGACCACGGGGATGCCACAGGCCATGGCTTCGAGGATGACCAGGCCGAAGGTTTCCTGATCGCCGGCATGCAGCAAGGCGTCGGCGCTGGCCATCAGGCGGGCGACTTGCGCGGCAGGGCAGAATTCATCGATGACGGTAACGTTGGCAGGCACAGCAGTCGGCATCGACGAACCGACCAGCAGCAGGTGATAGCGCTTGCCCAGGCGTTTCATGCAATCGAGCAGCACCGGCAGGTTTTTCTCTTTGGAACCGCGCCCGGCGAAGATCAGCAGATGAGTGTTTTCGTCGAGGCCCAGTTCGGCGCGCAGGCCGGGATCGCGCGCATCGGGATGAAACATCTGCAAATCGACGCCCAGTGGCTGCACGAAAACGTTCTTCACGCCCAGGCCGGTCAGTTTGTCTGCCATCACCCGGCTCGGCGCCAGCACCCGGTCGAAGTTGCCGTAGAGCTTGCTGACATACGCTTCAACATTGGTGGTTACCCAGTTGCCCATGCGGTTGCTGACCAGCAGCGGCAGATCCGAGTGATAAAAGCCGATCACCGGCACATCCAGTTGCCGCCGCGCATCCAGGGCCGCCCAAGCGGTGAGGTACGGATCGCCGACCTCGATCAGTTCAGGTTGCAGATCGTGCAGGACATTGCGCCAGGGCGCGAGACGGAGGGGGAAGCGATAACCCTTGCCGAAAGGCAGGGCGGGGGCCGGAACGGTGTAGATGCCATCCTGTTCACTGAATACAGCCCCGGGAATCAGCAAACTGTGACGGGTGCCCGGCCTGTTGCACAGGCGATGATGCTTGGCATCCAGATAAGTGCGCACGCCACCGCTGGCAGGGGCGTAGAACATGGTTATGTCAGCGATATGCACGATGAACATTCCTCCGGTCCGTTGCTCTCCTTGGTTGACCTTAATGAAGAATAGATGTTCGGTTGGGGTTCGGAGGGTGCGCTATCAGTGGAGGTTTTGTGGTGTTGGTCGGACCGCCATCGCGAGCAAGCTCGCTCCCACAAGGATCTTTGTTGCACTGGAAATCCACTGTGGGAGCGAGCTTGCTCGCGATGGGGCCGGATCAGACGCTAGATACGGAAACTGCCTACTAACTGCTTCAACCGCGCCGCCTGCTGCTCCAGATCCGAACACGCCCGCAACGTCGACTGCAGGTTTTCCACGCCTTCCTGGTTCAGCGTGTTGATTTCGGTAATGTCGACGTTGATCGATTCCACCACGGCCGTCTGCTCTTCGGTCGCCGTGGCCACCGACTGGTTCATGCCGTCGATTTCACCGATGCGCTGGGTCACGCTGCTCAGGCGTTCGCCGGCCAGGTTGGCGATTTCCACGCTGTCCTGGCTGTGGCGCTGGCTGTCGCTCATGGTGCTGACGGATTCGCGGGCGCCGACCTGCAGCTCCTCGATCATGGTCTGCACCTGTTGCGCCGATTCCTGGGTGCGATGCGCCAGGTTGCGCACCTCATCGGCCACCACGGCAAACCCGCGCCCGGCTTCACCGGCCCGCGCCGCTTCAATGGCCGCGTTGAGCGCCAGCAGGTTGGTTTGCTGGGAAATGCTGGTGATCACTTCGAGAATCTGCCCGATGTTCACGGTTTTGCTGTTGAGCGATTCGATGTTGCTGCTCGATGCGCTGAGCATGGTCGACAGCTTATTCATCGCGACAATGCTGCGATCCACCACCTGCTGGCCATCTTCCGCCAGGCTGCGGGCATCGCTGGCCTGATTCGACGCTTGCGCGGCGTTGCGGGCGATTTCCTGGGCGGCGGCGCCGAGCTGATTGATCGCGGCGGCGACGCTGCTGGTGCGCGAGGCCTGCTGGTCCGAGTTGAACATCGAGGAGTTGGAAGCGGCCACCACACGCAATGCCACTTCGTTGACTTGGCCGGTGGCCGAAGACACTTCGCGGATCGAACCGTGGACGCGCTCGACGAAACGGTTGAACGCCGTACCGAGAATGCCGAATTCGTCGTTGTTCACAATGCTCAGGCGTTTGGTCAGGTCGCCTTCGCCGTCGGCAATGTCGGCCATGGCGCGGGTCATGACGTGCAGCGGCTGGATCAGAATACGGATCAGCATGCCCAGCAGCGCGATGATGATCACCACTGAAATGACCGTCGCAACCACCGCCGAGGCGCGGAATTCGCTGAGCATCGAGAAGGCTTTTTCCTTATCGATGGACAGACCGATGTACCAGTTGACCGATGGCAGACCCTTGATCGGCGTGAAGGTCACGATGCGGGTTTTGCCGTCGACCTCTACTTCACTGAAGTCGCGGCTGATGCGCGGGGTGTTTTGCGGATAGGCCTCGCTCAGCGACTTCATCACCAGGGTTTTGTCCGGGTGAACCAGGATCTTGCCATCGGCGCTGACAAGGAAGGCATAACCCATGCCGTCGAAATCGCGGGCGCTGAGGGTGTCGATCAGGGTTTGCAGGCTCAGGTCGCCGCCGACCACGCCGACGCTTTGCCCGGACTTTTTCGAGGCCATGGCCATGGAAATGATCGTTTGGCCGGTCGCCGCATCGATGTAGGGTTCGGTCAGGGTCGCGGTGCTGCTGTTTTCCGCACCCTTGTACCAAGGGCGCACCCGCGGGTCGAAACCATCGGGCATCTTCGCATCCGGGCGGATGGTGAAGTGCCCGGTCGCGTCGCCCAGGTAGGACGCCATGAAGGTCGATGTCAGCGCTTTCTGCTCAAGCAGTGCGGCAACGGTGGCTGGCTCGGGGTTGATGGCGATGTTCTGCGCGAGGTTCTCGATCAGCAGAATGCGACCGGCCAGCCAGGTCTGGATGTTATTGGCAGTGACGTCACCCATCTCGTTGAGATAGTTGTCCAGGTCTTCGCGAATGGCATTGCGCTGTAAATAGTCGTTGTACAGGCTGAAGGAGGCGAAAGTGGCTATGACGATGAGGGCGGCGGCAAGCAGGATTTTATGGCTGAAGCGTAGATTTTTGTTCATGGCTTGGGGTTCCGCTAAGGTCTTTATGTCCATCGCGTGCTTTTATAAAGGAACGCAAAATGGGCATGGTTGAAAGCAAGTGATATTTCCGTCGCTCCTTAAGGGAAATGTCCTACCAGATTGTGTCTGTCTGCTTTGTTGTCTTTCCTATCGGCCATGCACGACCAAAGATTAACCATGGGTGACCAAATGCCTGACTCATTGCAACTCGTTATCGGCGCCGATCTTTCGGGGCAGCCGATCGCCCAGGCCATGCGTCTGGCCAATCGACACGGTTTGATCGCAGGCGCTACCGGGACCGGCAAGACCGTCACCTTGCAACGTATGGCCGAAGCTTTCAGCGATGCCGGCGTGGCGGTGTTCGCCGCCGATATCAAAGGTGACCTGTGCGGTTTGGGCGCTGCCGGCAACCCTCAGGGCAAGATTGCCGAGCGGATTGCCGGGATGCCCTGGCTGAACCATAAGCCGGCCGCGTATCCGGTGACCTTGTGGGACATTCACGGTCAGTCCGGTCATCCATTGCGCACGACCTTGAGCGAAATGGGGCCGTTGCTGCTGGGCAGTCTGCTGGAATTGACCGACAGCCAGCAGTCGGCGTTATACGCTGCCTTCAAGGTCGCGGACCGCGAAGGCCTGTTGCTGCTGGATCTGAAAGACCTGAAGGCGCTGCTCAATCACCTCAAGGACAACCCGGAACTGCTGGGAGACGACGCGGCGCTGATGACCACCGGTTCCAGCCAGGCGCTGTTGCGGCGCCTGGCAACCCTTGAGCAGCAGGGCGCCGAGGCCCTGTTCGGCGAACCGGCGCTGCAACTCGAAGACATTCTGCAACCGACCGCCGATGGCCGTGGGCGCATTCATTTGCTCGATGCCAGTCGTCTGGTGCATGAGGCACCGAAGGTCTACGCGACGTTCCTGCTGTGGCTGCTGGCCGAACTGTTCGAGCAACTGCCGGAGCGCGGGGACTCGGACACACCGCTGCTGGCGCTGTTTTTTGACGAGGCGCATTTGTTGTTCACCGGCACGCCCAAGGCGTTGCAGGATCGTCTGGAACAAGTGGTGCGGCTGATTCGTTCAAAAGGCGTGGGCGTGTATTTCGTCACCCAGTCGCCCGGCGACCTGCCGGATGATGTGCTGGCGCAACTGGGCCTGCGCATCCAGCACGGCTTGCGCGCGTTCACCGCCAAAGAACAGAAATCCCTGCGAGCGGTGGCCGACGGCTTCCGGCCGAATCCGGCGTTCGATGCCTTGTCGGTGCTGACTGAGCTGGGTATCGGCGAAGCGCTGGTCGGCACCTTGCAGGACAAGGGCACGCCGGAGATGGTCCAGCGTGTTCTGGTGGCGCCGCCGCAGTCGCGGATCGGGCCATTGAGTGACACTGAGCGTACCGTGCTGATCGGTGGCTCGCCGTTCAAGGGGCGTTACGACAAACCGATTGATCGCGAGTCGGCTTATGAAGTGCTGATGGGGCGCAAAGGCCTGGCACCGGAACCCGAGGCGGCACCGGGCAAACCGGCAGAGCCGAGTTTCACCGAACAGGCTGGAGAGTTTCTCGGCACGGCGGCAGGGAAGGCACTGAAGTCGGCGATGCAACAGGCGGCGAATCAGATAGGTCGTCAGTTGGTGCGCGGATTGATGGGTTCTTTATTAGGTGGCAACAAGCGTCGTTAAAAGCAAAGATCGCAGCCTGCGGCAGCTCCTACAGGGAATCGCATTTCCATGTAGGAGCTGCCGAAGGCTGCGATCTTTTGATCTTGTTTCTAGTTCTTGGTCTTGGCGTGTGCAGCCAATCGTTCCAGCGCCGCTCGCAGGTTCGGATCGCTGATGCCATCGGCCGTCGCCTGGATGGTCGCCGCCGCATCAATCGACAAGTCCATGGTATGCCCGACCGCACCTTGCTGAACGGTAGGCGGCTGGACCTTGAACAGGATTCGCGTGAGGCTGGCGAACTCGTCGAACATTTGCAGTTGCCGTTGCAGACGTTTTTGCTGGTAACGCAGGCGTGTAGCCCAATGACCGTCAGTGACGATCAGCAACAAACTGCCTTCGCGCCACGAAGCGACATGGCAGTGTTCGCGAGCGGCGGGTTGCAGTTGGCTTTCGAGCAGACGTTGCAGATGTCCAAGGCGTTGAGCGTGGCCGAGAATGGCTTTGAGCGGCTTGGCTTCGCGAAGCAGAACGGCGGGTGCTCGGGCCGTAAGAGGGCGAAATGCCATGATCCAACACCTGAAGTTACAGAGTCGCCATGGTAGCAGAAAGCACCCGATGCACCTGACCCATTGCTTTTGTCCCTGCTTTACCCATTAAATCAACAACTAACTTCTGCCCTGAACGGCTTGAAGTTGAGCAAAACGCCCCTATTTTAAGTGAGCCCCGTCAAAGCGCAGTGCCAGCATCGTGGAATATCGCCACTTTCCTCACTTCCGTTTCCGGGTAGAATGCTCGTTCGCATGCGGCCATGAGGGCTGCACGGGCGACTCACGGGGCCGCCCTCCATCCCTTTAGTGTGGAAGATCCTGCCGATATGTTTGCGCCTTTGTTAAAGAAACTTTTTGGAAGCAAGAACGAGCGTGAAGTCAAACGCATGCTCAAGACGGTGCAACTCGTCAATGCCTTCGAAGAGCAAATGGTAGCCCTTTCGGACGATCAATTGCGTGCCAAGACAGATGAGTTCAAGGCCCGCGTCGCCAAAGGGGAAACCCTCGACAAGCTGTTGCCAGAAGCCTTTGCGGTCGCCCGCGAAGCCGGCAAGCGCGTCATGGGTATGCGCCACTTCGACGTCCAGCTGATCGGCGGCATGACCTTGCATGAAGGCAAGATCGCCGAAATGCGCACCGGTGAAGGCAAGACCCTGGTGGCAACACTGGGCGTTTACCTCAACGCATTGTCCGGCAAGGGCGTGCACGTTGTGACGGTGAACGACTACCTGGCCCGTCGTGACGCCAACTGGATGCGTCCGCTCTACGAGTTCCTCGGCCTGACGGTCGGCGTGGTTACGCCGTTCCAGCCGCCGGAAGAGAAGCGTATTGCCTACTCCGCCGACATCACCTACGGCACCAACAACGAATTCGGTTTCGACTACCTGCGCGACAACATGGCGTTCAGCATGGAAGAAAAATTCCAGCGCGAACTCAATTTTGCCGTGATCGACGAAGTCGACTCCATCCTCATCGACGAAGCCCGTACCCCGCTGATCATTTCCGGTCAGGCCGAGGACAGCTCCAAGCTGTACATCGAGATCAACAAACTGATCCCGAAGCTGGAATTGCATGTCGAAGAAGTCGAAGGCGAAGTTACCAAGGCCGGCCACTACACCGTTGACGAGAAGACCCGCCAGGTCGAACTCAACGAAGCCGGTCACCAGTTCGTCGAAGAGTCGCTCACCAGCCTCGGCTTGCTGGCTGAAGGCGAGAGCTTGTACTCGGCCCACAACCTGAGCCTGCTGACTCACGTTTACGCCGGACTGCGCGCGCACAAGCTGTTCCATCGCAACGTCGAATACATCGTGCAGGACGGTCAGGTTGTACTGGTCGACGAACACACCGGTCGTACCATGCCGGGTCGTCGTCTGTCCGAAGGCCTGCACCAGGCCATCGAAGCCAAGGAAAACCTGAACATCCAGGCCGAGAGCCAGACCCTGGCATCGACCACGTTCCAGAACTACTTCCGTCTATACAACAAACTGTCCGGCATGACCGGTACGGCCGACACCGAGGCGTTCGAGTTCCATCAGATCTACGGCCTGCAGGTCCTCGTCATTCCGACGAACAAGCCGCTGGCCCGTAAAGACTACAACGACCTGGTGTTCCTGACCGCCGACGAGAAATACGCGGCCATCGTCACTGACATCAAGGAAAGCATGGCCGCCGGCCGTCCGGTGCTGGTGGGTACCGCGACCATCGAAACGTCCGAGCGCATGTCCGACCTGCTCAACAAGGAAGGCATCGAGCACAAGGTCCTGAACGCCAAGTTCCACGAAAAAGAAGCCGAGATCATCGCCCAGGCCGGTCGCCCAGGCGCACTGACCATCGCCACCAACATGGCCGGTCGTGGTACCGACATCCTGTTGGGCGGCAACTGGGAAGTGGAAGTCGCTTCGCTGGAAGATCCGACCCCTGAGCAGATTGCCCAGATCAAGGCCGACTGGCAGAAACGTCACCAGCAAGTGCTCGAGTCGGGCGGTTTGCAGGTGATCGCTTCCGAACGTCACGAATCGCGCCGTATCGACAACCAGTTGCGTGGTCGTGCCGGTCGCCAGGGTGACGCCGGTTCCAGCCGTTTCTACCTGTCGCTGGAAGACAGCCTGATGCGCATCTTTGCCTCTGACCGGGTGAAGAACTTCATGAAAGCCTTGGGCATGCAGCCTGGCGAAGCGATCGAGCACCGCATGGTGACCAACGCCATCGAGAAGGCTCAGCGCAAGGTTGAAGGCCGCAACTTCGACATTCGTAAGCAATTGCTCGAGTTCGACGACGTCAACAACGAACAGCGTAAAGTGATCTATCACATGCGTAACACGTTGCTGGCCGCCGACAACATCGGTGAAACCATCGCCGATTTCCGTCAGGACGTGCTCAACGCTACCGTCAGCGCGCACATTCCACCGCAATCGCTGCCAGAGCAGTGGGACGTGGCCGGTCTGGAAGCAGCGTTGCAGAGCGACTTCGGTGTGGCGCTGCCGATCCAGCAGTGGCTCGACGAAGACGATCACCTGTACGAAGAAACCCTGCGCGAAAAACTGATGCAGGAACTGATTGCAGCGTACAACGAGAAAGAAGACCAGGCGGGCGCCGAAGCGCTGCGCACCTTCGAGAAGCAAATCGTTCTGCGCGTGCTGGACGACCTGTGGAAAGACCACCTGTCGACCATGGATCACCTGCGTCACGGTATCCACTTGCGTGGCTATGCCCAGAAAAACCCGAAGCAGGAATACAAGCGCGAGTCGTTCACGCTGTTCTCCGAGCTGCTGGATTCGATCAAGCGCGACTCGATCCGCGTGCTGTCGCACGTTCAGGTTCGCCGCGAAGATCCGATCGAAGAAGAGCAGCGCCTGCGTCAGGAAGCCGAAGCACTGGCCGCTCGCATGCAGTTCCTGCATGAAGAAGCCCCAGGCCTGGAGCAGCCGGAGCAGTTGGGTGAAGAGGTCGATGTGGCCCTCGCCACCGCACCGGTTCGCAACGAGCAGAAGCTGGGCCGCAACGAGCTGTGCTACTGCGGTTCGGGCAAGAAGTTCAAGCATTGCCACGGGCAGATCCAGTAAAACCCGTTTCAATCGCTGAAATACCCGCGCCGCGACCGGCCTATGCCGTCGCGGCGTTTTGCCATTTAAACCACCGTTCCTGCCGAGCGGTGCAGACATCATTTAGTTAGGAGCGCATTCATGGCTGTTGGTCTTGGTCCTTTGCCAACGTTGCACCCGGTTGCCGGTTTTGAACTCGGTATTGCCTCGGCCGGTATCAAGCGCCCGGGGCGCAAGGATGTCGTGGTCATGCGCTGTGCCGAAGGCTCCACCGTGGCGGGCGTATTCACCTTGAACGCCTTTTGCGCCGCTCCCGTGATCCTGGCCAAGCAACGCGTGCAAGGTCCGGTGCGTTACCTGCTGACCAACACCGGCAACGCCAACGCCGGTACCGGTGAGCCAGGCCTGGCTGCCGCCGAGCGCACCTGCGCCAAGCTGGCCGAGCTGACCGGCGTGGACGCCAACCAGGTGCTGCCGTACTCCACCGGTGTGATCGGCGAGCCGCTGCCAGTCGAGAAAATCGAAGGCGCACTGCAAGCCGCTCTCGACGATCTGTCGGTCAACAACTGGGAAGCTGCCGCCACCGGCATCATGACCACCGACACCCTGCCAAAAGGTGCGAGCCGCCAGTTCCAGCACGACGGCGTGACCATCACTGTTACCGGCATCAGTAAAGGCGCCGGCATGATTCGCCCGAACATGGCGACCATGCTCGGCTACATCGCCACCGACGCCAAAGTTGCCCGCGACGTGCTGCAAAACCTGATGCTGGACGGCGCCAATAAGTCGTTCAACCGCATCACCATCGACGGCGACACCTCGACCAACGACTGCTGCATGCTGATCGCTACCGGTCAGGCAGCCTTGCCGGAAATCACCCGGGCTGAAGGCGAGCTGTTCGCCAAGCTTAAGCAAGCGGTGTTTGAGGTTTGCATGGACGTGGCCCAGGCCATCGTGCGTGACGGCGAAGGCGCGACCAAATTCGTGACCGTTGAAGTCAATGGCGGCGGCAATCACCAGGAATGCCTGGACGTCGGTTACACCGTGGCCCACTCGCCACTGATCAAGACCGCACTGTTCGCCTCCGACCCGAACTGGGGCCGTATCCTGGCCGCCGTTGGCCGTGCCGGCGTACCGAACCTGGACGTGAGCAAGATCGACGTGTTCCTCGGCGACGTGTGCATCGCCAGCCGTGGCGCCCGCGCCGCGACCTACACCGAAGCCCAGGGCGCGGCGGTGATGCAGCAGGAAGAAATCACCATCCGTATCGAACTCGGTCGCGGTGATTGCAGCGAAACCATCTGGACGACTGACCTGTCCCACGAGTACGTGAAGATCAACGCCGAGTACCGTACTTAAGACGAGTCGGTCGAGCGCGACCCGGCCCATCGCGGGCAAGCCCGCTCCCACAGGTTCAGTGGCGTACACAAATGTTGTGTTCAACGCGGTCACTGTGGGAGCGGGCTTGCCCGCGATGGCGGCCTGTCAGTCGCCAACTAGACTGGCGTGTTCCCTCATCATGAAAGGCCCCGACTATGAGCCTGCACCTGATCATCGGCGACAAACTGCTTTCTTCCTGGTCCCTGCGCGGCGCCCTGGCGCTCGATCTGACCGGAGCGACTTACACCGAAGAACTGATCAAACTGAACCAGCCAGACACCCGCGAGCGAGTACTCAAGCATTCGCCGACCGGCAAAGTGCCGCTGTTGAAGACTGAACACGGCACCATCGCCGACTCCCTGGCGATTGCCGAATACCTGGCCGAACGGTTTCCCGACGCGAACCTGTGGCCCAAAGACACTGCCGCCCGTGCCCAGGCACGTTCGGCGTGCGCGCAGATGCACAGTGGTTTCTTCGCCATGCGCGGCAACATGCCGTTCGACCTGAGCCATGACGCCGCGCTGTCGCCGGTTCCGGCAGATGTGCAGGCGGACATCGAACGCATGTCGGCGTTGTGGGCCGAGTGCCGTGCTGCCGCGACCGAAGCGGGTCCGTACCTGTTTGGTCGCATCAGTTTGGCTGACGTGTTCTTTGCCCCGATCGCCGTGCGTCTGCGCACCTATCAGGTGAAACTGTCCGCGGTTGATCAGGCCTATATTGAAACCATCTACCAATGGCCAGCCTTCAAGGCCTGGCAGAAGGCCGGACTGGAGGAAATCGAGCGGTGAAACGAGTACACGTAGCGGCTGCCGTTATCCGTGACGACAGCGGCAAGATCCTGATTGCCCGTCGTGCCGATACCCAACACCAGGGCGGCCTGTGGGAGTTTCCCGGTGGTAAGGTCGAGGCCGACGAATCGGTGCAAACCGCTCTGGGCCGCGAGCTTCAAGAGGAGCTGGGCATCGTGGTCAATGCGGCTCGCCCGTTGATCAAGGTGCGCCACGATTACCCGGACAAGCAGGTGTTGCTGGATGTCTGGGAAGTCTCGGCGTTCAGCGGCGAGCCGCACGGCGCCGAAGGCCAGCCATTGGCCTGGGTGACGGCGCGTGATTTGTCGGGCTATGAGTTCCCCGAGGCCAACCGGCCAATCGTCGCGGCGGCGCGCTTGCCGGATCAGTACCTGATCACGCCGGAAGATCTCGAAACGCCAGCCCTGTTGCGGGGCATTCAGAAAGCCATCGCCGGTGGCATCAAGTTGATTCAATTGCGTGCGCCGAACGGTTACGACCCGAAGTATCGCGACCTGGCCGTGGATGCGGTGGGGCTGTGTGCCGGCAAAGCGCAGTTGATGATCAAGGGGCCGTTCGAGTGGCTGGGAGACTTCCCGTCCGCCGGTTGGCACATCACCTCGGCGCAACTGCGCAAGTACGCGGCGGCCGGTCGACCGCTGCCGGCATCGCGCTGGTTGGCGGCGTCCTGCCATAACGCTGAGGAACTGGCGTTGGCCGAAGAGATGGGCGTGGACTTCGTGACTTTGTCGCCGGTGCAGCCGACGCTGACGCATCCGGGGGCTCAGCCGCTGGGCTGGGAACAGGCGTCGAGCTTGATCGAAGGGTTCAGCAAACCGGTGTTTTTGCTCGGTGGCGTTGGCCCGGCGGAAGTCGAGAAAGCCTGGGCGACGGGAGCGCAGGGTGTGGCAGGGATTCGGGCGTTTTGGCCTGAGGCTTGATTTTGTGGTGAGGCTGCTGGCCTCATCGCGGGCAAGCCTTGCTCCTACTGGTTCGTGTCGTTCGCTAATGTTCTGATCGACTCGAAACCCGTAGGAGCAAGGCTTGCCCGCGATGGCGTCCTTGAAGGCGCCGACTAAATCACAGGCTTCGCCGCCGCTTGCCAAAGAATCTCGGCAACCCCCTGACGCTTGGCAATCACCCGCGCCACCACAAACAACAAATCCGACAACCGATTGATGTACGCCAGGCCAACCCCGGCCAACGGCTCAATCGCATTCAACTGCTGACAGCGGCGCTCGGCACTGCGCGCCAGGCTGCGGCAGACGTGGGCCTGAGCAATCAACGCCGAGCCACCCGGCAGAATGAAATTCTCCAGCGGCCCCAGCTCTTCATTCCACACATCGATCGCCGCTTCCAGGCGTTCGATTTCTGCCGCGTTCAACGCCTGATATTCCGGCATCGCCAGTTCGCCGCCAAGGTCGAACAACCGATGCTGACAGGGCGCCAATACCTCGATCACTTCCTTTAGTCCCGGAAATTCGGCGCTTTGCGCGGCGAGCCCGGCCAGCAATACACCGACCTGACTGTTCAGCGAATCAACCTCGCCAATGGCCTCAATCCGCGGGTGATCCTTGGGTACGCGGCGGCCGTCGCCCAGTCCGGTTTCGCCTTTGTCGCCGGTGCGGGTGTAAATCTTCGACAAGCGAAAGCCCATGGATTACCTCGATAGCTGATTGAGTTCTTGAGAGACGAGCGGGGTGCCCGCCAGTGGCAGGCGCAAGGTGAAACAGGTGCCTTGCCCGAGGGTCGATTGCACTTCCATCTGGCCCTTGTGGTTGTTGGTGATGATGAAATACGAAACCGACAGCCCGAGACCGGTGCCCTGGCCAATTTCCTTGGTGGTGAAAAACGGTTCGAACGTACGCTTGCGCACGTTTTCGCTCATGCCGATGCCATTGTCCTCGACCTGGATTTCTGCCCAGGGCGGGTTGAGCCGGGTGCGCAGAATGATCCGCCCCGGTTCGCTGTCGTCTTCGCGCTGGTGGATGGCCTGGGCGGCGTTTTTCAGCAGGTTGAGCAGCACCTGTTCCAGTTCGTTGGCGGTGCCGGGGACCGGGCCGAGTGCCGGATCGAACTGGCGAATGATGGCCTGGCCCTTGAAGTCGAAACCGATTGCCAGGTCGAAGTCGTTACCGGCGATTTCCACCGCTTGGTCGATCAGCGCCGGCAAGTCGCACGGGGCCATTTGCCGGGTGCTGCGGCGACTGAAGCTGAGCATGTGGGTGACAATTTTCGCCGCCCGGGCGCCGGCCTGTTGAATGCCGTCAAGTAACTGCGGCACCTCACGCGCTTGCAGGTAACTGTTGACCGTCGACAGCTCGACGCCAACCTGTTCGGCCTGTTCGAGGTTCTTCGGCAGTTCGGTGGACAGGCGTCGGCGAATATTCTGCACGTTGTGCAGGATCGCCCCCAGCGGGTTGTTGATCTCGTGGGCCATGCCGGCCGCAAGACCACCGACGGAGAGCATTTTCTCTGACTGCACCATCATTTCTTCCAGCGACAGGCGCTGGGTGATGTCGTCGATCCGGATCACCACACCGCGTCCGGCGCCGCCCATCAGCGGATAGAACGTCAAGGCGTAATGGCGGGCGTCATCGTCCTTGACCCAGGTCACGCGCTCGATCTTGGCCACTGTGTGCTGCTCGACGGTTTGCTTGAGTTGCGGCAGAAACGGCTTGAGCGGTTCGAAGGCGAGGAAGATCGGTTGATTCAGGGCTTCGTCCAGGCGGGTGCCGGAGAGGGCGCTGGCCTCCTGGTTCCATTGCGTCACGTAGAGCTGTTCGTCGAGGGCGATCAGCGCCGATGGCATGGAGTCGATGATGCTGTTGAGGTAGTTCTGGAACCCGGTGAGTTTCTTTTCGATCTTGCTGCGCACCTGGACTTCGAGCTCAAGCTTGCGATTGGTGTGGCGGGTTTCCTCGGCCAGGCCCTGGGCCTGGTCATAAGCGGCCTGGGAATCATCCCGCGCCCGTTTGAGCTGCTGCTCCCGCGCCTCGATGCGCGACAGCATGGTGTTGAATGCCTCGGCGAGGCTGCCGATTTCATCGTGGTTGCCCCGGGAGGCGCGCAAGGCGTAGTTCTCTTCACGGGTCACCTGGCGGGACAGCTCTTCGAGTTGATGGATCGGCCGGGTGATCAGGCGTTTGATCTGGCGCGCGATCACCAGCCACAACAGCACACTGAAGATCAGGATCCCGAGGCTGGCTGTGAGAGTCCCGGTGTAGAACGCCATCGGTAGTTCACTGCTGGCCACCAGCAGCAGATGGCCAGGTGCGGCACCGGGGCGGGGCAGTGTGATGATTTGATTGCTGCGAAACTCGGTGGCTTGCCACGATTCGATGTGCCGGTAACGTTCCGGCAATTTTAAGTGATCGCCATGCTGCAACTGCGCCAGGCGTTCGCCCCGACCGTCGTACAGTGCCGCGGCACGTAACGGCGAGTAGCTGTTGAGTTCGTCGAGCAGGCGTTGGGCGCTTTGCGGTGAAGTCAGCGCATCGGAGATCAGGCTCGGGTTCGACACCAGGCGGCCGATGGTCTGCAAGGCCTGGGGCGCCATGCTTTCCTGGGAGATGTAATACGCGGCGCTGATGAAGGTCAGGTTGGCGACCAGCAGGACAGTGGTCAACAGCACCAACAGGGCGGCCAGCAGTTTCTGGCCGACAGGAAGGTTTTCAAGGCGCTGGCGCAATGGCATCAGGTTTATCGCTGCAAAGGAACAAGTGGCCAGCGTAGCCGCTGCTCAGTCGCTGGGCAATCCAAGGCTGTGGAGGCGGGTGATCAGCCGCTGCTGCAATTGATTGATATGCGGCAGGTTCAATTGATGCCGGGAGGCGACTTTGCAGGCATGGCCCAGCAGGTAGCTGATTTCGGTGCGGCGCCGGTTGCTGACGTCCTGGTACATCGACGAGTAATTGGCGGCGGTCGCGTGGATCACCCGTTCTACTTCCTGTTGCAGATTCTCGGCGGCGGCAGGCTGACCGCAACGCTCAAGCAGTTCGGTGAGTTCGCCGCAGAGAGTAGCGACTTCGCAGCTATGGTCCTGCAAACCGCCATTTCGGCAGTCGTGCAGCACCGTCAGCGGGTTGATTGCACAGTTCAGCGCCAGTTTGCGCCAGAGCCGGGTCAGGATTTCGGTGCTCCACTCATGGGGAATGCCGGCGGCGTCGAGGTCGTCCAGCCAGATCGGCGCGACGGGATGGCCGGCATCGCCCAGCCAGGTGAACCCGTGGCCGGCGAACACCACGCGCCAGTCACCATCGCGGAAGGCGCCTTCGGTGCTTGAGGCATAAATGCAGCGTGCCTGCGGTACTTGCCCCGCTACGGCGTCCTGACTGCCCAGACCGTTCTGCAACAGAATCAGTTCGGCGCCGGGGGCCAGGCGGGGCGCCAATTGCGCAACGGCCTGTTCGGCGTCGTAAGCTTTGCAGGCGACCAACAGGCGATTGATCGGTGCTTCGCTGTCTGGTGTTTCGGCGGGTACCGGGTAGCACTGTGCTTCGCCGTGTTCGACCAATGTCAGCCCGCCGGCCGCCTCATAAGCCTGCAAGCGTGTGGCATCGCGCACAATCAGCCGCACGGGCATCCCGGCCCGGGCCAGACGCGTGGCCCATAACGTGCCGAGACTGCCGGCGCCGAGGACATGCCAAGTGGTAGACATCAGCTTTTTGCCTTGTTTGACGCGCGCATGGACAGCTCGCAGTGAATGATGGGAAAGACCCGTTATAATCAGCGCGGATTTTTACCGCAAGCCAGGCGTGCTCCGTCTTGATCGAGCGCCCCCTATTTATTGGAGAGATTACATGCCGTCGTTCGACGTGGTATCCGAACTGGACAAACACGAAGTCACCAACGCGGTCGAGAACGCCGTCAAGGAACTCGATCGTCGCTATGACCTGAAAGGCAAAGGCAGCTTCGAGTTCAAGGAAAAGGACCTGACCGTCAACCTGACCGCAGAGGCCGATTTCCAGCTTGAAGCGATGATTGAGATCCTCAAGCTGGCCCTGGTCAAGCGCAAAATCGATGTGCAGTGCCTTGAAGTCAAGGACGCGTTCGCATCGGGCAAGCTGATGAAGCAGGAAGCCGTCCTCAAGGAAGGCATCGACAAAGAGATGGCGAAGAAGATTGTCGCACACGTCAAAGACGCCAAGTTGAAGGTCCAGGCCGCCATTCAGGGTGAGCAAGTGCGCATCACCGGCAAGAAGCGTGATGATCTTCAGGAAGCTATCGCTGCACTGCGCGCCAAGGAATTCGGCATGCCGCTGCAGTTCAACAACTTCCGCGACTGACGTACACAGCGGGAACCTCTCGGCGTTTTCGGCGTCCGAGGCCCAAGCAACGGTAGAAATGGTTGACCCCGCGAGGGCTCGATCCTTTCTGCCGTTTATTTTTCGCGTGCCGGGTGCCCGGAAATCAGGAGAACGTAGATGGACTTGAATGCTGAAGTAGATAACCTGGTCAAGGTGTCGCAAACCTGGATCCCGATGATCATGGAATACGGCAGCCGTGTGCTGTTGGCGGTCATCACCCTCGCCATCGGCTGGTGGTTGATCAACAAGGTCACGAAAAAACTCGGCGGCCTGATTGCGTTGCGCAATGCTGACCTGGCGTTGCAAGGCTTTATCAGCAGCCTGGCGAACATCATTCTGAAGATTCTGTTGATCGTCAGCGTGGCGTCGATGATCGGTGTGGAAACCACCTCGTTCGTGGCGGCCATCGGTGCGGCAGGCCTGGCCATCGGCTTGGCATTGCAAGGCAGCCTGGCGAACTTCGCCGGTGGCGTGCTGATTTTGCTGTTCCGCCCGTTTCGCATCGGTGACTGGATCGAAGCTCAGGGTGTGGCCGGTACTGTCGACAGTATCCAGATCTTCCACACCGTGTTGCGCACCGGTGATAACAAAACCATCATTGTGCCAAACGGTAACCTGTCGAATGGCATCATCACCAACACCAACCGTCAGCCGACTCGCAAGGTAGTGTTTGACGTAGGTGTCGATTACGAAGCGGACTTGCAAAAGGCTCGTCAAGTATTGCTGGACCTGGCCAAGGATCCGCGCGTATTGGCAGATCCGGAGCCGCAAGCGGTTATTTCGACACTGGGTGACAGTTCGATCACTGTTTCCCTGCGTGTCTGGGTGAAGACCGCGGATTACTGGGATGTGATGTTCATGTTTAATGAGCAGTCCCGTGATCGTTTGAAAAAGGCCGGTATCGATATTCCATTCCCGCAGCGGGTTGTTCGCGTGGTTCAGGAAGCGGCAGTACAGTAAGCGTACTTTCAATAGTTACTGTACGAGCCCAGGAGATTAATAGTCTCTTGGGCTTTTTTGTGAGTTTTGATCGAGTCATTTCAAAAAGTACTAATGTTATGAATCGAAGTTGTTTGTCGCTGCGTCAGCTTTGTGGCAGGCATAAAAAAACGCCCACCTGAAGAGGTGGGCGTTTTTGTTTTACAGTACTGCCGGGATTACACCCTGATTACAGGATGCTCAGCGGGTACTCAATGATTACACGGGTGTCGTAGTTGTCAGACGAGTAGTTCTGGTATGCGCCGTTTGCACGGTAGTTGGCGAAACGCACACGGAACGACAGGTCTTTGGCTGGACCTTCCTGCAGGACGTACTTGGACTCGACGTTCCACTCGTTTTCCTTACCTTCACCCAGACCGTTGGTCTCGATGTTGTTACCCATTACGTAACGGGTCATGAAGCTCAGACCAGGTACGCCGTAGGTAGCCATGTTCAGGTCGTAGCGAGCTTGGTAGGATTTCTCCTCGCGGCCCACGAAGTCGGAGATCTGAATGGAGTTGGATACGAAGATGGTGCTGTTACCGTCAACGCCGTAGTAGTAAGCGTTGTCGCCGCTGGACTGCTGGTAGGCCAGGGTGAACTTGTGAGCGCCGAGGCTGTAAGCAGCTGCCAGGGACCACAGGTTGTTGTCCACGCCCAGGGTGCCGTCGCCGATTGCGTCGACCAGGTCGCCACGATCATCGCCTTTGGTTTTGTAACCGTTCAGGTCGAAGTTCAGGGACTGATCATCAGAGATCGGCAGGGTGTAGTTCAGGTTGATGTAGTACTTTTTGAAGTAGTCTTCAGCATCCGACGCAGCGATGGCACCGGTGAAGTTATCGGTGAAGGCGTAGCTGGCACCGAAGATGTTGATGCCGTTGCTCAGGCCTTTGCCGTGGTTGCCGTCTTCGTCGGTCAGACCGCCGATGCTGTCACGGGCCATACCGGTTTGCTTGCTCAGCGCGGTGAAACGACCGGCGCTAAGTTCCAGGCCTTTGATCTCTTTGGAAGTGATCAGGGTACCGGTTGCAACTTCTGGCAGCAGACGGCTGTCATCGGTAGCGAATACTGGGCTGGCAACGAATTGCTGGCCGTATTTCAGGACGGTGTCGGACAGACGCAGTTTAACTGCACCGCCTACCTTGCCCTGGGATTTCTCTGGGTTGCCGTCGCTGTCGTTGGCGAACAGGCCGTTACCGCGGTGGCCCGAGCCGCCGTCCAGTTTGACCGAACCCATTGCCATGGCGTCGAGACCGAAACCGATGGTGCCTTGAGTGAAGCCCGACTCGTAGGTGAGCAACTGGCTCAGACCGGAATCCTGACGATAGCCAGCAGTACCGGAAGTACCGTTGTCTGCACCGTTCTTGAAATCGCGGTTCATGTACTCAAAACGGGTTTTGAGTTTCAGGCTCGAATCATCGATGAAACCCTTGGATTCGTCCTGCGAGGACGCCATTGCGAACTGCGAGGTGCCTGCTGCAACAGCCAGTGCGATCATGCTCCACTTCATCACGCGCATCGTGATTTGCTCCTTTGGTTTTTAGAAGAGTACTGCCGTCCCACCTGTTTTATTATCTGGGCGGCTCTTTCTTTTTGTGTCGGCGCAAACTTATATCACGCCGACAATGTTGGCGATACTTGCGCATCTAACCTTTCAGCTTCTTTACGAGCCTGTCGCAAACAGCTTGCTAGATGTCGCAAATTTACAGCCCCGATGCAACCGGACTGACAACTTTAATGCTGTTTTTCTGGGCTGGTGCATCGGTAAAAAGAGTCCCTGGTGAAACGATTGAATCTCCATCGGGCTACCCTGCCACTGTTTTAATTGGTCTAAAGGGTTCCCGCTTCCAGCGGTGCCTTATAGACGATGTGGGTGTGAATGCAACAAGCGTGCACAAATCAGCATTCCATGGATATTTTTTTCTAATGCGCCGCTTGGTGCCGTAAAAACCTCATAAAACCGGGGGGTTCATCCTGCTGGTGTTTGGACTTGACGCCATCCTTCGCATCGTGTTGACCATCCTGTTACCGCGGCGTGACAACCAAAAACGTTACCGGTTCACCCCGCCGTTGAGTAATTGGCGGATATGCGAAGCAGTCAGCGTAGACGCACTGTGCGGTTTTGGTGCAAAAATTTTTATTCGCTGTACTGAATCCATACAGCTTGGCGGCTCCCGGAGCATGAGCGCATCGTTGTGTTTCGGTCATTTCAGCGCTTTTTGTGGTGTCGCCGGTTCGCTAATGGTGCGTTTTGCTTAGAAGTGGTTCATCCCGGGGCGCTCTGGCGTCCATTACTGGAACCTCAAGGTGGTCGTAGTGTGGTTGGTCGTGAAGCTGGCGCCGTTCGCAGGTATGCTGCCGTCCAGTCGCTTGGTGCACGATCTTTCGGGATGGGCGCTAAGCTGAAAATTGATGAACTGGCGGGAGTGCGCGCAGTGTTCGCTTTAGATCCACGACTTCAACAAGACACGCTACCGATCGGTGATTTCCCGCTGTGCCGGTTGCTGTTGTCCAACGATTCGAATTATCCCTGGTTCATCCTGGTGCCTCGTCGCGACGATATCAGCGAGATATTTCAGTTGGATGTCGCCGATCAACTGCAATTGTGGAAGGAAACGACCCGTTTGTCGGAGTTGCTCAAGGATTCGTTCGATGCTGACAAGTTGAATGTCGCGGCCCTGGGTAATGTGGTCAGTCAGTTGCACATGCATGTGATCGTGCGTAAACGAGAGGACGCTGCCTGGCCCGCTCCGGTTTGGGGTAAACATCCGGCCAAGCCGTACAGCGCAGAGCAGGTCGCGGCGATTCGCGAGCGGTTGCGCCTGGTGTTGACCGATAATTTCACGTTCGTGGAGGGTTGAATCATGAGCCTGGAAGATCGCGTTACCGATCTGGAGAGTCAGTTGGCGTTTCAGGATGACACCATCCAGGCGTTGAATGATGTGCTGGCAGCGCAGCAACGGGCGGTGGAGCGCCTGCAACTGCAGATGGCGGCGCTGCTCAAGCGCCAGGAAGAAATGGCCGGCCAGTTCGAGACTTTCGAAGAAGAGGCACCGCCTCCGCATTACTGAAATGCAGGCAATAAAAAACCGCGAGCAGCCAGGCTGTTCGCGGTTTTTTTTTGCCTTGGATCAGCGTCGCGGCAGGGCGGCGATCACATCTTCGGCTTGCAGGCCTTTGTCACGATTCATCACGGAGAATTCCACGCGCTGGCCTTCGACCAGAACGCGGTGACCTTCACCGCGAATGGCCCGGAAGTGCACGAAAATATCGTCGCCGGAATCGCGGGAGATGAAGCCGAAGCCTTTGGAAGTATTGAACCACTTGACGGTGCCGGTATCGCGGTTGCTCATGTCGTAGCTTGGCGACGCGGCAGCCGGTGACGATTTGTAGAAGCTGATGGCCAGGTGCAGAAAAACAGCGGCCAGGGCGGCGACCAGGCTGAACAGAACGGCAGGTTGACCGGCGATGACGGGCATCGGTGCGATCAGCGTCAGGGTTTGCAGAACGACAGCCAGAACCAGCAGGGCGCTGACCAGGTTTTGCAGTTGATGACGTGGACCTTTGTTCCAGTAAGGGATGACGGGTGCAAGGGTAAGGTTAAGCAGGCCGAAAAGGGCCAGGTACAGTGCATCGGGCTGTTGCAGGTAAGGTACGGCTTCGGAACGCAGGCTAGGGATGAAGGACAGCAGCAAGGCCGCTGCACCTATTAGCAGGTGGACGATTTTCAACATTTTGATTGACTCACGTTAAGGCAGCTCACAAGGAAGAGCTGATGAGGCACGGTTCGCTTCAGAACAATTGGAGGCGTTGGACACGTACCCGATATCAGCCTATGCGCAGCACCCGGAAAAAATAGGCACCCACGACACGCTGTCTATTTAACAGCAAAGCCGCAGGCTACTCAAATCAGGGCGTCCAGCGGTGTGTCGGGGGCGATTTGTCGCAGGCTCATGGGCGATCCAGGGCTGCGATGCGGCGACAGGCTTGCTAGAGTGGTCCTGCACCTGTTGGATGAATTTCATCACCTTTAGGGGAAAAACATGGCAATCGATATCGGTATCAGTGAAGAGGATCGCAAGTCCATCGTCGACGGACTCTCGCGTCTGCTGTCGGACACCTACGTACTTTATTTGAAGACCCATAACTTCCACTGGAACGTCACCGGGCCGATGTTCCGGACCCTGCACCTGATGTTCGAGGAGCAATACAACGAGTTGGCCCTGGCGGTCGATTCGATTGCCGAGCGGATTCGTGCCCTCGGTTTTCCTGCGCCCGGTGCCTACGCCGTTTATGCGCGACTGTCCTCTATTAAAGAGGAGGAGGGCGTGCCTGCCGCCGAAGACATGATCAGGCAATTGGTCGAGGGGCAGGAGGCCGTCACCCGTACGGCTCGCGGGATCTTTCCGCTGCTCGACAAAGTCAGTGACGAGCCGACGGCTGATCTGCTGACCCAGCGTATGCAGGTTCACGAAAAAACCGCATGGATGCTCCGCGCCCTGCTGGATCAGTAACGCTCTGGCGCGCGAATGGCGCCCTGTGGGTGCTGTTGGCGCGTCACCTTGATCCCTCGAAAAGCACCTGTCTGTTGACCGAGTTTTCGTCAGTCTGCGTGGGAAAACCGACGGCGTAGGACGCACTCCACGATCTGCCCTCAGCTGTTGGCATATCCTACGCAGATGGTCAAAAAGTCATCTGGATATAACTTTGCCCTCGCGGTTTTATAAGCGTGCTTATGAAAACCGAGAGATGGCAAAGGAGTGTCAACGATATGGTTTATGGAGAGAGGCGAAACGAAGGGGCAATCGGTCCGGTAAAGGATAGAGGGATTGATCCGTTTGTCAGTGAATTCGATATGGGGCTGGTCCAGCCCTTGTCCCGGTCGGTGCGGTTGAATGGCTTCGCCACCTGTTTGCGACTTGAGCAGGTCTACTGGGATATTCTGGGCGAAATCGCCCGGCTCAATGGCTGCTCGGTCAGCGCGTTGTTGTCTTACGTGGATCGCGAAGTGCATTTGCGCCATGGCGGGGTGAAGAACTTCAGCGGACTGGTGCGGGTGGTCTGTGTTGTACACAGTCTGAAGGAAGGAGGTTGTGGGGTGATGGCTCAGTCTCGGCAGTGAAAGGGTCGCATGTCGATCTGTGCAGTCTTACGGCTGCACAGGCTGCATTTAATGGATATAATCCCGCTCTTTGCCGCAAAACCCCGCGTGCGCGGTAGCAATCTGATCGCCGAGACAACCTCCATGCCGATGTACGATTATCAATGTGCTTCCTGTGGTCATCAGTTGGAAGCCATTCAAAAGATCAGCGATGCACCGCTGGTCGACTGCCCTGCCTGTCAGGCGCCAGAGCTCAAGAAGATGCTGTCCATGCCGGGCTTCCGCCTCAGCGGTACTGGCTGGTACGAGACCGATTTCAAGACCGGTTCCAAGAAGAACCTGGCCGGCGGCGACAAAGCTGACTAAGGTCTGGAACCTGAGTTGAACGACACGTGTGCTCTTGCATCACCCGACGCCTTTTTAAAGGCAGGGGGCTGCTGCAGGATCTCCAACCGAATTTCGAATTACGAGAAGTGAAACCACGACCATGATGCGCAGCCATTATTGCGGCCAACTGAACGAAAGCCTGGAAGGCCAGGAAATTACCCTTTGCGGATGGGTCCACCGTCGCCGTGACCACGGTGGGGTGATTTTCCTCGATATCCGTGATCGTGACGGTCTGGCCCAGGTCGTGTTCGATCCGGACCGCGCTGAATCCTTCGCCGCCGCCGATCGCGTGCGCAGCGAGTACGTCGTGAAGATCACCGGCAAGGTTCGCCTGCGTCCGGCGGGTGCTACCAACGCCAACATGGCGTCGGGCATGATCGAAGTCCTCGGTTATGAACTGGAAGTGCTGAACGAATCGGAAACCCCGCCGTTCCCGTTGAACGAGTTCTCCGACGTCGGCGAAGAAACCCGCCTGCGTTATCGCTTCCTCGACCTGCGTCGCCCGGAAATGGCCGAGAAGCTGCGTCTGCGTTCGCGCATGACCACCAGCATCCGTCGCTTCCTGGACGAGAACGGCTTCCTCGACGTCGAGACGCCGATCCTGACCCGTGCTACTCCGGAAGGCGCTCGCGACTACCTGGTGCCGAGCCGTACCCACGCCGGTTCGTTCTTCGCCCTGCCGCAATCGCCGCAGTTGTTCAAGCAACTGCTGATGGTGGCCGGCTTCGACCGTTACTACCAGATTGCCAAATGCTTCCGTGACGAAGACCTGCGTGCCGACCGCCAGCCGGAATTCACCCAGATCGACATCGAGACCAGCTTCCTCGATGAAAAAGAGATCATGGGCCTGACCGAGCAAATGATCCGCAACCTGTTCAAGGAAGTGCTGGGTCTGGAATTCGGTGATTTCCCTCATATGACTTTCGAAGAGGCCATGCGTCGCTACGGTTCCGACAAGCCGGACCTGCGTAACCCGCTGGAACTGGTTGACGTTGCCGATCAGCTCAAGGAAGTCGATTTCAAGGTGTTCAGCGGCCCGGCCAACGACCCGAAATGCCGTATCGCTGCCTTGCGTGTTCCAGGCGGGGCGAGCATGCCGCGCAAGCAGATCGACGATTACACCAAGTTTGTCGGTATCTACGGTGCCAAAGGCCTGGCGTACATCAAGGTCAACGAGCGCGCTGCCGGCGTTGACGGTCTGCAGTCGCCGATCGTGAAAAACATCCCGCTGGAAAACCTCAACGCTATCCTTGATCGCGTCGGTGCAGTCGACGGCGACATCGTGTTCTTCGGCGCCGACAAAGCCAAGATCGTCAGCGAAGCCCTGGGCGCGCTGCGGATCAAGCTCGGCCACGACCTGGACCTGCTGACCTGCAAGTGGGCGCCAATGTGGGTCGTCGACTTCCCGATGTTCGAAGAGAACGATGACGGTAGCTTCACCGCCTTGCACCACCCGTTCACCGCACCGAAGTGCACCCCGGAAGAGCTGGAAGCCAACCCGGCAACCGCGCTGTCCCGTGCCTACGACATGGTTCTGAACGGCACCGAGCTGGGCGGCGGTTCGATCCGTATCCACCGCAAAGAGATGCAGCAGACTGTATTCCGTCTGCTGGGTATCAACGAAGCGGAACAGGAAGAGAAATTCGGCTTCCTGCTCGACGCCCTGAAATACGGCGCGCCGCCGCACGGTGGTCTGGCCTTCGGTCTGGACCGTCTGGTGATGCTGATGACCGGCGCCCAGTCGATCCGTGAAGTGATCGCCTTCCCGAAAACCCAGAGCGCGGCGGATGTCATGACTCAGGCACCGGGTCAGGTCGATGCCAAGGCATTGCGCGAACTGCACATTCGTCTGCGCGAAACGCCAAAGGCCGAGTAAGGCTGACCAGAAGGGCGCATCCGTGGATGCGCCCTTTCTTTATAGATAGAGCTGTTCAAGATTTTTTTGTTTGCCGGCCGGCGCGAAACAGCGTGGCGGGCAATGTTTCAAAGAGAATTCGGAGCGAGTTATGGCAGGTCATTCCAAGTGGGCGAACATCAAGCACCGCAAAGAACGTCAGGATGCCAAAAAAGGCAAGATTTTCACCAAGTGGATTCGTGAACTGACTGTCGCGGCCCGTCAGGGTGGCGGTGATCCAGGTTCCAACCCGCGTCTGCGCCTGGCGTTGGACAAGGCCCTTGGCGCGAACATGAGTCGCGACATCATCGATCGGGCAGTTGCCCGTGGCGCAGGTGCAGCCGATACCGACGACATGGTCGAACTGACCTACGAAGGTTACGGTCCTGGCGGCGTGGCGGTGATGGTCGAATGCATGACCGACAACCGCAACCGCACCGCGGCCGCTGTTCGCCATGCGTTCAGCAAGTGTGGTGGCAACCTCGGTACCGACGGTTCGGTGGCCTATCTGTTCGAACGCAAGGGGCAGATCTCCTTCGCTGCCGGTGTCGATGAAGACGCGCTGATCGAAGCGGCCATGGAAGCCGATGCTGATGACGTGGTGACCAACGAAGACGGTTCCATCGATGTATTCACCTCGTTCTCCGGGTTCTACGCCGTGCGTAATGCGCTGGAAGCAGCCGGTTTCAAAGGTGATGACGCTGAAATCGTCATGCTGCCGACCACCAGCGCCGAACTGGATCTGGAAGGCGCCGAGAAAGTCCTCAAGCTGATCGATATGCTCGAAGACCTGGATGACGTGCAGAACGTTTACTCCAACGCGGAGATCCCGGAGTCGGTTGCCGCACAGCTCGGTTGATGACTCATAAAAAGATCGCAGGTTTCGGTGCGCTCTCCTGTAGGAGCTGCCGAAGGCTGCGATCTTTTGATTTTAAGAGCTAAAAGATCGCAGCCTTCGGCAGCTCCTACAGTACCCTCAGACATCGCATCAAAATTGCGCAGGCGTTATGACTTTAATTCTTGGTATCGACCCCGGTTCGCGCATCACCGGTTACGGCGTGGTTCGTGATACCGGCCGTGGCTGCGAATACGTGGCCTCCGGCTGTATCCGCACCGGCGCTGGCGAGTTGTCTGAGCGCCTACAGATTGTCTATCGCGGTGTGCGGGAAATTATCCAGACGTACAAGCCAGTGACCATGGGCATCGAAAAAGTGTTCATGGCCCGTAACGCCGATTCTGCCCTGAAGCTTGGGCAGGCCCGTGGCGCGGCCATCGTGGCGGGTGCCGAAGAAAGTTTGGAAATTGCCGAGTACACCGCGACCCAGGTTAAGCAGGCGGTCGTCGGCACCGGTGCCGCCAATAAAGAGCAGGTACAAATGATGGTCATGCATATGTTGAAGCTGACCAGCAAGCCACAAATCGATGCCTCGGATGCCCTGGCCATTGCCATTTGCCATGCTCACACCCGTTCCAGCCTGTTACCCCACGGCCTGGGTGCGGCACGCAGTCGTGGCGGGCGCCTGCGTCTCTGATAGCATCAGCAATCATTTTTCTGGAATGAGGGTTTTGCGCCTGTTTTGTCGGCACGAACCCCTCGCTCTGTCAGTCGCTGGCCCAGCGCTGGCCAACGCTCAAGGATTTGTAACGTGATTGGACGTTTGCGCGGCACTCTGGCTGAGAAACAGCCACCGCATCTGATTCTGGATGTAAACGGTCTGGGGTATGAGCTTGAAGTGCCCATGACCACGCTGTATCGCTTGCCGTCGGTCGGTGAACCGCTGACGCTGCACACCCATTTGGTCGTACGCGAAGACGCGCAGTTACTCTATGGCTTCGTCGGCAAGCGTGAGCGAGACTTTTTTCGCGAGTTGATCCGTCTCAATGGTGTGGGGCCGAAATTGGCCCTGGCCTTGATGTCGAGCCTTGAAGTCGATGAACTGGTCCGTTGCGTGCAGTCCCAGGACACCTCGGCGCTGACCAAGGTGCCGGGGGTGGGCAAGAAAACCGCCGAACGTTTGTTGGTGGAACTCAAGGACCGCTTCAAGGCCTGGGAAACCGTGCCGGCCATGTTTGCGCTGGTGCCGAACCAGCCGGACGGTCCGGCGCCGGTCAACACCGCCGAAAACGATGCGGTCAGCGCGCTGATTTCCCTGGGCTACAAGCCCCAGGAAGCCAGCAAGGCAATTTCCGCGATCAAGGAGAAAGGCTTGAGCAGTGAAGACATGATTCGTCGTGCCCTGAAGGGAATGATCTAAGTGATTGAAGCTGATCGTCTGATCGCCGCCACGGGTGCTCCCCGTGACCGCGAGGAAGTCCAGGACCGGGCGATTCGTCCTGTCAGCCTGGCCGAATACATCGGCCAGCCGACCGTTCGCGAGCAAATGGAATTGTTCATCCAGGCTGCCCGCGGGCGTAACGAGTCCCTGGATCACACATTGATTTTCGGTCCGCCGGGCTTGGGTAAAACCACCCTGGCCAACATCATCGCCCAGGAAATGGGTGTCTCGATCAAAAGCACCTCGGGGCCGGTTCTTGAGCGTCCGGGTGATCTCGCAGCGCTGCTGACCAACCTTGAACCGCACGACGTGCTGTTCATCGATGAAATCCATCGCCTGTCGCCGATTGTCGAAGAGGTACTGTACCCGGCGATGGAGGATTTCCAGCTCGACATCATGATCGGCGAAGGCCCGGCCGCGCGTTCGATCAAGCTCGATCTGCCACCCTTCACCCTGGTCGGCGCGACTACGCGAGCGGGGATGCTGACCAATCCGCTGCGCGACCGTTTCGGGATTGTGCAGCGCCTGGAGTTCTACAGCACGGCCGACCTCGCCACGATTGTCGGTCGTTCGGCGAATATCCTCGGCTTGCCGCTGGACCCTGAAGGCGCCTTCGAAATCGCCCGACGTGCCCGCGGTACACCGCGAATCGCCAACCGTTTGCTGCGCCGGGTACGCGACTTCGCCGAAGTTCGCGCCAAGGGCCACATCACCAAGCCGATTGCCGACCTGGCCCTGAACCTGCTGGATGTCGACGAACGTGGCTTCGATCATCAGGACCGGCGTCTGCTGCTGACCATGATCGAGAAGTTCGATGGCGGGCCGGTTGGCGTGGACAGTCTCGCTGCAGCGATCAGTGAGGAGCGCCACACCATTGAAGACGTGCTGGAGCCTTACCTGATTCAGCAGGGCTACATCATGCGCACCCCTCGCGGGCGAGTGGTGACGCGGCATGCGTACCTGCACTTCGGCTTAAACATTCCGTCACGATTGGGCGAGATGCCCGTGGTAGACGAGTTTCTCGATGCCGTGGACGATTAATTAACTTTTGCGGGCTGAATTTTCGGGCATTGTGCTGTCCTAGGACCGTACTTTCGCGAGAAAGCCGCAGAACAATGAAAAACAGTTGCCTGGCCGGATTGGCAACCCGAGGAGTAAGCACTAGAGTATGCGCGCGCAAAACGGGCTTGAGCCTTTCGCACATCGTTGTCGCGTTTATTACGAGGACACCGATGCGGGCGGCATCGTGTATTACGTTAATTACCTCAAGTTTATGGAACGGGCTCGAACCGAGCGGCTACGAGAGCTGGGCTTTGCCCAATCGCAGCTGGCAGGGGAGGACCTGTTGTTCGTCGTGCATTCCAGCGAAGCGCGCTACCACGCGCCGGCGCGACTGGACGACGAACTGCTGGTAAGCGCTGAAGTAATCGAATTGAACCGTGTCAGCCTGCGCTTCAAGCAGCAGGTCAGGCGGGCTACGGATGATGCGCTGCTCTGCGAAGGGCAGTTTCTGGTGGCCTGTGTGCGCACTGAAAGTTTAAAACCCCGGGCCATTCCCGAAGCTCTACGAGCGGCCTTTGCCGACGTGAGCGGCGCGGGTACACACTCAAAGCAGGAGATAAAGCGTGGAAGCTAACGTCGTCGACCATTCCTCCATGTGGAGCCTGGTCAGCAATGCCAGTATCGTGGTGCAACTGGTAATGCTGACCCTGGTAGCCGCATCGGTGACCTCATGGATCATGATCTTTCAGCGCAGCAATCTGCTGCGCGCCGGTCGACGTGCCCTGGAGAGCTTCGAGGAGCGCTTCTGGTCGGGTATCGACCTGTCCAAACTTTACCGTCAGGCGGGTAGCAACCCAGACCCGGACTCGGGCGTCGAGCAGATCTTCCGCGCCGGCTTCAAGGAATTCTCCCGTCTGCGCCAGCAACCGGGCGTTGACCCGGAAGCGGTGATGGAAGGTGTGGCCCGTGCCATGCGCGTTGCCATTTCCCGCGAAGAAGAAAAGCTCGAGCAAAGCCTGCCGTTCCTGGCCACCGTTGGGTCCGTGAGCCCGTATATCGGTCTGTTCGGTACCGTCTGGGGCATCATGAACTCCTTCCGCGGTCTGGCGACCGCCCAGCAAGCGACGCTGGCCACTGTGGCTCCAGGTATCGCCGAAGCACTGATCGCGACCGCGATCGGTCTGTTCGCAGCCATTCCAGCCGTTATCGCTTACAACCGTTTTGCTGCTCGCAGCGAAACCCTGCTGGGCCGTTACTACACCTTCGCCGATGAATTCCAGGCGATCCTGCACCGCAAAGTGCACACCAGCGAAGAATAAGCAGGTAATTTCCAATGGCTTTAATCGCTCGAGCTCGCAAAAAGCGCAAGCCGGTCGCCGAGATGAACGTGGTGCCTTACATCGACGTGATGTTGGTGCTGCTGGTCATCTTCATGGTGACTGCGCCGATGCTCAATCAGGGCGTGAAAGTTGATCTGCCCAAGGTTTCCAGCGAAGCCTTGCCGCAGGACAACAACACCCAGGTCCTGACCATTTCCATCAAATCCGACAAGACCTATTACTGGAACCTCGGCAGCGAAGTCGACACCGAGAAGCAGCAGGATCGTGCCATGACCCTGCCGCAGATGACCGATGCGGTGACCAAGATCATTCGCGTCGGCAACGAAAGCGGCAAGCGTACCCAAGTGTTCATTCGCGGCGACAAAAGTGTCGACTATGGCTCCGTCATGGGCGCCATGGGCGGGTTGCAGAAAGCCGGCGTCGGTAACGTTGGCTTGATTACCGAGGCGCCCTGATGCAGCAACAGCGAGAGCCGTCCGCCTCGGAAAGCTACTTCTGGCCTAGTGTCTGGGCGATTGGCTTGCACGTGCTGGTGTTCGGCATGCTGTTCGTCAGTTTTGCCTTCACACCGGAGCTGCCGCCGGCCAAGCCGATTGTCCAGGCGACCCTGTACCAGCTGAAATCGAAAAGTCGGGCGACCACCCAGACCAATCAGAAGATTGCGGGTGAAGCGCAGAAATCTGCTGCGCGTCAGACCGAAGTCGAACAGTTGGAACAGAAAAAGGTCGAGCAGGAAGCGGTGAAGGCTGCGGAACAAAAGAAAGAAGAAGCGGCTCAAAAGGCCGAGGAAGCCAAGAAGGCCGACGAGTCGAAGAAAGCGGATGAGGCGAAAAAGGCTGATGAAGCCAAGAAAGCCGATGAAGCGAAGAAGACCGCCGAAGCCAAGAAGGCCGAAGAGAAACAATTGGCTGATATAGCCAAGAAGAAATCCGAAGAAGAAGCCAAGAAAGCCGCTGAAGAAGAGGCCAAGAAAGCGGCCGCTGAAGAAGCGAAGAAGAAAATCGTCGAAGACGCGAAGAAGAAAGCCGCCGAAGACGCCAAGAAGAAAGCTGAAGCTGAAGAGGCGAAGAAGAAAGTCGCCGATGAAGCGAAGAAGAAAGCTGCTGCCGATGCTGCGAAGAAGAAAGCGCAGGATGCGGCACGTAAATCTACCGAAGACAAAAAGGCCCAGGCCTTGGCCGATTTGCTTTCCGACACGCCGCAGCGCCAGCAGGCGTTGGCAGATGAGCAGGGTGACGAAGTCGCCGGCAGTTTCGATGATTTGATTCGCCTTCGTGCGGCGGAAGGCTGGGCTCGTCCTCCTTCAGCACGCAAAGGTATGACAGTGGTGCTGCAAATCGGCATGTTGCCGGACGGTACGGTGACTTCGGCCAGCGTGGCCAAGTCCAGTGGTGACGGTCCGTTTGATGCGTCTGCTGTAGCGGCAGTGAAGAATATTGGACGTTTGACAGAAATGCAGGGAATGAAGCCGAGTGATTTCGCTCCGTATCGTTCATTCAAGATGACATTCACGCCTGAGGATTTAGCCCCGTGAGAAACCTTCTTCGAGGAATGCTAATCGCTATCTGCTGCATGGCAGGAATGGCGATGGCAGATGAGAAAAACATTCTGGTCACCAGCGGCAGTGATCGAGCCACCCCGATCGCGGTGGTGCCGTTTGGCAACCAGGGCGGCAGCGTGCTGCCGGACGACATGGCTGAAATCATCGGTAACGACCTGCGCAACTCGGGTTACTACTCGCCGATTCCAAAGCAGAACATGATCAGCCAGCCTAGCCAGGCCAGCGAAATCATCTTCCGTGACTTCAAGGCACTGGGTGCCCAGTACGTCATGGTCGGCAGCATTGTTCCGGCGGGCGGTCGCCTGCAGGTGCAATACGCACTGTTCAACGTCGCTACCGAGCAGCAAGTGCTGACCGGCAGCGTGTCGGGCGGCGTCGATCAACTGCGCGACATGTCGCACTACATCGCCGACCAGTCGTTCGAAAAACTCACCGGTATCAAGGGTGCGTTCTCGACTCGCCTGCTGTACGTGACGGCCGAGCGTTTTTCCGAGAAGAACACTCGCTACACGCTGCAACGTTCGGACTATGACGGCGCGCGCGCCGTGACCCTGCTGCAATCGCGCGAGCCGATCCTGTCGCCGCGTTTCGCACCGGATGGCAAGCGCATCGCCTATGTCTCGTTCGAGCAGAAGCGTCCGCGCATCTTCATGCAGAACATCGACACCGGTCGCCGTGAGCAGATCACCAACTTCGAAGGCCTGAACGGTGCGCCAGCCTGGTCGCCGGATGGCAATCGCCTGGCGTTCGTACTGTCCAAGGACGGCAACCCGGACATCTACGTGATGAACCTCGGTTCGCGTCAGATCACCCGCGTCACCAACGGTCCCGGCATCAACACCGAACCGTTCTGGGGCAAGGATGGTTCGACCATCTACTTCACTTCCGACCGTGGCGGCAAGCCACAGATCTACAAAACCAGCGTCGGTGGTGGCGGTGCGGAGCGCGTAACTTTCGTCGGTAACTACAACGCCAACCCTAAACTGTCGGCTGACGAAAAGACCCTGGTAATGATTCATCGCCAGGATGGTTTCACCAATTTCAAAGTGGCAGCTCAGGATTTGCAGCGCGGTAGTGTAAAGATCCTCACTGATAGCACTCTGGACGAGTCGCCTACTGTTGCGCCCAACGGCACCATGGTAATCTACGCCACCCGCCAGCAGGGCCGGGGAGTCTTGATGCTCGTGTCCATCAATGGACGCGTAAGGCTCCCGCTTCCTACCGCACAAGGCGAAGTCAGAGAACCTTCCTGGTCCCCTTACCTGAACTGACGCGGCGCTATACGTTTTACTTAACACACTGGGGTTCATTAGGAGTTTCACGATGGAAATGCTGAAGTTTGGTAAATTTGCTGCGCTGGCTCTGGCCATGGCTGTAGCTGTAGGTTGCTCGTCCAAAGGCGGCGACAATGCCGGTGAAGGCGCTGTAGATCCAAACGCTGGTTACGGCGCAAACACTGGTGCAGTTGACGGCTCCCTGAGCGAAGAAGCTGCTCTGCGCGCAATCACCACTTTCTACTTCGAATACGACAGCTCGGACCTGAAGCCAGAAGCCATGCGCGCTCTGGACGTTCACGCCAAAGACCTGAAAGCAAACGGCGCTCGCGTTGTTCTGGAAGGCAACACCGACGAACGTGGTACTCGTGAGTACAACATGGCACTGGGCGAGCGTCGTGCGAAAGCCGTTCAACGCTACCTGGTACTGCAAGGTGTTTCCCCAGCTCAGCTGGAACTGGTTTCCTACGGCGAAGAGCGTCCAGTTGCTACCGGCAACGACGAGCAGTCCTGGGCTCAAAACCGTCGCGTCGAACTGCGTAAGTAATTCGTCATGCGAACGTGCCGTCGTGCTGTAACTGTTCTGGCTCTCAGTCTCGCGCCGCTTGCGGCGTGGGCTGCGGTTCCTGTGGTCGATAACGACTCCGGCTATAACAATAGCGGGAGCAATAGTCCGCCTGCAGGTTACGGTACGAACGGCGCCTATGCCGGGGGAGGGGTTTCGACCCCTGTCTCGGCACAGGGCCAGCTGTTCAACCAATTGCAATCGATGCAGGATCAGATCTCGCGCCAACAGGGCGTGATTGAAGAACTGCAAAATGATGTGGCGCGCATGAAGCAAGAAAGCCTGGAGCGATACCAGGATCTTGATCGGCGCATAGGAACCGGCGTTGCACCAGCCGCGACTCCTGAGAATTCTTCCGGCGGTGGCGATTTGAACGCCCCCGCTGCAGCAGCCGGCGCAAGTGCAGGAGCGGCAGCCGCTCAAGCACCCGCCGCGGGTAGCGAACCGGCAGATCCGGCGAAGGAAAAGCTCTATTACGATGCTGCCTTCGATCTGATCAAAGCCAAGGATTTCGACAAGGCCAGCCAGGCTTTCGCCGCATTCCTGCGCAAATACCCGAACAGCCAATACGCGGGCAATGCCCAGTACTGGTTGGGCGAAGTGAACCTGGCCAAAGGCGATCTGCAAGGTGCAGGTCAGGCATTTGCCAAGGTTTCGCAGCTGTATCCAAAGCACGCCAAAGTGCCTGATTCGCTGTACAAGCTCGCTGATGTAGAGCGCCGCCTGGGTCATACCGACCGGGTAAAAGGCATTCTGCAGCAGGTGGTTTCCCAATATCCGGGTACATCCGCCGCTCAGTTGGCCCAGCGCGATCTGCAGAAAATGTAAGGCTGCTTGAACCGTTTCGCAGAAACCCGCGCTTGTCGCGGGTTTTTTCGTTAGAATTCACGCCCTTTTTATGAAACACGCTTTTTGGGATCTGCGCATTGCCGGGGTTCCTTGAAGTGCCTGACGGAGGCGGACAGCCTGTTTAGCTGTTACGCCCGTGGCGACTATGCAAGACACATTGAGAATTACCGAAGTTTTTTACTCGTTGCAGGGTGAAACGCGGACTGCTGGCCTGCCCACTGTTTTTGTGCGCCTGACCGGTTGCCCTCTGCGTTGCCAATACTGCGACAGCGCCTACGCCTTCACTGGCGGGACCATCCGCACACTCGACGATATCCTCGAGCAAGTGGCCGGGTTCCGTCCGCGTTATGTCTGTGTCACCGGCGGCGAGCCCCTGGCGCAACCCAACGCCATCCCATTGCTCAAGCGCTTGTGCGATGCCGGTTACGAAGTGTCACTGGAAACCAGTGGCTCTATCGATATCTCGGCGGTAGATTCCCGGGTCAGTCGCGTTGTCGACTTGAAGACTCCAGGGTCGAAGGAAGCGCACCGCAATCGCTACGAAAACATTGAGCTGCTCACGCCCAACGATCAGGTGAAGTTTGTCATCTGTTCGCGGGAAGACTATGACTGGTCGGTCTCCAAGCTGATCCAGTACGGTCTGGAAAAGCGTGCCGGTGAAGTGCTGTTTTCGCCAAGTCACCATGATCTCAATGCACGGGACCTGGCTGACTGGGTGGTGGCGGACAACCTGCCAGTGCGCTTGCAATTGCAGCTGCATAAATATCTTTGGAATGACGAGCCGGGGCGCTGATATGACGGAACAACTGAACACTGCGGAAAAACGTGCGGTCATCCTGCTGTCCGGTGGCCTGGACTCGGCAACCGTGGTGGCCATGGCCCGCGCCGAAGGCTACAGCTGCTACACCATGAGCTTCGACTACGGTCAGCGGTCCCACGCCGAGCTGTACGCCGCCGAACGCGTCGCCCGGGATTTGGGGGTGGTCGAACACAAGGTCATCGGTCTCAATTTCAACGGCATGGGCGGCTCGGCGCTGACCGACAGCAGCATCGATATTCCGGAAGAGTTGGGCGAAGGTATTCCCGTCACCTACGTGCCTGCGCGTAACACGGTTTTCCTGTCCCTGGCGCTAGGCTGGGCTGAAGTGCTTGGCGCACGCGACATCTTTATCGGTGTCAACGCAGTGGATTATTCCGGCTACCCGGACTGCCGCCCCGAGTTCATCGAGTCGTTCGAGCGCATGGCCAATTTGGCGACCAAGGCGGGTGTAGAAGGCAATGGCTTCCGCATTCAGGCGCCGCTGCAAAACCTCAGCAAAGCGCAGATTGTCCAGGCCGGCACCAAGCTTGGCGTCAATTACGGCCTGACCGTTTCTTGCTATCAGGCCGATGATGAAGGCCGTGCATGCGGCAAATGCGATAGCTGCCGGCTGCGCGCGGAAGGCTTTGTCGCGGCCGGAATCAGTGACCCAACACCTTATTTTTGATTTATTTCAAAATAGGTGTTGAATAGTCCTTAAAAATCAGTATTATACGCGCCACCACACAGCGGGTCGTTAGCTCAGTTGGTAGAGCAGTTGGCTTTTAACCAATTGGTCGTAGGTTCGAATCCCACACGACCCACCATTTTCAAGCAGTTTTAAAAGTCTGGAAGGCCCACGCAAGTGAGGATTTCCGGATTTTTTTTTGCCCGCGATTTGTGTTTGCCCAGGCCTTGGGTGGCACTTCATGACGCAGGTCAGAATCATCTTTTGCATCCACCGGATATTCTGTAGCCTTGCCCAGCTTCAACGCTGTCCGTGCCTGATGAATACTCACTTTCCCGGCGGTACCCTGAAGGGTCCGGAGCCGGGTGTATACTCGACTTTCGCGCGAATGCGCCTGCAGGTCTTGCGAACATGACGCAGATTTCCGAACGCCTTCTGGTTCAAGCCCACCTCGATGCCAAGCAGCCCAAGCCGCTGACCGCTGACGAAGAGGCTTACTACCGTGCCGCCATCGCTGCCGAGCTCAAGGCTCAGGACGCGGTGCTGGTCGCTCACTTCTATTGCGATCCGATCATCCAGGCCCTGGCCGAAGAAACCGGTGGCTGTGTCTCCGACTCGCTGGAGATGGCTCGATTCGGCAGAGATCACTCGGCCAAGACCGTTGTGGTCGCCGGTGTGAAGTTCATGGGCGAAACTGCAAAAATCCTCACCCCTGAAAAACGCATTCTGATGCCAACCCTGGAGGCGACGTGCTCGCTGGACCTGGGTTGCCCGGTCGATGAGTTTTCCGCATTCTGCGACCAGCATCCGGAGCGTACGGTGGTGGTCTACGCCAACACGTCGGCGGCAGTCAAAGCCCGGGCGGACTGGGTGGTGACTTCCAGTTGCGCACTGGAAATCGTCGAAAGCCTGATGGACAACGGCGAAACCATCATCTGGGGCCCGGACAAGCATCTGGGCACTTACATCCAGCGCCAGACCGGTGCCGACATGCTGTTGTGGGACGGTGCTTGCATCGTTCACGAAGAGTTCAAGTCCAAGCAGCTCGAAGACATGAAGGCGCTGTATCCCGATGCAGCGATCCTGGTGCACCCGGAGTCGCCGACGTCGGTGATCGAGTTGGCAGACGCCGTCGGTTCCACCAGTCAGTTGATCGCAGCGGCTCAGAGCCTGCCGAACAAGACCCTGATCGTCGCCACCGACCGCGGCATCTTCTACAAGATGCAGCAGCTGTGCCCGGACAAGGTCTTTATTGAAGCGCCAACGGCCGGTAACGGCGCAGCCTGCCGCAGTTGCGCGCACTGCCCGTGGATGGCGATGAATACGCTTGAGCGCACGCTGAAGAGCTTGAAGGAAGGGACGAATGAGATATTCGTCGACCCGGCCCTGGTTCCTCAGGCAATTCGCCCGTTGAAACGCATGCTTGATTTCACTCAGGCGGCGCGGATGAAGTTGGCGGGTAACGCTTAAGAGCAAAAGCAAAAGATCGCAGCCTTCGGCAGCTCCTACAGGGATTGATGTAGGAGCTGCCGAAGGCTGCGATCTTTTTTGTGGGCGTTACTTTTGTTTCTTTGGGATCCGCACAAGCTGGGTATTGGAATACATGTCATGCCAGCTGCGTTGTTGCTTGTCGAACAGCGACCAGATGAACCCGAGCCCAACGCACAGCCATGAGGCAATCGACACCACAAAGCGCAGCAGCGCTTGCCACAGGGTGATGGATGAACCGTCGGCATTCTGCACGCGGATGCACCAGACCTGCATGCCCAGGGTCTGACCGGAGTAGGTCCAGAATTTGGCGAAGAAACCGAACAGCACGAACAGCAATACCGTCGAGAGCAGCGGATCGCCATCAAGCGCCCCGGCTTCAGTTAGCGTGCGCATTTTTTCTTCACCGATGATCCACATCTGGATCATCTTGTAGATGCCGCTGGTGACGATCAGCAGTGCAGTGCATAGCAGGAAGTCGTAAAACATCGCTGCCAGGCGACGACCCAGGCCAGCGGCAGGAAATTCGCCCTGGGGGTTAAGCAGGTGTTTCGACATGGCAGGCTCTCGGCGGAAAAAGAAAGCCATTTTACGGATTTACGCGCACAAAAAAGCCCCTGATGTCAGCATCAGGGGCTTTTTCGTTACAGAAGATTAGCCTTCTGCTTGTACTTCGTCAGCCTGCATGCCTTTCTGGCCCTGCACGGCGATGAAGGTCACTTTCTGGCCTTCTTTCAGGCTCTTGAAGCCGTTGCCCTGGATGGCGCGGAAGTGCACGAACAGATCCGGACCGCTTTCAGGAGTGATAAAACCAAAACCTTTCTCGTCGTTAAACCACTTGACGGTACCGCTCTGACGTTGGGACATTTCTTATTTCCTTTGACGCAAAAATTAATGACAGTCTCCTTCTCATGAAAGAGTACTGGGGCTGGTTGCAGGAGAGTAAGAAGACGTCAAACGGGATGTAGCTAACTTGTAGGCTACTGCCCAGGTCACGATTCCAAGCGACCCATGCAAACACAGTGAACAAACTCTACGCCAACTATGGGAGAAAAAACAAGCCCTGTGAAAGGCCCGTATTTGCTCGGGTTGGTGGCGTGCTGTGCCAACTAGCATCGGCTTATGCGATAGAGGGGTTCAATTGTTTTCGATCGTTATAAGCAAAGTTCATAATCGAAGCTTACAGCCAAACGATGCACTATTTTATGGCGGTTGCGTTACACATTAGTGCACTGTTAACGCAACCGCGTTACTTATAGGAACAAACGATCAGCCGCGATAGTAGCGTTGCGGAACAAATGGCATTTTGCTTACAAGCAAAGGAACCTTTTTCCCACGAACAATTGCCCACACCGGTGTATCGATAGCGATATAAGCGCTGTCGAGGTAACCCATCGCTAAAGGTGCGCCCAGGGTCGGCCCGAAACCGCCGCTGCAGACGCTGCCGATGCTCTCGCCCGCTTCGTTGACGATTTCTGCGCCTTCACGCACCGGGGTGCGTTCTTGTGGCAGCAGGCCGACGCGTTTGCGGCTGACGCCACCCTGTTGCTGAGCGAATACCGTTTCAGCGCCCGGGAAGCCACCGGCACGCGGGCCATCGGCACGGCGTGGCTTGGAGATGGCCCACAGCAGGCTGGCTTCGATCGGCGTGGTGTCGGTGTTCATGTCGTGGCCGTACAGGCACAGGCCGGCTTCCAGACGCAGGGAATCGCGTGCACCGAGGCCGATGGCTTCAACTTCCGGTTCGGCCAGCAGGGCACGAGCCAGGGCTTCGGCGCTGTCGGCCGGCACGGAGATTTCGAAACCGTCTTCGCCGGTGTAGCCCGAACGGCTGACAAAGCAGTCCACGCCCAGCAGTTTTACGCGGGCGAACTGCATGAACGTCATTTTCGACACTTCTGGAGCCAGGCGTGCCAGAACTGTTACCGCCGCTGGGCCTTGCAAAGCGAGCAGGGCGCGTTCTTCGAACAACGGCTCGATGCTGCACTGCTCGCCGATGTGCTTGCGCAGGTGCGCCAGGTCCTGATCCTTGCAGGCAGCGTTGACCACCAGGAACAGTTCGTCGTTACCCAGGTTGGCGACCATCAGGTCGTCGAGGATGCCACCGGTCTCGTTGGTGAACATCGCATAGCGCTGCATGCCTACCGGCAGGTCGATGATGTCCACCGGCACCAGGGTTTCCAGAGCCTTGGCGGCATTGGTGCCGGTCAGGCGGATCTGGCCCATGTGCGAGACATCGAACAGGCCAGCCTGATCGCGGGTGTGCTGGTGTTCTTTCATTACGCCCAGCGGATATTGCACAGGCATGTCGTAGCCGGCGAACGGCACCATGCGTGCGCCGAGTTCGATATGCAGTGCGTGCAACGGGGTTTTCAACAATTGTTCGGTGGACATATTCAGCTCCTGAAGAAGGGTGCAGATGAGCGCGCATCAGCACTCGATAATGTTGACCGCCAAACCGCCACGGGCGGTTTCCTTGTATTTGCTTTTCATGTCGGCGCCGGTCTGGCGCATGGTGCGGATGACCTTGTCGAGGGAGACGAAGTGCTGCCCGTCACCGCGCATGGCCATGCGCACGGCATTGATGGCCTTGACCGAGCCCATGGCGTTGCGCTCGATGCATGGCACTTGCACCAGCCCGCCAATCGGGTCGCAGGTCAGGCCGAGGTTGTGTTCCATGCCGATCTCCGCGGCGTTTTCCACTTGCTGCACGGTGCCGCCAAGCACTTCGCACAAGGCGCCGGCAGCCATGGAGCAGGCTACGCCGACTTCGCCCTGGCAGCCGACTTCAGCGCCAGAGATCGAAGCGTTTTCCTTGTACAAAATGCCGATGGCCGCAGCGGTCAGCAGAAAACGCACGACACCGTCGTCATTCGAGGCCGGGATAAATCGCATGTAGTAATGCAGCACGGCGGGAATGATTCCGGCCGCGCCGTTGGTAGGCGCGGTGACCACGCGTCCACCGTTGGCGTTTTCTTCGTTGACCGCCAGGGCGTACAGGTTGACCCAATCCAGCACTGACAGCGGATCACGCAACGACGATTCCGGGTTCTTGCACAACTGTCGATGCAGCGCGGCGGCGCGGCGTTTTACTTTCAAACCACCGGGCAGGATGCCTTCGTTGCGGCAGCCGGCTGCGACGCAGTCCTGCATCACTTGCCAGATTTTCAGCAGGCCGGCGCGGGTTTCCGCTTCCGGGCGCCAGGCGCTTTCGTTGGTCAGCATCACCTGGCTGATGGACAGGCCATATTTGACGCAATGACCAAGAAGATCCTTGGCGCTTTTGAACGGGAAGGTCAGGGGGGTGGCGTCTTCGACGATGCGGTCGGCGCCGGCGGCGTCTTCATCGACGACAAAACCACCGCCGACCGAGTAGTACTCGCGGCTGCGGATTTGCAGGCCTGCGGCATCGAAGGCACGAAAAATCATGCCGTTGGGGTGATAGGCCAATGGCTTGCGAATCATCGCCAGGTGTTCTTTCTCGTTGAACGCAATGCTGTGTTCGCCGAGCAGGTTCAAGCGACCGCTGCCGCGAATGTCTTGCAGGCGGGCGGCGACGGTTTCGGTGTCAACGGTGTCCGGATGCTCGCCTTCCAGGCCGAGCAGCACGGCCTTGTCGCTGCCGTGCCCCTTGCCGGTGGCGCCGAGCGAGCCGTACAGCTCGACTTTGATGCTGGTGGTTGCCGTCAGCAGCCCTTCACGGCGCAGGCCTTCGACGAAACGCGCGGCGGCGCGCATCGGGCCGACGGTGTGGGAGCTGGAGGGGCCGATGCCAATCTTGAACAGGTCGAACACGCTTAACGACATGAGTTGTTCTCCGGTTTCTTGTTATAGGCGTAACTATCACGGGAGATGCGCCCGGTAGGAGCTGCCGCAGGCTGCGATCTTTTGATCTTGCTTTTGATGAAGATCAAAAGATCGCAGCCTGCGGCAGCTCCTACAGGGGGAGGTGGTGTTCTAGAGAGTGGGCGGATGAATCCGCCCCCTCATTCGTTTAAGCGTAGCTTTCGATCGACGGGCAGGCGCAAACCAGGTTGCGATCGCCGAAGACGTTGTCGACGCGACCGACCGGCGGCCAGTACTTGCCTTCGATCAGCGAGGCAACCGGGTAGACGGCTTGCTCGCGGCTGTACGGGTGCGACCACTCGCCCACCAGCTCCGCCGCGGTGTGCGGAGCGTTTTTCAGTGGGTTGTCGTCCTTGTCCAGCGTGCCGTTTTCCACTGCGCGGATTTCTTCGCGGATGCGGATCATGGCGTCGCAGAAGCGATCCAGTTCTTCCTTGGATTCGCTTTCGGTCGGCTCGATCATCAGCGTGCCTGCCACCGGGAACGACATGGTCGGGGCGTGGAAACCGAAGTCGATCAGACGCTTGGCCACGTCGTCGACGCTGATGCCGCTGCTGTCTTTCAGCGGACGCAGGTCGAGGATGCACTCGTGCGCTACCAGGCCGTTGCTACCGGTGTACAGCACTGGGTAGTGCTCTTCGAGGCGACGGGAAATGTAGTTGGCATTGAGGATTGCCAGCTGCGAAGCGCGCTTCAGGCCTGCGCCACCCATCATGCGAATGTACATCCAGGTGATCGGCAGAATGCTTGCGCTGCCGAACGGTGCCGCGCAGACCGCGCCTTCCTTGCGCTCCATCTGGGCGTGGCCCGGCAGGAACGGGGTCAGGTGCGATTTCACGCCAATCGGGCCGACGCCCGGGCCGCCACCGCCGTGAGGAATGCAGAAGGTCTTGTGCAGGTTCAGGTGCGACACGTCGCCGCCGAACTTGCCCGGTGCGCAGAGGCCGACCATCGCGTTCATATTGGCGCCGTCGATGTACACCTGGCCGCCGTTGTCATGAATGATGCCGCAGATTTCGCGGATGCCTTCTTCGAACACGCCGTGGGTCGACGGGTAGGTAATCATCAGCGCAGCGAGGTGTTCGCGATGCTCGATGGCTTTGGCGCGCAGGTCTTCGATATCAACGTTGCCACGGGCGTCACACGCGGTGACGACAACGCGCATGCCGGCCATGTTGGCGGTGGCCGGGTTGGTGCCGTGGGCCGACGACGGGATCAGGCAGATGTCGCGACGATATTCGCCACGGCTCTGGTGGTAGGCGCGGATTGCCAGCAGACCGGCGTATTCACCTTGCGAGCCGGCGTTCGGTTGCAGCGAGATCGAGTCGTAACCGGTGGCGGCGCAGAGCATCGCTTCAAGTTCGTCGGTCAGTTGCTGGTAGCCGGCGCTTTGCTCGGCCGGAGCGAACGGGTGCAGGGCACCGAATTCAGCCCAGGTGACCGGGATCATTTCGCTGGCGGCGTTGAGCTTCATGGTGCACGAACCCAGCGGGATCATGGTGCGGTCCAGCGCCAGGTCCTTGTCCGCCAGTTTGCGCAGGTAGCGCATCAGCTCGGTTTCCGAGTGATAGCGGTTGAACACCGGGTGGCTGAGGATTGGCGACTGGCGTACCAGTGCGGCAGGAATGGTGCTTTCAACACGGCTAGCCAGCGCTGCGAAGTCCGGCAGAGTCTTGTCGTTGGACAGCAGGGCCCACAGGGTTTCAACGTCGGCCTGGGTGCTGGTTTCGTCGAGGGACAGGCCCAGACGTGCAGCGTCGACGACGCGCAGGTTGATCTGTTGGGCGCGTGCCTGATCGTGCAGTTTGGCGGTGTCGGCACCGGTGGCCACGGTCAGGGTGTCGAAGAAGTTTTCCTGTTCGACGTTCAGGCCCAGAGCGGTCAAGCCCTTGGCGAGGATCGCGGTCAGGTGATGCACGCGGTTGGCAATCTGCGTCAGGCCTTTCGGGCCGTGGTACACGGCGTACATGCTGGCGATGTTGGCCAGCAATACTTGCGCGGTGCAGATGTTGGAAGTGGCCTTCTCGCGGCGGATGTGTTGCTCGCGGGTCTGCATGGCCAGGCGCAGGGCCGGCTTGCCGAAACGGTCCACGGAAACGCCGACCAGACGGCCCGGCATGTCGCGCTTGAACGCATCCTTGGTGGAGAAGTAAGCGGCGTGCGGGCCACCGAAGCCCAGCGGCACACCGAAACGTTGTGCGCTGCCGATGGCCACGTCGGCGCCGAATTCGCCCGGCGGGGTCAGCACGGTCAGGGCCAGCAGGTCAGCGGCCACGGCTACCAGAGCGTTGGCAGCGTGGAAACGCTCGGTCAGCTCGCGGTAGTCGAATACGTCACCGTTGCTTGCCGGGTATTGCAGCAGGGCGCCGAAGAACGGCGTCACGTCGCTCAGCTCGCGTTCGTCGCCCACAACCACGTCGATGCCCAGCGGCTCGGCACGGGTGCGCAGTACGTCGAGGGTTTGCGGGTGGCAGTGCACGGAAGCGAAGAACTGGTGGCTGCCTTTGTTCTTGCTCAGGCGTTTGCAGAAGGTCATGGCTTCGGCAGCGGCGGTGGCTTCGTCGAGCAGCGAGGCGTTGGCGATCGGCAGGCCGGTGAGGTCGCTGATCAGGGTCTGGAAGTTCAGCAGCGCTTCGAGACGGCCCTGGGAAATTTCTGGCTGGTACGGGGTGTAAGCGGTGTACCAGGCCGGGTTTTCCAGCAGGTTGCGCAGGATCGGCGACGGCGTGTGGGTGCCGTAGTAGCCCTGGCCGATGAAGGTCTTGAACAGCTGGTTTTTGCCGGCGATGGATTTGATCAACGCCAGGGCGTCGGCTTCGCTCAGACCGTCTTCCAGGCCCAGTACGCTGGTGCCCTTGATGCTGTCCGGAATCACGCTGGCGCTCAGGGCTTCCAGCGAGTCGAAGCCGAGGCTGTTGAGCATGGCTTGCTCGTCACCGGCGCGCGGGCCGATGTGACGGGCGATGAATTCGTTGGCGGTGGTCAGGTTGACTTGAGTCATGTCAGTGCTCCTCAGGCTTCGGCTTGGGCTTTGATCAGGCGGTCGTAGGCGTCCTGATCCAGCAGTTGGCCGACAGCTGCAGCGTCGGCAGGCTGGAAGCGGAAGAACCAGCCTTCGCCCAGCGGATCTTCATTGACCAGTTCAGGGCTGCTGTCCAGCGCCGGGTTCACTTCCAGCACTTCGCCGTCGAGCGGCATGTACACGCCGCTGGCGGCTTTTACCGATTCCACGGTGGCGGCTTCGGCGCCTTTGTCGTAGGACTGCAGCTCAGGCAGTTGTACGAAAACCACGTCACCCAAGGCGTTCTGTGCGAAAGCGGTGATGCCGACTGTAACGCTGCCGTCAGCTTCGGTGCGCAGCCATTCGTGATCTTCAGTAAAACGCAACTCGCTCATGGAAACTCCTAAAGGGGCCAGACTCGTCTGGTGGACGCGATTGAATGCTTGGGCAATGCCCTGGTTATGAAGAACTACATAGCAAGATCGCGGCCAATGTTGTTTTTACTATTTGAATCAATGATTTAAGTAGGTTTGCGAATCGCGGAAATGGGCTGTGTGTAGCGAAATCGATACGGCATCTACGGTGGATAAAAGCCGAGGTGGATCAAAGCCTTGCGCAGCGGTGATCGGAGAGGGTTGTAGCGATATCGTTCCGCTGTAGCGCTTTCAGTACAGGTGGAGGTCGTTTTTGGCGCGGTTTCATGCAGGACACAAAACCTGTGGGGGATTAGAGATTGTCAGGCTTCAAGCCTTGTTGGGGATTCCGTACTTGCGCAACCGATGCGCAATCGCCGTATGCGAGGTTTGCAGGCGGCTGGCCAGTTGGCGGGTCGAGGGGTAGCTGACGTAGAGTTTTTCCAGCAGGGTTTTCTCGAATTCGTCCATGGCCTGTTCCAGGCTGTCGACATCATGATCGCTCTGGCGCGCGACCGAAGTGCCGGCGATGTCGAGGTCGCCGATGTCCACCAGGCTGCTTTCGCAAATGGCGGCGGCGCGGAAGATCACGTTTTGCAGTTGTCGCACATTGCCCGGCCAGCGGTTGCCCAGCAGTGCTGGATAAGTGCCTGGCGCCAGGCGACAGACCGGGCGCTGGATTTGCGCGCAGGCTTGCTGCATGAAGTAGCGGGCCAGCAACAGGATGTCCTGACCGCGTTCGCGCAGCGGCGGCACTTCGACGTTGAGCACGTTGAGGCGATAGAACAGGTCTTCGCGGAACTGACCTTCGCTGACCATTTTTTCCAGGTCGCGGTGGGTCGCACTGAGAATCCGCACGTTGACCTTCACCTCGCGATCACCGCCCACGCGACGGAAGCTGCCGTCGTTGAGAAAACGCAGCAACTTGGCCTGCAAGTACGGCGACATCTCACCGATCTCGTCGAGAAACACCGTGCCCTGGTTGGCCAGTTCCATCAGCCCCGGTTTGCCACCGCGTTGTGCACCGGTGAACGCGCCGGGGGCGTAGCCGAACAGTTCGCTTTCGGCGAGGTTCTCCGGCAATGCCGCACAGTTCAGTGCCAGAAACGGTGAACTGTGTCGCGCGCTGATGGCGTGGCAGGCCCGGGCCACCAGTTCCTTGCCGGTGCCGGTTTCGCCCTGGATAAACAACGGCGCATCGAGGGCCGCCACCCGTTGCGCGCGAACCTTGAGCGTGCGGATCACTGGCGATTCGCCGAGCAGCGCATCGAAGCCTTCGGCGTGATCGTGATGCAGTGCCGACAGGCGTTCACCGATACGGTTGGGTTGATAGAGCGTGAGCAGGGCGCCGGCGTCGGTGATTGGCGTGGCGTCCAGCAACAAGGTCTGGCCGTTGACCGTGATTTCCCGCAGCGGCAAGCGAAAGCCGTGTTCGAGCAAGGCATCGAGCAACGCCGGGTCGGCAAACAGCTCGGCGATGCTTTCGCCGGCCGGTTCGCGACCGTACAGGGCGATCAATGCCGGGTTGGCCAGCAGCACCTTGCCATCGCTGTCCAGCGCCAGCACCGGGTCGGTCATGGCCGCGAGCAACGCATCAAGCTGCAAGTGCCGGCGCTGGCCGGGAAGAATGTCGACCACCGTCACCGCTTGCACGCCGCGCACGCTGAACAGCGCATCACGCAGCTCTTCGAGGACTTCCGGGCTCAGGGTCGGGGCGTCGATGTAGACGTTGGGCGGGACCATTTCCACCGCATCCAGATTGAGATTGCGCCCACCGAGCAGGGCCAGGACTTCCTGGGTAATGCCGACGCGGTCGATGAAGCTGACGTGGATACGCATGGGGCGCTTTCGGGTTCTGGATTGCGGAGGGTGGCAAGTATGCCTTGGGGCGGGCGAATGGTGAAATCCGGCGCAGGACTTCAGGTCAGCGATGTCCCCTGTGGGAGCGGGCTTGCCCGCGATGACGGTGGCAGATCCGGCATTGACGCGACAGATGTACCGCTATCGCGGGCAAGCCCGCTCCCACAGGGATTTGTGGCTGATCACAGAATATGTGTACAGATCACTCGAAGTGTTCAGGGTTTACCGGGTCGCCTGATTTCATATTCAGCTGCTCCCGGATGTCTTCAAACATCAAGTCGTAATGCTTGTGGACCGAGCCGATCTGGCTGTGTGTCTTCGGAATCCCGTACTTCTCGGCAATTCTCGTCACATCCCTGGCGAAGTTGTAGGCCTCCTCCTTGGGCAGGAAAAACGGCTCTGACATGTCCTTGCCCTGAATGCTGCCATGCAGGGTGAACTGGATGCCTTTTTCACCTTTGTCATTCTTGCTGACTTCATAGTCGAGGTGCAGGTTGTAGCTGACATCATCCGGGGTCAGCGCATGACGTTCGATGTGCAAGTGACCTGGCTCAAACTGTGCCATAGACGTCTCTCCTTACGAGTAAGTAATGCCCGGAGTCGCCGTGCTGATGCGGGTGCCAGCCTTGCCCTGGACGATCGCTTCGATGTCCGCGAGCGAGCCGATGACCGCGACTTTTCCAGTATGGCGCGCAAACTCGCAGGCTGCCTGCACCTTCGGTCCCATGGAGCCGGCGGCGAAGCCGAGTTTTTCCATTTCGTCGGGGTGCGCCCGGGTGATGGATTTCTGCGTGGGTTTGCCGAAGTCGATGAACGCGGCGTTGACGTCGGTGGCGATCACCAGCAGATCGGCTTCAAGTTGTTCGGCCAGCAGCGCCGAACACAGATCCTTGTCGATGACCGCCTCGACACCTTCCAGTTTGCCGGGGGCGGTGTACATGGTCGGAATGCCGCCACCGCCCGCGCAGATGACGATGCTGTTTTTTTCCAGCAGCCACTTGATCGGGCGGATTTCAAAGATGCGTTTCGGTTTGGGGCTGGCGACCACGCGGCGGTATTTGTCGCCATCCGGGGCGATGGCCCAGCCTTTTTCAGCGGCGAGTTTTTCCGCCTCGGCCTTGGTGTACACCGGGCCGATGGGTTTGGTGGGGTTCTGGAACGCCGGGTCATTGGCATCGACTTCGACCTGGGTCAGCAAGGTTGCGAAGGGCACTTCGAAGTCCAGCAGATTGCCGAGTTCCTGTTCGATGATGTAGCCGATCATGCCTTCGGTTTCGGCGCCGAGTACGTCCAGCGGATAAGGCGAAACCGAGGTGTACGCCGCCGCTTGCAGCGACAGCAGGCCGACTTGCGGGCCATTGCCGTGGGCGATGACCAGTTGGTTGCCGGGATGGATCTTGGCGATCTGTTCGGTGGCGATCCGGATGTTGGCGCGCTGGTTGTCAGCGGTCATCGGTTCACCCCGGCGAAGCAGGGCGTTACCGCCCAGAGCTACGACGATACGCATGGTGCAAGTCCTTTTTGAGTAGGAGCTGCCGAAGGCTGCGATCTTTTGATCTTGCTATTGATCTTCAAAGATCAAAAGATCGCAGCCTTCGGCGGCTCCTACAGGTTAGTGGTCAATCTTTAGAGATCCGCCAACGTCGACACCAGAATCGCCTTGATCGTGTGCATGCGGTTTTCCGCTTGCTCGAAGGCGATGCAGGCCGGCGACTCGAAGACGTCATCGGTCACTTCGATGCCGTTCTTGAGGTGCGGGTACTGCTCGGCGATCTGCTTGCCGACCTTGGTGTCGCTGTTGTGGAAGGCCGGCAGGCAGTGCATGAACTTGGTGCGCGGGTTGCCGGTGGCTTTCATCAGTTCGGCGTTGACCTGATACGGCAGCAGTTGCTGGATGCGCTCGGCCCAGGCCTCCACCGGTTCGCCCATCGAAACCCAAACGTCGGTGTGGATAAAGTCCACGCCTTTGACGGCGGCTTTCGGGTCGTCGGTGAGGGTGATCCGGGCACCGCTTTCTTCACCATATTTTTTGCAGCGAGCCACCAGATCGTCCGCCGGCCACAGCGCTTTCGGCGCGCAGATGCGCACGTCCATGCCGAGCTTGGCGCCGATCAGCAGCAGCGAATTGCCCATGTTGTTACGGGCATCACCGAGGTAGGCATAGCTGATTTCATGGATCGGTTTGTCGGCGTGCTCACGCATGGTCAGCACGTCGGCGATCATTTGCGTCGGGTGATATTCATCGGTCAAACCGTTGAACACCGGCACGCCCGCAAACTGGGCCAGCTCTTCGACGATTTCCTGTTTGAAGCCCCGATACTCAATCGCGTCGTACATGCGCCCCAATACACGGGCGGTGTCCTTCATGCTTTCCTTATGGCCGATCTGCGAGGAATTCGGGTCGATGTAGGTGACGTTGGCACCCTGGTCATAGGCCGCGACTTCGAACGCACAGCGAGTGCGGGTTGAGGTTTTTTCGAAGATCAGTGCGATGTTGTTGCCCTTGAGGTGTTGCTGTTCGGTGCCGGTGTATTTGGCGCGCTTGAGGTCGCGCGACAGGTCGAGCAGGTAGCGCAATTCGCGAGGGGTGTGGTGTTCCAGGCTCAGCAGATTGCGGTTATGGATATTGAACGCCATTTTGGATCTCCTAAGGTGTCGGTTATCCCCTTGGTCCGCACTCGGTAAGTGCGGGCCGAGGCTAATAGGTTAGTAGTCGATCGGATCGCGGATGATCGGGCAGGTCATGCAGTGGCCGCCGCCGCGACCGCGTCCGAGTTCGCCGGCGCTGATGGTGATGACTTCCACCCCGGCCTTGCGCAGCAAAGTGTTGGTGTAGGTATTGCGGTCGTAGCCGATGACCACCCCCGGTTCCACGGCGACCACGTTGTTGCCGTCGTCCCATTGCTCGCGCTCGGCGGCGAAGCTGTTGCCGCCGGTTTCGACGACGCGCAGGGCCTTGAGGTTGAGGGCCTGGGCCACGGTGTCGAGGAAGTTGGTGTCCTCGCGGCGGATGTCGATGCCGCCCGGTTTGCTTTCGTCGGGGCGCAGGGTGAAGGCGACGATCTGGTTCACCACTTCCGGGAAGATCGTCACCACATCGCGGTCGCAGAAGCTGAACACGGTGTCCAGGTGCATCGCCGCGCGGGATTTCGGCAGGCCGGCAACGATGACTTTTTCCACGGCTTTGTTCTTGAACAGGTTGACCGCCAGTTGGCCGATGGCCTGGCGGGACGAGCGTTCGCCCATGCCGATCAACACCACGCCGTTGCCGATCGGCATCACGTCGCCACCTTCGAGGGTGGAGTTACCGTGGTCCTTGTCCGGGTCGCCGTACCAGATCTGGAAGTCGGCGTTGGTGAACTCGGGGTGGAATTTGTAGATGGCGGTGGCCAGCAAGGTTTCCTGACGGCGTGCCGGCCAGTACATCGGGTTGAGCGTTACGCCACCGTAGATCCAGCAGGTGGTGTCGCGGGTGAATTGAGTGTTGGGCAGCGGCGGCAGGATGAAGCTGGTTTTGCCGAGAAAGTCGCGGAACATCTCGATGGACTTGCCGCCAAAACTGCTCGGCAGATCATCGCCGGAAACGCCGCCGATCAGGTACTCGGCGATATGCCGTGGCTCCAGGCTGCGCAGCCACGAGCTTGTTTCATTGATCAGACCGAGGCCGACCGAGTCAGCGGTGATTTTGCGCTCCAGAATCCAGTCGAGCGCTTCGGGGATGGCGACGATGTCGGTCAGCAGGTTGTGCATTTCCAGCACGTCGACGTTGCGTTCACGCATTTTGGTGACGAAGTCGAAATGGTCGCGCTTGGCCTGGGCCACCCACAGCACATCGTCGAAAAGCAGTTCGTCGCAGTTGTTCGGGGTCAGCCTCTGATGGGCCAGGCCGGGGGAGCAAACCATGACTTTGCGCAGTTTGCCGGCTTCGGAGTGGACGCCGTACTTAACTTTTTCCGTGGTCATTTCAGTGATCCTCCAGATGACAAAACAATCGAATTACAGGGTCAGGAAGCCGTCATAGAGACCGTAGGCCGCCACCAGCGCGCCCACGACCACCGCAGCGAAAATCAGCTTCTCGACGTTGGTGAAGACCGGTTTGTTGATTTCCATCTTGGCCTTGGCGAACAGGATCGCGCCGGGGGCATAGAGCAGGGCCGAGAGCAGCAGATACTTGGTGCCGCCGGCATACAGCAGCCAGATCGCGTAGATCAGGGCGATGGCGCCGATGATCAGATCCTTCTGCCGCTCGCCCGGCGCGCCTTCGTAGCTTTCGCCGCGCACTGCCAGCAGAAAGGCGTAGGCCGCCGACCACAGGTACGGCACCAGGATCATCGAGGTGGCGAGGTAGATCAGCGACAGATAGGTGCTGGCCGAAAACAGCGTGATGACCAGGAAAATCTGCACCATCGCGTTGGTCAGCCAGAGCGCATTGACCGGCACCTGGTTGGCGTTTTCCTTGCGCAGGAAGGCCGGCATGGTGTTGTCCTTGGCGGCGGCGAACATGATCTCCGCGCACAGCAGCACCCACGACAACAGCGCGCCGAGCAACGAGATGACCAGGCCGACACTGATCAGCACCGCCCCCCACTGACCCACCACATGCTCCAGCACGGCGGCCATCGACGGGTTCTGCAGCTTGGCCAGTTCCGGTTGGGTCAGGATGCCCAGCGACAGTACGTTCACCAGCACCAGGATGAGCAGCACGGTGACAAAACCGATCACCGTGGCTTTACCCACATCACTGCGTTTTTCCGCACGGGCCGAGAAAATGCTCGCGCCTTCGATGCCGATGAATACCCACACGGTGACCAGCATCATGTTGCGCACCTGGTTCATCACGCTGCCCAGGTCAGGGTTCTTCAGGCCCCAGATGTCGGCGGTGAAGATGTCCAGTTTGAAGGCGAACACCGCAATCAAGATGAACAGCACCAGCGGCACAATCTTCGCGACCGTGGTCACCAGGTTGATGAATGCGGCTTCCTTGATTCCGCGCAACACCAGCAGGTGCACGGCCCAGAGCAGCACGGACGCACCGATCACCGCAGCCACCGTGTTGCCTTCCCCGAAAATCGGAAAGAAGTAACCCAGGGTGCTGAACAGCAATACGAAATAACCTACGTTGCCCAGCCACGCGCTGATCCAGTAACCCCAGGCGGAAGAAAAACCCATGTAGTCGCCGAAACCTGCCTTGGCGTAGGCGTAGACACCACCATCGAGGTCGGGCTTGCGGTTGGCGAGGGTCTGGAAGACAAAAGCGAGGGTGAGCATGCCGACGGCGGTGATGGCCCAGCCGATCAGAATGGCGCCGACGTCAGCACTGGCGGCCATATTCTGCGGCAAAGAAAAAATCCCTCCACCGATCATTGAACCGACTACCAGGGCAACCAGTGCACCCAGTCGAAGTTTTCCGGGAGCTTCAGACATTGCATGACTCCATTGCAGGTGAAGAGGGTTCACAGCGTAGTTCTGTTTACAACTCAATCAGCTGACTTGGATCAGTGCCTGCTCACATTCAAAAAGGGCTTTTTCGTTTGTTTGAAGGCACCCGTCGACTTCCTGAAAGGCCCGTCCTAGAGGCTTTCTGTTTTAATCTTGGAACAGATCGTATTGCTTGGTTTTATGAAGCTAGTTCGTTTTCTTTGAGACGCAAATTTTCAGCGTGAATTTTCAGTAAGCAATTGTTGTATGAATCTTCATCTATAAAGCGATTGAGTATATGGAGGGTCGGAAATGATCGAGCGTTAATAAAAAGACATAAATTGGCGTTATCCAATAAACGTAATTACGCTTTACCCATTTAGTTCATCGGTAATTAGTCCCGATACTTGCCAAGCCATTGGAGGCGCAACAATGTCGCAAGCCCCGCACAAGCTTCGCCTGAGCGCGCTGATCGCTCTGGTCGTGGGTTCGATGATTGGCGGCGGGATCTTTTCCCTGCCGCAGAACATGGCGGCCAAGGCCGATGCCGGTGCGATTCTGATCGGCTGGGCGATCACGGCCGTGGGGATGCTGACCCTGGCTTTCGTGTTCCAGACCCTGGCCAATCGCAAACCGGAACTCGATTCGGGGGTGTACGCCTACGCCAAGGCAGGTTTCGGCGATTACATGGGGTTTTCCTCGGCGTGGGGTTACTGGATCAGCGCCTGGCTGGGCAACGTCGGCTACTTCGTGCTGCTGTTCAGCACCCTTGGCTTTTTCTTTCCGGTGTTCGGCGAGGGCAACACACCGATCGCCATCGCCTGTGCGTCGGTGCTGCTGTGGACGGTGCATTTCGTGGTGATGCGCGGGATCAAGGAGGCGGCGTTCATCAATCTGCTGACCACCGTGGCCAAGGTAGTGCCGCTGATCATGTTCATCGTGATCGCTGCGGTGGCGTTCCAGGCCGACGTGTTTACCCGTGACATCTGGGGGCGCAGCAATCCGAGTTTCGGCAGCGTGATGGACCAGGTGCGCAACATGATGCTGGTCACGGTGTTCGTGTTCATCGGCATCGAGGGCGCCAGTGTCTATTCGGCGCGGGCGGAGAAACGTTCGGACGTCGGCCGGGCCACGGTCATCGGTTTTATCGGCGTGCTGGCGCTGCTGGTGTTGGTCAACGTGTTGTCGCTGGGGATCATGAGCCAACCGGAACTGGCCACCTTGCAGAACCCGTCGCTGGCGTCGGTGCTGGAGCATATCGTCGGTCCGTGGGGCGCGCTGCTGATCAGTGTCGGCCTGGCGATTTCACTGTTGGGCGCCTTGCTCTCGTGGGCGCTGCTGTGTGCCGAAATCCTCTTTGCCACGGCCAAGGACAAAACCATGCCGGCGTTCCTGACCAAGGAAAATGCCAATCATGTGCCGATCAATGCGTTGTGGATGACCAACGTGATGATTCAGCTTTTCCTGCTGATCATCCTGTTCGCCGCCAGCACCTATACCAGCCTGATTTACCTCGCGTCGTCGATGATCCTCGTGCCGTATCTGTGGTCGGCGGCTTATGCGGTGTTGTTGAGTGGGCGCGGTGAAACCTATGAACACGCCTCCGCAGAACGAACCAAGGATCTGCTGGTCGGTGGCGTCGCCCTGAGTTACGCGGTGTGGTTGTTGTACGCCGGCGGCTTGAAGTATCTGCTGCTCTCGGCGCTGCTCTATGCGCCGGGCGTGATCCTGTTCGCCAAGGCCCGGCATGAACAGGGCAAACCTGTCTTCACCGCCATCGAAAAAGGCATCTTTACCTGCGTCCTCTGTGGTGCCGGATTGGCGGCGTATGGGCTGTACAGCGGATTGCTCAGGCTGTGAGGCTGTTGCTGGGTTTCGAACCGCCTTATGACTGGCCGGCGATGCTGGGATTTTTGTCGGCACGGGCGATTGTGGGACTGGAAACCGTGGCTGACGGCGTTTACTCGCGCAGCATCGGCCTGAACGGCGCAAGCGGGACCCTGTCGATCCAGCCTGCGACAGCGGATTCACTGGAACTGACGCTCGATTTTCCTGATCCGTCGGCCATGCCCGAGATCGTCGCAAGGCTGCGGCGGATGCTTGATCTGGATGCCGAACTGGCCACGATTCATCGTCATCTGGCGGTTGATCCATTGCTCGCACGCTTGATCGAAGAGCGTCCGGGGCTGCGCGTGCCGGGGACGTGGGACGGTCTGGAATTGGCAATCCGGGCGGTGTTGGGACAGCAGATTACCGTCGGTGCGGCGATCAAATTGGCGGGGAAACTGGTGGCGCAATATGGCTTGCCACTGGCTTCGCCACGGGATGGCCTGAGCCATGTATTTCCTGAGGCCGCTGTTCTGGCGGTGGCGGATCTGGCCACGCTGGGGATGCCGAAAAGCCGTGGTCGAACCCTGTCTGGCGTGGCTCAAGCGCTACTGGCTGATCCGTTGTTGTTTGAGCCCGGGCGTGAGGGCGGCGTGGCGCGATTGCTCGCGTTGCACGGGATTGGCGACTGGACGGCGCAGTACATTGCCCTGCGGCAACTGCGGGATGTGGATGGGTTCCCGAATGGGGATGTGGGGCTGATCAATGCGTTGGCGGCGCTGGAGGGTGGGCCGGTGACGGCGAAGCAGTTGCTGGCGCGGGCTGAAGCGTGGCGGCCGTATCGGGGTTATGCGGCGCAGTTGCTTTGGACCTCTTTGAGTCGTTTGGATTGAGCTGATCTGGAATGTGTGCTGACTGATCTGGCGTCATCGCGAGCAGGCTCACTCCTACAGGTTGTGCGCGGTCCCTGTAGGAGTGAGCCTGCTCGCGATAGCAGTCACCCAGTCACCACCACTGCGCGCGATGCGAACCCAATTCAGAAGCTGCAACCGCCCACTGCAACGGCGTCCCCGTGATCTTTAGCGGTACGTGCAAGCGATGCGCAGGCCCCCAAGGCGTTTGCTCAACCAGCATCCCCTGGTCGTGTTCATCCTCAACCCGCAACAACTCTTCGCTACCGCGACCATGCTCGATCAACAACTTCGCCGTACGCGCCAACGACAATCGTGCCGACCCACCCTGGCCGCTGCTCAAGCGTTCTGTCAGCAACGTGATCGCACTCGCCGCCATCAGGTACCCAGTGGCGTGATCGAGCGCTTGCACCGGCAACGGCGTTGGTTTGTCTGCGTGCTTCCAGTGCATGCCGGCGTCAGCAATGCCGCTGCTCATCTGCACCAGGCTGTCGAAGCCACGACGGTTTTGCCACGGTCCGTTCCAGCCGTAGGCATTGAGACAAACATCGATCAGGCCGGGGGCCAGTTTTTTTCGTTCAGTGACTCCGTAACCCAAGCGCTCCAACGCATCGGCGCGGTAACCGTGGAGCACAATGTCGGCGTCTTTGAGCAGGCTGTCGAACAGTGCGCGGTCGGCCTTTTCGTGCAGATCCAGGCGAGCACAGCGTTTGCCCAGGGTCATCTCCGGCACCACGCCCGGTTCGTTCCAGGTGGGCGGGTCGATGCGTAAAACGTCGGCGCCAAGACCGGCGAGAAAACGACTGGCGACGGGGCCGGCGAGCACACGGGTCAAATCCAGCACCTTGATCCCGGCCAGCGGTTGCGCGACAGAGCCTTGCCACGGCGTGCCGTTATGGCTGCCGTGATGAGCGAATTGAATCAGTGGCTCGGCATCGACTGCCCGACCTTGCGGATGTGTCTGCCACTGTTCCCAAGTGCGCATTTCGGCGGCACAGCCACCGGCATCGACCACGGCTTGCTCCAGATCGCTCTTGACCCATTGCGCGACTTTGCTGGCCATCGCGGCACGGTCGGCGCAGGCGCCCAGCACGGATTCAGCGGCGGCACGGTGATGAGGGGCGTTGGTGTGCAGACGGATCCAGCCATCCTTGGCGGCGTAGTCACCGGCGAACGGGTCCCACAGCGGCGGCACGTTCCAGCCTACCGGGCGGATCGAACTGGAGAACCAGAACGAGGAAAGGCGTCGATCGACTTCAAGGATGGGCAAGCGTCCTGTTTGTTGATTCAACAATTCGCCGACAGCCTGACCGGCGGCGGCAATGCTGGCGCACGCAAGGTCCGTAACGGCGAACGCCGAGGGCAGGGCGCCAGTGGCGGTGAACGGGATTGGCGTATGCGGCAAGCCGAGTGCGGCTTGAATGGACGTGAGTAAATCAGTCATCGAAGGCCCTCCGGAGCGAGAGGCCGAGCATAGATCAAAAAATCTTCTGGTAGATGAAATCCCCTTGTAGGAGCAAAGCTTGCTCGCGATGGCGTCTTGACAGTCAGCTATGCAGTGTCTGACCCACCGTTATCGCGAGCAAGCTTTGCTCCTACAGGATTGCGGTGTTTTTTAAACGCGGAACTGATCCATCAATTTCATCTGCTGGGTCGTCAGGCTGTTGAGCTGGCTGCTGATCTGCGCCGATTCAGTGGCCTGGCCCGTCAGGGTTTCGGTGACGGTGCGAATCGCCGAGACATTGCGGTTGACCTCTTCGGCCACGGCGCTTTGCTGTTCGGCGGCGCTGGCGATTTGCAGGTTCATGTCGCTGATCACCGTCACCGCGTCGCTGATTTTGCTCAAGGCCTGGACCGCTTGCTGGATCTGCCCGGCGTTGCTGTGGGCCTGGGTCTGACTCGAATGCATGGTCGCGACCACACCGCGAGTGCCGCTCTGGATGCGTTCGATCACCAGGCGAATTTCTTCCACCGAATCCTGGGTGCGTTTGGCCAGGTTGCGCACTTCATCGGCCACCACCGCAAAGCCACGACCGCTTTCACCGGCGCGGGCGGCCTCGATCGCTGCGTTGAGCGCCAGCAGGTTGGTTTGTTCGGCGATGCTGCGGATCACCTCCAGCACGGAACCGATCTGCTCGCTGTTGACCGCCAATGCCTCAACTTCAGTCACAGCCTTGCTGACTTCATCGGCCAGTTGATTGATATCGCGGGTGCTGCGCTCAATGATCTGCATGCCATCGCGGGCCGACTGATCGGCGCCTTTGGCGGCATTTGCCGCGTTCGATGCGCTGTTGGCGACGTCGTGGGCGGTGGCGCTCATTTCGTTGGACGCCGTGGCGACCTGGTCGATTTCGCGGAATTGCACCTGCATGCCTTCACTGGTCTGGCGGGCGATTTCCGAAGACTGGTCAGCGGTGCCGCGCGCGTCGGTGATGCTTTGCTTGATCTGCGCGATGGTCGGTTGCAGCTTGTCGAGGAAGCGGTTGAACCAGCTGACCAGTTCACCCAATTCATCTTTCTTGCTGTAGTGCAGGCGTTGGGTCAGGTCGCCGTCGCCGCTGGCAATCGCCTTGAGCATTTCTGCCACGCTGTTGATCGGCCGGGTCACGCCCGAGGCGGTGAGCCAGATCAGCAGCAAGCCGATAAGGCCGGCAATGATCGCCACGACAACCGCTTTGATCGTGCCGCTTTGCTGGGCGTCATCGAGTACTGTTTGCAGCTTCACCGAGTCGGCCAGCAACACTTGCTTGGGCAGGTCGATCACCACGCCCCAGGCCTTGGAATCGGCAATCGGGCTGACCGGGTACACCGCACGAATCAAGTCGCCCTGTTGCAGAATCTTTGGTGCGCCACTGCTGAGCAACTGCAGGACGTCCTTGCCGTCTGCGCCCAGTGTGTCGCCGATGTTCTTGCCGACTTTGCTGGCGTCGACGCTGTAGGCACCCACCACACCAGTGCCAGAGACAATCAACATGTGCCCGGCGCTGTTGAACAGTTCACGCTGGGAGTCGACCGCCGTCGCTTGCAGCGCGTCGAGGGCAATGTCGATGCCGACCACGCCGATGGACTTGCCATCCACCAGCAGCGGTACGGAAATGGTGGTCATCAACATTTCCTTGCCGCCGACCGTATCGGCGTACGGGTCGAGCAGGCAAGTGCGCTTGCTGTCCCGAGGGCAGGTGTACCAGATGTTGTAAGGCGTACCGCTCAAGTTCAGCGTGGTTTTGGTCATGTCCTCTTCGACCATGATCGTGTTGAGCGCTTCACCCCCGGCACGGCTCCAGTACGTGGCGAAACGACCGATCTCGTTGGACTGGCGGGCGGCGTCATTGGCGAACTCGCTGTCCTTGCCGTCCAGGCCGTTGGGTTCGAAGGCCAGCCAGATACCCAGCACTTTGCTGTTGCGCTCGAAGGCGGTTTTCAAACTCAGGTTCAACTCTTCACGCAATGCGCCGGGCTCAAGCGAACGCTTGGCAGCCAGGTTGCGCATGTCCTTGATCTGGTCCGCCAGGGCGGTCACCACCGTCAAGGTTTCACCGAATGTCTTCTGCACCCGCACCGCTTGCTCGGCAGCTTTGGCCTGGAGCAGGTTCTGCACACTGTCGGTGAGCATTCTGCTGCTGGAATCGCTGACCAGCTCATCGTTCTGATTGGTCTGGTAGAAGTTCATGCCCACGATCAACGTGACCACGCCTAACAGGCACAGACCGGAGAGCAGGACGATTTTCAGGCGGATGGACAGTGAGTCGAACATAGGGCGAACTCGCGAAGGAATGAATGGTTGGCTGTGAGCCTTTGCGGCTCCACTCGCCAAATCCATTTAGCGCCATTCAATGCACATCGGCGTGAGGGTGAAATTGCATGAGGGGCATGCCGACGAACGGTCATGGTTGAACGTTTGCGCGGGAAAATCTGCCGAAACGCGGATAAAAAACGGGGAAAATCACGGAGGAAATGACGGGTGTTGCGGCAGTGATTCCGGTCGCGACCAGATCCACAGATTGCCCAGCCCCATCCCGACAATCGCCAGATAAATCGGCCAGCCGTGGTCGAGCATCACCAGCATAAGTCCCGCACATAACAGCATGCTGACAGTCGCGCTGATTTTTGCCCGGCGCGCGATGATCTTGCCGTTGCGCCAGTTGCTGAGGATGGGACCGAACAGTCGATGGTTTTCCAGCCAGGCACTCAAGCGTGGCGAACTCTTGGTCGCGGCCCAGGCGGCCAGCAGAATGAATTCGGTGGTCGGCAGGCCGGGAATGACAATGGCGATCAGGCCGATGCCGAGGCTGACGTAGGCCAGCAGGCCGAAGAGAAGGCGGGCGAGTTTTGAGGAGGTGGGCATGGACTCAGGAAAACAGATGTGAAGCTTGATCGGAACTGTAGGAGCTGCCGCAGGCTGCGATCTTTTGATCTTTTTTTACGACCTCAAGAAGATCAAGATCAAAAGATCGCAGCCTGCGGCAGCTCCTACAGGGGGTATCCGAGGTAGGTGTCAGGCGACTTCCGGGGTAGTGGCGTAAGCCTGCTCCAACAACACCGTAAACCGGTTGAACGCATCGATGGCGCCCTTATCCAGCTCGGCTTCTTCCTCTGCGCTGAGTTCCAGTTCATCGAGGGTCTTGACGAAGTTTTTCCAGCCTTGCGCACGACCACCGGCCGGTTCGCCGAGGTGACGGGCACCGAAGGTTTCGCTCAGGCCAAGGCCCACGGCACGCTTGATCAGGAACGCGGCGCCGAGCTTGGAACCCTCGGAGACGAAGAGCCAGCCCAGTGCTTCGGCCTTGCTCGGATTGTTCACTGCGCCGGCGACCGGTGCCGGTAGTTCGGTGTCCAGGTCCGCCAGGTCAGCCTTGGCCGCTTCGGCACGGCAGCGAGCGGGCAGGTCCGGGACGATGGCGGTCAGTTCCGCATCGTTGTACAGCGCCACCAGTTCCGACTGGAACAGGTACTGCGCCACCACGAAACGGGCGAAGTTGGCCTGGGTTTCAAATGGCGCGTGAGCTTTGACCAGTGCATCGAGTTTGGTGTGGGGCTCGTTGGTGACCTGGTTCAACCGTTGTGAACGCAGGCTTGGGCGTTGTGCGGTGTCCTGAGTAGTCATGACTATTCCTTGGGGGAAAAAGAGGCGCTTGGTAACGAGACGAATAAGCACGGGCCTGACAGTAAAAAAACCTCACTGCGCGGCGATGGAAAACCGCGCAGTGAGGTGAGTCAGGTCAGATATCCCAGATCAGGTTGACCGCGAAGTTACGACCCGGTTGAGTCAGGCGATCAAGGTTGGCCGGTTGCGTTACCGACGCTTCGCCGACGCTGTCGTAGCCGCGCACGTCATCCCACAGCCAGTATTTCTTGTCGGTGAGGTTGTAGACGCCGCCGCTGACGGTCACGTCGTCGGTGACCTTGTAATACGCGCTCAGGTCGAGAATGCCGAAGCCCGGGGTCTTGAACTGGCTGCTGACGCCGTCCGGCGACTTGAAGTTGCTGTCGTCGACGCGATCCTTGCGCTTGACCACGGTCCAGCTGAGCAAACCGCCGTAGTTGTCCTGGTCGTAACCGAGGCCGAACACGCCGGTCAGCGGGTTGACGCTGTTGATCGGCTCGCCGTTGTCGTTGTTGCGACCGTAGGCGTAAGCCACCGAGCCCTGGGTGTAGAGGCCCTGTGGTGCGCCAAAGGCGTCGAGGTTCAGGCGGCCCTTGATCTCCGCACCCTTGATGGTGGCGTGCTTGATGTTGGCGCTCTGGAAGGTCGGTTCGTCATAGCCAGGGGTAACCGCGTCTTCGTTGATGAAGTCGCGATACTTGTTGTAGAACACCGCCACATCGAACGAGCCCTGCTCGAAGTTGCCGCGCAGGCCGGTCTCGTAGCTCTGGCTTTTTTCCGGTTCCAGGTCCGGGTTCGGTTCCACGCGGTAGCCGGCAGCAGTGTTATCGAAACGCCCGTACAAGGCCTTCGCGGTCGGGGTTCGGAAACCTTCGGCGTACTGGCCGTACCAGGTGTAGTTGTCGTTGAAGGCGTAGGTCAGGCCGAACTTGGGCGAGACTTTGTGCCAGGTCTTGTTTTCGTCGCTGACGGTGCCGCGACCGTCGGCGGACACGGTGTTGAGGAATTCCTGGGTGATGTCTGGCTTGAGCTCGGTGTAGTCGTAGCGCAGGCCCGGCAGGAAGGTCCAGTTGTTCCAGCTGATCTGATCCTGGGCAAACACGCTGTAGGTGTTGATGGTCGGGTCCGGGAAGTCGCTGGATTTTCTCAGCACATCGGCAGCGCTGGTGGCGCCGATGGCGGAGCAGCCGCGACCGATTGCCAGGCACGTACCGTTGCCGCTGCGCGAGCCCGTGACTTTCTGCTGCTTAAGGGTGGTGCCGTAAGTCAGCAAGTGTTCGGTGTCGGCGACGCTGAAGCTTTTATCCAGTTGTGCGTCGAACACCCACTGCTTTTCTTCGTAGAGCGTGTCGCGGGTGCGCAACACCTTGCGGGTGATGGGGAAGTAGACCTCGTCGGTGCTCTGGTCGGTCTTGGCGATCTGGTGATTCAGGCTCCACTTGACGTTGTCCACCAACAGGCTGTCGAGGGCGAAGCTGTGTTCCAGGCCGAAGCGTTCACGGGTAATGGTGTCGTTACCGGTACGCGACTGGTACATGCCGCCGGGCAAAACACTGTCGGGAATGGTCGGCGCGCCGGCAAAGTAAGGACCGCCGTAGGCGCTTTTCTGATCGGTGTCGCGATCGTCCTTGTACTTCTCGTAGGTCAGGCCCAGGCGTGCGTCGTCCTTGTAGTTCCAGCCGAGCTTGGCCAGCACGTTGGTGGCGCGCACGTCTTCCGGGTTGGCGGCGGTGCGCGTCAGGCCGGTGCTGTTGTTGCTGCCGTAGGATTCGGTTTCATGACCGTCGCGCTGGCTGTAGTGCAACAGGCCGTCGAACTGATCGGCGCGACCGGCCACGGTGGCGGACTTGAGCCAGCTCTCGTCAGCCGAGCTGTAACCGGTCTTCAGGCGTGCGCCGACGTCCTGGCCAGGCTTGATGATGTCGTCCGGGTCGAGGGTGAAGTAACTGACTGCGCCGCCGATGGCATTGCTGCCATACAGCACCGACGCCGGACCCCGGAGGATTTCGACGCGCTTGATGATTTCCGGGTCGACGTAGTTGCGCTGGGTCTTGGCGTAAGGGCCGTTGAAGAAACCGTTGGGGATTTCCACGCCATCGATCTGCGTCAGGACCCGGTTACCGTCGATGCCGCGGATGTTGTAGCCGCTGATCCCGCCGCGAGTACCGGCACCACCCACCGAAACGCCCGGCTCATAGCGCACAAGGTCCTTGATGGTGTTGACGTTGTTACGGTCCAGTTCATCGCGAGTGTGGACGGTGACGGTGCTGGGTACGCTGTTCACGTCCTGCTCGTTACGCGTGGCACTGATGGTCACCTGTTGCAGGTTCAGGATGCCGGCGGTGGTGCGGCGTTCGAGCACGATGTTGTTGTTGCCCAGTTTGCGGTAGCTCAGGTTGGTCCCCACCAACAGGCGATCCAGGGCTTTTTCCGGCGGCAGCGATCCGCGCACGCCCGGCGACGCCACGCCTTCAGCCAGCTCTGCCGGCAAGCCCACTTGCCAGCCAGTCACGGCGGTAAAGGCGTTGAGCGCCGAGACCAGCGGTTGCGGCGTGATGGCGAACGAGTAGTCGCCCATGTTGCGGCTAGGCTGCTCGGCGCTGGCGGCCATGACAGGCGCAGTGCCGGCCATCAGGATGGCGGCGGTCAGCAGCGACAGCACGCGGGACGGTGAAGAGGACTGGCGGGTAAGGCGAGAGGACATCGATAGCGCTCCGTGTCGCACGAATCTTTATAGGTGCTGATTGGCATGGTGAGATGCGAATCAATTGCATTGGCTATAACGAGACGTACGGGGAATGACTATCGAGTAAAAATAATTCTCATTCAGTTCAGAATCACCAGCGCCGGGAATTCCTTCAACTGCGCCGAGGTGATGTGGGCCAGCGAACGGACCACGTCCAGCGGCTGGTCGAGCCGGTAATTACCGGTGACGGCAACATTGGCCAACTGTTCGTTGTTGTTGATGATCCAGCCCGGATAGTAGCGACGCAGCTCTGCGAGCACCTGGTTCAGCGGGCAGTTTTCGAAAACCAGTCGACCCTGAACCCACGCCAGGTCGGTGGCGGCATCGAGTTTGGCCGGGCGATCGAAGCCGTTGGGGCCGATGCGGATACTTTCCCCGGCGGTCAGGCGAATCCGCGCGTCGTCACGGGTGGCGCGCAGGTCGACATCGCCACGCTGCACGCGAACCTGTGTCACGCCGTCGAGGTAACGCACGGCAAAAGCCGTATCGCGAACGCTGGCGGTCACCAGGCCGGCGTCGAGTTCCAGCGGCTGGCCGCGATGGGGCTGGACCTCAAAAAACGCCTCGCCCTGATACAGGCGAGCCACGCGTTTTTGATCGTTGATGGTGCTGGAAAACGCCGAATTGGTGTTGAGCAGGACTTTCGAACCGTCCTCCAGTTGCAGGCGCTGGCGTTCACCGACCACGGTCAGGTGATCGGCCTGAAGGCGCATGGGCAGATTGCTGAAGCTGAACAGACCGAGGATCAGCACGGCGGCGGTGGCCAAGGGTTTCCAGTGCGGGCGCAGGCGTGACAGTACGGTGACTTTGGAAGGCCGCGCAGCCAGGCTTTGCGCGCATTGCGTGACTTGCGGACCGTTCCAGATCGCCTGGGCCTTGGCAAACGCATCGGCATGCGCCGGTTCGGCCGCGAGCCACGCGTGGAACTGGCGAGTCTGTTCTTCGCTCGGGCTGTCCAGCACGATCAGCCAGTCCATAGCCTGGTCCATCGCGTCTGCAGTGGCCTGCGCCGGTGAGGGCGAAGGGGAGCGGTGGGTGTCCGTCACGGTGTTTCCTCGGCAGTGTCTGTGCACGGCTGTTTTTTTAGTGAAGCGCGAAAGTGGGCCAAGGGTAGCCCTGATGAATAAAACCGTCGAGCAGCGGGCGACTCAGTGGCCGTTTGCCCGTTCGGCGACGCCGATGCAGATGGTCATGATCAGTTTCAGCTCTTTCTGCACAGTGCTGAGCGACACGCCGAGTTTTTCGGCGATCTCCAGATAGCTGTGACCGTGCAGGCGGCTGAGGATGAAAATCTGCTGCTGGCGGGGGCTGAGTTGACTGAGGCGCACGTTCAGACGCTCGAGCAATTGTTCGGCATGGGCGGCGTCCTCTGCGCTGCTGGCGGGGGCGGCGATGCTTTCCACCACCTCCGGCAGCACGTCGTCGACCATGGTGCGCGAATGGATGCGTCGCGCACGCAAATGGTCCAGCGCCAGGTTGCGGGCGGTCTGGAAAACAAAGGGTTCAAGGTGATCGATGGCCCGTTCGCTGAGCGCACGGGTCACGCGCAGGTAGGTTTCCTGCAGCAGGTCTTCGGCGGTGCTGTGATTGTTGACCATCCGCTCCAGCGTACGCAGCAGAGAGACTCGCTGGGTGATGAAGACGTCATTGAAGCGCGATTGACTCACGGGAAGACCTGATCCATTTCGAGCGAATGATAATGCTTATCATCCGCTCGAGTGGTCAAGTATTGATTTGTGAAGGTTTATGCTCGGCCCTGTAAATATGTGGCGTAATCCGGGATCCGGTGCGTGTGCGCCTGATCCATCATCGGGCTGCTGAGCAAGTAATCAGCGCTGCATTCGTTGCACGCCACCGGAATGTTCCAGACTGCCGCGACCCGCAGTAATGCCTTGATGTCCGGGTCGTGCGGCTGCGGTTCGAACGGGTCCCAGAAGAACACCAGCATGTCGACCCGTTGCTCGGCGATGCGCGCGCCGAGCTGTTGGTCACCGCCCAGCGGGCCACTGATCATGCTTTCTACCGGCAGGTCGAGACGTTGTTGCAACAACAACCCCGTGGTGCCGGTGGCGACCAGTTCATGCTGCGCCAGCCTGTCTTTTTGTCGCTCGGCCCAGTCCAGCAAAAACACTTTGCAGTGATCATGGGCAACCAGGGCGATGCGCTTGCGCACCGCCAGGGTCTTTTGCGTAAAGCTGATACCGATCATTGCATGCTCCTCGGTGTCGCAAATACCTGTAGGAGCTGCCGAAGGCTGCGATCTTTTGATGTTGATTTTTACAAGATCAAGATCAAAAGATCGTCCGAACGCGGCCCGAGCCTCCGGCAGCTCCTACAGGGGCGTATCAATGCCTATTCAGCGTTGCACAGCGCCAGGCAGTTATCGAGCATGCGGTTGGAGAAGCCCCATTCGTTGTCGTACCAGGCCAATACCTTGAGCAGCTTGCCGCTGACCTTGGTGTGGTTGGCGTCGAAGATCGACGACAGCGGGTTGTGGTTGAAGTCGCTGGAGACCAGCGGCAGGGTGTTGTAGCCGAGGATCTTCGAGTGCTGGCTGGCTTGCTTGAGCAGGGCGTTGACTTCTTCGGCGCTGGCTTCTTTTTTCAGCTGCACTGTCAGGTCAACCAGCGATACGTTGATCACCGGCACACGTACCGCCATGCCGGTCAGCTTGCCCGCCAGTTCCGGCAATACCAGGCCCACCGCTTCAGCGGCGCCGGTCTTGCTCGGGATCATGTTCTGGGTGGCCGAACGGGCGCGGTACGGGTCGGTGTGGTAAACGTCGGTCAGGTTCTGGTCGTTGGTGTAGGCGTGGATCGTGGTCATCAGACCGCTTTCGATGCCCAGCTCGCGGTGCAGCACCTGGGCCACCGGGGCCAGGCAGTTGGTGGTGCACGACGCGTTGGAAATGATCTGGTGCGACTGGCGCAGAATGTCGTGGTTCACACCATAAACCACGGTGGCGTCAGCGCCTTTGGCCGGGGCCGAGATGATCACTTTGCGTGCGCCGGCCGTAATATGCGCGGCGGCTTTGGCTCGGTCGGTGAACAGACCGGTGCATTCGAACACCACATCAATCTTTTCAGCGGCCCAAGGCAGCTCGGCCGGATTGCGAATGGCACTGACCGCAATGCGGTCGCCGTTGACGGTCAGGCTTTCCTGATCGTGCTGGACATCGGCGTCGAACGTGCCGTGAACAGTGTCGTACTTAAGCAGATGCGCGTTGATTGCGCTGTCCCCCAGATCGTTGATGGCAACGATCTGCAAATCCTGACGGTAGCCTTGTGTATAGAGTGCGCGAAGAACATTACGGCCGATGCGGCCAAAGCCATTGATTGCGATTCGAAGAGTCATATGTCTGCGCTACCGTCGTTTTGTTGTTGGAATTACAAGATTATTCGCAAAAAAATAGAAAACAAGCCTTTTTGATGGCAATATTTTATTCAATCTACAACGAGTGACCTGAATCAACTGGTCCAACCGATCAAGAAAACCGTCTGTCATCCCATCGACACCGGCCTTTGATCAGCATAGACAATCAGGTCGCCACATCCGTTAGCCTGGAGTTCTACACATGCATCCCCGCGTCCTTGAGGTCACCGAACGGCTTATCGCCCGCAGCCGCGCCACGCGTGAGGCTTACCTTGCATTGATTCGCGGTGCGGCCAGCGACGGTCCGATGCGCGGCAAGCTGCAATGCGCCAACTTCGCCCACGGCGTGGCCGGTTGCGGCAGCGACGACAAGAACAGCCTGCGGATGATGAACTCCGCGAACATTGCGATTGTTTCGTCATATAACGACATGCTTTCGGCGCACCAGCCGTACGAAGTCTTCCCTGAACTGATCAAGAAAGCCCTGCGCGAAATCGGCTCCGTCGGCCAGTTCGCCGGTGGCACTCCGGCCATGTGCGATGGCGTGACCCAGGGCGAGCCGGGCATGGAGCTGAGCCTGCCGAGCCGCGAAGTGATCGCGCTGTCCACCGCCGTGGCGCTGTCCCACAACATGTTCGATGGCGCGCTGATGCTCGGCATCTGCGACAAGATCGTCCCGGGCCTGATGATGGGGGCGCTGCGCTTTGGTCATCTGCCGATGATCTTCGTGCCGGGCGGGCCGATGGTTTCCGGTATTTCCAACAAGCAGAAAGCCGACGTCCGTCAGCGCTACGCCGAAGGCAAGGCCAGCCGCGAAGAACTGCTGGAGTCGGAAATGAATTCCTACCACAGCCCCGGCACCTGCACTTTCTACGGCACCGCCAACACCAACCAGTTGCTGATGGAAGTCATGGGCCTGCACTTGCCGGGCGCCTCTTTCGTCAACCCGAACACGCCGCTGCGCGATGCCCTGACCCGCGAAGCCGCGCACCAAGTGACGCGCCTGACCAAGCAAAACGGCAACTTCATGCCGATCGGCGAAATCGTCGACGAGCGTTCGCTGGTCAACTCCATCGTCGCGCTGAACGCGACTGGCGGCTCGACCAACCACACCCTGCACATGCCGGCCATCGCCATGGCGGCGGGCATTCAACTGACCTGGCAGGACATGGCCGACCTCTCCGAGGTGGTGCCGACCCTGAGCCACGTCTACCCGAACGGCAAGGCCGACATCAACCACTTCCAGGCAGCGGGCGGCATGTCGTTCCTGATCCGCGAACTGCTGGACGCCGGGTTGCTCCACGAAAACGTCAACACCGTCATGGGCCACGGCCTGAGCCGCTACACCCAGGAACCATTCCTCGACAACGGCGAACTGGTCTGGCGTGAAGGCATCACCGAAAGCCTCGATGAAAGCATTCTGCGTCCGGTCGCTCGTGCGTTCTCGCCAGAGGGCGGCTTGCGAGTGATGGAAGGCAACCTGGGTCGCGGCGTGATGAAGGTTTCGGCGGTCGCCTTGGAAAACCAGATCGTCGAAGCACCGGCCATGGTGTTCCAGGATCAACAGGATCTGGCCGACGCATTCAAGGCCGGTTTGCTGGAGAAGGATTTTGTCGCGGTAATGCGCTTCCAGGGCCCGCGCTCCAACGGCATGCCGGAGCTGCACAAGATGACGCCGTTCCTCGGCGTGCTGCAGGATCGCGGCTTCAAGGTTGCACTGGTGACTGACGGACGCATGTCCGGCGCGTCGGGGAAAATCCCGGCGGCGATTCACGTCAGCCCCGAAGCTTATGTCGGTGGCGCTTTGGCGCGGGTGCAAGAGGGCGATATCATCCGCGTCGATGGCGTCAAAGGCACCCTGGAGCTTAAGGTGGACGCCGAAGAATTCGCAGCGCGCACGCCGGCCAAGGGCCTGTTGGGTAACAACATCGGCACCGGTCGCGAACTGTTTGGTTTCATGCGCATGGCCTTCAGCTCGGCAGAGCAGGGGGCCAGCGCCTTCACTTCTGCCCTGGAGACGCTTAATTGAAACTGGCTTTGGTCGGTGACATCGGTGGGACCAACGCACGGTTCGCGTTGTGGAAAAACCAGCAACTGGAAAGCGTCCAGGTGCTGGCGACGGCCGACCACGCCAGCCCGGAAGAGGCGATCAGCCTGTACCTGAGCGGGCTCGGTCTGGCGTCGGGTTCGATCGGCTCGGTATGCCTGTCGGTGGCCGGCCCGGTGAGCGGCGACGAATTCAAGTTCACCAACAATCACTGGCGTTTGAGCCGCAAGGGTTTCTGCCAGACCTTGCAGGTCGATCAGCTGTTGCTGGTCAACGATTTCTCGGCCATGGCGTTGGGCATGACCCGTTTGCAGCCCGGCGAATTCCGCGTGGTCTGCGAAGGCACGCCGGAGCCGTTGCGCCCGGCGGTGGTGATCGGCCCAGGCACCGGTTTGGGCGTAGGTACTTTGCTCGATCTGGGCGAAGGCCGGTTTGCCGCGTTGCCGGGGGAGGGCGGTCACGTCGACTTGCCGCTGAGCAGCCCGCGCGAAACCCAGTTGTGGCAGCACATCTCCAATGAGATTGGTCATGTCAGCGCGGAAACGGCGTTGAGTGGCGGCGGGTTGCCACGGGTTTACCGGGCGATTTGTGCGGTGGACGGGCATGAGCCTGTGCTGGATACGCCGGAAGCGATCACGGCTGCCGGGCTGGCGGGCGATCCGATTGCCCTGGAAGTGCTCGAACAATTCTGCTGCTGGCTCGGTCGCGTGGCCGGCAACAACGTGCTGACCACCGGTGGGCGTGGTGGGGTGTACATCGTTGGCGGAGTGATTCCGCGGTTTGCCGATTTCTTCCTCGAAAGCGGTTTCGCCCGATGCTTCGCCGACAAGGGTTGCATGAGCGATTACTTCAAGGGGATACCGGTGTGGCTGGTGACGGCGCCGTATTCGGGCCTTGTTGGCGCGGGAGTAGCGCTCGAACAGGCTTGAGACCGTGTCGCCTTCATCGCTGGCAAGCCAGCTCCCACAGGTTTTGTGAGCGACACAGACCCTTGTGGGAGCTGGCTTGCCAGCGATGAAGCCAGAACAGGCAACAAATATCCGAGGTTCATCAGGCATAATCCGCCCCAATTCCAACAACAAGGATGCCTTCGAAGTGAGCTCAGTCAACAAGTCGATTTTGTTGGTCGATGACGATCAAGAGATACGCGAGTTGCTGGACACCTACCTGACCCGCGCCGGGTTTCAGGTACGTACCACGCCCGATGGCGCCGGTTTCCGCCAGGCCTTGAACGACGAACCCAGTGACCTGGTGATTCTCGATGTGATGCTGCCGGACGAAGACGGATTCAGTCTGTGCCGCTGGATTCGCCAGCACCCGCGACGGGCGCAGGTGCCGATCATCATGCTCACGGCCAGCTCCGACGAGGCCGATCGTGTTATCGGTCTGGAACTGGGCGCCGACGACTATCTCGGTAAACCTTTCAGCCCCCGTGAATTGCAGGCGCGCATCAAGGCCCTGTTGCGCCGCGCGCAATTCGGTCAGGAGCGCAACGGCGGTGAAGTGCTGGCCTTCGATGACTGGCGGCTGGACATGGTCAGCCATCGTCTGTTTCACATCGATGGTGAAGAGGTGATTCTGTCCGGTGCCGATTTCGCCTTGTTGAAACTGTTCCTCGATCACCCGCAGCAAATCCTCGACCGCGACACCATTGGCAACGCCACCCGTGGCCGTGATTTGATGCCACTCGATCGCATCGTCGACATGGCGGTCAGTCGCCTGCGCCAACGTCTGCGCGACACGGAAAAACCGCCGCGACTGATTCGAACCGTACGCGGCAGCGGTTATCAATTGGCAGCCAATGTGATTGCCAGCAATGGTCACTGAGTCCCTGCGCAAACTCGCAGAAAGGGTGCCGGTGCCGCGCTCGCTGCTCGGCCGCATGTTGCTGCTGACCTTGCTCGCGGTGCTGTTCGCCCAGACGTTGTCGAGTGTGATCTGGGTGTCGCAACTGCGCGCCACGCAGCTTGAAGGACTGGTCACCAGCGCCCGCAGCCTGGCGCATTCGATGACGGCCAGCGTCAGTTACTTTCGTTCGTTGCCGGTGGCCTATCGACCGCTGGTGCTCGACCAGTTGCGCAGCATGGGCGGCACGCGATTCGTGGTGACGCTCAACGACAAACCGCTCGGAATGGAAGTCCTGCCGATCACACCGCGTAAAGCGGCGGTGATGAAAGCGGTGGACGAAGTGCTGCGTCAGTCCCTGGGTCACGACACTGATATCTCGGTGTCCTTCGTGAGTCCCGAGGATCTGCGGATTTTCAATGCCGGCCTGAAGCTCGATGAGCTGCCACGCTCCTGGGCGCACTACGCGCTGACCCTGGAACCGGTGAACCCGCCCGTGTTGGTCACGCAGATTCAAATGGCACCGGGCGAATGGTTGTACATCGCCTCGTTGCTGCCCGAGCCGTACACCAGTCTTGAAGAGCAAGGCCTGCCGGCGCAGCAGGTGTGGTTCATCGTTCTCACCAGCGGTTTCTTGCTGCTGTTCATCGGCCTGCTGGTGCACTGGCAGAGCCGACCGCTCAAGCGTTTGGCGCGGGCGGCGCGGGATCTGTCACTGGGCGCCGACGTCGAGCCGGTGGCCGAAGGTGGTGGCAGCGAAGTGGTTGAAGTGGGGCGTGCGTTCAACACCATGCGCGAACGCATCAGCCGTTACCTGACCGAGCGCAGCCAGTTGTTCAGCGCGATTTCCCACGACCTTCGCACGCCGATTACCCGGCTGCGTCTGCGCGTTGAACTGCTCGAAGACGAAAAGCTACAGGTCAAGTTCGGCCGCGATCTGGACGAACTGGAGCTGCTGGTCAAAGGTGCGCTGCAATGCGTGAAAGACACCGACATCCACGAGAACATCGAGCCGGTGGATCTCAATCACGTCCTCGATTGTCTGGTGGAGCCGTATCTGGCGCCGAACGGCAATGGCCGCGTGACTCAGCAGGGGCGGGCGCTCGCGGCCTATCCGGGTAAACCGTTGGCGCTCAAGCGCTGCATCGGCAACCTGATCGACAATGCGTTGAAGTACGGGCAGAACGCGCATCTGCATATCGATGATGACGACAGTGCATTTGTCCTGCATGTCGACGATGAAGGGCCGGGGGTTCCGGAGCAGCGGCTGGAGCAAGTCTTTGAGCCGCACTTCCGCTTGGCCGGGCAACAGCAGGGGTATGGGTTGGGGCTGGGGATCGCGCGCAATATTGCCCATAGTCATGGCGGTGAAGTCAGCTTGCAAAACCTGCGTGAAGGCGGGTTGCGGGTGACCCTGCAGTTACCCCGTTCGATAGATTGAAAGTCAAAAGATCGCAGCCTGCGGCAGCTCCTACACCGATCCCTGGAGCTGCCGAAGGCTGCGATCTTTTGATCTTGCTTTGTCACAGAATGGTGACATAACTCGCCCCCTTCGTTACAAGCCCGCCATCGCCCGTTGTTTAGACTGCCCCTCAGTCATAACAACAAAAAAGGTCTCCCATGCACACCTTCCAACCTGCTTTCAGCAGTTGGCTGAACGCACCTGCACACCAGCAATGGCTCGCTGCCGAAGGCTTGCGAATGCTGGCGTTCGCCAAGGCTTCGAAGCTGCCTGAAGGCTTCGGCAATCTCGATGAACGCGGTCATCTGCCGGCCGACGCGCAAGCCGAAACCATGAACACCGCGCGCATGACCCACAGCTTCGCCATGGCCCACATTCAAGGCCTGCCGGGGTTTGCCGAGCTGGTCGATCACGGTGTCGAGGCACTGCGCGGTCCGCTGCGCGATGCCGTGCACGGTGGCTGGTTCGCGGTCGCTGAGCACCGCGATGGCAACACCGGCAAGAACGCCTATCTGCATGCCTTCGTCGCGCTGGCTGCCAGCTCCGCTGTGGTCGCGCAACGCCCCGGCGCGCAAGCGTTGCTCGATGATGCCATCGACATTATCGACACGTATTTCTGGAGCGAAGAGGAGGGCGCCATGCGCGAATCCTTCAACCGTGACTGGAGTGATGAAGAAGCCTATCGCGGCGCCAACAGCAACATGCACGCCACCGAAGCGTTTCTGGCGCTGGCCGATGTCACCGATGACAACCGCTGGTTGTGCCGAGCGCAGCGCATTGTCGAGCGGGTGATTCATGGTCACGCCGCCGCCAACGATTACCTGGTGGTCGAGCATTTCGATCGCGACTGGCAGCCGCTGCGCGAGTACAACCACGACAACCCGGCCGACGGTTTCCGCCCCTACGGCACCACGCCGGGCCACGGCTTTGAATGGGCGCGGCTGTTGCTGCACCTCGAAGCGGCGCGGGTGCAGGCCGGGATGTTGACGCCGGGTTGGCTGGCCACTGATGCGCAAAAACTCTTCGAGCAAAATTGCCTGCATGGCTGGGACGTCGACGGCGCGCCGGGCATTGTCTACACCCTCGACTGGGACAACAAAGCGGTGGTTCGTCATCGCCTGCACTGGACCCATTGCGAAGCCAGCGCCGCCGCCAGTGCCTTGCTCAAGCGCACCGGCGATGAACAATTCGAGCGCTGGTACCGACTGTTCTGGGAATTTTGTGACAGTCATTTCATTGACCGCTGCGACGGCAGCTGGCATCACGAACTCGACCCGTTGAACCGTCCAAGTGCCGACATCTGGGCCGGAAAACCCGACCTGTATCACGCCTGGCAAGCCTTGTTGATCCCGCGACTGCCGCTGGCGCCGAGCATGGCCAGTGCGCTGGCACAGTTGTCCCAGAGCGGTTCTATGTAACCATGCAGTGACATTCGCGCGTCCCTTCGTTACCTGCGAAGGGGCTTCCCCTGTTTAAAATCCTATGCAGCGCAAGCACCAGACTTGCATGCATAACAACAAGAAAGGTACTACTAGATGAATGCGATTTCTCGCCTCGCTACTGTCATTTCTCTCGCTTCCCTGTCTGCGCTCCCCCTCAGTGTTCTTGCCGCCGAATCCAAAGGTTCCGTGGAAGTCGTGCATTGGTGGACGTCGGGTGGCGAAAAGGCAGCGGTCGATGTCCTCAAGGCCCAAGTCGAGAAAGACGGCTTCACCTGGAAGGACGGCGCAGTCGCCGGTGGTGGCGGTGCGACTGCCATGACCGTGCTGAAAAGCCGTGCCGTTGCGGGTAACCCGCCAGGCGTGGCCCAGATCAAGGGGCCGGATATTCAGGAGTGGGCGTCTACCGGCCTGCTCGACACCGATGTCCTGAAAGACGTGGCCAAATCGGAGAAGTGGGACAGCCTGCTCGACAAGAAAGTCTCCGATACCGTGAAGTACGAAGGTGATTACGTCGCCGTGCCGGTGAACATCCACCGCGTCAACTGGCTGTGGATCAATCCGGAAGTCTTCAAGAAAGCGGGCATTGAAAAACCACCAACCACCCTCGAAGAATTCTACGCCGCGGGTGACAAGCTCAAGGCTGCGGGTTTTATTCCGCTCGCCCACGGCGGTCAGCCTTGGCAGGACAGCACCGTGTTCGAAGCCGTTGTGCTCTCGGTGATGGGCGTTGATGGCTACAAGAAAGCCCTGGTCGATCTCGACAACAAAGCGCTGACCGGACCGGAAATGGTCAAGGCTTTGACCGAGCTGAAGAAAGTCGCGACCTACATGGACGCCGACGGCAAAGGCCAGGACTGGAACCTGGAAGCGGCCAAGGTCATCAACGGCAAGGCCGGCATGCAGATCATGGGTGACTGGGCCAAGTCCGAATGGACCGCCGCCAAGAAAGTCGCCGGCAAGGACTACGAGTGCGTCGCGTTCCCGGGCACCGACAAGGCCTTCACCTACAACATCGACTCTCTGGCGGTGTTCAAGCAGAAAGACGCGGGCACCGCTGCCGGTCAGCAGGACATCGCGAAGGTCGTGCTGGGTGAGAACTTCCAGAAAGTCTTCAGCATCAACAAGGGCTCGATCCCGGTGCGGAACGACATGCTGGCGGACATGGGCAAATACGGTTTTGACTCCTGCGCCCAGACCGCCGCCAAGGACTTCCTGGCAGACGCCAAGTCCGGCGGCCTGCAGCCGAGCATGGCGCACAACATGGCGACCACGCTGGCGGTACAGGGCGCGTTCTTCGATGTGGTGACCAACTACATCAACGACCCGAAAGCCGACCCGGCTGACGCCGCCAAGAAATTGGGCGCGGCGGTTCAATCGGCCAAGTAATGCCTGACCCCTGTAGGAGCGAGCCTGCTCGCGATTGCAATCTGTCATTCAATGATTGGGTGACTGACACACCGCTATCGCGAGCAGGCTCACTCCTACAAGGGGAAGCATTTCCAAAGTAGTCCTTTTCTCTCGTACTGGATTTCCCCATGAGTTCTGTTGCTGTGTTCAGCAAAGCCTCGCCGTTCGATGCATTGCAACGCTGGCTTCCAAAACTGGTGCTGGCGCCGAGCATGTTCATCGTTCTGGTGGGCTTCTATGGCTACATCCTGTGGACGTTCGTTCTGTCGTTCACGACCTCGACATTCCTGCCGAACTACAAGTGGGCGGGCCTGGCGCAATACGCACGGTTGTTCGACAACGACCGCTGGTGGGTGGCGAGCAAGAACCTGGCGCTGTTCGGCGGCATGTTCATCGGCATCACGCTGGTGATCGGCGTGACACTGGCGATTTTCCTCGACCAGAAAATCCGTCGCGAAGGCTTCATCCGCACTATTTACCTGTACCCGATGGCGCTCTCGATGATCGTCACCGGTACTGCCTGGAAATGGCTGCTCAACCCAGGCATGGGCCTGGACAAATTGCTTCGGGACTGGGGCTGGGAAGGCTTCCGCCTGGACTGGCTGATCGACCCGGATCGCGTGGTTTATTGCCTGGTGATCGCTGCGGTCTGGCAAGCCTCGGGCTTCATCATGGCGATGTTCCTCGCCGGCCTGCGCGGTGTCGATCAATCGATCATCCGTGCCGCGCAAATCGATGGCGCGAGCATGCCGACGATCTACTGGAAAGTGGTACTGCCGAGCCTGCGCCCGGTGTTCTTCAGTGCGGTGATGATTCTGGCGCACATCGCGATCAAGAGTTTTGACCTGGTGGCGGCGATGACGGCTGGTGGTCCGGGCTATTCCTCTGACCTGCCGGCGATGTTCATGTACTCCTTCACGTTCAGTCGCGGCCAGATGGGCATGGGCTCGGCCAGTGCGATTCTGATGCTCGGTGCGATTCTCGCAATCATCGTGCCTTACCTGTACTCCGAGCTGAGGACCAAGCGTCATGACTAGTCTCGCTGTCAAACCTGCCATCAGCCTGAGTCGCATCGCGATCTACGCGGTGCTGATCCTCGCCGTATTGCTTTACCTGATTCCATTGATGGTCATGCTGTTGACCAGCTTCAAGACCCCGGAAGACATCAGCACCGGCAACCTGCTGAGCTGGCCGACCGTGGTCACCGGTATCGGCTGGGTCAAGGCCTGGGCCACGGTCGACGGTTACTTCTGGAACTCGATCAAGATCACTGTTCCGGCGGTGCTGATTTCGACGGCGATCGGTGCGTTGAACGGCTACGTGCTGTCGATGTGGCGCTTCCGTGGTTCGCAGTTGTTCTTCGGTCTGCTGCTGTTCGGTTGCTTCCTGCCGTTCCAGACCGTGCTGCTGCCGGCGTCGTTCACCCTCGGCAAGATGGGCCTGGCAAGCACCACCACCGGGCTGGTGTTCGTGCACGTGGTTTACGGCCTGGCATTCACCACGCTGTTCTTCCGCAACTACTACGTGAGCATTCCGGATGCGCTGGTGAAAGCCGCACGCCTCGATGGCGCGGGCTTCTTCACCATCTTCCGCCGGATCATTCTGCCGATGTCGACGCCGATCATCATGGTCTGCCTGATCTGGCAGTTCACCCAGATCTGGAACGACTTCCTGTTCGGCGTGGTGTTCTCCAGCGGTGATTCGCAACCGATCACGGTCGCGCTGAACAACCTGGTCAACACCAGCACCGGCGCCAAGGAATACAACGTTGATATGGCAGCGGCGATGATCGCCGGGCTGCCGACCCTGCTGGTCTATGTGGTCGCAGGCAAGTATTTCGTGCGCGGCCTTACGGCCGGCGCAGTCAAGGGGTAATCATGGCAACGCTCGAACTTCGCAATGTAAACAAGACCTATGGCGCCGGCCTGCCGGACACCTTGAAGAACATCGAACTGTCGATCAAGGACGGTGAGTTCCTGATCCTGGTCGGACCTTCGGGTTGCGGCAAGTCGACCCTGATGAACTGCATCGCCGGTCTGGAAACCATCACTGGCGGCGCGATCATGATCGGCGATCAGGACGTCAGCGGCATGAGCCCCAAGGATCGCGACATCGCCATGGTGTTCCAGTCCTACGCGCTGTATCCGACCATGAGCGTGCGCGAGAACATCGAATTCGGTCTGAAAATCCGCAAGATGAATCAGTCGGCCATCGACGAGGAAGTCGCCCGGGTGGCCAAGCTGTTGCAGATCGAACACCTGCTCAATCGCAAGCCTGGCCAACTCTCTGGCGGCCAGCAGCAGCGCGTTGCCATGGGCCGTGCCCTGGCGCGTCGTCCGAAGATTTATCTGTTCGACGAACCGCTGTCCAACCTCGACGCCAAGCTGCGGGTCGAGATGCGCACCGAAATGAAACTGATGCACCAGCGCCTGAAAACCACCACGGTCTATGTGACCCACGACCAGATCGAAGCCATGACCCTGGGCGACAAGGTGGCGGTGATGAAGGACGGGATCATCCAGCAGTTCGGTACGCCGAAAGACATCTACAACAACCCGGCCAATCTGTTTGTGGCGAGCTTCATCGGCTCGCCGCCCATGAACTTCATTCCGTTGCGCCTGCAACGCAAGGACGGCCGTCTGGTCGCGCTGCTGGACAGTGGCCAGGCGCGTTGCGAGCTGCCGATGAGCATGCAGGATGCCGGACTGGAAGATCGCGAAGTGATCCTTGGCCTGCGTCCTGAGCAGATCATGCTGGCGAACGGCGATGCCAATGGATTGCCGACCATTCGCGCTGAAGTTCAGGTTACAGAGCCGACCGGTCCGGACACGCTGGTGTTCGTCAATCTCAACGACACCAAGGTCTGCTGCCGTCTGGCGCCGGACGTGGCACCGCAGGTAGGCGAGACCCTGACCCTGCAATTCGATCCGGCGAAAGTGCTGCTGTTCGATGCCAATACTGGCGAGCGCCTGGGGGTTGCCGCCTTACCGAAAACCGAATCGCACGCTGCCAACGTCGCGCAATTCAAAGGTCGATAGGAAATCAATGTGGGAGCGAGCTTGCTCGCGATGACGGTGGGTCAGTCGACATCGATGTTGAATGTGATTGCGCCTTCGCGAGCAAGCTCGCTCCCACAGGGGATGTAACCGCGTTAGAAAAAGAAAAGTTAATAACAATAAAACGAGGATGTAGGGATGAAGAAGAAGAACAGCGCTCAGCTTATCTGCCAGTTGTCTGCCATTGCAGCAATGACACTGGCCGGTAGCGTCCACGCGGCTGACGCGTTTAGCGCCGATTCAGAATGGATGACCGGGGATTGGGGTGGCGAACGAACCAAGCTGATCGAGCAGGGCATCGACATCAAAATGGATTACGTCGGTGAAGTGGGCGGCAACCTCCACGGCGGGTTCAACAACGACAAGACTGCGCGTTACTCCGACCAGTTCGGTCTGGGCGCGGCGCTGGACCTGGAGAAGCTGTTCGGCTGGGACAACACCCAGGCCAAGATCCAGCTGACCAACCGTAACGGTGAAAACATCTCCAACGACCGTGTCGGCGACCCGCGTGCCGGCACCTTGAGCTCCTCGCAGGAAGTCTACGGCCGTGGCCACATGGTTCGTCTGACCCAGTTGTGGATCAAGCATCAGTTCCTCGACAACAAACTGGACGTCAAGGCCGGTTACTTCGGTGAAGGCGAAGACTTCAACACCTTCCCGTGCGAATTCCAGAACCTGGCGTTCTGCGGTTCCCAAGTGGGTAACTGGGCGACCAACATCTGGTACAACTGGCCGGTCAGCCAAGCGGCGATCCGCGTGAAGTACAACATCTCGCCTGAGTGGTATGCGCAGATCGGCGCGTACAACCAGAACCCGTCGCAGCTGGAACACGGTAACGGCTTCAAGCTCAGCGGCAGCGGTACTGCCGGCACCGTCCTGCCGGTTGAACTGGTGTGGCTGCCTAACCCAGGCAACCTGCCGGGCGAATACCGTGTCGGTTACTACAAAAGCACTGCCAGCGCCGATGACGTCCGTGAAGATGACAACGGCGATGACGCGGCCACCAGCGGCAACGCCTATCGCAGCCACAGCAGCAAGCACGGCTACTGGTTCGTTGCACAACAGCAACTCACCAGCCATAACGGTGACGCCAGCCGCGGTCTGAACATCGCCGCCAACGCAACTTTCCACGACAAGGACACCAACATCGTCGACAACTACCAGTCGCTGATGTTCGTGTACAAAGGCCCGTTCGATGCACGTCCGAAAGATGACCTGGGCATCGGCTTCGCCCGTATCCATGTCAACGATGACGTGAAGAAAAATGCCGAGCTGACCAACGCCGCCAATGGTGTGAGCAACTACGAAGATCCATTGTTCTCGCCGCTGCGTGAGACCGAATACAACTACGAGCTCAACTACGGTTTCCACGTCACCAACTGGCTGACCGTGCGTCCTAACCTGCAGTACATCACTCACCCGGGTGGTGTGGATGAAGTCGACAACGCTTTGGTCGCCGGCCTGAAAATTCAGTCGGTGTTCTAACGCGACTGCGATAAGCTCCTCTCTATGTGCGCATTTTTGCGGACAGCCAAGGCTGTCCGCTTTTTTTTGGGGAGGGCGCACCCCGGCAACAGATGATTTTCAGGACCGTGGCACATGCTTGAGCATCCGCTACAACGCTTCTTCAAATCCTTGCGCGAACGTCCGGTGTTCGCGTGGGAGCGCTATCAGAAGCGCGACGTGTTGGTGATTGATCATCCGCTGTGTCAGGCGGTGTTCAGTCGCCAGGGCGCGCAGTTGCTGCACTTTCAGCCCAAGGACCAAAAGCCGTGGTTGTGGTGCGCAGCGAAGTGGCCGCAGGTCGGCGCGATTCGCGGTGGCGTGCCGGTGTGTTGGCCGTGGTATGGCCGGCATCCGAGTGAAAACGCCTGGCCGTCCCATGGTTGGGCGCGCTTGCTCGACTGGAAGTTGATCGACAGCAGCAGTGATGACGATGGCGTGCGTTTGCATTGGCAGCTGGAGTTGTGTGACTGGCAGGTGGACCTGCATGCGCACTTGGGCGAACGCATGGATTTGCGCCTGAGTACCGAGCATCAGGACGACATGCCGTGCCAGTTGAGTCAGGCGTTGCACGCTTACTGGCGTATTGGCGACGTTGGTGAGGTAGCGCTGTCTGGGCTTGAAGGCGCGCAGGGTTACGATCAGTTGAACCGCCAGGTTTGCCAGCAGGAAGGCGAGTTGCGCGTCGATGGCGGCTGTCAGCGGGTGTTCCAGCATGACGGCGAGTTGCAGCTAAATGACCACGCCTGGGATCGGGCGTTGTGCATCGACACTGGCGATACGGCTGACACGGTGGTCTGGCATCCGGGCTCACGGCCATTGCTGGGAGTGAGCTGGAACGAGATATCCGAATTCGTTTGCGTGGAGGCCGCGAGCGGCGGCACCGATAGCCTGTGCCTGAAACCGGGGGAGCGGGCGCATTTGAGTTTGCAGGCGCGGGTGGGGGTCTGAAATCAAGAGATCGCAGCCTCGTTTCACTCGACAGCTCCTACAAGGAAACGTGTACACCTGTAGGAGCTGTCGAGTGAAACGAGGCTGCGATCTTTCTCTATGCGTCCTAATTAAACTCGTCGCCCACCGGATACCGGCTCGCATTCAAACTCTCTTTGATCTTGCGCAAATGCGGCTGGAAATCCACCCCGCGACGCAAGGTCATGCCGGTGGCGAGCACATCGAGCACGGTCAATTGAATGATCCGCGAAGTCATCGGCATGTAGATGTCGGTGTCTTCCGGCAGCGGAATGTTCAGGCTCAACGTACTGGCCTTGGCCAGCGGTGAATTCTCTGCGGTCAAGCCGAGTACCGAAGCGCCGTTCTCCCGGGCAATGCGCGCCACTTCCACCAGTTCGCGGGTGCGGCCGGTGTAGGAAATGATCACGAACAATTCGCCCGTATGCGCCACCGAGGCAATCATGCGCTGCATCAGCACATCGGCATGGGCGGTCACGGCCAGGTTGAAACGGAAGAACTTGTGCTGCGCATCCAGCGCCACCGGGGCGGAGGCGCCGAGGCCGAAGAAGTGGATTTGCCGGGCCTGGATCAACAGGTCGACGGCGCGGCTGATCAGGTTCGGGTCCAGTGCCTGCAAGGCGCTGTCCAGGGACGCAATGGCGCTGCCGAAAATCTTCTTGGTATACGCTTCCGGATTGTCGTCAGCTTCAACCGCTCGGCTGACATAGGCAGCTCCGCTGGCCAGGCTTTGGGCCAACTGAAGCTTCAACTCGGGGTAGCCGCTGACACCGAATGAACGGCAGAAACGGTTGACCGTTGGCTCGCTGACCGAAGCGGCCTGGGCGAGGGCGGCGATGCTGAAACGGGTGGCCTGCTGTGGGTTGAGCAGGATCACCTCGGCGACTTTGCGTTCGGCCTTGTTCAACTCTTCAAGGCGACTCTGGATCTGTTCCAGTAAATTTCGCACGCGGTCCATATGAGTATCCTTGATTCACCTGCGCCGATAAGCGCGCGGCTAATGCAAAAAGGGCCTTTGGTGTGGCCCATAACGGTGGCCTATCCTACTGATGGCTCCGACCGACCACCACTCGGAATCTGTATTTTGCGAAAATGTTGTGGTTATTACTACATTTTCCCTTGAGTGATGCCTTGAAAAAAGGTATTTGTAGCTTAACTTGATAAAAGAACAAACATCATGCTCTCGATTACGGTTGAACCGTGCACCTTTGCCTTGTTCGGCGCCCTCGGCGATCTGGCCCTGCGAAAGTTGTTTCCTGCCCTTTATCAACTCGACGGCGCCGGCCTCTTGCATGAGGACACGCGGATCATCGCGCTGGCCCGCGAGCCTGGCAGCGAGCAGGAGCACCTGACGTTCATCGCCTCCGAGCTGCGCCGCTACGTCGGTGCCAAAGAGCTGGACGAAGCCGTTGTCGAACGTTTTCTCGCACGCCTGACTTATCTGCACGTCGATTTCCTCAAGTCCGAAGACTACGTCGCCCTGGCCGAGATGGCCGGCAGCTCGCAGCGGGTCATTGCCTACTTTGCGACCCCGGCCGCGGTGTACGGCGCAATCTGCGAGAACCTGGCGAAGGTTGGCCTGGCGGAAAATACCCGCGTGGTGCTGGAAAAACCCATTGGTTCGGACCTGGAATCCTCGCGCAAGGTCAACGACGCCGTGGCGCAGTTCTTCCCGGAAAACCGCACCTACCGCATCGACCACTATCTGGGCAAAGAAACCGTCCAGAACCTGATCGCCCTGCGTTTCGCCAACAGCCTGTTCGAAACCCAGTGGAACCAGAACTACATCTCCCACGTGGAAATCACCGTGGCCGAGAAAGTCGGGATCGAGGGCCGCTGGGGCTACTTCGACAAGGCCGGTCAGCTGCGGGACATGATCCAGAATCACCTGCTGCAACTGCTCTGCCTGATCGCCATGGACCCGCCGGCCGACCTGTCCGCCGACAGCATCCGCGACGAGAAAGTCAAAGTGCTCAAGGCGCTGGCGCCGATCAGCCCGGAAGGCCTGACCACCCAAGTGGTACGCGGCCAGTACATCGCCGGTTACAGCGAAGGCAAAGCGGTGCCGGGCTATCTGGAAGAACCGAATTCCAACACCCAGAGCGACACCGAAACCTTCGTCGCCCTGCGTGCCGACATCCGCAACTGGCGCTGGGCCGGCGTGCCGTTCTACCTGCGTACCGGCAAGCGCATGCCGCAAAAACTGTCGCAGATCGTCATCCACTTCAAGGAACCGTCGCACTACATCTTCGCTCCCGAGCAGCGCCTGCAAATCAGCAACAAGCTGATTATCCGCCTGCAACCGGACGAAGGCATTTCCTTGCGTGTGATGACCAAAGATCAAGGCCTGGACAAGGGCATGCAGCTGCGCAGCGGTCCGTTGCAGCTGAATTTTTCCGACACCTGGAGCAGCGCACGGATTCCCGATGCCTACGAGCGGTTGTTGCTGGAAGTGATGCGCGGCAATCAGAACCTGTTTGTCCGTAAAGATGAAATCGAAGCCGCGTGGAATTGGTGTGACCAGTTGATCGCCGGGTGGAAAAAATCCGGTGATGCGCCCAAGCCGTACGCGGCCGGGTCCTGGGGGCCGATGAGCTCCATTGCTCTGATCACGCGGGATGGGAGGTCGTGGTATGGCGATATCTGATTTGAAACTGCCTCAGGGTGTCAGCACCCATGAGTTCAAGAGCCCGACGCTGCTCGCCGAAGGCCTGGCACTGAAGGTGGCCAAACAATTGAGCGATGCGATCGATGCCCAGGGCACTGCGACCCTGGTGGTGTCCGGTGGCCGCAGCCCGGTGGCGTTTTTTCAGCACTTGGCCAAGCAGGCGCTGGACTGGTCGAACGTGGTCGTCAGCCTGGCTGACGAACGTTGGGTGCCGGTTGAGCACGCCGACAGCAACGCCGGCCTGATCAAGCGCTACCTGTTGCAAGGCCCGGCGGCCAAGGCTCAATTCCTGAGCCTGTACAGCGCCAGCGCCAACCTCGAACAGGCTGCCGATCACGCCGACCGTCTGCTCTCCGAGTTGCCGGTGATCGACGTGTTGGTGTTGGGCATGGGCGATGACGGTCACACTGCGTCGCTGTTCCCCAACAGCCCGAACCTTGCCGAAGCCTTACAGGCCGACGGCATTCGTCGCTGCTATCCAATGCTGGCGCCGACCGTGCCGCATCAGCGCCTGACCATGAGCCGGGCGCTGCTGGCTTCGGCCAAGCACAAGATTCTGTCGATTTCCGGTCAGTCGAAGCTGACCACCCTGAATACCGCACTGGCCGGTGACGATGTCGCCGCAATGCCGATTCGCGCTTTTCTGCAACCCACGTTAGAGATTTACTGGTGCCCATGAGCCAAGGAACAGCCGCTATGAAAAACCCATCCCCGACCGTTTCCATGGCGGATAAAGTTGCCCTGATCGACAGCCTCTGCGCCAAGGCGCGGATCCTGCCGGTGATCACCATTGCCCGCGAGCAGGATGTCCTGCCGCTGGCCGATGCCCTCGCCGCCGGTGGCCTGACCGCCCTGGAAGTGACCCTGCGTTCGCAGTTCGGCCTCAAGGCCATCCAGATCCTGCGCGAGCAGCGTCCGGAACTGATGACCGGTGCCGGCACCGTGTTCGACCGCCAGATGCTGGCCGCCGCCGAAGCGGCGGGCTCGCAGTTCATCGTCACGCCAGGCATCACCCGCGATCTGCTGGAAGCCAGCGTCGCCAGCCCGATTCCGCTGTTGCCGGGCATCAGCAATGCCTCGGGCATCATGGAAGGCTACGGCTTGGGCTATCGCCGCTTCAAGTTGTTCCCGGCGGAAGTCAGCGGCGGCGTCGCAGCCATCAAGGCCCTGGGCGGCCCGTTCGGCGAAGTGAAATTCTGCCCGACCGGCGGCGTCGGTCCGGCCAATATCAAGAGCTACATGGCGTTGAAAAACGTCATGTGCGTGGGCGGTAGCTGGATGCTTGACCCGGAGTGGATCAAGAACGGCGACTGGGCCCGCATTCAGGAATGCACCGCCGAGGCACTGGCGCTGCTGGACTGATCGCTTCACCCGACACTTCGTTGTGTGTTCTACGGCTTTACGGTGCGCTTGGTCGGTGCACCGTTTTTTTTTGCCTGAAAGAAGTGATGTAGCCACAAGGACATCCTGCGATACATAGTTACCGCATCCTGAAAACCGACCAATGCTAGCCTGCGTTCATCTTATGGAAGAGAGAACGGCATGGACGCCTACACCTCAGCAACACCCGTTTGCCTGCTTTCCCCGGAGCAGATCGCCGGGCCGTATTTCCGCAATCCGAAACTGATCCGTCGCAATATCAGCGAAGGCGCCGATGGCATTCCGTTGGTGCTGCGCTTGAAAATCGTCGATGCCATGACCGGTCTACCGGTCACTGACGCGCTGGTGGATATCTGGCACTGCAATGCGCGCGGGTCCTATTCGGGCTGGAGCAAAATCAATCCGGACGTTGAAGCCGACGTCGGCGATATCGGTGCGATCCCGCGAACCGACGACGACACGTACTTGCGTGGCGGGCAGTTCACCGACAAGTCGGGCAACGTACGCTTTACCAGCATCTTTCCGGGTTTCTATGCCGGCCGCGCCCTGCATATTCATGTCGCCGTGCGAATCACCTCGGGCAACAACTATCTTGAGGAGCGGCACGTGGCCTGGGTGGGGCAGCTGTACTTTCCCGAAGTGGCCTCGCGCTCGGTGCTCGGCAGCCGCCAATACAGTGGCCGGGCCGCGACAGCATTGACCAACGATCAGGATTACTTTTACACCACCATGGGCGGGGAAGACTCGACCCTGAACGTTCACACCCTCGGCCGCGATTCCAGCGAAGATGGCTTTTTCGGGCAGATGACCATCGGTATCGACACCTTTGCGGTGTCGACGCAAATCAGGCCCGAGGACTTCGACAAATACACCGTGTGACGTCAGCGCAGTTCGATCAGCGCCGTGGTCAGGCGCTTCATGTCGTCAGCGGTGGTAGTCAGCCCCGGTGTAATCCGGATGCACGGACCACACGCCGCGCCGCTGCGTACCACGGTGAACAGGTTGTATTCGTTGAGCAGTCGCTCGACCATCACTTGTTGATCGGCATGCGCGGTAAAACGCATCGCCGTGATGCCGCAATACAACCGTGGATCGTCCGGGGTCAGGACTTCGATGCCCGGCACTTCGCGCACTGCTCCGACCCACAGGTTACGCAGGTAGTTGAGACGCGTGCCTTTGGCGGGCGATCCGCCCATGGCCCAATGCTCTTCGAGCACCAGTGGCAGGGTCAGCAACGCCGGGATGTTCGGTGTGCTGTACGGCGTGCGGGCGCGAATGTCGGTGATCGGGAAATGCATTTCGCCCATGTCCGGGTCGATGTCGGCCAAACGCTCGGGGGCGATATAGAGAAAACCCAGGGTCAACGGCGCACCGATCCACTTGTGCAGGTTGTAAGCGGCGAAAGAGATGCCCAGTTCATCAAGGTCGAATTCGAACTGGCCGAGCGCGTGGGCGCCGTCGAGGATCACGTCGATGCCGTGTTCCCTGGCAGCGGCGGCAATCGCTTGCACCGGCATCACCAGACCGGTGCGGTGGGTGACGTGGGTTAGTGTCATCAGCTTGAGTCGCGGATAACGCGCGAAGGTCTCGCGGTAAGTGCTCAGCAAACTGTCGAAACTGGCGGGATGCGTATGATCGATCTCGATCACTTCGACACCACGATGACGTGCCAACCAGCGCATGGCGCCCTTCACGGTGTCGTATTCCAGATCGCAGATCAGCACCTGGTCGCCCGGTTGCAGCCGATTGTAATTGCGGATCAGCGATTGCAAACCGTCCGAGGCATTGCGGGTGAGGGCGATGCTCTCGCCGGGCATACCGATCAGCTTGGCCACCTGCGCCTGGATCTTCACGCTCTCGCCCTGTTCGAAACGCTGGCGCACATGAACCGAATTACCGCGGTTGATCAGCTCGATGTTGCGCTGATATTCCTCGACCACCGTGCGCGACATGCGACCGAAGTAACCGTTTTCCAGATTGATCGGGCCCGGTTGCAGATCGTAGCGATCGGCAAAGGTCAGCCAGAAGGCTTCATCTCGGGCGCGGCGGGTATTGTCGGGCATGGGCTACTCAATCTGGGGCGGGATTAATGAATCAGTGGCGAGGTGCGGGTTTGCCATGTTTGGCGCGTAGCGGTTCAAGCAGTTCCGACAAACCGTTGTGATCGATTTCCTGCATCAGGGCCAGCAAGCCGCCCAATTCGCCATGGGGGAAACCTTCCCGGGCGAACCAGTTCAGGTAGGGGCCGGGCAAGTCCGCGATGATGCGGCCCTTGTATTTGCCGAAGGGCATTTCGCGGGTTATCAGCAGTTCGAGCTTTTCAGGGTTCATCGCGCAGTCGTCTTGATTCGGTCAGTCCGGAAAATACAGGCATTCTGCATGCAGGCCAATTGACAGATCATGCAAAAAAAACGGATACAGATTTTTTTGATAAAGTTAAGTTATTGAAAAGTAAAAGAAAATTAATCGTTACCGAGCTGGCATGCGCTCTGCAATGAGTAAGTCATCTTTCATCAACCGCAAGGAATTGAAAAATGACCGACATGAATAAAGAAGCGATCTCTGTACTCAACGACCTGATTGAAACCAGCAAAGACGGTCAGGAAGGGTTCAAGACTTGCGCTGAAGACATCAAACACCCTGAACTCAAAACTCTGTTCGTGCAACGTTCTGCTGACTGCGCGACGGCCGCTGCCGAACTGCAAGCCGCTGTCCGTTCAATGGGCGGTGATCCCGAGACTTCCACCAGTGTCAGCGGCGATTTGCACCGTCGCTGGGTCGACGTGAAGTCGATGTTTACCGGCAAGGATGAAGAGGCGGTGCTTAACGAAGCCGAGCGTGGTGAAGATCACGCAATGAAGGCTTACCGAGACGCCATGGAGAAAATCAACAAGCACAACCTGGTGGGCATTCGTGACATCGTTGAGCGTCAGTATCACGGCGTGCAACGCAATCATGATCAGGTGAAAGCGCTGCGGAATCAGGCTCGCGCACGCTCGTAAACGTTTTTTCAAAATCAAAAGATCGCAGCCTGCGGCAGCTCCTACAGAGTTTTGTGTACACCTGTAGAGCTGCCGCAGGCTGCGATCTTTTTGAGGCATCAACCGATGCTGATTTCCGGCAATGTGGTCAGCGTCACGCTCTGCTGCTTACGCGGCGCCAGGATTTCCGCCTCACCGTCCACCACCAATTCGTCGCGCTGGTTGAATACGCGGGTCGCAATGCGCACGCGGAACTTCGGCAGTTTCTCGAGGATCTCCAGACGCACTGTCAGGGTGTCGCCAATCTTCACCGGCTTCTGAAAACTCATCTGCTGACCGATGTAGATGGTGCCCGGCCCAGGCAACTCGCAGGCAACCGCAGCGCTGATCAGCGCACCGCTGAACATGCCGTGGGCAATGCGTTCCTTGAACATGGTGCTGGCGGCGTATTCGGCATCCAGGTGCACCGGGTTGTGGTCGCCCGACATCGCGGCGAACAACTGAATGTCGCGCTCTTCGACAGTCTTGCTGAAGCTGGCGGTCTGGCCGACTTCGAGGGCTTCGTAAGGGGTGTTGGTAACCTGGGTCATCTGTCTCAATTCCTGTGACGAATAAAAAAATTCACAAAAAACTATTCGGTTCGGTGTGGCCGGGGATTGCTCAGCGTCTGGTTGATCCAGGCCAGCACATCGGCGGTCACTTCATCGCGGTTGGTTTCGTTGAACAGTTCATGCCGCGCCTGCGGGTAAATGGTCAGTTGCAGGCTCTGGCTGCCGGCCTCGCGCAAGGCGTCGGCCAGATCTTTCAGACGCTTGCCTTCGCTCACCGGATCACATTCGCCGCCAATCACCAGCAACGGCAGGCCGGGATCGATCTGAGCGAGATTGGACGCTTTGCTGATTTGCTGCAACCCGCCGAGCAAATCGATCCACATTTGATTGGTGCAGCGATAGCCGCAGAGCGGGTCGTTGGCGTACAGATCGACCTCCGCCGGGTCGCGGCTGAGCCAGTCGAAACGCGTACGGGCCGGTTTGAACTGTTTGTTGAATGAGCCGAACGACAGCCATTCGATCAGCGCGCTGCGTCCCTTGGGCCCCTGGCGCAAACGTTCGAGCCGGGCAATCTGGCGTGCCGCGCGATAAAGCGCCACAGGCTGGAAGTTCGAACCGCTGAGAACGGCACCGTGCAGGCTGGCGCTGTGATGCAGCAGATAGGCCTGAGCGATGTAGCTGCCCATGCTGTGGCCGAGCAACACGATCGGCACGCCGGGATGCTGCTGGCCGATGTGCTGGTTGAGGCACGCAAGGTCGCCCACGACTTTGGCCCAACCGTCACTGTCGGCGAAATGGCCCAGCGTCCCGTTTTCGGCAGTTTTGCCATGTCCGCGTTGATCCGGCGCATAGACACCGTAGCCCTGATCGCACAGTTTTTCTGCCAGACGCGCGTAGCGGCCGCTGTGTTCTGCCATGCCGTGAGCCAGCAGGATCACAGCCTTGAGAGTGCCAGCGGGCAACCACTGGTTGACGAAGAGACGGCTGCGGTCACTGGTGGTCAGCCAGAACGTGTCGTGGATCATGGCGATTCCTTTCCATGCAGGGGGCGCGAGTTGGTTGCATTGTATAGCTCATTCCGAGGCTGGCATCAGCCCACGCCACGGCAGGAAGATTCACACGGTCAATGACGCCGTTACCCATATTTGCCTGATTCGCCATAGCTGCTAGTGTCCGTGAAGCTCCGCTCTCTGTTTTTGAAATGACAGACCAGCGGCCCCGGATAGGTTCAGGTAAAGAGGACAAGAACAATGCAACCTGATTTCTGGAATGACAAACGCCCGGCCGGCGTTCCCCTGGACATCGATGTCGCGGAATACAAGTCGGTCATCGAGGTGTTCGAGCGTTCCTGCAAGAAATTTGCTGACCGCCCGGCGTTCAGCAACATGGGCGTCACCCTGACCTACGCCGAACTGGAACGCTACAGCGCAGCGTTCGCCGGTTACCTGCAAGCCCACACCGACCTGGTGCCGGGGGATCGCATCGCGGTGCAGATGCCTAACGTCCTGCAATACCCGATCGCCGTGTTCGGCGCTTTGCGCGCCGGGCTGATCGTGGTCAACACCAACCCGCTGTACACCGCGCGGGAGATGCGTCATCAGTTCAAGGATTCCGGCGCCCGGGCGCTGGTATACCTGAACATGTTCGGGCAGAAAGTCCAGGAAGTGCTGCCCGACACCGACATCCAGTACCTGATCGAAGCGAAGATGGGCGACCTGATGCCCGCCGCCAAGGGCTGGCTGATCAATACACTGGTGAGCAAGGTCAAGAAAATGGTCCCGGCGTATTCCTTGCCCCAGGCCATTTCCTTCAAAAGTGCGCTGCGCATGGGCCGAGGCCTGGGGATCAAGCCGCTGAGCGCCGGGCTCAATGACATCGCCGTGCTGCAATACACCGGCGGCACCACCGGCCTGGCGAAGGGCGCGATGCTGACCCACGGCAACCTTGTTGCGAACATGCAGCAGGCGCGCGCTTGCCTGAGTCAGTTTGCGGCCGATGGCCAACCGCTGCTGCGCGAAGGGAAAGAGGTGATGATCGCGCCGCTGCCGCTGTACCACATCTATGCGTTCACGGCGAATTGCATGTGCATGATGGTGACCGGTAACCACAACGTGCTGATCACCAATCCGCGCGACATCGGTGGTTTCATCAAGGAGCTGAAGAACTGGCGCTTCTCGGCGTTGCTGGGGCTGAACACGCTGTTCGTCGCGTTAATGGATCACCCGGACTTCAAGACCCTGGACTTCTCCAGCCTCAAGCTCACCAACTCCGGCGGCACCGCGCTGGTCAAGGCCACCGCTGAACGCTGGGAGCAATTGACCGGTTGCCGCATCACCGAAGGCTACGGCCTGACCGAAACCTCGCCGGTGGCCTGCACCAACCCGTACGGTGACCAGTCGCGCATCGGCACGGTCGGCCTGCCGGTGCCGGGCACCACGCTGAAAGTGATCAATGATGACGGCGTCGAGCAGCCGTTGGGCGAGCGGGGCGAGCTGTGCATCAAGGGCCCGCAGATCATGAAGGGCTACTGGCAGAAACCCGAGGCGACCAACGAAGTGCTGGATGCTGAAGGCTGGTTCAAGTCCGGCGATATCGCGGTGATCGATCCGGACGGTTTTGTGCGCATCGTCGATCGCAAGAAAGACATGATCATCGTCTCGGGTTTCAACGTGTACCCGAACGAAATCGAAGACGTGGTCATGGCCCACCCGAAAGTCGCCAACTGCGCGGTCATCGGTGTGCCGGACGAGCGTTCGGGCGAGGCGGTGAAGTTGTTTGTGGTGGCCCGTGAGGCTGGAGTCAGCCTTGAAGAGCTGAAGGCTTACTGCAAGGAAAACTTCACGGCGTACAAAGTGCCCAAGCACATCGTGTTGCGTGAGTCGTTGCCGATGACGCCGGTGGGCAAGATTTTGCGGCGGGAGTTGCGTGATATCGCGTAGCAGGATGTAGAGTTCGAGGCGACTCCAAATGATCGCAGCCTTCGGCAGCTCCTACAGGGATCGCATTTCTCCGTAGGAGCTGCCGAAGGCTGCGATCTTTTGCTTTAAGCCCCGGTTTCTGCGGGCTACAGGGATTTATAGGTTTTTTGCTCTAAAATGACCGCTTGTCATTCTTGAGTCACAATTGTGACCGTAGAGGCCGCTTTTGGCTCTAGGCGACCCTTGGCAAAGCTGCTACTCTCGGCGCGCTTTGTGACTTCTCGGCCTTCTGTCAGCCAGATTCACCAATGACCAAACACCAATAATAATCGCATCAAATGCGGTGCTGAATTCGCGTTGCTGAGGAGTGGGCTTCCATGAACGAAGACTTTTGGAAGGATAAGTACCCAACTGGAATTGCTGCCGACATCAATCCAGACGAGTACCCGAATATTCAGGCAGTGTTGAAGCAATCCTGCCAACGCTTCGCCAACAAACCGGCATTCAGCAACCTGGGCAAGACAATCACCTACGGTGAACTGTACGAATTGTCCGGTGCCTTTGCCGCGTACCTGCAACAGCATACCGATTTGCAGCCGGGCGATCGAATCGCCGTGCAATTGCCCAACGTGCTGCAGTACCCGGTTGCCGTTTTCGGTGCCATCCGCGCCGGGTTGATCGTGGTCAACACCAACCCGCTGTACACCGCGCGGGAAATGGAACACCAATTCAACGACTCCGGCGCCAAGGCCCTGGTTTGCCTGGCCAATATGGCACATCTGGCAGAAACCGTGGTGCCGAAGACCGGCATCAAGCACGTGATCGTCACCGAAGTCGCCGACCTGCTGCCGCCGCTCAAGCGCCTGCTGATCAACAGCGTCATCAAGTATGTGAAAAAGATGGTGCCGGCGTATCACTTGCCAAAAGCCATCAAGTTCAACGACGTGCTGAGCAAGGGCCATGGCCAGCCAGTGGCTGAAGCCAGTCCGGCCAGCAGCGATGTGGCGGTGCTGCAATACACCGGCGGCACCACCGGCGTGGCCAAGGGCGCGATGCTGACCCATCGCAACCTGGTGGCGAACATGTTGCAGTGCAAGGCGCTGATGGGCTCCAACCTCAATGAAGGTTGCGAGGTGTTGATCACACCACTGCCGCTGTACCACATCTATGCCTTCACCTTTCATTGCATGGCGATGATGCTGATCGGCAATCACAACATCCTGATCAGCAACCCGCGCGATCTGCCGGCGATGGTCAAGGAACTGTCGAAGTGGAAGTTCAGCGGCTTCGTCGGCCTCAACACCTTGTTCGTGGCGCTGTGCAACAACGAAGGCTTCCGCAAGCTGGATTTCTCGGCACTGAAAGTCACCCTGTCCGGCGGCATGGCGCTGCAACTGGCCGCCGCCGAGCGCTGGAAAGCGGTTACCGGTTGCGCCATCTGCGAAGGTTACGGCATGACCGAAACCAGCCCGGTGGCCACGGTCAACCCGATCCAGAACATCCAGATCGGCACTATCGGTATTCCGGTGCCATCGACCCTGTGCAAAGTCATCAACGATGCCGGTGTCGAGCAGCCGATGGGCGAAATCGGCGAACTGTGCGTGAAAGGTCCGCAAGTGATGAAGGGCTACTGGCAGCGTCAGGACGCCACCGACGAAATGTTCGACAGCGAAGGCTGGTTGAAGACCGGTGACATTGCGCTGATTCAGCCCGATGGCTACATGCGTATTGTCGATCGCAAGAAAGACATGATCCTGGTGTCCGGTTTCAACGTGTACCCGAATGAGCTCGAAGACGTGCTGGCAACCCTGCCGGGCGTGCTGCAATGCGCGGCCATCGGCGTTCCGGACGAGAAGTCGGGCGAGGCGATCAAGATTTTCATCGTCGCCAAACCGGGTGTGACCCTGACCAAGGAAACGGTGATGGAGCACATGCGCGCCAACGTCACCGGCTACAAAGTCCCGCGCTCCGTGGAGTTCCGCGATGCATTGCCGACCACCAACGTTGGCAAGATCCTGCGTCGTGAATTGCGCGATGAAGAACTGAAGAAGATCAACGCGAAGAAAGCCACCGCGTAAAACAAGAAGCCCCGCAGATGCGGGGCTTTTTGTTGAAGATCAAAAGATCGCAGCCTTCGGCAGCGCCAACAGGAAAACACAATCCATGTAGGAGCTGCCGAAGGCTGCGATCTTTTGCTTTTTATTGACGAAACGGCGCGAAGTTGACGTTGGTGCCCGCCGGACGCATGTCCTGCAGATACGAGTCCTTGTCGGCACTCAGTTCCAGGCTCAGGGCCGCTTTACGCTTGCCTTCGTTGCGAATCACCAGGCCTTCGAGCTTCTCGCGCAGGAACACCGTCGGCACTTTCAGGTGCAGCAGTTCGTCGGTGTCCGGGGTGTGCATCAGCAGGTGAATCCACTCGTACTGACCAACGGCCAGGCGCGCCACCGGAATATCGAACCACCAGATATTGCGGTTGCGGTTCAGTTCGGTGAAGTGGCAGTTGTTGACGCCAAGCACAGCACCACCAAGTTCCTGGTTTCTGCGGGCAATGGCCTGCTTTTTATCGAGTTTCATAACATTCCTGCGGGGATTGGATCTTCAGCGCCACGGCGCCAATACGTGGCGCATTCTCAAGGGTAGCCGGGCAAACATAAAGCTCAACCTGCATCGAACGATGAAATGTCCTGCTGAAAATAAATGAAACTCCCCGCAAACGCCCCCGGTCAACCTTGTGTAACGACTTTTCCTCACATTGAAATGCACGCAGGAGAATCACCATGGGCAGCACTGGCGATAAAGTAAAAGGCATGGCCAACGAAGCCGCCGGCAACGTCAAGCAAGGCGTCGGCAAGGCCACCGGTAATGACAAGATGCGCGCCGAAGGCGTGGTGCAAGAAAAGAAAGGCGAGGCCCAACAAGCGGTCGGCAAGGCCAAGGATGCCGTAAAAAAAGGTGTCGACAAGGCTTGATCCGGCCTTTGATAAAAGCACGAAGCGGCCATCCCCGGATGGCCGTTTTTGTGTCAGCCTGAACTTGAGCGATGAAATTGTTTCAAAGTCGCCAGGTAGGCTACTTTGATGAATGAAAACGGCCCCTGAGTCGCCACGACTCCAACCCAATCCTGTTAGCGGCGAATGGAGACGCGAATGATTTTTCCGGACATGAAAGGTCTGCCAATCCACCGTGTGATGATGCGCACGGTCACCGAGTTCGTCGATGACGAAATGTCGACCTATGCCTCGGCGCTGGCCTATCAAATGCTGTTTTCGCTGTTTCCCTTCATCCTGTTCCTGATCGCCCTGATCGGTTTCCTGCACCTGCCGGACTTCTTCTCGTGGTTACGCCTGCAATCGGAACTGGTGCTGCCGCCCCAGGCACTGGAACAGGTAAACCCGGTGATTGACCAGCTCCAGCAGTCCAAGGGCGGTTTGCTCTCGGTGGGTATCGTGATTGCGCTGTGGACTGCTTCGGCCGGTGTGCGCTTGATGATGAGCGCGATGAACGCCGCTTACGATGTGGTCGAAGGCCGCCCGGCGTGGAAGCGTTTTCCGCTGTCGATCATCTACACCGTCGGCATCGCTGGCATGCTGTTGGTCGCCGCTGCGCTGATGGTGCTCGGGCCGCAGGTGATGAGCTGGATCGCCGCACAAGTCGGCCTCGAATATTTCATCGTCACCCTCTGGACCATCGCGCGCTGGCCGGTGATCGTGATCTTGCTGATGGTCGCCGTGGCGTTGATCTACTACGTCATGCCCGACGTCAAACAAGAGTTTCGCTTCATCACCCCAGGCTCGGTGCTGGCGGTGGTGGTGTGGATCATCGCGTCGCTGGGCTTCGGTTTGTACGTCAAGGAGTTCGCCAACTACAACGCCATGTATGGCAGTATCGGCGCGATCATCGTGTTGCTGTTGTACTTCTACATTTCCGCCGCCGTGTTGCTGCTCGGCGCGGAGATGAATGCGGTGATCGAGCACATGTCGCGAGAGGGTAAAGACCCTGGCGAAAAAGTTGCCGGCGAGCATGGTCCCGTCCATGAGGAAAAACACCACGTGTCGGGACTGGGCCGTGATCATTCACAACCCAAACCAACCATTGACGAAACCTGACCATGATTCGTGAAATCCTGAAAATGGGCGATGAGCGCCTGCTGCGCATCGCCCCGCCAGTGCCGGCCGAAATGTTCGACAGCCCGGAGCTGTGGCAATTGATCGACGACATGTTCCAGACCATGGAAAGCGTCGGCGGTGTCGGCCTGGCCGCGCCGCAGATCGGCGTGGACCTGCAACTGGTGATCTTCGGTTTCGAGCACAGCGAACGTTACCCGGACGCCGAAGCGGTGCCGCAGACGATCCTGATCAACCCGTTGATCACACCGCTGAGCCCGACGCTGGAAGAAGGTTTCGAAGGCTGCCTGTCGGTGCCCGGTCTGCGCGGTGCGGTTGAGCGTTATCAACACATTCGCTATGAAGGTTTCGATCCAAAGGGCCAGCCGATCGTGCGCGTCGCCTCGGGGTTCCATGCGCGGGTGGTGCAGCATGAATGCGATCACCTGATCGGCCGGTTATACCCGTCGCGCATCAGCGATTTCAGCAAGTTCGGCTTTACCGAAGTGATGTTCCCGGACCTTGATCCCAACGCCGACGACTGAGTTTTTAAAAGATCGCAGCCTTCGGCAACTCCTACAGGTGTACGTGTAGGAGCTGCCGAAGGCTGCGATCTTTTGATTCTGCTTTTTATTTCGCGGGTTTGACGAACCGCAACGTCATCCGGTCCGACTCACCCATCGCCACATATTTCGCCCGATCCTTCTCGCCCAGTGTCAACGCTGGCGGCAAGGTCCACACGCCTTCGGGGTAGTCCTTGGTGTCTTTCGGATTGGCGTTGATTTCGCTCTGTGCCTCAAGCTTGAAACCCGCATCGGTCGCCAGTTTCACCACGTAATCGGTGGTCAGGTAGCCGCTGTGCTTGATGTCCTCCAGTGATGCCCCGTCCTTGGCCCGGTGATCCACCACACCGAGCACTCCACCCGGTTTGAGCACTGTGAAGAAGGCCTGGAACATCAGCGGCGCGGTGTCCGCCAGCACCCAGTTGTGCACGTTGCGAAAGGTCAGCACGGTGTCCGCCGAGCCCGGTTGGCCGAATGCCGGGGCTTTCGGATCGAACTCAAGCACCTGAGCCTTGGCGTACTGAGTGGGCGCAGCAGCGAATTTGCTCTTCAGCTTTTCTTCGTTCTTGCGTGCGTAATCACTGACCGTCGGTGCCTGGACCGCCGCGATGTAATGACCATTGTCCTTGAGCACCGGCGCCAGCAATTCGCTGTACCAGCCGTTGCCGGGGGTGATTTCAATGACCGTCTGCTTCGGCCCCAAGCCAAAAAACTGCAAGCTCTGTTGCGGGTGACGATAACCATCGCGCGCGACGTTTTCCGGTGCACGCCAACTGCCGGCCAATACCTTGGCATATTCCTCGGCGGACACGGTTGGTGCAGCGGCATGGCTGAAAACAGGAGCGAGCAAAGCGGTCAGCGTCACAGCCAGAAGAGCAGGTTTCATGGGGGGCGTCCTGAGCGAAGTCGAAGTCGACAGCGAGGCTAGCACGCAGGCCGCATGGGCCGATCACACATTATCGACAGTCGACCTAACCAACGGTTCTAAGCCCATGGCGATCATCGGCTTGCTGCGGGCATAACGACTCAAACGCTCGACCATCGCGTAGGGCATCGGCGGATCAAACGTAAAACCGCGCCGCTCATAAAAACCACGCAAGTCCGGATGACAGAACAGCCATACCGGCAATTCGCAATCCTTCACCGCTGCAGTGATCAACGCGGCAGCAATCCCTTGATCGCGACACGACGGATCGACGAACAGCCCGGTCAGCCAATGCCCGCCGGAGACCGGACGCAAACACAACGCGCCGACGATTTCATTGCGCCGGGCGACCCACAATTGTGCATCGCGAACCGCTTTCATCGACGATTGATGAGCGCGGTAAAACTTGTTCATCAATGGCCAAAGTGGCTCGTCGAGTTGGGTGAATTGTGTGTCGGGCATGGTCTCGGACTGTCGGTGCGCAAAGCGGGCGATTATAAAAGAACGTGTGCTCAAGGATAGGTGTATACCTGATCTCACATCCCCTGTGAGTGGAGTACGCATCATGTCCAAAGGTATGGATTCAAAGAAAGCCGACAAGAAAAAACCGGCGAAAACCGCCATTGAAAAGCGCGCCGACAAGAAAGCCAAGAAGGTGAATGTGTTCGGCCATTGATCCTGCGCTGACCGATCGCTCCCGCGCAATGCGGGAGCGACACCGAAAATAATCTGCAAGAAATCCCGGCGCCGTTGCACAGAAGGGGACTGGTCCCCGATCCGAGCAACGCCATGCCCCATTACTTCGATAGCGCCCATCAAGAAGAAATCGAAACCCTGCGCCAACGCCTGACCGCCCGCACCGAGTGGCCGACCTGGCTGTTGTTGATCGGCGTGTACAGCGCCTGGTTCGCCATCGTGCTGGGCAGCCATCGATTGGGCCTCTGGTGGAGCACCTTGCTGCTGATTCCCGTGGTGGTGCTCTGGCTGTCGGTGCAGCATGAATTGCTGCACGGCCACCCGACCCGCTGGCCGGCAATGAACAAAATCCTCGGCTATGCGCCGTTCGCCGTGTGGTATCCCTACACCCTGTATCGCGACAGCCATTTGCTGCATCACCGCGACGAAGACCTGACCCTTCCCGGTCGTGATCCGGAAAGTCGCTATTTGAGCATTGAGCGATGGCAGGGCAGTTCACTGTTCGAACGGGGCCTGCACTGGCTGAACAAAACCGTGCTCGGCCGCTTCGCCATTGGTGCGCCGTTGGCCTTGCTGGCATTGGCCTCTGAAGAATTGCAACGCCTGAAAAACGGCGAACGGCAGGCCTGGTTGATGTGGCTCAGTCATGGCGCGCTGACCCTGCTGATGCTGCTGTTCATCGCGCGCTACAGCGCATTGCCGGTGTGGCATTACCTGTCGCTGATCAGTGTGCCGGCGCTGTCGATTGCGATGATTCGCTCCTACTATGAACATCGTCCGCACTCGGCACCGGAGCAGCGCACCGTGCTCAATGAAGCGGCGTGGCCATGGCGCTGGCTGTTCCTCAACCTCAATTTTCATCTGGTGCATCACGACTTGCCCGGCCTGCCCTGGTACGACTTGCCCCGCGCTTATCGCGCACGCCGCGAGCAATGGCTGGCGCGCAGCGGCGGGTTTCTGGTGCGCGGGTATGGCCAGTTGTGGCGTGAGCATGGGGTGAAGGCGATCGACAGTCCGCGGCATCCGTTTCAGTGATTTTCATGATCCACACTCAACCCTGTAGGAGTGAGCCTGCTCGCGATTGCGCCGGATCAGGCTGCATCAATGCAAGCTGTTACACCGCTATCGCGAGCAGGCTCGCTCCCACAAGGGTTCTTTGTTGCACGGAACAATTTCGATGACACAACACCTCGCCGAACTCTTGATGTACGTCGCCCCCGAGCCCATCCGCCAGGCCAACGAGCGCTGGCTGGCGCGCATCCTCGAACGTCTGGGCACCACGCGCCGCAACGCCGAAGGTCTGTCACTGACCGACCTTTGGCTATCCCCGCACTTGCTGCTGACGCAAACCTGCGGCTATCCGCTGATGACAGTTTTGCGCGGTCAGGTCCGGGTGCTGGGACGCCCTCGATATGAGCTGCCGGACAGCAGCGGCGGCAACCATTGCAGCCTGCTGCTGAGTCGCGCCGATGATCAGCGGCGAACTCTGCCGGACTTTTACGGCAGCCGTGGCGTGATCAATGGCGAAGACTCCAACAGCGGCATGAACCTGCTGCGTCACCGCCTGGCGCCGCTGCATCGGGACGGGCAGTTTTTCGCGGAGGTCGGCATCAGCGGCAGCCATCGTGAAAGCCTGCGCTGGTTGCGCGAAGACCTGGCTGACCTGGCGGCTATCGACAGCGTCACCTTCGCTTATCTGGCTCGGCACGCCGAAGCGGAAGTGAGCGGCCTGCGCGTTGTCACCCGCAGTGCCTTCAGCCCGACCTTGCCGTACATCACCGCTGCGAGCGTCAGCGTTGAACAGGCGGAAGAGATTCGGCAGGTGATGAACCAGACCTTGGGCGAGTTGCCGGAAGTGGCGAAAATCCTCGGTCTGCGCGAAGTGCTGCCGGCCCGTGAAGTCGACTATGAGGTGGTGCTCGACTATCAGCGCGAGGCTGAAGCGCTGGGCTATGGGCGGTTACGCTGAAATGCATTTCTGGAATATAAAAATGCATTTTAAATATTATTAATGAATAAAGCGCCTTGCTAGGATCGCGTCACCGGACGACCGGACATTCAGCGACCCCTAACCCTGGAGCCTCTATGTCCGGCACCGACCTTTCCCATCGCAATGACGTGGGCGGATTGTTCCGCGCCCATTACCCTTGGCTCTGTGCGCGATTGCGCGAGTACCTGGGAAGCGGTTGCGAAGACATCGCCGCCGAAGCTTTCGTGCAGTTGCTCGAAGCGCCGCAGACGGTCTCCATCCGTGAGCCTCGCGCCTTGCTCACCACGATCGCCCGGCGCCTGATTTATCAACTTTGGCGTCGTCGCGATCTGGAGCGTCAGCACCTCGATCAGTTGCTGCAGGTTGACCAACCCTCAACGCCTTCACCCGAAGAACTGGCGCAACTGACCCAGGCACTACAGGCCCTTGACCGCACGCTGGCGCGTCTGCCGGGCAAGGTGCGGGCGACGTTTCTGCTGTCGCGGGTCGACGGCCTGACTTACCCGCAAATCGCCGCCGAGCTGGGCATTTCCCAGCGCTCGGTCAGCGTCTACATGACCCGCTCCGAGGCGCTGTGCGCCCGACACAGCGCCAATCAATCCCTGAATCGCCCCCTGCAAAACAAGAGGTCCGCATGAGATCGATCAAAACCCTGCTCGGCAGTTCGCTGCTGGCCCTGAGCCTGATTGCCAACCAGGCACCGGCAGCGGAAAAAACCGCGCCCATTCACTTCGGCGACATCACCTGGGAAAGCGGAAGCCTCATCACCGAGATCCTGCGCCTGATCGTCGAGAAAGGTTACGGCTACCCGACGGACACTTTGCCGGGCAGTACCGTCAGCCTCGAAGCGGCGCTGGCGAAAAACGATATTCAAGTGATCGGCGAAGAGTGGGCCGGACGCAGCCCTGCGTGGGTCAAAGCCGCCGCGGAAGGCAAAGTGTTCGGCCTGGGCGACACGGTCAAGGGCGCAACCGAAGGCTGGTGGGTGCCGGAATACGTGATCAAGGGTGACCCGGAGCGTGGCATCAAACCCTTGGCGCCGGAACTGAAATCCGTCGCGGACCTGGCGAAGTACAAAGACGTGTTCCGCGACCCCGAAGACCCGAGCCGTGGCCGCTTCCTCAACAGCCCGACCGGCTGGACCTCGGAAATCGTCAATAGCCAGAAACTCAAGGCCTATGACCTCACCGAAAGCTTCGTCAATTTCCGCACGGGTTCTGGCGCGGCACTGGATGCCGAAGTCGCGTCGTCGATCCGTCGTGGCAAACCGGTGTTGTTCTACTACTGGTCACCAACGCCGTTGCTGGGCCGTTTCAAACTGGTGAAGCTCGACGAACCGCCGTTCGACGCCGAAGCCTGGAAAACCCTGGCCGACGCCAACAACCCGAACCCCAAGGGCACCCGCTCGATGCCGGCCAGTCTGGCGATTGGCGTGTCTGCACCGTTCAAGGCGCAGTACCCGGACCTGGTGGCGTTCTTCGAAAAAGTCGACCTGCCGATCGATCTGCTGAACCAGACGCTGGGGCAGATGAGTGAAAAACGGCAGAAGCCGCGGGAAGTGGCCGAAGCGTTTTTGCGAGAACAGCCGCAGGTGTGGAAGGGCTGGGTGCCGGGTGAGGTGGCCACGAAGGTGAGTGCGAGTTTGTAATTTCAAAGTGACTTGAAAATAGCCATCGCGAGCAGGCTCGCACCTACAATAGATCCTGAGCGTTCACAACAATTTGTGGGCGCTTGAGATCCCCTGTAGGAGCGAGCCTGCTCGCGATTGATTTAAAGACTGACGCCAATTTCGTTCCCGATGATAAACCCTCGCCTGAAATCGCCCATCGCTTGTCTCTGCTTTGAGCTGAACCGATTTTGTCCTCGATACTGGCCGACTAGTGGCCTTGCAAGCCTCATATGCCTGTCTATGCTCTGGTGTAACTAACTATGTCGACCGCAATGTGACGGTTAGTCCCAGAGTGCGCAATTCAAGGCACCGACACACTTGAATGGAGCTGTCCTGAAAAGGAGTTTGCTTATGAGCACGTTAGGGCTGGCCCGACTCCGGGCTATCAAGAGAAGGATGTCTTGATGAGAGTGTCGCAATAGGGACCCCCTCCGATCGAACATCATCAATCACCTGACTGGTCCTTCCTTTTTTGGAGGGGCGCGTGTGCCTGTTCTATTGAACGTAGTGGTGGATTTGAAAGACCTGAAACTTTCATGAATCAAAAAACCGCGCTTAGGGTGATACGACCATGTTTAACCTTCATCACAAAGCTGACCTGCTTGAAATCGAACGCTTTAGCTGCGCGCTGACCGAGGCCAATGCCAAGTTGGCGGCCGTCAGCCGTTCGATGGCGATGATTGAATTCACGCCGGATGGCATCGTGCTCGATGCCAACGAAAATTTTTGCGTCGCCATGGGTTACGGCGTCGACGAGGTACGCGGCAAACATCACCGGATATTCTGCGAAGAGGCGTTTTATCGCAGCGAGCAATACGCCAAATTGTGGCGTGACCTGGGCCGTGGCGAACCGGTCAGCGGCACTTTTTCGCGCTTGAACAAGAGTGGCAAGGAAATCTGGCTCGAGGCCAGTTACATGCCGGTGTTCGGTCCTGACCGACAAGTGCACAGCGTGATCAAGGTCGCTACCGACATCACGGCAAGGGTCAACAAGGAACACGAAAACGAAAGCATGCTCGCTGCCATCGGCCGTTCCATGGCCGTGATCGAGTTCAGCCCGGATGGCCGGGTAATCACCGCCAACGAAAACTTCCTGAAGACCATGCAGTATTCGCTCAGCGAGGTGGTCGGCCAGCATCACAGCCTGTTTTGTCATCGCGCTGAAGCCGAGTCCCAGGCCTACCGGAATTTCTGGGCCTCGCTCAATCGCGGCGAATATCACTCGCACCGTTTCGAGCGCAAGAACAAGCAAGGTCAGACAATCTTCCTCGAAGCGTCCTACAACCCGTTGTTCGACGCCAAGGGCCGGTTGTACAAAGTGGTGAAATTCGCCAGTGACATCACCCAGCAGATGACCACTCTGCAAACCGCCGCAGAATCGGCCCACAGCACCTCGGTGCAAAACGACGTCTGTGCACGCAAGGGTTCGGAGGTGGTGCAGCAGACGGTGCAGATCATCCAGGACATTTCCAAAGACCTGAACGAAGCGGCGCTGAGCATCGATGCCGTAAGTAAGCAGTCCGACATCATCGGCACCATCGTGCAGACCATTCGCGGCATTGCCGATCAGACCAACCTGCTGGCGCTCAACGCCGCGATCGAAGCAGCCCGCGCCGGTGAGCACGGGCGTGGATTCGCGGTGGTGGCCGACGAAGTGCGCAGTCTCGCCGCACGTACCAGCCAGGCGACGCTGGAGATCGTCGACGTGGTGCGCAAGAACCATGATTTGTCATTGAGTGCGGTGTCGAGCATGCAGTCGAGTTTGAGTCGCACCGGTCTGGGGGTAGAGCTGGCGAACGAGGCGGGGGAGGTGATCCTGGAGATTCAGCAGGGATCACGGCATGTGGTGGATGCGATCAGCCAGTTCAACTCGACGTTGCAGTTGAATTAACACGCAGCACAAGCAAATGTAGGAGCTGCCGCAGGCTGCGATCTTTTGATCTTGTTTGTAAAAAATCAAAATCAAAAGATCGCAGCCTGCGGCAGCTCCTACACATCGGCCTGTTAGAGCGCAGCGAGGAACTTGTCGACGACCTGCAGTTTGTTCTGGTCGCCACTTTCCTGTTCTTTTTCAGCCTTGGCGATTTCAGCCTTTTCCTGCATGCGTTGGGCAACTTCTTCGCCAATCGCTTTTTGCTGCTCCGGCGGCATCTGCTCGACTTCTTCCTGAGTCAGACCCATCTCCTGAAGGATCGCATCACGCATGCGCTGCTCCGGGGTTTTACTCATGTATTCCTTGAACTCGTCCGTGGCCGAGCCTTTGGTCCCGATCGCGTCCTTGACGCCTTCAGGTAGCGGTGCATAGACCGCTTGCAGGTTCACTCGGGTTTTGGCGAACGCCTCATCGACATTGTCGCTGACCTTGGCGGCTTCGCTGACCTGTTGCGTAGCCGATTGGGTTGCCGATTCCTGGACCTGCGTAGTGGCTTGCGTGGTTTGCGCCTGCACATTGTTTTGCAGGGCCTGGGCCATGACGCTTTGAAGACCGGCGGCGGCTTCGGCGGTCGGATCCTCACCAGGGCGTTTGGGGAGAGGGGTTACCAGGTTTGATTTTGCACTGACCAACATGAGGAATGACCTTGTGGGTTTTTGTGGTGCAATGCCTTCAGCAAAGAGTGTGCCTAAAGAAAAAATATCAAATAAATCAATTGGTTGATGATTTTTATTGGAGAAATGAGCAGGGTTTGCGGTCAACCTTTGCCGCTGGACGGCAAACGTTTGCTGTACGGCTCGACAGCTCAGGGTAGGCCATTGCAGCAATGCTTCAGGAAGCCGGGGTGCTGCGCCAGGCGTTTGAAATACTCGTCGACGGCAGGGAGGTCCGGGCGCTCGATCGGAGTCATCAACCAGCGATTGACCGAGAGGCCGATGACAATGTCGGCGAGGGTAAATCTGGCCCCGGCGACATAGGCTTTGGTGGTCGCAAGTTGATGTTCGAGGATGGCCATTTTTTGCTTCCAGCTCCGCACGCCGACGTCGATGCGATGCGCGTCCTGGAACTCCGGATCCTTGCGCACCAATGCCATGAACGCGTAGCTCCACGAGGCATTGAGATCGGTGGCCTGCCAGTCCATCCATTGCTCCACCCGGGCGCGCGCAGCCGGTTCGCCGGGCAGCAGTTCGTGGTGGTGTTGGTGTTTCGCGGCAAGGTAGCGGCAGATGGTATTGGACTCCCACAACACCCCGTTCTCATCAATGATCACAGGCACCTGGGCGTTGGGATTGAACCTGAGGAACTCGGGGCTATGGGTCGAAGCAAAACCACTGCCCCAATCCTCGCGCTCAAAGGACAGGCCCAGTTCCTCGCAAGTCCACAGGACTTTGCGGACGTTGATCGACGAAGCTTTGCCGAGAATTTTCAGTGAGTGTTCCATTGAGCTACTCCATTGAGAATGGCGTATAGACAATTGTAGGAGCTGCCGAAGGCTGCGATCTTTTGATCTTGAATTTTGAAAGGAAGATCACAAGATCGCAGCCTTCGGCAGCTCCTACGAGGGGGAGAGTGAAAGTCAGGTACTCTCGCGCACCTTCAACTCAAACCCCATGTCCTGCACCGGTTTGGCCACGGTGTTGCCGGCCATCAACGTCAACATCTGCTCCGCCGCCCGGCGACCAATGGCTTCGCGTGGGGTGCTGATGCTGCTCAGGCGCGGCACCATGTGGGCTGAGGCCGGCAGGTCGTTGAAGCCGAGGATCGCGACTTGCTCGGGGATTTTGATTCCGTGGCGCATCGCTTCAAGCAACGCGCCCTGGGCCAGGTCGTCGTTGCCGAAGAAGATCGCATCGACATCGGGATGGCTGGCGATCATCTGCAAAAACAATTCACCGCCAAGGCCTACGGAAGACGGGCGAGGGGTGAGCACTTCCAGTGCCGGGTCATACAGGCTGGCCTTTTGTAGAGCGCGGCGGAAACCTTCGCCGCGAAGCAAGGTGCGCTGATCCAGTTGTGCGCCGATGTAGGCCAGGCGCTTGCGGCCACGGGACAGCAAATGTTCGGCGGCGGTTTCGCCGGCAGCCAGTTGCGAGAAGCCTACGCAATTGAGCCCGGCGGCACTGTCCAGTTCCATCATGTACACACACGGAATGTTGCTGGCTTCGATCATCCGCCGCGAGCTTTCGGTGCGGTCAAAACCGGTGAGCAGCAAGCCGCGCGGCTGATAGGCCATGTAATTGCGCAGCAGGTTTTCTTCTTCGTCACGGGAGTAGTGGAAGTTGCCGATCAGCACTTCGAAGCCCTTGGGGCGAAGAACCTGATGAATGGCTTCCAGGGTGTCGATGAACAAAAGGTTGGACAACGACGGCACCAACACCACTACCGAATGGCTCTGCGCCGAAGCCAAGGCGCGGGCGGCGGGGTTGACCACGTAGTTGAGTTCCAGCGCCGCTTTCTGCACCTTTTCCACCAGTTCGGTAGCCACGGTGCTGACGCCGCGTAACGCGCGCGAGGCGGTAATCGGGCTGACACCGGCCAGGCGGGCAACTTCGTTCAGGGTAGGGCGGCCAGTGGTGCGGGTATTTTTATCGTTTTTAGTTGGATTCATCGACGGCTTGCCAAACAAAATTCAAGGCACTAAGGTAGCGCTGTCTCGATGCAGCTGCAAATGCGTGAGCGGGGGTTCGCCTGATCCTAGCTTTTTGGCGTTGGGAACGAACATGCTGCAACCCATAAAATGACAAGAAAGGCGTCGGCAACTTCTGCTTTTGGTCTAGTGTCATAACTGGCAAAGGTAGCGCTGTCTGCGCGCTGAGGTGTTACATGAATCATCCCATCACCGCCCTGGTCATCATGGGCGTTGCCGGTTGCGGCAAGACGTGCGTCAGCGAGGCCCTGTGCCAATTGAGCGGCGCCACTGCCATTGAAGGCGACTCTTTCCACCCTGCCGCCAATATCGAAAAGATGAGCGCGGGTATTCCCCTGAACGATGAAGACCGTGCCGGCTGGCTCGACAGCCTGTGCGATGAACTGCGCCGCGTCGACGCTACGGGTAAGCGCCCGGTGCTGACGTGCTCGGCGCTCAAACACATTTATCGCGAACGCTTGCGCAGTGCCTTGCCGGGCCTGGGCTTCGTGTTCCTGGAACTGACCCCCGAAGTCGCCGCCGACCGCGTTTCCCACCGGCCGGGTCACTTCATGCCGTCGACGTTGATCGACAGCCAGTTCGCCACCCTCGAATCCCCCGTCGGCGAGCCGTTGACCCTGGCCCTCGATGCCTCGATCCACAGCGTCGATGAGCTGGCCGTTCAGGCTCATCACTGGTGGCTTGAGCACGGCTTGAAGCGCGCCGGTTAATTTTGCTTGCAGAGATAGCGCTGTCCTTATGGCTTTCGAATTACCCGCTTTAATAACAACAACAACCAGGAGACACCCCTAATGTTTGGCATGTCCCACGAGACGTTCCTGCTGCTCGATGCAGTGGTCACGGTGATCGGGCTTATCGTTCTGATCACCAAGTTCAAGTTGCACCCTTTCCTTGCCCTGATCATTGCCGCAGCCTTCCTCGGGCTGACTTCCGGCATGCCGATCGGCACCATCATCAAGGCGTTCCAGGACGGCTTCGGTGGCGTGCTCGGTTTCGTCGGCATCATCCTGGCGCTGGGCACCATGCTTGGCAAAATGATGGCCGAGTCGGGCGGGGCAGACCAGATCGCCCAGACCCTTATCCGTGCCTTCGGCAAGGACAAGGTGCAATGGGCAATGATGTTCGCCGCGTTCCTGGTGGGCATTCCGCTGTTCTTCGAAATCGGTTTCGTACTCCTGATTCCGCTGGTGTTTATCGTTGCCCGTCGCACTGGCGTGTCGATCATCAAGATCGGTATCCCGCTGCTGGCCGGTCTGTCCGCAGTACACGGCCTGGTGCCGCCGCACCCGGGTCCGCTATTGGCTATCGGCGTGTTCGGTGCCGACATCGGCAAAACCATTCTGTACGGCCTGATCGTGGCGCTGCCAACAGCCATCATTGCGGGTCCGATTTTCGGTACGTTCATCGCCAAGCACATCCCCGGTCATCCGAACCAGGAGCTGGTGGATCAACTGGCGCGCGAAACCGATTCGGCTGAACTGCCGAGCTTCGGCATCACGCTGGTGACCGTGCTGCTGCCGGTGTTCCTGATGCTGCTCAAGACTTTTGCTGACGTCGTGCTGCCGGATGGCAACATCTTCCGCGCCTTCATGGACCTCATCGGTCACCCGATTTCGGCGTTGCTGCTGGCATTGCTGCTGTCGCTGTACACCTTCGGCTACAAGCAGGGCATCGGCTCCAGCCAAATGATGAAATGGCTGGATGCGAGTCTCGCGCCGACCGCTGCGATCATCCTGATCATCGGTGCCGGTGGTGGCTTCAAGCAGATGCTGGTAACCAGCGGCGTGGGTGACGTGATCGGCCACATGGCGGTGAACGCGCAAATCTCGCCGATCCTGCTGGCGTGGCTGGTGGCGGCGGTGATTCGTATCGCCACCGGTTCGGCGACCGTAGCGACCATCACTGGCGCAGGCATCGTGGTGCCGGTGGTCGGGATGATTCCGGGCGTGAACCGTGAGCTGCTGGTTCTGGCGACCGGTGCCGGTTCGTTGATACTGTCCCACGTAAACGACGCCGGTTTCTGGTTGGTGAAGCAGTACTTCAACATGACCGTGGCCGAAACCTTCAAGACCTGGACCGCGATGGAAACCATCCTTTCCGTGGTTGGCCTTGGCTTTATTCTGTTGTTGTCGCTGTTCGTCTAAGCGATTCGACAGGCACAAAAAAACCGCAGCGATGCGGTTTTTTTGTGGGTGAAGCAAATCCCTGTAGGAGCTGTCGAGTGAAACGAGGCTGCGATCTTTTGACTCTGTACGGCAGGATCAAAAGATCGCAGCCTGCGGCAGCTCCTACAGGGGATCGTGTTATTTAGTGACTAACCCATCCGCCCGAAACATCCCGCGAATCCCGCGTACGGCCTGACGAATCCGGTCCTGGTTTTCGATCAGCGCGAAGCGCACGTGATCATCGCCGTACTCACCAAATCCAACACCCGGCGAGACGCAGACCTTGGCCTCGGCCAGCAGTTTCTTGGCGAATTCCAGCGAACCCAAATGCGCATAAGCCTCGGGAATCTTGGCCCAGACATACATCGACGCTTTCGGGTTTTCCACCATCCAGCCCAGTTCATGCAGGCCTTTGACCAGCACGTTACGCCGTTGCCGGTACTGCTCGGCGATGTCGCGTACGCATTGCTGATCGCCTTCCAGCGCAGCAATCGCTGCCACTTGCAGCGGGGTGAAAGTGCCGTAGTCGTGGTAGCTCTTGATCCGCGCCAGGGCGTTGACCAGTTCCGGGTTGCCGACCATGAAGCCGATGCGCCAGCCGGCCATGTTGTAGCTCTTGGACAGGGTGAAGAACTCCACCGCAATGTCCTTGGCCCCCGGCACCTGCATGATCGACGGGGCTTTCCAGCCGTCGTAGACGATATCGGCGTAAGCGAGGTCATGGATCACCAGCACGTCGTACTGCTTGGCGAGGGCGATCACCCGTTCGAAGAAATCCAGCTCCACGCACTGCGCGGTAGGGTTGGACGGGAAGCCGAGGATCATCATTTTCGGTTTCGGGATCGAGCCGCGAATGGCCCGTTCCAGTTCGGCGAAGAAATCCACGCCCGGCACCAGCGGCACCGATCGCACCTGGGCGCCGGCAATCACGGCACCGTAGATGTGAATCGGGTAGCTCGGGTTCGGCACCAGCACCGTGTCGCCCTGGTCGAGGGTGGCCAGCATCAAGTGCGCCAGGCCTTCCTTGGAACCGATGGTGACAATGGCTTCGCTTTCCGGGTCGATATCGACCTCGTAGCGTTCCTTGTACCAGTTGGAAATCGCCCGGCGCAGGCGCGGAATGCCTTTGGAAGTCGAGTAACCGTGGGTGTCTTCGCGCTGGGCGACCTGCACGAGTTTTTCGACGATGTGCGGCGGCGTGGCGCCGTCGGGGTTGCCCATGCTCAAGTCGATGATGTCTTCGCCACGACGACGGGCGGCCATCTTCAGCTCGGCAGTGATGTTGAAAACGTAAGGGGGGAGTCGATCTATGCGCGCAAAGCGGCGCGGCGAACCTTGTTCGGCCATTGTTGCCTCGGATAACGTAAGCGCCCGGAACCGTCCGAGCGACGCTGGTCACTGCGGTGACCTGTGGCGGAATGTACGGTCAGCTGTGGCAGACTGTCCAGCCTCAAAGTAAACAAATTTGTCCGAAGGAAAGGGTTCGATGGAATTTACCAGTGGCTTTTTGCTGAGCCTTTCGCTGTGCCTGGACATCGGCGTGGCGAACATCGCGATGATCACCCTGGCGATGCAACGCGGCTATTTTCAAGGCTTTGCGCTGGGGCTCGGCACCTGCGTCGGCGACCTGATCTACGCCGTGCTGGCGCTGGCCGGCATGACGGTTTTGCTGCAATACGAAACCGTGCGCTGGGTCCTGTGGATTGGCGGTTCGGCGCTGCTGGTGTATTTCGCGGCGAAGATGATTTATTCGGCGATCCACCATGAAGCACTGCTGGCCGAGACCGCCGAAGTTGGCCACAACTCCCATCGCAAGGAATTCTTCCGTGGGATTTTTCTCGCCATGTCGTCGCCCAGTGCGATTCTTTGGTTCGCCGCAGTGGGCGGCACGCTGATCGCCCGCTCCGGTGGCGGCGGTGCACTGAGTTCGGCGCTGTTCCTCGGTGGTTTCCTCTGTGCCGGGCTGTTGTGGTCCGCGGGACTCTGCTTCGCGGCGAGCCACGGTGGCAAGTTGCTCGGTGACAAACTGCTGCGCTACTCCTACATGGCATCGACAGCGATCTTCTGCTATTTCGCGGTCTACGTGATCCTATCGGGTTATAACGAGTTTGTCGGCGCAGGCGCCGTCGAGCAGTTGCACGCCCTGTAACTGGGCGAATCGGGTTTGGCCTCTATACTCCCAGCCGAACCCACTTTTAAGCGCAGGAGTCGAGTCATGGATGAGCAAACACGCGTCGAAGTGTCCGAGCCACGCATCGAGCACGGACACTTCCTGCTGATTGCAGGGCTTGGCGGAACATTTACCCAGCAAACCGTAAAAGGCATTCCCGAACTCTGGGAAAAATTCATTCCCCACATCGGCAAAGTGCCAGGGCAAAAAGGCGAAGTGACCTACGGCGTCTGCTGCAATTTCGACGGCAAGGGCGGCTTCGATTACATCGCCGGGGTCGAGATCAGCAAGCTCGACGATTTGCCGGAAACGTACCGCTGGGTAGAAGTTCAGCCCCAGCAATACGTGGTGTTTGAACACAAAGGGCCGCTGGAATCGCTGCCGCAAACCTTCCAGTACATTCATGGCACGTGGCTGCCGCAGTCCGGTCATCAAACGGCTGACGCCCCGGAATTCGAACGCTACAGCGAAGACTTCAACCCGAAGCTCAACACCGGCAAACTGGAAATCTGGCTGCCGATCAAGGCGTGATCAAAGCATCGAGAGGCGGATCTGCCGATTCGTCTCTCGATGTCGCGCAGCCACTGATTTATGATCCCCAGCCTTTCCCCCGCTGATTCCGAGCTGCCATGAACACCGTCATCCGCAATGTCACGCCTGCTGACCTGGACCGCTGCTACGCCATCGAAACCGTTGCCTACGAAGGCGACGAAGCCGCGACCCGCGAGAAAATCGCCACCCGCATCGCCACCTGGCCCGAGGGTTTCATTGTCGCCGACGTGGACGGCGTCGTAGCCGGCTTCATCAATTCCGGTGCGGCGTTTCAGGTGGAGATGTCGGACGAAGCGTTCAAGGAACTGATCGGCCACGACCCGGATGGGCCGCACGTGGTGATCATGTCGGTGGTGGTGCATCCGGACTATCAGGGGCAAGGGCTGGCGAAGCGCTTGATGGGCGAGTTCATCGAGCGCATGCGCGCCATGGACAAGGCCAGCATCAATTTAATGTGCAAAGAACGGCATGTGCCGTTGTATGCCGGGTTGGGCTTCGCCTACGTCAAGCCATCGGCGTCCGACCATGGCGGGATGGCGTGGCATGAGATGGTGCTGAAGCTGTAAAAGATATTCTCTGTAGGAGCTGCCGCAGGCTGCGATCTTTTGATCCTGTTTTTTAAAAAGCAAAATCAAAAGATCGCAGCCTGCGGCAGCTCCTACAAGGGATCGGGCGTTGTGGCAGGGATCAGAACCGCAACCCCATCCGCCGCTCATACCCGATCCGCCCCCTGTACGCCTCGCCACTGTCGACAAACCCATACTTGGCATAAAGACCAATCGCCGATTCATTGTCCGCATCCACCGACAACTCCAGCCCGCGAATCTCCGGCCACGCCAAACGCGCAGCCTCGGGCAGCGCTTGCAGGCAAGCCTTGCCATAACCTCTACCCTGAGACCGTTGATCGACCTGCAGTGCATGCAGCGTCGCGCTGTGTTCATCGGCCCATGCAGGCAGTGCCGGCGGGCGTTTGAGCAGCAGGAAGGCCACGGGAATGTCCTCGACCAACAGGGCAAATCCTTTGACCCCCGGGCCTGGCTTGGACAACAAGCTGTGCAAGGCACCGTGAATGTCGCCAGAGAACTTGATCTGGTCCGGATGTACTTCAATGGCCTCGACCTGCTGGCGTTGCAGCGCATTCAGGCTTTCGTAAGGCACGAGTCGGGCTGTCACTGGAGTGTCCTTTTTCCATCATCAATAGAGCCATCGATTCTAGCGATTCTGGCCGTTTGGATTATTTTTATTTCACCTGTCGATTCGCCGGATCGCCAGACGACTAAGGGTGTCTTCCAATAAAAACCACGGAGAACCATCATGAACTCGCAAACCCAGATCCAGAACCTGATCGAGAACTATCGCCAGGCCGTCATGGCCAAGGACATTGAGAAAGTCATGGCGCTGTATGCCGATGACATCGTCTCCTTCGACGCGGTCAAGGCTTTGCAATTCAAAGGCAAGCCTGCCTACCGCGCCCATTGGCAGGAATGCATGCAAATGTGCCCCGGCCCGCACATTTTCGAATTCAACGAAATCACCATTGAACCGTCCCAGGAAATCGCTTTCGCGCATTGGCTGGCGCATTGCGGCGGCACCAACGACAAGGGCGAAACCCAGGCCTGCTGGATGCGTGTCTCGCAGTGCTATCGGCAGGAAGCGGGGTTGTGGCAGATCGTCCACGAACACTGGTCGGCACCGTTCGACATGCAGACCGGCGCGACGCTGTTCGATCTCAAGCCCTGAGATTTTTTAGCGAAAGCAGCGCCAAAGTGCCGATTCGCGGCCATAGTTGAACCGTTCGTTAAGGAGAGCGTGATGAAGTACTTATGCCTGGTCTACAGCGATGAGCACCTGCTGCATTCGCTGCCGGAGAGCCCTCACGACTCTGAGTGCATGGCTTATGCGGAGTCGATCCAGGACAGTGGCCGCATGGTCGCCGCCGAGGCGCTGGAGTCGGTGCAGACTGCGACCACCGTGCGCATGCGCAACGGCAAAATGTCGATCACCGACGGCCCGTTCGCCGAAACCAAGGAGCAGTTGGCCGGGTTTTACCTGATTGATGCCAAGGACCTCAACGAAGCCATTCAAGTCGCCGGAAACATTCCGGCGGCCCGGGTGGGCAGCGTTGAAGTGCGCCCCGTGCGCCAGTTGAATCCCTGAGTGATGGTGGCAGCTGCGGTCAAGGCGCGGGTCGAGCAGGTTTATCGCGAGGATTCGCGGCGAATCCTCGCGACCTTGATCCGCCTGCTCGGCGATTTTGACCTCGCCGAAGAAGCCTTGCACGAGGCGTTCTTCGTCGCGGTCGAGCGTTGGCAACAGGACGGCGTGCCGGATAATCCGCGTACCTGGCTGGTGTCCACCGGGCGTTTTAAAGCCATCGACGTGTTGCGCCGACGCGCCCGTTTCGCCGCTTCGCGACCGCTGTTGATCGCGCAACTGGAGGCGCTGGAGCAAGCCGACTGGAGTGACGAAGACGTGGAAGACGACCGCTTGCGCCTGATCTTCACCTGTTGTCACCCGGCATTGGCGGCGGACGCTCAAGTGCCGCTGACGTTGCGCGAAGTCTGCGACCTGACCACGGAAGAAATCGCCCGGGCTTTTCTCTCTGCACCGGCCACCATCGCCCAGCGCATCGTGCGTGCCAAGGCGAAAATCCGCGACGCAAAAATCCCCTATCAAGTGCCGTCGTTGGCGGAATTGCCCGAACGCCTCGACAGCGTTTTGCGAGTGATTTACCTGGTGTTCAACGAGGGTTATTCGGCGTCCATCGGTGCGCAAGTGACCCGCGAGGATCTGACCCGCGAAGCAATTCGCCTCGGTCGATTATTGATGGAGTTGTTGCCGGAACCGGAAGTCATGGGCTTGCTGGCAATGATGCTGTTGCACGAGTCGCGACGCGTGGCCCGAACCTCCGCCAACGGTGAGTTGATTTTGCTCGATGAGCAGGACCGAACGCTGTGGGACCGCGAGATGATTGCCGAAGGTTGCATGCTGGTGGAGCGGGCGCTGAGCAGCCGTCGCTTCGGCCCGTATTGCCTGCAAGCGGCGATTGCCGCGGTGCATGCTGAAGCGCCGTCGGTGGAGGAAACTGATTGGGAACAGATCGTCGGGTTGTATGACGTGCTGCTGCGGGCAGTGCCTTCGCCGGTGATCGAGTTGAACCGCGCGGCGGCGATTTCCAAACGGGACGGACCGTTGGCGGGGTTGATCTTGGTCGAGGCAATTTTGCAGCGCGGTGATCTGTTGGATTACCACTTGGCGCATTCGGCGCGGGCGGAGTTTTGTCGGCAGTTGGGGCGGGTGGAGCAGGCGCGGGCGGCGTATGAGCGGGCGCTGGAGTTGACGCAGCAAGAGCCGGAGCGGCGGTTTATTGAGGGGCGACTAAAAGAGTTGGAGTGATGTGAACTTTACTGGCCTCATCGCGGGCAAGCCCGCTCCCACAGGGAATTGTGTAGGTCACAAACATTGGGTGCACCACCGACCACTGTGGGAGCGGGCTTGCCCGCGATGAGGCCAGTAGCTTCACCACTATTCCAGCATCTTCCCCAACAACCAACTCCCCGCCGGCCCCGGCGGATTCCGCCTCGACCACAGCGCATCCACCGACACCGTTTTCGGCCAGCCGCGCACTTGCAGCTCCTGCAAGGTGCCCGGACCAAAACGCGCCACCAGCCAGCGCGGCAACGGCGCCCAGCCAAAACCACCCTGGGCCATTTCCAGCAGCATCAAATAACTCGGCGCCGACCAGACGCGACCCTTCGCCCGGCTCTCATACGGATTGACGATGGTTGCCAGGCGCAATTCACGGTGTTGTTGCAGCACGTCCTGATCGATGTGTTTCAACGTGGCCAAGGGATGTTCGGGCGACACGAACAGCGCGATTTCCGTGCGTTCGTCCACCGTCGAATTGACCAGGTCCGGCGGATTGCTGTCCTGCATTTCAGCAAAGGCGATCTGCGCCCGACCGCTTTGCACCAAAGCCACCAGATCGTCGCATTCGGCGATCAGGCATTCGAGTTCCAGGTCCGGGTAACGCTGTTCGAACGCACTGAGTGACGCTTCGAAACGGTCGGATTGATAGGTGTCCGAAAGTGCCACGGTGAGCTTCGCCTCCACCCCTTGCGAGAGTTGGCTGGCGGTCATTTCCAGACGGCTGGTGGCCGCCAGAATTTCTTCGGCTCTTTGCAATACCACATGCCCGGCTGGGGTCAGGCCGGGTTTGCGGCTGCTGCGGTCGAACAGCGTCAGGTTCAGGTCGATTTCCAGACTGGCCACTGCCGCGCTGATGGTCGACTGGCTGCGGCCCAACTTGCGCGCCGCAGCGGAAAACGAGCCTTGGGTGGCGGCTTCGACAAACGCCAGCAGCACTTCTTGAGAGGCCATGAACTATCGCCTTGATCGATGGTTATTGGTTATGAAGTATCGACGTGATGACAGATCATGGCAACCACAGTCACTCAGGGAGTCAGGCCATGAGCGCCAACAAATCCATCACTGAACGTATTTTCCAGGCCATTGGTTTCGAATTGCTGGCCATTCTGATCTGTACGCCGTTGCTGGCCTGGATCATGGACAAACCGATGCTGGAAATGGGCGTCGTCACCATGGTCATTGCCGTACTGGCGCTGGCCTGGAACGTAGTCTTCAACGGGTTGTTCGACCGGGTGCTCAAACGCTTGGCCATTGCACACAACGCCTGGGTCCGCGTGGTGCACGCGCTGTTGTTCGAAGGTGGACTGGTCGCCCTCGGCGTGCCGTTGATTGCCTGGTGGCTGAACGTCAGCCTGTGGCAGGCATTCCTGCTGGATATCGGTGTGCTGCTGTTTTTCCTGCCGTACACCTACATTTATCACTGGGTGTATGACGTGGTGCGCGAGCGAGTGCTGATGCGCCAGACCTGTGCGCAGTAAAACAACAAAGGATCGCAGCCTGCGGCAGCTCCTACATTGGACCGGGTGTACCCGTTTTTTGTAGGAGCTGCCGCAGGCTGCGATCTTTTGATCTTTAGGTCCTACAAAAACATCCCACCCGACGCCTCGATCCGCTGCCCGTTGATCCACTGGCTGCCCGGCGCCAGCAGCAGCGCAATCGCGGCGCCGATGTCATCCGGCACACCGGCGCGGCCCAGCGCGGTATTGCCCGCCACCATCTTGTTCACCTCAGCGTTGTCACGCACCGCGCCGCCACTGAAGTCGGTCTCGATCGCACCCGGTGCCAGGGTGTTGACCGAAATCTGCCGCGCGCCCAGTTCCCTGGCCTGATAGCGCGTCAGCACTTCCATTGCGCCTTTCATCGCGGCGTAGGTGCCGTAGCCCGGCAGGCTGAACCGAGCCAGACCACTGGAAATGTTGATGATGCGTCCGCCGTCATTGAGCAGTGGCAGCAGTGTTTGGGTGAGGAAAAACGGACCTTTGAAGTGGATGTTCACCATCAAGTCGAACTGCTCGACCGTGGTATCGACGAAGTTCGCGTGCAGGCCGATCCCCGCGTTGTTCACCAGAAAATCGAAGCGCTCTTGGTCGAAATTTGTGCGCAGCACTTGGTCGACCTTGATGGCAAACGCGGCGAACTGCTCACTCTGCCCAACATCGAGTTGCAGCAGGGTGGCGCGACCGCCGAGGCTTTCAATTTCGGCGACCAGTGCCTGCGCTTCATCGGCGCGGCTGTTGTAGGTGCCGATGATGTCGACGCCTTGGGCGGCCAAGTGCAGCGCAGTGTTCTTGCCGAGGCCGCGGCTGGCGCCGGTGATCAGTGCGATTTTACGGTTCATGGGGCTTCCTCAAGTGCAGTGGGCAGTGGATGGGAGGAAGTTTATTTATCCGCTACAGGGTGATAAACATGCAGAAATCGGAATCACTGGTCGGTGAATCCGAACAATAAAGGTCAGACCCATGAACAAACTGGAATTGCTGCGCACCTTCGTCCGCGTCAGCGAGATGTCGAGCTTTACCTTGGCGGGGGAGAGCCTGGGTCTGCCACGATCCACGGTGTCCGAGCATGTGCAGGCGCTGGAGGCGTTGCTCGGCACGCGTCTGTTGCAGCGCACCACGCGCAAGGTTCAAGCGACTCAGGACGGCCTGGTGGTGTACGAACGCAGCAAGGATTTGCTGTCGCACATGGACGAAATCGAAGGCCTGTTTCGTCAGGACGAAGCCATGTTGGTGGGGCGAATTCGCGTCGACATGCCGAACATCCTGGCCCGCCGCGTGGTGATGCCGCGCCTGCCGGAATTCATGCTGCGTCATCCGCTGTTGGAGCTGGAAATCAGCAGCACTGATCGCCGCGTGGACTTGCTCAGTGAAGGCTTTGATTGCGTGGTGCGGGTGGGTGCGCAGCCGGATCAATCGGTGGTCGCGCGGTATCTGTGCGATTTCGCCATGGTCAACTGTGTCAGCGCCGGCTATGTGCAGCGATATGGCGTGCCGCAGCAGTTGGCGGATCTGGCGCAGCATCGGTTGGTGCATTACGTCGGCGTATTGGGCGCGCGCTCGGAAGGGTTTGTGTATGAGGTCGACGGCAAGGTGCAGCGGCTGCCGATGGCCGGCAGCATCACGGTCAACAGCACCGACGCCTATGAGTCGGCGTGCCTGGGTGGTTTCGGCCTGATCCAGGCGCCGCGGATGGGTATGCACAGACATTTGATCAGCGGCGAACTGCTGGAGGTGTTGCCGCAGTTCAACGCGCCGTCCATGGAAGTGTCGCTGCTTTATGCCCGGCAACGGCATTTGCCGTTGCGGGTGAGGGCGTTCATGGATTGGTTGGGGGAAGTCATTCGATCGGCTAACAACCTGTAGGAGCAAGGCTTGCCCGCGATGAACGATGACGCGGTGCTTCTGTTAAACCGCGCCGCCTCAATCGCGGGCAAGCCTTGCTCCTACAGAGTCCGTGTAGCGTCAGAAGAGTTGGGTAAACAACCAATACAAACTCCCCGACAACAAAATCGCCGCCGGCAAGGTCAGCACCCAGGCCATCAGCAGATTGCGGATAGTCTTCATCTGCAAGCCGCCGCCATTGGCGACCATGGTCCCGGCCACGCCAGATGACAGCACATGCGTGGTCGACACCGGCAACCCGAACATATCCGCAGCACCAATCGTCAGCATGGCCACGGTTTCCGCCGAGGCGCCTTGGGCGTAAGTCAGATGAGTCTTGCCGATCTTCTCGCCGACCGTCACCACGATGCGCTTCCAGCCGACCATGGTGCCCAGCCCCAACGCAATCGCCACCGCGATCTTCACCCACAGCGGAATGAATCGCGTGGAGTTGTCGATCTGCTGCTTGAACAGTTGCAGCTTGCTGCTGGTGTCGGCGTCGAAATTGCCGACTTTGTTCTTGTCCATCAGGCGAATGGTTTCGCTGGTCAGGTACATGTCGTTACGCACGTTGCCCACAGCTTCGGCCGGGACTTTCGACAGCGATCCATAACCTTTTACCTCGGCACCGATACTGCCGGTCAGCGCGGCCAGTGCCGGCACCAATTGCGGCGTCGCTTCCTTGCTGCGTACGTACTCGGACAGGATCGGACGTGGATCGGCCGGGGCCGGTTGCGGTGCGGCTTTGACCAGCGCTTGCTGGGTGACTTCGGCCACGGCGGCGAACTGCAACGCCTGATCCGCTGGCATGGTGCGGTTCAGCGCATACGCCATCGGCAACGTGCCGACCAGGATCAACATGATCAGGCCCATGCCTTTTTGCCCGTCGTTGGAACCGTGGGCAAACGACACGCCGGTGCAGGTAAGGATCAACAGACCGCGAATCCACCACGGCGGCGGAGTGTTGCCTTTCGGTTCCTTGTACAGCGCACGGTTCTTCACGAACGCGCGCAGGGCAAGCAGCAACAGCGCGGCACAGCCGAAACCCACCAGCGGCGAAAGCAGCAGTGCGTAACCAATCTTGGTGGCCTGCGCCCAGTCCACACCGCTGGTGCCGTCGCGCCCGTGCATCAATGCGTTGGCTACGCCAACACCGATGATCGAACCGATCAATGTGTGCGACGAAGATGCCGGCAGCCCCAGCCACCAAGTGCCAAGGTTCCACAGGATCGCGGCGATCAGCAGGGCGAAGATCATCGCGAAACCGGCGGATGAACCGACTTGCAGGATCAGCTCCACCGGCAGCAGCGCGATGATGCCGAACGCCACCGCGCCGCTGGACAGCAGCACGCCAAGGAAGTTGAAGAACCCGGACCAGACCACCGCGAAATTCGGCGGCAGCGAGTGGGTGTAAATCACCGTGGCCACGGCGTTGGCGGTGTCGTGGAAACCGTTGACGAACTCAAAGCCCAGGGCGATCAACAGCGCCACACCCAGCAGCAGAAACGGCGTCCACGTCGTCACTACCGTGCCGAGTTCGTTCATGTCGTGCATCAGGCTGTACGCGGTAAACAGCAACCCGATGGCCAGCACGGCAACGAACACCACGACGGTAATCAGGCCGGGTTTTTTATCGAATTGCGGCTTGGCGCTACTACCGGCGGGCGCCGGAGCAGCGGTGAAAGTGGGGGTAGCCATACCAGACATTCCTGAGGAGGGAAGGAGTGTCGTTCATGATCATTGCTAAATGTTACAGAGAGACTGCCCTAGGTCAGGGGTTTGGGTTTTTGTTGAGCCATTGATCCGTAAATGCAACATCAAAAGATCGCAGCCTTCGGTGCTCCTGCAGGAACTCGCATTTCAAATGTAGGAGCTGCCGAAGGCTGCGATCTTTTGATCTTAATAATCCTGCCGCTTACGAAACGCCCAGCGCCCGGCAATCACCGTAAACGTCGCGACCAGCGCCACCAGAATCCAGAACCCTTCCGGGTCCTGGGAAAGCGGCACGCCGCCCACGTTCATGCCGAAGAAACCGGCAATGATGTTGATCGGCAATGCCAGCACCGTCACCACGGTCAGGGTGAACAACGTGCGGTTGCTCTGTTCGTTGAGGTTGGCGGCGATTTCTTCCTGCAACAGCTTGATCCGTTCACCGAGCGCGGTCAGGTCATTGATGATCAGCGCGAACTCCTCGGTGGATTTGCGCAGCTCCTTGACGTCTTCCTTTTGCAACCACGGCGGCGGGCGATTGAGCAGTCGTAGCAACGAACCCGGCTCCAGCGCGAGCAAGCGTTGCAGGCGCACCAGAACTCGACGATTGGCGCCCAACTCGGCGCGGTTGGTCGACAGGCGCGAAGAGAGCAATTCATCTTCGATCTGATCCACGCTGAGGCTGGTCTTGCGCACAATCTGCGTCAGCACTTCGCCCTGATCGCGCAGCAAATGCACCAGCAATTCCAGCGGCGAACGAAAGCATTCGCCGGCCTTCACCGACGAACGCAACTTGTCCACCGAGTGCAGCGGTTGCAGGCGCGCGCTGATGATCAACCGACTGCGCGCGCACACCCACAGCGTCGAGACATCCGACGAAACCATGCTGCTGAGGTTGAACACCACATCGTTGACCACCGCCAGCAACGCCGAATCGACATGCTCGATGCGCGTCGACCGCGAGCCTTCGTGCAGGGCTTCAAAAAATTCGTCGGGCAATTCCAGATGACTTTTCATCCAGCGCTCGCACGCAGCGTGGGCGAGGTTCAGGTGCAGCCAGAGAAACTGCTCGTCATCTTCCGGTTGCTGCAAGCAGCGCAAAGCCCTGGCCGAATCGATTTCCTGACCGCGCTCGCCGGGGCGAAAACTGAAACCGTAAAGCAGGCCGAACAGATCCGGATCGCGATGGCTTTGATCGATGCTGTGATTCATGAGAGCTCGCAAAGAGAGGCGCCTGTCGCGGGTTTTACAGGTTCACGTGAGCCGCATGATCGCAAGGTAGGATTACGTTTTTGTGACGCTTATGTGGCGCAATCAATCGCTCGCCAGAGGGCGCAGGTCAGCACCTCGGCCTGATGAATCAACCAGACGCAAAAAAGCCGCACGATTGGTCAATCGTGCGGCTTTTTGCTGTGTGCTTAGTCGTCTTTTTTGTTCTTCAGGACTTCGCCGGTGGCGGCGTTCAAGTCCACGTCCCATTCAACATTCTGTGCGTCTCGCAACTCGACTTCGTACTCGTAACCGTTGAAGTGGTTGTCCAGGTCGCTGTCGGTAATCGTGGCGCCCGGATGCAGCTTCATCACGATTTGGTTCAGCTCTTCCAGCGGCTTGATCTTGCCATCCTTGACCAATTGCGGGATCTGGTCGACAGGAACATCAGCCTGGGCCAAACCAGCGGTGAGGGTCAGGGCAGCAGCGGTGAACAGGGCAGTCAGAGTCTTCATGAGTTCATTCCTTGTGTGAGCTGTTTAAGTGAGATCAGGTTAGCTTCTGTAACTTAATCCACCCTTAAAATTCCCTTTGCCTGATCCGGCGTCATCGCGAGCAAGCTCGGCTCCTACAGGAGCGACGCAATTTTGTAGGAGCAAGGCTTGCCCGCGATGGACGCGCCTCGGTCCCCAATCAATACCCATTATTCTTCAACACCTGATCAACACTCGCCGCCGCCGGACGTTTATAGAACTTCAGCAGTTCGCTGGCGCGGTTAGTGAAGACGCCGTCGACGCCCGCATCCATGACCTTCTGATAATCCACCGCATCGTCGATGGTATAGACGTGCACCAGCAAACCCTGATCGTGGGTGTACTGGTTCATCCACGGTTGCACCAGGTCCGAGTAACTCTGATCGCCGCCCTTGGTCAGCGCAGCGGAAGGGCCGGTGCCGATCGCGCCCTGAGCCTTGGCGTAGTCGACCCAACGCTGGAATTCAGCTTTGTCTTTCGGCTGCTGCTTGGCGTAGTAAGCGGCTTTATCCTTCTCGCCGGATTCGGCAAACGTCACTTTGGATTTCGGCTCGATGTTGCCTTCGCCCACCCATAGCAGAAGGATCTTCGGCACCTGTGGCATTTCCTTTTCCAGCAGTTCGAGGCTGCTTTTGTCGAAGGTTTGCAGGATCACCTTGCCTTTGCCCTGACCGACTGCCAGCTCGCTTTTCGCCAGTTTCGAACCTGCGGGGCTCAGCCAGCCACGGTCCTGAAGTTTGTCCTTGAGATCGCGTTCGATGCCGGGAAACTGCTTCGGCTCCTTGGTTTCGATGTACAGGCCGGGCTTGTGCAGCGGATTGCCTTGGGCGATATCGATGATTTCATCGAGGGTCAGAATTTTGAGGCCCGCGTAGGAGGGGCGCGCGCGATCCGGGTACGCGGTGTTGAACCAACTGCCGGCATCCAGGGTTTTCAGCTCGGCCATGGTGAACGCGTTGGCCGGGCTGTCCTTGCGCTCGGGGAATTTGCTGGCGACGTCGGTGGTGCGTTGCAGGTTGTTGTCGTGCAGGGCGAACAGCACGCCATCCTTGCTGCGTTGCAGGTCCAGCTCCAGGTAATCGGCACCCAGGTCGCGGGCCAGTTTGTACGCGGCGGTTGTCGATTCCGGCGCATCGAAAGACGCGCCACGGTGGGCGATCACTGCCGGGTGCGGAATGCCCTGGCGCGTGGACAATGCCGTGGGGCTGGGCTCGCTGGCGGCGTTTGCCTGGCCGAGGCCGAGCAGCAGACTCAGCAGCAGGGTGCTTTTGGTGAAGGTTGCAGGCATGTTCGAAATCCTTTCGCGATGATTTTCACAGACGTCCCTTTTAACAACTGAGCGTTGCCAGCGCTATCGCGAGACCGACATAAACGTGCGTAAAGCTGATTTTCGTCAGCGCTTTTGTGCACTTGTTTGCAGTACGCTTGCCCTCGGTAATCCCCGGAAGAGGGAACGCCAATCGCTAGCCTGCGTGCAAACCAACGATCACCACTGTGAGGTTTACCATGCGCATCACTTCCGAGCTCATCTGCCAGGCTGCCGATCAACTCAAAGGCTTTGTCGGCCTCAACCGCAAGACCGGCCACTACATCGTGCGCTTCAGCGAAGACGCCTTCGGCATGGACGTGGCCGACGACGGCATCATCCCCACCAGCGAATTTGTCTGGGCGCCTGGCCCCTCGGGATCCATGACGCTCAAGCGTGAGTTGATTCAGTTGCTGGTGGATCAGAACATCGATGACCGGATCAACATCACCGAACCGCTACGGGTGTACATGGATCGGCGAGAGGTGCCGGAGATTTCGGCGGTGCGGAGTTTGGTGCGGGGGTGATGGTTTTGTGTTGACAAGTTCGACCTCATCGCGAGCAAGCTCGCTCCCACAGTTGACCTGCGTCATACACAGTATTTGTGTTCATCATCGGTCCCCTGTGGGAGCGAGCTTGCTCGCGATGACGGCCTGAAGACCACAACATCAACTACCAACTAAACCGATAAATCCGCTGCTCCACGCAAGCCTCGATCAGCGCCCGCACCAGCGGCGGCAGGGTGCCCTTGAGCGCCGCGCGTTCCGGTTGGAACAACGTGGCCACGAAGAACGGATGACCGCTGAGTTCAACCGCACGCAAGCCTTGCTCAGCATCATGACCGACGGCGTGAAGTGCGTGCTTCAGCAACGCTTGTTCAAACTCGGGATTCACACCGTAGCGACAGCGATAGCCTTCACGAATCTCAGACGTTTCATACGCCTGGGCGATCAACGAACCCTCAAGCAAATGAATGCTGTCGACCGCCTCCACCAGTGAACACGTCAGCGGTGTGAGCAGTGCCCGGGTTGCATCCGGTGAGGTCTCACCATGTTCGGCGTCCGACCAACCGAGTACGTTGCGCGCATATTCCAGCACCGCGTGTTGAAAACCGCCGCAGGTGCCGAGGAAAGGTCGCTGTTGTTCGCGGGCAAAACGAATCGCCCGCAACGCGCCGTCCATGCTGCGATAAGGGCTGGCGGGCACGCACCAGAAACCGTCGAACTCATTCAGAGACGTTTCAGTTTCGATGCTATCGGTGGCAAGCCATTGCCCCTTTACATCGAGGTCGCAATGTTCGGCAGCCAGGCGTAGGGCAACGGGGATCGCTTGGTGGGCGGTGACCTGCGGGTCGTAATCACCGATCAGGGCGATGCGAATAACGCGATTTTCCATGAGTGATCTCTACGCTTGTTGAATTCTTGTCATCGCTGAAACTACCGTGAAACCGTTCAGGCCTTTGGCTCATCCTTGCGCAAGAAGTGCTGATGCATTTCCGTGGTCAGGTTTTCGATGCGTTCGGTGAGGGCCTTGGTCATTTCCGTGAGGTGGGTGTTTTGCTCGAGCAAGGCCAGCAGTTGCGCGGAGTTTTGCGCCGCTTGCGCCTGACGTTCGCTGTTGGCTACGGCCAACGCTTCGCGATGCTGTGCATCGGCGTCGGACTGGGCTTTGTCCCGAGCGGCTTGTCGGGTCTGGGCCAACAAAATCAACGGCGCGGCATACGCCGATTGCAGGCTGAAAGCCAGGTTGAGCAGGATGAACGGGTACGCATCGAAGTGGGCGAAACCGGTCAGGTTGAGGCATACCCAGGCGACCACGATCAGCGTTTGTGCGCCGAGAAAGGTAGGTGTACCGAAGAATCGCGCAAACGCTTCGGCGCGCAGAGCAAACTTGTCATTGCCAAATGTCGGCGCCAGATGGGCGTGATGGCGATGGAAGCGCAAGTGATCGACAGGGGCGGCGGTTTCGTTGCTCGTGGTAGTCATGATGCTCTCTGCAAGGCGCTGGACTGAGGATCACTATAGCCTCAGCGCAAGTTTCATTCTGAAACACATTGCATCGTTGAAGTCAGCGTTATCAGTCGTTGGTCGCCGCCGTCGACCTTGTCATTTATTGCAACTGATAACTGGCCAAAAACATATCCAGCGCCGACTCCACCACGGTGTCCTGCATTTCGGCCGTCAAGCCTGGCTGGCCCATGGAAATCTGCGGCCAAAAGGCGAAGGATTTGAGCAAACCCTGAATCTGTTGTGCGGCAAATTCAGGAGCAACCGCTTTCAAACGACCATCGGCCTGGGCGGCGCGAATCCACACGGTCAGGCCTTCTTCACGCTCGCCCATACGGGCAACCATGCTCTGCGCACGTTCGGGAGAATGGATGGCGGCGGCGATGGCCACCCGCGCCAGATCGAGAAAATTGTCATCGCCCATCATGTCCAGCTTGGCTGACAGAATTCGCTTCATCTGTTCACGCAGCGGCAGGTCAGGGCTGTAGGGCGTCTCCTGTTTTGCCGTAACCCGGTCCCACAACTGATTGAGGATCTCGGCGAATAGCTCTTCCTTGCTAGGAAAGTGGTTGTACACCGTGCGTTTCGACACACCAGCGGTGGCGGCGATCTTGTCCATGCTGGTGATCTCGAAACCGTTGGCACGGAACTCGGCAATCGCCGCCTGAATGATGGCTTCGCGTTTACGGTCGGTGAGGCGCTGTGGAGCTGTCATAAATACGCTTTGGCAGGAAAAAAAGGAAATTACACTCAGCAGTTTACTTGTGATCGGCTTTGATGCAACCTTGAAACTACACTGTGCAGTGTAATGTTTTGTTAATCCTGTCCAGTCAAAAATAGAGTGTTCGGCTGATGCGTGCGTGCCTTGGCCATTTATCGTCCCAAGCGGAAAATCGTCAACGTGCGGTTTTTCTGGAGTCATTCAGATATGGCCAATTCAGTTTCCCCTGCGAGTAGCGCGTCCACGCCTGAAGCCTCGCTGCAGTCACAAGGGCAGTTCCAAAACCACACGCCGATACAGCGTTTAAGCGTTGGCAAAACCCTGCGCATCTTGTGGAACGCGATGTTCCACAAACCGCGCGACACCCGCCCGACAGCACCCGTCCCGGTACAGTCGCTGACCCAAGCGGCGTTGATGGCCGCGCCGAACCACAGCGTTTATCGTCTTGGCCATTCCACGCTGTTGCTCAAACTGCGGGACAAATTCTGGATCACCGACCCGGTCTTCGCCGAACGCGCCTCACCCGTGCAATGGGCCGGCCCGAAGCGATTCCACCAACCGCCGATCAGCATCGACGAGTTGCCACCGATTGAAGCGGTCATCCTTTCCCACAACCACTACGACCACCTCGATTACGAGGCCGTGCTCAAACTGGCCGACAAGACCAATGTTTTCCTGACTCCGCTGGGTGTCGGCGACACCTTGATCAAGTGGGGCATCGACGCCAGCAAAGTCCGTCAACTGGACTGGTGGCAAGGCACTGAAGTCGATGGCATCCAGTTCATCGCCACCCCGTCGCAACACTTCTCCGGCCGCGGCCTGTTCGACGGCAACAGCACTTTGTGGGCATCGTGGGTGATGATCGACGACGCCACCCGCATCTTCTTCAGCGGTGACAGCGGCTACTTCGACGGCTTCAAACGTATCGGCGAACAGTACGGCCCGTTCGACCTGACCCTGATGGAAACCGGCGCATACAACGTCGACTGGCCGCACGTGCACATGCAACCCGAAGAAACCCTGCAAGCCCACATCGACCTCAAGGGCCGCTGGCTACTACCCATTCACAACGGCACCTTCGACCTGTCGACCCACGCCTGGTACGAACCCTTCGACCGCATCCTGGCGTTGGCCTGGGAACGCAGCGTTTCGATTACCACGCCGCAGATGGGTGAAGCGTTCAACCTGATGCATCCACAGCGTGGGGAAGCGTGGTGGTTGGCGGTGGAAGGGGAGAGTGAGCGAGTGACTGTGCAGAGCGCGTGACGCACTTTAAACGGGCTGCTTACTGTTAAGCGGCCCGAGCAAAGCTCTCACTCAACCATCGCAAAATCCGCCCGCCCAACCGGATTCGGCGTAGACCCTCTCAAGTTCATCCCTCTACCCGGCGCAAACCCCGGGAAAAACACCAACCCTTCCGATTCAAACCGATACGCCAACGCCAACCGAGTGACATCCAGCACATCCTGCTGCGCTTCGAACCGCTCAATGGCGTCAACAGAAACCGAAGCCTCACGCGACAACTCTTCCACACTCCACCCCAGCATCGCTCGGGCCTGGGCGCAGTGGGCCGGGGTGAATTGGAAAAGGGCGATACGTTCCAGGGTGATTTTCATCGCTTGAGAGGCCATGGTGTTCTCCGGCTCGAGAGTGTTGATTCAAAATATACTGTGTTTTTGTACAGTTGTTTTGAGCCGGGATCAAATGCAATTTTTGATTTGTGTTTTTGGCCAGACGAACGGCATCGAGCTTATTTATCCACCAAGCCCGGCGCCTCCCGCACGATAAAGTGATCCAGATTCTCGATGTTGGCGCTGAACACCCCGAACGTGTGCTCGGGATTTTTCTTGCTCGGCACCTGCTTGAACTCCGGCGTCACGCCATAAAAGAAGCAATACAACTCACGTCCACTGTCGATGGCATGCTTGATCTCCTCCAGGAACGCCTTGCGCTTGCGGTAGGTGTCGATCAGCTTCTTGCTCAGGTAAACATTGACCGAATACGGCTTCTTTTCGAACCAGACCTTCTTCTCGAAATCGATGCGAAAGCTCTGGGTGTAATCCTTGATCTCTTTGATCTTGCCCCAGTAAATCAGCCCCTTGTTGTCCTGCAGGTACTCGATTTTTTTGAAGAAGGATCCATAAGGCGCAGTGTGCTCGCCGATCTTCAACGGCATACGCTTGAGCAAATCCTTGTCGTCGAAATTCGACACGAAGCACTCCACGGGATGGGCGAAGATGCTGGTTTTGTCGGGTGCCGAATCGCGACTTGGCTGCTCGACACTGCTGATCACCGAAGGCATTAATGGCTCATCCCGCTGAACGTCTGCGCCCACCGCCGGGCTGGACGGCTTACGCACATACTCACGCCGAATCAGGAACAGCTCTGACGGGAAATGCTCCTCACGGCTGTCATCCGTTTCCGCACCTTCTGCCTCCACACCTGATGCCGGCGTCTTCAGGCTGACATAAGGACAACCCTCGACATGCCGCGTACTCGGCAGGTTCTTGAAGTGCGGCGTGCGTACGTAATTCACATTCTTGGCGTTGAACGTGCCCAACTCATTCACTGCGTCGAACGCCAAACGACAGGCATCGTTGGGGCACTGGAAATGCTCTTTCGCGGAATCGAACGCCATGGTTTCGTCGAAATTGAGATCGCGCACGTCATAGATCGACAACTTGTCGTCGAGGCTGAGGCAGTAGGCGAAATCGAATTTCATGACGGGCTCGGGTCCGTGAGGGGAAGGGTATTAATAGCGGGAGGCGAGTCGAGTTGCACTCACTGTCTTCAACACACCGCAAATTTCCGGTAACCCACCAAACCTGTAGGAGCGAGCCTGCTCGCGATTCCCATCAAACGACACAGTATCCATGTCGAGTACCAACACTGTGGCGAGGGAGCTTGCTCCCGCTGGGCTGCGCAGCAGCCCCAAAAAACCATCGGATGTGCGGCCCGGCAATCATCCTGAATTACCATTTGTCCCGATAGATAAACGCCACTTGGTAGTCATAGTTAGACAAGCGAATGACATGGAGGAAATGGGGTTGAAGCGTATTGACCCAGTGCGGACCAACGTCAAATCCACCGTTGTTTATATTGTTTTCGATTGGCATACCAAGCGCCTCGATCACAGATGCGTCATCGCCAAAATCTTGCGACAGCTCCTCTCCTTCGCCTAACTCGGTTTCCTTGTCGTACCATTCAAGGCTTATTTTCAATCCCATAGCTCACCCCGTTTCATTGCTTGGCACAAGTTCCTATGAAGTACTCCAAGCCCTCAGGAAATCTGACGCCTAAAATTTCGGACAGTGCCATCACTTGAGACTCGTTCAAAAGTAACTCTCCTGGTTCCATTTCAGCGAGTGGCTTTGATTCAATGAGTTGAGCGACTTTTTCATTGAGTTCACTGCCATCAATGTCGAGCTCAAATTGTAAAGAATCGTCCTTCTTATCGTCCGGATAAAACCCGGTGATTAATAGGTAGCGCATGCTTTATTCCTTAATTTCTTGAGGTTTTCCTACCCGGTTTCGCTGGTTTTGTTTGCTCGCCGGTAATGTGGTTGTATTCACCAAGGTGAATCCCCAGTTTGTCGTATTTTTCCACGGCATTGCTTTTACAGTCCCATTCATAAATTCGTCCCTTATGGTCAACCCAGCGGGCGCGTTTTCTTCCTCCTCCTTGAACAGATGACTTTGACTTTGCTCGGACTGCATCGGGGAAAGCGGGTAGTGTTTTCGGGTGGTCATAATACGAATGATCCCCCATTTGACTGACAACGATATAAACCGACCTCACCCCCGACCCCACCGGAAACACAAGAATGAAATCCTTGTACTCAGGCGGATAAACCGGATTCACGATGATGCTGTCAGCCTGTTTCGTCGGCGGGTAAACCCAGATGTGCGGCGCTTGCGGGGCGGATTCCAGTTTGGGTATGCCGAGAATGTCGGAGCCGTCTTCAGCCGGGGTCCAAATCAGTTCGATGCCTTCTCCCAGGTCTGCGACGTATTGGCTGTCGCGCAAACCGATCTGCACGACATCGACCATTTCCCAATCGCGGTTCTTGCCGGTGTAGAAACCGTAACCCTTTAGGCTGCCATCGGCCTGCTGTTCGATATGCAGGCGCACGCGAGTGCGGGCCTGTTTGAGGGCGCGGCTTGGAGAGTTCGCCTTGTAATTTAAAGTTGAGTTTCAATTATCACTACAGGTCAAAAACAGAGTCAGGTTGTGAGGGAGAGATATTGCGCAAATTCTCTCGATTTCGTTGATTTGTTTTTTTGTCAGCTTGTAGTCGTACACGTAATCCTCTTCAGTTTTCCAGTCCATTAATGCAGCTAGCTCACCACTGAGAATTGGGAGTATTTTTTCATATGACGCGAAATCATCCCCATCGCGTACGCCCATTACTGTGTGCTTCAAGGTTCTATTCTCCGTGTCGGATCTGCTGGTTTGGTCTGAGCCCCTGAGTTATGGTCAAACTCACCCAAGTGTTTACCTCGCTTGTTGTATTTCTCCAATGCTCCATGCTGGAAGTCCCATTCATATATCGTACCGGAGCCATCCTTTCAGCGAGGGCGTAAACCGCCACCCTTCATACGTGTTTTGGGTGGTGCCCATTTTGCACTTGGGAATGCGGGTAGTACGCTCGGTTTTGAGTGGTATTTATGAGAAACACTCACCACAATATAAACCGGCCTAACCCCCGACCCCACCGGAAACACAAGAATGAAATCCTTGTACTCAGGCGGATAAATCGGGTTGACGATGATGCCGTCCGCCTGTTTCGTCGGCGGATAAACCCAGATATGTGGGGCTTGTGGCGCCGCTTCCAGCGCGGGGATGCCTCGGATGTCGGAGCCATCTTCGGCTGGAGTCCAGATCAGTTCGATGCCGTCGCCGAGGTCGGCGACGTATTGGCTGTCTCGCAAAGCGATCTGCACGACATCGACCATTTCCCAATCGCGATTCTTGCCGGTGTAGAAGCCGTAACCCTTGAGGCTGCCGTCGGCTTGTTGTTCAACGCTGAGGCGAACGCGGGTGCGGGCCTGTTTGAGGGCGCGGAGTTGGTCTTCGGTGTAGAGGGCGCTGTCGCCGAGGCTGGGTGTCCAGAAAATCGCGACCAGACCGCCAAAAGCAGCAGAGACAGCGGGCCCGGCGGCACCTATTGCCGGGACGACAAGAGAGGGAACGCGTAGCGCCAGTTGGCCGATGCCAAGCGCAACGGTGCTCCCACTGATCGTTTGCAGGTTCAGCAAACCGCCGTCGTCGACCTCGCGAGCCCCGAGCCAGGCGATCTCGCCGTAGTCCTTCAGGCTATCGGTCGGCACCATTCCCGAGGGATTGGAGTAATTGATGACCGCATCCGGCAGCTTGCAGGATTTGGCGAAGACGCATCCGACTTGAACCGGTTTCTGTTCAACCTCGGCAACCTGGCGCTTGCGCATGTATTCGTCTTGCCTGGCGAGCATGGCCTCGTAGGCATTTTGGCGAGCTTCGCGCTCAGCCAGTTCGCTCGGCGTCATAAAGCGATAGGTGACGTGATGGCCGTCACCGGAAGGTGGGTTTTTAACCTTGGGAATGTTTTTGTAGCCAGCCACTGACTGTCCTTGTGCGTTCGTCCATCGGCAACCCTGTAGAAGGGCTGCGCGACGTTAGCGAACGGGACAGTGTGTGGCAGTAGGATGGTTCTTGAATGACGTTAGGAAATGTCTTTGTTTCTTAGGACGGCAGCGCAGAGATTGTCCGATTGGCCACTGATGCAAGCTCGCCAGACTTAGCCGAACGACAATTAGTACTGGTGAGCAGTTGGATGCGCTCTTTGATGCGATCCAGATCTTTAAGTTCGCATTCCCAAATCACATCAACCCGCCAATCCATCAGTTTTAGCTTGTTAATGCATCGCTCGTCCCGCATGGCGTTGGTGTCGAGTTTCTGTGTCCAGTATTCGGGGCGGGTTTTTGGGGTAGAGGCATATTTGCAGCCATGTCGATGCCAAAAACAGCCGTGAACAAACAGGCACAATCGATGTTTGGGGAAGACCAAGTCGGGTGTTCCAGGCAAGTCACGCCGATGCAATCGAAACCGTAGGCCCATTGCATGGCACAAGGATCGAACGATCATCTCAGGCTTTGTGTTTTTGCCTTTTACCTGCGCCATGATTTTAGAGCGTTGCTCTGGTGTGACCCTGTCAGCACACATTCAGATCGCCCTCCCGACACTTTGCATCTGAAGAGAGCATGCAAACGTTGTGGTAGTCAGGTCAAGGAGGGACTGGGAGAGCCGTTCAAGCGTTTATTCGCGAACCAGTCGCTCGATTCTCGAATACAGCGATTCTGCGTACTCAGCCCTATCATTCGAGTGGTGGCAACGCTGATGGCAGTTCGGGCACAACGCTACGGCATTGGTGGTGCGATCCGATCCTTTTTCAGCGAGAGGCTTAACATGATGCACTTCTAGAAAAGGCAAACCACGCTTCTGGAATGGAGCGGGCTGACTACAGCCTTCGCAATGACCTGCTGCTTCATTGCGAACCCAGGCCCTCACCTCGGGATCGCGTACATAGGATGTGCTGGAGCTTGGCGCCTTCTTCGGTTTCAGAATGCCTTTCGGCACACGTTTAAATGTTTGTTTTTGAAGCACCGCTGCACGTCGTTCGAGTGTTTCTTCATCAGCTGTTGGGGAGGATTCGTCTCCGGCGAGTATTCCTCGATCCGCCAACACGTCGCGAATGGCGTTCTCAACATTTGAGCCGACATGCGGCGCCGGTTTGTATCCGTGGATGCGTTTTTTACCCATCCTTTCGAGTACGGTTGAAATGTTCAGCATCCGGAATTCAACTGAGCCTTCGGTTCGACCAGCCAAAGCACCCTTCCGCAGAACGCGATTCTCATGGGCCTTGTTGAATTTTTGCCCGATCTTTTCCAACTCCAACATTTTCAGATAAGCATCAACCGCAGCTTCAAGCTCAGTGACACTCCAATCGGTGTTGTTTGTCTCAATGTCCATAAGTTCGCCGAGGGTTGAAAACCCTCGGACGATACTGAGTGGCGATTACGAATGTCTACGAAATTTCCTACAAAAAATAGCGACGGATCTCGCTATCGATCCTACAAGCGCGTCAGCTAACTCATCGATTGCTTCGAAGACTGAAATACCTGCGCAACTCTCCGCCACCAAGGTTTACCCACCGTCTCCCGTCGCTGTGGCTGATCGTGCAGCAGGTAGGGCATGTCCCGCAGCCGAATCCAACCCTCATCCTGCCAATGCAGCATGCTCAGCGACATTTCCGGCCAATCCAACAAACTCAACATCGGCCGATCCGAATTGCCTGACTGCTCAGCATCACGTAAGGCCGGCACCACCTGATGAGTGATCCACTCACGCAGCAACCGATTTCCCGGAGCGTAGTGGTACACCAACAGCGCATAAACACCGGACTCAGTGAGCATCAACTGCTTTTCTGGTTGCCGGTAATACTCAATCGACAATGTGCGGTGCTGGTCTTTGTCCAGTTTGTTGACCATGCGCTCACTTAGATGGAAACCCATCAAGCGACCGATATCACGGGCGCAGAGCCATGGTTGGTTTTCAAGGAGGAGGGCGTGGAGAGGGAGGTTGTGGCGGATGAAGACTGTGGGAGCGTAGGGCTCATACATAGCAGGCCTCCAGGGATGGAAGCGTCGCATAGAGAGTAGAGCGGTTAAAGCCGAGTACCTTCGTACGGAAGGAGACATTCTTAGGCATATCCTTTACCTCTGTGTGATGTCAGCTTTCTTAGGGCTGGGTGCCGGGAGCTAAGAAACCCCACACAGAGGGCCGGACATATTCCCCTTTCGGGTCTTGTATTCGCCCACTCCCGGCATAACAGAGTTTTTTGATGCGCACGGGGAAACCGTAGGCACAAAAAAGCCGCTACTGTCGGGTGCGGTCGATCCGCTGTGTGGTGCGTTTCTTAGGCGCATAAGGAGGGTAAGGAGCTGTCTTCTACCCGTCAAGCTCTTGCTCAGATATCACCATGCGCTGGTGTCGATTTTAAGATAATTTTATTTACATAAAATTTTGAGTGCTAGACAATGTGCCAGCATTGGCCGAGGAAAATCAGTTCGTTTTGTTTGGCTTCCGAGGCAGATACCGTAAAAGAAAAAAAGGAGTGCGGAGCAGTTGACTTGCTTTGCATGATTTAAAGGAAGTTGAGAATTTTTTGAGGCCGTATGCCGTCAAATAAAATGATTGCTATAGATTTATTTTGCGGGGCCGGCGGCCTCACTGTAGGTTTGAAGAAAGCAGGATTTAAAGTTGTCGCGGGAGTTGAGTTTAATCCTGTCGCGGCGAGTTCTTACAGAATGAATCATGCGCGTGTGAAGTTGTATGAGTGCGACATAATAGGTCTAAGTCCCCTAGATGTTATGTCAGATTTGGGTATCAAACCTGGTGAGCTTGATCTCTTGGCGGGTTGCCCGCCATGCCAAGGTTTTTCATCGCACCGAACCCGAAATAAAGCGAGTTCAGTCGTGGATGAGCGAAATGATCTTGTATTTGAGTATATGAAGTTTGTAAGGCTTATGAAGCCTAAGACAGTTATGATGGAGAATGTGCCGGGTCTAGCGAAAGACGCTAGGATAGAAGAGGTGAAATTACAGTTGCAATTGCTCGGCTACTGTATTGATGATAGTACTGTGCAAGTAAAAGATGCGTCAAGTTTTGGTGTTCCGCAGCGTCGTAAAAGAATGATACTTAAAGCATCATTGCTTGGGTTTATTGAGGATGCACCCGAGAGTAAAAAAACTGTCTCAGTTTGGGACGCCATAGGTGACTTGGCTGTTCCAGGTGATTCTGGCGACTATTTGCATGATTTGCCAACCATTCGCACTAAGAAAGTCGATGAGCTTATTAGTCTGATTCCAAAAAATGGCGGATCTAGATCTCAGTTGCCATTAAGTTATTGGCTGCCTTGTCATATTCGTAAGCCTAATGGTTATCTGGATGTTTATGGTCGGATGTCTTGGGGGGATGTGTCCCCGACAATCACGGGTGGTTGCATTAGTCCGTCGAAAGGGCGTTTTCTGCATCCGCAACAGAATCGTGCAATTACTCTCAGAGAGGCTGCATTGCTGCAGACTTTTCCCAAGAAATATAAATTTTCTTTAGAAAAAGGTAAAGACTCTGTCGCTTTAATGATCGGGAATGCTCTTCCTCCTGAATTTATAAAAAGACACGCTTTACAGTTTAAAAAGCATTTGTCTTCATTTGTCTAATGGATGAGATTGATATGGCTAGCCAGTATGAGATGAAATTCGATCCTCGAACTATTGAGCATCTTGGCGTTAGAATGTACTCAACACTACCGCCTGCCCTAGCGGAACTTATTTCTAATGCTTATGACGCGGATGCGTCTCGAGTAGAGCTAAAATTTCATGAGCATAATGGCAAGCCTATTTCGATTCAGGTGATGGATAGCGGTCATGGCATGAGTGCTGACGATATCCAGAATAAATTCTTGGTTATTGGACGAAATCGACGAAAGGAGGATGGAGATAAGCGCACTACCAAGTTTGAGCGACTGCCGACAGGTAAAAAAGGTTTAGGTAAATTGGCTCTTTTTGGGCTTTCTAAAGTTATTACGGTTGATACAATTTGCAACGGATTGAGAAATAGATTTGTTCTTAATTGGGACGAGTTAATGAATGCGGAGGGTAGCTATAACCCTCGTGCAGAGCTTGTTGATGAGCCTATCGACAAACCCAATGGGACGATAATTAAACTTTCAGAGTTGAAGAGGCAAAGCCCTTTTGATATAGCTGGGCTTGCGGATAGTCTTTCAAAAATCTTTATTGTTGATGGTGGCTTTGAAATAGTTTTGACCGGGAGCGATGGAGTAAGTGTTGTCGTTGATAATGCGCGCAGATACTCAAATTTTACAAAAGAGTTTGAGTGGGAATTAGAAAAGTTAGTTCCAAAGGAAAGTAAGTTTTTTGGGAAGGTCAAAGGGCTTTTCTATACGGCGTCAACACCGATAAAGCCGAATTCAGGGCTGAGGGGGGTTTCTCTTTTTTCTCGAGGGAAACTAGTAAATATGCCTGAGTTTTTTTCTAATAGTACGTCTAGTCATTTCTTTCAATATCTTACGGGTTGGATTCAGGCTGATTTTATTGATCTTCTTTCTGAAGATGTTATTTCAACTAATAGACAGTCTATTAACTGGGATAACGATGAGATGAGAGAGTTTCGATTTTTTCTGTCGGAAATGATCTCGAAAGTTAATGCTAGCTGGCGTGAACAGCGGAAAAAGAAAAAGGATAAAGATTTTGAGGAGGCGACTGGTATAGATACCGATTTTTGGATGTCTACTATGCCAGCGGACGTAAAAGAGCATACGTCGGATATATTAAATATGCTTGGTGCTGAAGACGCGCTTGAGAAATTTACCCCGATTATAAAAGCTTTGCATAAAATAGTGCCTGAGTATCCCCAGCTGCATTGGCGTTATTTGAATGATAATCTTCGGGAGCGCGTTCGAGCCTATTATCAAAACAGGCAGTATGGGCAGGCGGCTGATCAAGCCGTAAAAATTTACCTTGAACATATTCGCACGCTTACGGGGCGAACCGAAGATGCTAATGATTTAGTTGGTAGGGCATTTACCAATAATCCGTGTTTGCACGTTAGTGATATAACTACTGCGACAGGAAAAAATTTGCAAGAGGGGCAGCAGGCTATGTCTAGGGGGCTCGTAAGCGGGTTCAGAAACCCTATGAATCATGCGCCAATCGATTCCGTTGTACCTTCCATATTTTCGGATGTTGATTGTCTTAATATATTGAGTCTTACATCTTATTTGATGGGGAAGGTCGATAAGGCGAAATTGATTAAAGATTAAAGATTAAAGATTAAAGATTAAAGATTAAAGATTAAAGATTAAAGCTTTGCAAAAAAGCCCTGACTTAATCAGGGCTTTTTGTTGTCTGCATGTATAGCGGGTGTATCCTTACATCTCAGCCTCAAGCGAATAACGGACTCTGATTTATAATGAGTTTTTCAATGGAAAATAGACGAAAGTTTCACGAAAACCGTACCGAAGCGATAGGCGTTCAGGGGCGGACGGACGGCCCCTCCAGAGCGTGTTGGAAGATATACCGGATTCACCACCTGCGGCGGCTGTCCATTGCCGTTTGATAACGATTAGGTTCAAGCCGGCTCGCTCATGCCTCTGATTTCAAGAAGAGGAAGACCTTTTCTTCCAGCCAGCGGCCTTTCCCTTCGATCAGTGCCGAGCCTATAAACCAAGGTCCAGTGGCAAGGCACGGTAGCGACCCGATTTTTTTCTTTTGGTTAACGAATCCTGACTGCAGGGTGGGATAAAGCTGCTCGCAAATGCCTCTGGTGTATTCATCGTACAAGGCATGGTGCAGGAACACGGCTTCGCTAGATTTAACCCGATGATGTAGCTTTACACTTTTGGCTTCGTCGCATTCCTCATCGAAATAGAAGCGCTCTTTTGCTTCTTTCCAAGGGTAGCGTAGGAGCGTGCGAACCGTTTCGGTGCTCCTGCCGTATGCGCTAATGAAAAACTCCGCACAAGGCACGAAAATCCTCACATCGTCCTCATTCATGAGTTCCATTAGCATGGTCCGACTGTCGGAGCGTTGAAGTTTCAGGGGCTCACCAAGCCTACATCCTGAGCGGAAACTATTCGCCAATCGCCTTCATCGAATGACACTTTTTCCTCGGTCAAATAGGCCAGTTCATATGCCCGACGAGGATGCCCGCAGACCATGCACTGCCAAATCGTAAGCTGCCTAAATGGGGCATGACAGCGGGGATGCGGAGAACCTGCCCCAAATTACCATTCGGTAGAAGTTCTCGGAAAAGGACGGAGTTGAGAGGAATTGTACCTTCCTCGCCGTTTTTTGCGAGTGCGCCGTACCACCACACAATCCACGTCCCAGCCTTCTCTTTGAGTTTTCCGTTGAGAGAAATCCGAGCTACTGATTGGCTTGGAGGAAGAAGCTGTATGGGTAATTGCCCAAGAAGATTCGAGCATCTTTTCAATTGCTACGCCCGTTGCTTGGTAACCCTCAACCAGGCAAACCTCAACTCCGGTAATGGCTTGAGCGGTAAGCGTCCGGCGAAGTCACCTAAACTGCCGCCTTTCGTTTGTGGGTGATGGAGCCTACTTACAGGAGGTAGGCACCACCCTTTTGGTGTCCTATGATCCGACGACTCTATCGGGTAGAAGTAAGGCTCACAATGCTTCCAAGAGTGCAAGGTCATTGCAATGTGCTCTCAAGACCAGATTTTATCTCAGGGTTTAGATGTTCACCCTTTTAAAGTAATAAAAGGCGTGTTGGCTGCTGATTTGTGCCCCTCCATCACCACTAGAAAGCGGTCGATGGCGGGGCGCGCCGTATTTCCACATCCAAAACGGCAGGACTGTTTCTAACGTTGACTAAGGATGCCAGTCAGCTTGAGTTGGTTCGGGACTCCAGCAGGAGGACATGCGGATTGAGTCGCTATGAGCAAGGGCGGCCGATCCCAAAAGAGCTGCCGTCTTCTGGCGATTTTCAGCTGAAACACGACCTGGAGAACCATCTGCCTTACTGCGAGGTTTGGACCAATGGCTCCAGTAAGGTTTGTCGCGATCTTCTGTCAAATCTGGTCGGTTCTCGAGGACATCTTTGGTAGTTGGAATGTTCGAGATCGATGCGCTCGTGGGTACTTGGGCATCAAGCTGAGCCAGAAAATCGGCGGGCAAAAGCTTGTTACCGGAAATTCCACCGTTTGTTTTTAGGACCGCAAGCAATCTGGGATAGGTGTCACCATGAAAATAGTTCGAAATTGTGTACTCAGACGAGACGTCAAACAAAAAGAATTCTGACGTAGTGTGCGTGGCTGTGCCACGGGACGTCAGTGACAGTTTAAAAGGCTTCTCCCCTGTGGAGAAAATACACTCAAATGCAACGCTTCCCTGCAAACACCTGAAGCGTTGCAGTTCAGTAGGTTCACCATGAACATTGAGTTGGCTCAGCATGCTCACATGTAGAGTCCTCAGATTTTTCATCAGCACTTTTATCACTTTTTTTCACCAAGTTTTGAGTCCGGTATGAATGGGAAAACCGGATAATTTAGGCAGTGTTTTGTTCCGATCATGTCCAGTGACTTGGCCTAGGTGTAGGACTAAATTGGCCGGTAAAAACGATGTCGGTCCTTATGCTATCGGTTGCTTTTGAATAGGCTTTATAGTCGTCTGATATTTCATGTTTGGATCGTGCATACCCATGCGCATTCGTATCCATCTATGGGCTTCGCCTCTCAATGCGCAATGGATTTTGAAGGGGGCATTTCGCGAGAAATCTGCGAGGGATCGCCCAAGGATGAAGGCCGGATTTTTTAGCGCACGGCCTACGTCAAGCAGCACCTGATATCGTGAATGATGAGCTTATGGTGCTGCGGAGTGGAAGTCAGATCATCTTCAGCGGGAGGCAATTTTCGGATCATTGGAGACCCCTTTGTTAGCATGGGGTCGGGGCGCTTTCCTGGCAGGGATTAACGGCGAAATATGTAAACGATGTGTTGCCCAACTCATCAGGCGGATAGGTCAATACCAATCGACATTTTTCGGACTCGAAATGCATATCTTCTACGAAGCAATAGTGCGCCATTGTCGGATAGCGGGTCAGCAGCGTGGCGATATTAACCTTTGTCCAATCGAGCAGGCGTACGTGTAGCTCACGCCAAGAAGCGCCGTACACCTGACCTTTTTCTACTAGTCGGAAGCCAAGGACGTTCAAGCAGTAGCCCAGCAGCATCGCGCTATCCAGGTTGGGGCACTCGTGTACTTTGCGCTCCAGCCATTCGTGAACTTGCTGCTGGATTTGCTGGCCGATGGCAGTCCTAAGCTGGTGGGAGTTTAGGATCCCCTTCCAGATGAGCTCATGTTGGATGCGCCTGGCGACTGTCCGTGGCCTTCGCACGCTAGAGGCGGCCTTGATGAGTGAGCAGATCAGCTTTGTGACGTCTTCAATGCTGTGGGGAGGTAGGGACAGCCCATTTGATTCATGCGCGTCAAGGGTTGCAACCATCTCTTTGATGAGTTCTCCAATTGCTTTCAAGCGAATATAGAGGTCATCGTGAATCTTCAATCTGCTCACTTGCAGGTCTTCGTTCAGATCATCGAAGATTGATCTGACATTGCGCATGGCCCAGTGCAGCGACATAGGCCGCGAAGAGGCATTGCTTCCGACATGGCTGGAAAACGCCTTCATTACAAGGCGGAAATAAGCTCGCCATTGATCAATATCCCATGGCTCTTGTCGCGAATATGAGGGGGAGAGCAGTGTGCTGATGTGCTCAATTAGCCGGGGATCCTCGCACAGCGCGGAAGTGATTGGTTTGGTGAGACCCTCCAGGCCCGACTCGTAGTAATCCGTTTCGTTGTAGAGGAATGAGCTTCGGTTATCGATCGCGGCGGTCACGATGTTTTTGGCGAAGATTTCGATGCATACGCGATGCTTGCTTTGCTTACTGATTGCACCAAAAAGGTCGTAGATAAATCCCGGGGCATGTTCCACCGTTGCCCGGCAAAATTTCGGGCTGCCAATGGCAGTTAACAGCCGATTGGCCAAAACTTCCGTCTTTCCAAGGTGACTTCGGCCGAGAGTTTCACCCTTGCCGGGAAGCTCCGTTGCATAGCGGACGATTCTATCGGCGGACCTGGCTAGCTCATCAGCTACGACCCCCAGCTCGGTCGATGCACCACGCAAAATGCAGGAGTCCACGGCGGAGACGAAGTGTTTCGCGTTCCAGCGATTAAATGTGGACGGCCGGATGAACGCGAACCATAACCAAGTGAATAAGGTGAAAAGCAGCATCGCACCTAGGCAGAACTGCCATGATTCGGGAGTAAGCAGAGGGCCAGCGGGAACCCAACCTTGCTTGGCGCGCCAGAGGTCGGTTAGCAGAGTTAGGGCACCCACGCTGAATGTGACGAGCAGGGTTAGACCTCTCACGGGCAAGGTCGCAGTTGCAATGCGGAACCTATATCGCGTATCGGCAATGGTCCAAGCCAGTACCATCAATGCCAGACCAGCGATGAACTCTGAAAAGCCAAAAAATTTTGGGGCGCTGCTATTGAGTTGAAAACACTCGAAAACGACTTGAACCAGTGAACATGTTTCCGCGGGCATTTGAACGTCCTGATTCTGCGCCCATACATCTTCTCTGGGCGATAGTACAAATGAATGGCAACGAACACCCATTCCCGGGGCGTACGGTCGTGATCGGGTTAATACCTGGCACTCCATTGTGCTTATTTTGGGCGGATTTTTTAGCACCAACAAGTGCGGACAAGGCTAACCGGTCGGAGTTAAACTGTTGCAGTTTACGCGATGGGCATAGTGGCGCAACTGATGGGTAATTGCACTGACTTGACCACCCATTTGCATTCGACCTGACCAATCATTTGGAACGGCTTGGCCATCCCGCCATGTGAAATGACCGACAGAGAGCGACCCATAGCCGCCCTTCGCGAAGGGCTACTAACTGCCAAAAGTAATCGATCAGGGCGTCACTGTAATTTAGGCTCTTTTGCCGCAGACCTAGTGTAGAAACGGGCAGTACCTGCAGGAAAGGATCATAATTATTAAGAGGAACGAATCATGTTTCAATGAGCCCCACGCCAATGGGGCTTAAATCTCACGCCAGAATTGCTTTATGTATTAATTCCATATAGCGCTTTTAGGCGCGTCCTGAATTCCTGGAGATTGGAATTTTTCAGGAAAAAATAGAGAGTAGAGTCAGATATAGTCAGTGTTTCAGTATTGTCATCAAAATACAAAATGGGAGGTGTAATGGATTTTTCAGGCTGAGTTTTATGAAATTGGGTATAGGGCGCTGTGTGATGTGACTCTCCCGGTCTGAAAACTTCCCTCAATAAACTGACGCATTTATTAATCAAAATACTTGCCTAAAAACACCTAATAGCCCATCCAATCTTATCGGTTTGAAGGGAAGATCCTTGCACATGACCTCGGCAAATATCACATCGCACTTCGATTATTGATGAGATAAAGTGCAGCATCCCGCAGTTGCAGTACCTGTGAGGTCGCGTAGAGTGGAGTAGGGTGAGGCAATGCATGGCCGATGAGCGGCGTAGAAAGTTACGATAAAACTTGTGACTTACAGGAGAACTTAGAGCTTGTATTTTCGTCCCGTCGAGCAAAATTAAAAATTACCCTGTGCGCCTGATCAACCCATCACAGATATCTGGCAAGACTGTGCTAAAACATTATAATCTTTAGAGCTGATTTACGACTTTATTAAAGCTGGACCTAAGAAAAAAAATATGACCTTTCAGCTCCCTTGGAAGGTGGGTAGCTTGAGCTATGTCTTCAATTTTTTGTAATCGAGATATCATTCCACTCGTTCCAATGATCTTATCCGCCATAGATGGCGTAATATATTCGCTCAAAAAATTTGCCAGTTTTTCAACATTCTCTGAGGTAATAAACTTCTTTTTACCAACAGTAATTATTGTTATGAATTTGGTCTTTTCGAAGGTGTTGAGAAAACAGAGTCGGGAAATTTTGAATTTTTTACAAAAATCGCCTACCGGGGTCAAACTTTTCAGAAGTTCTAGGTGTGTGTGTTTGTAAGTTTTACAGATTTTCCGGGGCTTATCCGTTGCTGAAAGTTCAGAGTAATTAGCTTCTTCACGGTAAATGATGCCCGCCCTTTCCAGTTCAATGACGCGGTAAAACGTGGTGAGCCCAATATGCTTCACATCACCGACTGGATAAACCCCCATTCCATTCAAGAGTTTTTTCACCTTTCCGCACTGTACCCCACACCACTTTGCTACTGTAACAGTGTCAGCGTGTGTGTTAGAGAATTCATCCACTTTTTCCCTATCAGCGAATAGTAGGCTAGGACGACTATCACATTGCGCTGCCAAATCACCGCTTTTAATTAATTCATACACGATGGAATTATTGATATGCAGCTTTTTCGAAACTTGTTCAATGGTTATATATTGTTCATTTTTGACTGTTTGTGTATTGACAAGGTGGTTTACGGCTTGTCGTGAGTATAATGGTGTATGGCAAGCCGAATCTAGCGGTCCGCCGACCACTGGATGTACGCCTAAGTCGTTTAATATGGTCCTCGTTACTTTGGTTGAAACTCCGATAATTTGACCGGCTGTAGATGTAGTTATATAGTCCTTTTTGATGTTCTCCAGATCATCTTTCAACAGGCCGATGGCGTTGTTGATGTCTGGATACTTCCTGGCGTGCAGGACTCCAGCTTTGATCAAGCTTCTCAGCACAGGCGGTTCAATTTCATAAAGTTCACTAGCCTTTTTAAGGGTCACGTACCGATGTTTGTTGAAAGGCATTTTTGAGTCAGTTGCGAGTTTGCCTATCACATTCGATTTAGTAACAGGTGTGTTGTTTTGTGAAGCGGTGAAGAATAGTTCTCCGTCGCTTTTTTGAAACAATATGGGGTAAATAGCCCCTGGTACGACGACGGGGCATATGCCCAGCTTTCTCATGAGATATGCCAAGTTTTTCCGGGGGCGACCCGATCTTGCAATTATCGAGTTTACAGTGACATACTTTCTGGAAAATTCGTCCAGATCAGCGTTGAGAATTCGACGCTCCCTATTTTTCGGCTGGAAAACCCTCAGAAAACCAGCAGTAATTAGAGTTTTTACGCAGTTGAGGCTGATCCCGAGGACGGAAGCCACAGTTGGCAAAGCCATGCTGTGATCTTCAGTCCATGAAAGTCGTTCGGGATCTCTAATTTCCTTAATTTTTGAAAAAAAATCCAGTACCTGCGCTTCATTCAAAATTCCAATTCTTCCAATGGTTTTCCAAATATGCGGTGTCAGGGCTCTCATTTTAACCAAGGTCTCAGATTTCATGTGAGCGCCTGCACCCACTTGGGAGCGAGTTAAAGAGAAGGGATTTTCGAGATCAGTTTTCGTGTTAAGCGCTTTTTCAGAGTTAGTGGGAAAGAAGGATACTGCTCTTTCCTCTCCAAGACAAAAAGCTTCGCACGCTTTTTTTGTAGTAGGACCACGCATAAGAGCTAGTTTCGCACAAATAGCTTCATTGGGTATGTGTGGATATTTTTGTCTTATCGTTTCGAGAAAACGTTTGGTCCCCGCGACATCTTCGTTGACTAAGCTGATAGCAGTTTCAAATATTAAACGGCTTTCCGGTGTCCCAGGTTGATCTTGGTCAAATTGTAATGCACGTAAGATTTTGCATAACTTATCAAGTTGTACTTGTTTGTGATCTCTGAATAGCGATAAAACATATCTTTCGGGAGCTGCGTCTTCTAGGGAACAGGCCGGGCTTTTCAGCTTAGCGTTGCATTTAACGCATTCAGCGATCAGTGGATTATCCCATCGAAGAACTACACCGCATTGTGGACAATGGGTAAGATATCTACAGTTGTGGTAAGGGCAATTTACTGAGAATTTAAGGTCTTTGATGAAGTGTTCATATTCCTCCGCCCAACATTCCGAGCAAAAAGCGGTGTGTTTCCATCGAACTAATTTAAATCTTACTGTTAACTGTTCGACCTGATGGGGCATCCTCTTGCAAATCAGACCTGTCGGTTGATAAAATCCAGTTAGGAATATTTGGGCGTGTTGGCCAGCTCTGGCTGCTACCCATTGCGGTAATTCGGTTTGCGCGCTCATGCAGGTATTATTAAAATAATCTGGTACACCCAGGCTTTTGAACTGACTTCGATTTACGCAGCCATGGTGCACAACCAATCGTTTCATCAGGCTGGTCGGACTTTCCTCAACTCGTGGGAAAGGAATGTAAATGAATTCTTTCATGGCATGAGCCGATAGCTTTCCAGTTTTTCCTTAGACTCGGGTGACTCGATAATTCGCAAGCTGTCCGCCAAGTTGAAGGCAAACGGATTGGCCTTTGTTAGCGACTGCTTGAGAGTTAGCTCGTCGCAGGCGTAGGCGAAATCTACCCTGGTTAGTCCTTTTGCATCGTCACGTATCAGGCACCTTCTCAATGCAACATTAAGTATCTTCTTCAGCCAACCGAGACTTCCCGATGTGGCAACAAACAATGCGGCAGTAATTGAAGGGTCATGCAGATGAGCTTCGTTCGGAAGTTTAGTCAATTCTTGGATCGCTTGATCAAGATTTTGTAGCATGATGGAATAGTCCGACCGCATATCTCCGGTGAACGTGAAATACTCGAGGTTGGCCTGATACGGAAAACGCGAGGCGAATGCGTCGAGGTAGGACGTGATGTCCACGCATTCCTGAGTTCCAGATATGATGACCGGCTTCTCAAGGTTGTTGACAAAGGACGCTATCCAGCCAAGTGTATGGACACGGATCTTTTCAGCGGCACCAATACAAAGCCACTGAATTTCATCTAGGAAAACCAATTCGACGCGTTGCTCTTTGAGCATACGAATCGCTTGCGCGGTCATTTCCTCCCCACTCCCAACGGGTTTCTCCACGCCGAGTTTCAGCAGCAGTGCCCTGGCCAAGCCTTTGACTGTGACCTCGGATGGAATTACAAAATACATAACAGGTCGACAGCGCCGAGCTTCAGAGTCAGTAACCTCTTCGTACGTCGCCATGTACCTCGCCTTTATGAGCATACATAAGGAAGTCTTGCCCGCCCCGGTCCACCCGCATAAAAGTGCACCATAGGGTTTGTGGGTAACATAGGTGTCCTCGATGGCATTCAACAATTTTGAGTGCGCTTGGTTGTAAGCGGGGAAGTTAATTCTGATGTCCTCAAGTTCCCCGAGAATGCGACTCCGCGTAGACTCGTCCATATCAATGATGACCCTTGGAAATGGTGAAATCCCCTGGTGTGTTGGGGTTATATTCATGCTGTGTCATACGCGGCGTTGTTGCGGGGGACCGCAGGGGGTGAGTAGCCGTCAGCTGTTCCAGGCTCGTGTCGTCGTGTTCGAGCACCCGCGCTTGTTTGAGGGGCTGCCGTTTGGCATTGGTATGAGCGATTTTCCAGAGCAAGTGCGTTTTTGCCTCGGCGGTCGTGTAGCGCGATCTGGCTTTGCGTGCGGCGTTGCGTTGTTTCCAGATTTTATGATGAAAGTCCAGGGTCAGCCCGTTTTGATAGGCCGGGTGCAGGGGCTGTAGCGGTTGGATATTCAGTGGATGTAGGGGGTGGCATATCCAGGCATTCCCCACGTCACCGGGCTCAAAATAAAGGAGGAGTTTTTTTACCTTGGGCCGAAGTTCTGCGAAGTAGCTGACGGCTGGGCCCCACCAATGAAGATTGTCGTGACGCACGCGACCGCTACGATGCGGCGTGACTTCGGCCGACCGCCAGAAGAAGCGGCGCAGCTCTTCCTCAGAATAGCGGTGCGGTCGGAATTGTTGACTCACAGCAGCAGACCAGGCCTCGTTAGGGGACATGCCTAACGTGGAGTGTTCTTCTGCGTGATAGATGTCCAAAAAATCGGAGAAAATTTTGCGTACCTCTTCCAGCGTGTAGATCGCGTTGCCCTCGGCGTCGTAGCGGGCTCTTATTCCGGGATTTTGAAACGTCGTACCCCGCATGCGGTGTTCGATCTCTGTGGCCCAGGTTTTGAAGACAGCCTCCGCGTGAGGCTTCTGATTGGGTTCCCCAGGTTCGCAGTACGAGACCTCGGCACCCAGCAGCCACAGTATCTTTCTCAGGACGTTGGCTATCCACTCGGCGCCGTTGTCGAAGACGTAGAGTTCGGCAACACCGCCGTGGGGGTTGTCGAGGCTCATGGAGTTCTTAAGTGCGATTTCCGTGGTATCCAGCGACGCTGGGTTGAATGACATGTGCCACGCAATGATGTAGCGGGTTTTGACTTCGATGATGACGGTCAGGATCGGTTTGCCGATCGATTTACCGTCCTTGTCGGCGAGAAAAATGTCCATTGGGCGGCTATCGGCTTCTACCAGCTCGAACAATCTGTCAGGCTCCGGCATTGGTGCTCCCCAATAGTGAAGTTTTTTGGCTGCCTTTGGGCCGTCTTGGTGGAGCGTGGTCGCATGCGAATCAATCTCGCAGATGATCCGATACACCGTACTGATGGATGGAATACGAAATTGTGCATTCGCCGCACGGCCGCGATTCAGATCTTCGAGCATCAGTCGAATGCTGCCGATCAGCCCAGTCTTGCTGAATGGAGTCTGCGTCCAGTAAAAGGTGGCGATGTTGAACTTAATCAATTCTTGGACTTCGCGCGGCTGGTGCGAAATGTGTTTATTGAGTGGCCGAAAGGTGTTGGGCAACAACGCAACACAATTATTCCCCGCACATAGATACGCACGCTTCCATTCCCAAAGGGTGGTGTAGGCCGGGGCTTTGTGCGGGCCCAACTGTCCGACCATTTTATCGACGAGGTCGGGGAGAGTTTTGCGGGTCACTGAACCATTGCGTGCGCTCAGCACTGCGCAGACGTAAGCGACACGCACTTCCAGTTGCCGTGCCTCCTTTTTCGGCAGACGGCAGATGATTTTGTTCGCGTCAGTCTCAATCGGCGCTTCTTGGACCTTTAGAAATTTTCCCTGTGCGGCTGCGCGGTACAGCGCGGTTTGATACTGGTAGACCACTTGTGGAGGGCCATACACGGAGCGCAACTGAACTTTCTGGTCGTCGACCTCCAATACCTGGTAATCCTTACCGCAGAAGAGATATCGCTCACCGGTTCGAATAGGATCAATTCTGCGCATGTGATTTATCCTCCACCGCAGTGCCGGGGTTGAAATGCAAGGTGTTGCTCAACCGCGCAGTGATCGGCCTGTCTTCACGTTTATGCTTGGCGCGGCTTGCGGCCTGATACGGTGCGAACTGCGTGATCCAGTCCGTGACGAGGTCAAGATGGGTGTTGCGTGTCACCGGGCCCTTGCCCCACACCAGCATCGCGCTGACATAAGAGATGCGCATTTCTAGATGACGTGCCTGTTCTTTACTTAGCCGTGCGATGACATCTTCGCACCACTCGTGGTCGCCGATTTCTGAGTCATCAAAAAATGCTCCTTGTGCGGATACTCGACGCGGTGCGGCTACATGCTGGTAGGCACTAACGCTGACCTTCGACCAAACGCAGTTGAACGCACTTGTCTGTAATCTGCACGGCCCCAGAGCCGTGCCACTGACTCTGTGCCGTTCTCCGGTGGGAGTAAGGTTGATATGGTGCATATCATTCGACCTCGACCTCGACCTCTGTCTCAAGGTTGAAGCGGCGATCCAGGTCTGCGCTGATCTGTTGATAAAACAGGGCATAGGCGATGTCTTCGGGAGAATGCCCCGCGGCGAGCAGAAGGCACACCGAAGTCCGCGGGCTCTTACCGTTGAGGACGGCTTTCCTGACGGCCGCCGCGCCGCTTGGCGATCCTCTGAGTGCATGGTGGTAGAGGTATCTCAGGTTTTGGGTTTTCTGTGCCTGGCAGATGGCCGACAGTGCGATGATTTCGAGCATGATTCCTGCCTCACCAAACTGTCGACGCTGCTCCGCCACCCTGCGCTTTTCACTCGGGAGGATGACGTCGCTCGGTTTGCTGAACTCGTAGAAGACGAGCCGAGCATCGGTAAATATCGAGCAAAAGTCCGGACGGTAGCACTGCCCGGATTCCTTGAGTGTGAGTCGACAGGGTCGACTGACGTAATGCGTAATTCTTGGATCGAATTCTAAGTGGACGCAGAAGTCAGAGTGTTGCAAAGCCGTGCAGCCGATTGGCGCTTGGTTTTTACGCGACGGGAAGTGGGTGACGCGCGTATATCGCCTGCCCGTGGTCAATTGACTGCGTGGCGACAACACGACGGTGGGCGGGAGCAGACGTTCCAGGTTGAGTTCCATGGAAACCTCCGAAAGCCGGTGGGCTTCATCGCTGGTTTAGCAATGCGCTGACCTCAAGGGAGGCTTGGCATTGGGTGTGTCTCACCTATGCCGGATGTTCTACCTTCAGGCAGCTTGAAATTGATTATTACCAAACTCGCCACTTAGAAAAACCTACCTAAAATGCAGCATCAATATTTTTGATCCAATTAATCCTTTAGTAATCAGTCACATATGTAGGTTGTCGCGTAAAAAAATTCAGCATTGGTGCAAGCCTGCCGCAATGTCTCCCCGACCTTGCTGGACGCACCAGCAACATGTTGTAGAACTACACTCTTTGCAGACTCAGTGTGAGGAGGTGGCTCATGCACCCATTCGGTGAAGTGTCGACACATTTAGAGAGTGTGCGGGAGCAGGTGCTGATCGCCGCGTTGGCAATGGACGCCAAGTGCGCTCACAGCCCGTATGCGTTGGCCACTTGGCAGGACCGAAAGAATCCCTGCGCGTCTGAAAAAGAACCTGTGCCTTGGGGCTTACAGAAAGTGTGGCGACGCCGATTCGAACGGGCAATTGTGCGTACCCAAACTCGGGAGGCATGGTTCGAGGAGTTTAATGATCTCCGCGAGGTCTACGACAATCTGCTGTGGTTCACCTTGAACTTTCGAACAACTCACACGGCGTTTGACACCGGCATTACTCTTTTTCGATTGAACGGTGAGCCATTGAGCGCTCATCATGCGCTAGAGATGTCGAGCCTTTTTGAATGTCCAGATTGGAGCCAGCTGGGTTACCTAATTTGTTATCTCAGGTGCCGAGCAGCACGCTTCCCAATTCAGCGGGCCTGGGCTGCCAAGAACTTTTTCCCATTCTTTGCTCTGGCGTGCCTGCGGCCGCCGTGTCGTTGCATTGCGGTCGAACTGTACGAACTGTTGGATGAATTGATCGAGGACAATTGCATGGCGGTGAACCCGAGGATGTGGCCGCGGAACAGCGCGGAGTTCTCGGATTACCTGGCCGCCTTTGACGAGTTGGGAGATAACCTGATTGCCAAGGAGTACGTGAGCGAGTGGGGAGCAGAATGCCTCATCTGGATATGGCAGCTGGTGGAACGACGGAACCTGCCCCTCTTACAGGCGATCAATCGGTCGCTGCACGACACACTGAGGCCGGATATTCCCCGTCGCTTTCAGGAGAGGATCACCGAGGCAATTGATCGTCATGGGCACACTTTACTGGGCATCGATGCGCCTGCACCGTCTTCTGTGGTTGGGGCCCCAGCTGCTATCTCCACCTCAGTGCCTGGCAATGTCAGGCCATGTTCACGTTGTAAGTGACACGTAGGCCTATGCGGCGGGCGTTAATTGGCGCAAGAGTGTTTGCAGCGTTTCAATCTGTCGCGCTTGCTCGCGCAACTGCCGACGATCTTCGCGATGCTGCAGCAAGTAAGGTTTGACCCGTTCCCGTATTATGGCGTGCTCGGTCTGCAATTGTTGCAGCTTGGTCGCCAACGCGTTGTGGGTCTGCTGAGTTTCACGCAAGGTCTGGGTTTGTTTACGCATCTCTGCCAGCAGTGCCCGATGCTCATTAAGCAAGCGCTCGTGCTCGCGGTACACTTGGACCAGCTCTTCCTGTTTGGCCAGTTGCATGTCCTGCAAGGAGCGCAAGTCCTGGCGTAGCTGATTAGTCAACTCGTCGTGACGGCGCAGCTCTTGCCCACGCTGGTTTAATTGTTCCTGTCGATAGTGCTCGAGCCCCTCCCGAGCATGCTGATGTTTTTCCTCTAGTGATTGCAGCTGCTGGGCGCGCTCTTCGAGGATCTGTTGCTGGCCTGCCACTAGCTGTCGTAATTGTTGGCGTTCGCCCTCACTGTCTTGTAACTGCTCGCGCAACTCACGTTCGCACTGCCGCTGCTGTTCCTGCTCGTCGGTTAGGTGGGTGATGGTGGTCAGTGATTGCTCTAACCGTTCGCGTAGCTGCGCGCGCTCCTGCGTATAGCTGACTTGCTGCCGCTCGAGTTGCTCTTGCTCGTCAGCTACGGACTCCTGGGCCTCCAGTTTTAACTGCTCGGCTAAACTGTTCACCAAGGTAGTTAGTGTTTCACTAAGAGTTGAAGGCGGCGCGCGGGTGACGGCCAGACTGCTGTTGAGTTCTTTCAGATAGCGCTGGATCGTACTTTTTGAGCCGGTATTGCCCAGCTCAACGCGCACAAGGTCGATGCTCGGATGCAATCCGCGACCTATCAAGGCGTCACGCGCAGCGTGCACCAAAGCTTTGTTGACACCACCGCGGGCCATGTCAGGAGCTCCTCTAGGATTCCCGGATCTTTTGCAGTATGACGCATACCATTTGACTTGCCTGGTTTCCGATCAGGAAGACAACCTTTTTGGTTCTCACCGGTACAAGCCAGCAGGGCGAGGAGGATAGGAATGACCACCGCCGCAGAGCGTTATCTGCAAGCGGCTAGGCGGGAAAGCACGACCCGACGTTACCAGCAGGCCCTGGCGCATTTTGAGGTGGGCTGGGGCGGTTTTCTTCCCGCCTCCAGTGACAGCATCGTGCGTTACTTGGCTGAGCATGCCGAGCTGTCCATCAATACCTTGCGCAGCAACCTGGCGGCCTTGGCCCGCTGGCATCAGAACCATGGGTTTGTCGACCCGACTAAAGCCCCACAAGTGCGCGACGTGTTGCGTGGTATCCAAGCCTTGCACCCACGGCCAGTGCGCCAGGCCGAACCCCTGCAGTTGCGCGAGCTGGAGCAGTGTGTGGCGGCACTGCAGCTGGAGCAAACCTCGGCGGATTTGACGGTGTGTTTGCGTGCCGGCCGCGATCGGGCCTTGCTGTTGCTGGGCTTTTGGCGAGCGTTTCGCAGCGACGATTTGTGCCGCCTGCGCATTGAAACCAACCAGCTAGAGCCGGGTGAAGGTTTGCGCCTGTTTCTCTCCAGCAGCAAAACCGACCGCGATCATCAGGGCCGCACCGTCAGCGTGCCAGCCCTGAAACAGCTGTGTCCGGTGCAGGCGTACGAGGAGTGGTTGACGCTCAGTCAATTACAGGCAGGCCCAGTATTTTGCAGCATCGATCGCTGGGGCCATCTGTCCAGCGAGGCGCTGCACCCGTACAGCGTGGCGAGAGTACTACGCCGGGCGCTGACGCGGGGAGGGGTCGCCGGCGAGCGTTACAGCGGCCACTCGTTGCGCCGTGGTTTTGCCACCTGGGCCACCAGCAATCAATGGAGCCCGAAAGCTTTGATGGAGTATGTCGGCTGGCGCGATGTGCACAGCGCCATGCGCTACGTAGACGCCGACGCGCCGTTCGGCGACTGGCGACGGCAGCCGAATGAGTCAAAATGACTGCGTAGCGACGATTTCATACTGCGCTACGGCCTATGTTTTTACCACTGTACAAATGGAAAATTGCCCGTAGGAACAGGTGCTTTAACGGGTTTGAGAATGCAAGTTTCTCAAACCTTTGGGAGCTTTTGGCGCGCATCAGCCCGGTTGGCGGTACGCCAGGGCCCAGTGCTGCTGATGTTGCTTAACGCCAGCGCTCTTTGAGGGGAATCGGTGAGCCTCGCCATGCGCATGCGCATGAGGTCGTGCAGCGCCGATGAACGGACCGAATACGCGTCGGTACTGTCTAGAATTACTGACGTAAATTGCATTGTTGTCAGTTAATGTCCAGGAAAGCAGGCACTATGCGACTTCGCGCACAATCGGATCAGGTCCTGGCAGCCAGCATCGGAGCGCACCTGCAAACGTTGTGATTGAAAAAGAACATCCGCCTCGAGGCCGTCGCCGCGAATGCGGCAATCAGTCGATAGACGCTGCATTTGTTGCTCCATCAAGGCAAAGGCACGTTGATCAACCTGATCGCCGTATTCCGCGTGCTTGGCGAATTGGAGTGCTTGAGTTCGTTGCTCAAAGAGGTACGCTCCAGCCCGCTGCAAATGATACGCATGGAAGGCAAAAAGCGTCGATGCGCCTCCGGTTCACGGGTGGCCTTGGAGACTGAGGGTGTACATTCCAACAAGCACAAAGGCGGCGATTGGTGATGTAATCGCCGGTAGTCCATCATCGAAGTTCTGCCGAGGGCGGATAAGCTTGTGGCCCAGTGCAATCCTGCAAAGCGGCTTTTCCTTCACGGTGGAGTTGATCGTGTCAGGTTCGGCCGTTGACAGGGTCTTTCGCTCCGCCCATCTTTTCAACCCACGAACATCACTGGGGGCTGAGCAGGCCATGGCCAATCCGGAGGCGACCAATGTTGGCTGAATTGCTGCCCCCACCGGCTTACCGTAACTATCGATGCCGTCTGGAAGCGTCACTGCAGATCACCCTCGACGCTTCAGAGCAGGAGATCCATGCGCTTATCGTCGCGGGATTCGCCGCCGAGCGAGTCAAAATGTTCAGCGACTTGGACCTCTACGACGCCGTAGCCCTTGATCAGATTATTCCGCTTGGCACCCTCTACACCCGATTGGCTCGTGGTCAGCGCTTAAGCTTGGGCGAGAGTGATCGCTTGTTCCGTCTTGCACATGTGACAGCAATGGCCGAGGCGCTGTTCGGAGACATTGAAAAAGCCCGGCGCTGGCTGAGCAAACCTAAACAGCGATTCGCGTGGCAACCGCCCATCGCACTGCTCTCAACTACCCAGGGTACTCGTATGGTCGAGGAGCTACTGATTCAGGTTGCGGAAGGGTTAGCCTTGTAAGAACGCACTTCAAGGTAGCGGTGGGAGTGCTGACGCAACATGGAGTGTTAAAAAAGCCAAGCTACATCGGGTTTACAGAAACCACTTCTACAAAGCGGAATTTCTTCATGGCCAGCTTGGTTGCTTCCTGTTCTGCGAGAAGCGTGCTGAGCGTATCCGCCTCGTGGATCATTTCGTACCTCGTGCGCTCAAATTCATTGCCGACCCGCAGCGTGACTTTCAACCGGGGCGTGAATGCTTTCGCTATCTTCTTTTTCTCCGCAATCTTTGCCGGAGGTATGGTCACGGTTGCCGAGAGGGGAGCCTGCTCTGGTCAGGCGTTAGCCGGCGCAAGGGGCTCGTCACCGCCCAACAGCGCTTGGCGCATCTCTTCTTCTGTCAGTTTGTCGTTCATGAAGGTTCTCAGCAGGGTTTTAGGTGCAAACGCCCTGATTCTATCAGCATGATCGGTGTTTATAGGGGGCGAGTTTTCTGGAACAAATCTCCTGAACCAGCTCTGAACCAATGGAATCGAATCCCTAAAGTGAAGCTCAGGGGGGTTATGGTGCGTTCCGAGCTCGTGCCTCCAGAAATAAATCTGTCACCGTTTTTTATCTACTACAAAGTCCGATTACAGCGTCTGGGTATTTTTGTGCAATAGATTGTATGGGCGTTTACGAACGATCAATAAATGGTAAGCCAATTCAGATGAAGTATTAACGCATTGACTGTCTTCAGTGCTGCCACTGCCACTGCCATTGCTGCAGCGGCTAATGTAAACGTACATCCCAAGATGAGAACGCGAACTGTTTTTTGTTTAGGTTTCTCCTCTAGGGTGTAATGAAACCATATTAAGTTATAAATACTAAATACCGTTGCCAGGCTCGTTGCAATCGAAAAGCCCAGCAGTGTTACCCTGAACCAAGGTGGGCGTTAGCTATAATCGGTACTATCTCTGGAATGGCAAGTACTATAGCAATGAGTAATGCCTGATTTTTTAGGTAGTCAAAGACGGTTTTTAGGTCGCCGATATAAGACTTCTTGAAGCTTGGTTTCTCTTGGGTGATTATTCTTTTTGCTTTTGTTATTAAGTAAGTGCCTTCTGCGAGTTTGTTGACTTTTTCGCCTGTTGATAAAAAATAAGATTTTCGTGAGGTTTCATAAGCATGGTTATTTGAGAGCTCTTGATTCTTTTATTTCTTTGGTGTTTTCAATAATGGTGTACGTATTGCCCGCTGCACACTTGGCTTTAAAGCGATCCGTTTCTTTTACGTATGTCATTTATATTTTCGTAGATTTTATGAGGGTGGCAGTGATGTCTAGGGACCATTATGCGCTTAGAGCAAGCTTTATCCGCATATTCAAAGAAAAATGGAGGCAGATTCATGTTGACAAGTCAAAACGACCGCTATTGGCCGATTCTTGCCTGTCATGAGGGCAGAAAACGACCCCATATAGCGGATTGTCACCTCTGATGAGACGTGCCGTTCGCTTATGCCCGTTTGAAGATCAGATCCAGCGCGCCGACGCGATTCAGGGTGTAGTTGAGTCGCTCGACTTCGGCGTCAGAACTATCGCACCGTCGATCACTTCAATGGTCAGTACGTCGCCGATGCTCAGTCCTAAGCTAGCGAGTAAGTCAGGTGGCAAGTCAATGATGACGTCGCCACTTCCATCCGCAGGATCTTGGCATTTCACTGTCCAGCGTTGGGCTTCGGTCATGATGCTAATCACACTTTGGTCGTGGCGGGAGCGATTCATTATGCGCGAAATGTCTTCGCTAGATGAAGCGCGGTGCTGACTGATGGCCTCTTCTGGCCCATCTCTGCCTGTTCGACTGACAGAAATCGGCCATTGGCTGCCTTTCACAAGCGACCGCCGTCGGCCAAAAGCGGTCATTGAGACGTGTCTACTAAATTGGAGGTAATTTAGAGTGTAAACGCAATCAGCACCACGAACCTATTATCAGGCATTGCTTTTGTTGAAATTGGCACCGTACCGAAAAACCCGAGCGCCAGAACTTTTGCAAAGCCCAATTTGAGATTGAAATGGCGTACTATCATCAGCAGGAACAGTCAGTGAAACTGACCTGGCTGAAACGACATAGCACCGAAAACAAGGTGCAATACAAAACGCAGAATTTATCCTATGAATTCAACTTTCTACCTTCCGCGCAGCCTCTCCAATAAAGACAGCATTTACACTGAAGAAGCGTTGTTGGCGGCTTCAAATTACGTTGTTGTCTTAGCAGAGCCCGGAGGCGGAAAAACTGAACTTATGGGAAGCCTAGCCCGACAGCTGGGAACTTCTACCGTTACCGCAAACAAGTTCAAACACTTGGGGGCTGATGCCGAGAATTACCCGCTCGTGATCGATGCGTTTGATGAGTTGGCCAAACTCGATCAAACGGGAATTCACAGCCTTCTTGCTAACGCCAGAAAAGCAAAGCCAACACGCGTCATCATTTCGAGCCGATCCAGCGAGTGGGGCACAGCTGCCACAAACGCATTCGAAGACTATTTAGGATGCTTACCGCTAGTGGTTAGGCTTTGCGAGTTTGAAGAGGGAGAACAGCAGGAAATTTTTCATCATCATGTTCGAGGCGAGGAATTTTCAAAGTTCCAAGCGGAAGTGTCTCGATTCGACTTAGGAGCGTTACTCCCTAATCCTCAATTTCTCAAGATGTTCGCAGATGCCTACATCGAAAGTGGCAGGCACTTCACAGATAAACGAAATATATTTTCACAAGCGGTCGAGCGGTTGGCGAAGGAAGCTAACGTCAATGTAGCGCAGACGCTATCCAGTACACAAAGGGTTGCTCTGTCGTCCGAAGTGTTCGCCAAGCTTTTGCTGTCCGGAGCAGAAGGAATAGGGACGAGCGAGTTAACCGCAGATCGTATCTACCCATTGCTGGCATCACTTTTTGACAAACACACAGCAGCTGAAGGCATCTTGGCAACTCGGCTTTTCAAACCTGGAGACAGTGCGGATCAGCATCGGCCTGTTCACAAGATCGTTGCTGAATACTGTGCGGCAGACTACCTTGCAAAGCGAATTGCAGATCCAGTTGATCCTCTGACATTACATAAATGCCTACCTATCATCGCTCCGAACAACCTAGTTCGAGATGAACTCCGGGGATTACTGGGTTGGCTTGCAGCGCTAGGCGACAGATCCATTCAAGAGGCTGCTATTGAGCTTGATCCCTACGCGGTGCTTGCGAACGGTGATCCCTCTCAACTTGAACACTCCTCAAAACGTCTACTTATACAGGGCTTGAAAGACGTCGAAACGAAGGACCCCTATTTCCGCCGAGGGGATGCATGGCGCCGGTTCAGTGCTTCAGGCTTCTTCACCCAAGAGGTTATGACAGAGATTAAACCCCTGCTAGCGAGCGGCAGTGATGGGCATTTGCGTGATCTAATTCTTGAGCTGTTGACGGGGTCACCAGCGATTGCGCATCTGATACAAGAACTGCGTCAACTCGTGTTGAACTCAAGCGAAAGCGAACACACTCGCTTGTTGGCTAGCAGATGTCTACTCGACCTGTCGGGCCACGACCATCGCGCCGATCTAGGAGTCTTAGTCTCTGAAGCCAGTCATACCTCTCTGAAAATTGCGGTAACCATCCTAACGGCTATAGGCGCAGAAGCATTAGGTTTAGCCTACCTCTCCAGCTTCTTTCGAGTCTGCTCAAACCTTTACCCTAGTCATCAAGAACCTTACAAATCCACTATCGGTACGCGTTATTTCATAAGACGCTTTGTTGCCGAACTTGATTTAATATCAATCGAGTGGCTACTTGATGACTTAACCAAAAACCTTGTTTGCACATGCAAAAAAAAACATTATGAATGTGATTGTCGAATTGGAATCAGCAAGATTGTAGGCCTAATGCTGGATCGATATTTTGACCTGGCAATGCCTCCTTTTGCCCCGAAAAGGGTTTGGCATTGGATCGAAAATCTGATCTTTCATGAGCAGAAATCAGCAGGTCAGAGCAAGGCAGTTCAAGTGCTCCAAGATGACGATGGTTTGCGCCAAGGGATCATGGGACTAGCACTTGGAAACCTTGCCAATAGCGACGATATTTTCGAAACTAAAATACAGAAATTTGATTTTCACTCTCACTCCGGCCTTCGTTTTCAATCCAATGATTACTACTTTATAGTCGATCTGGCATTTGAAATTGATAATCCAACCTTGTGGGCGAGTCACATCGCTATGCATCACTTTTATCAAAGTGAAGAAACGCGAGGTCCAAATAAATTGCGACGACACATGCGCGAACAGGCATTGGAGAAATCTTCTTTGATGCGCGAGTGGATAAAGTTCAACAGATGTGCCGCACAACTTTCGAAAACCCAACAAAAAAGCATGTTTGCCCACCGGCGGAGGATGAAACGGCGCCACCGAGAACAAAATGAAATCCATAAGTTAAACATCCAGTATTTGCGCGATAACCGAGAACTTGTTGAAAGTGGTCGGCATTGGCGTTGTCTTGCGCGCTTTGCTGATTTGGCACTTAACTCTCCTGATAAAATTGAGCATGAGTTCGGTGATGAAGCGCTCGTTCGTAAAGCTCTCAGAAACTGCCTGGGTTTCATTGCTCCCGATGTGCCTAAATTGCACAGGCTTGCGGAATTACAGTGTGCATCGCAGGCCGCATACACTGAACCTGTTCTTTTTGCAGCTTGCTTGGAAATCATGCGCAGCGTCGGGAACCTGGAAAATGTCGATCTGCCGTTACTGAACGCACTGCGAACTAATATCGACATGGGCTACAGTGCGGTGTCCGAGGAAGAACGCCAAGCGCTGAAAGATGAAATCAACCGATTGATTTTTGCAACCGAGGGAAGTGCTGAAACCTTTCTCCGGCAGTACGTCGAGCCCCAACTGGAACAAAAGGGATGCCAGCATCCCGATATTTGGTTGTTACGCGGTGATGAGGCTTTCAGCCACCTACGGGCAGCAATCTCAATAGAATGGCTTAACCGTTTTCCTGATTTGGTGGTCGGATCGCTTGATACGCTCTTTGAAATTGCGGCCGAGTTCGGTGATCGCAATGCCCTTCAAAAAATAATCGCAGAGCGTTGCTCAACTTTCATGTCAGCGGGGCCCAGCCCGACTGGCGATGAGGACCTCGAAAAAAGGCGTGTGTTTTGGTTCGTGCGCGCTTTTTACTTCTTAGAGGACCCTCCTGAAGCATATTGGGATTGGCTAAAAGCCGACAAAAACACCATATTTTCGCTTAATGAGCGCTCTGGGCGATTTAACTATGGCGAGCACTCCCATTGGCCCAAGCTCATATTAAGTAAAGTCGTGGCTGTCCTAGAGGCCTTTATTGACAAGTGGCCGAAGGTCGACCTGCCAAGCCATTGGGGTACGGATAGCCCCAGCGAAGAAAATGCATACCGCTTTTTGACAGAAATCGTATGGTTAATCGATTTAGATGCCTCCGATGACGCCGTCCGTGTCATTGATCGACTTCTAGCCGATCCAAAGTTCACAGACATGCACAACGATTTTAAGAGCATACGTGCTGGTAAAATCAGTCAGAAAGCACGGAGGAATTTCGAACCACCGACGCCACAGGAAATCGTCGATCGCCTGGATCGCGACATGGTGGTGAATGTTGAGGGCTTGCGCCAACTCGTCCTCCAAGAACTTCAAGATTTTCAGAAAGCAATAAATGGTGGTGAATTTAACTCCGCGTATCGCTTTTACGACGATGGTACGCACTTGAATGAAGTACGAGCTACCGAGATCATTGCTGAACGTCTCAGCCTAATACTCAAGCCGCAAAGCATCGCAATTACACCGGAGCACCAGCTGAAGAGTGCAAACCGCAGCGATTTCACGGCGACAAAATTGATTGGCGGTACAAGACGGCTGCTTGTGACTGAGGTAAAAGGTCAGTGGCATAGAGATTTATACACTGCCGCGGCGGCGCAACTATATGCGCGCTACTCCATTCACCCCGACGCTGAACACCAAGGCATTTATCTTGTGATCTGGTTTGGCCGAGATGTGAACGTCGCAGGAATTAAAAACCGAAATATCAACACAGCTCAGGAGCTGAAAAGCAGTATCGAGAAAACGATGCCGCCAGAGCTAGCGGGACTAATTGATGTGTTTGTTCTGGACGTTTCTAAACCCTAAAATGCAGCAATGAAAGAACGAACCGAAGGCTGTACGCAGCAGCTCTAGAAGGGGCCAAATACCGCACCCCGATCACCTTGGTTTTGTAGGCAGGCGGAATGACCGCTTCTGGCCGTTTTCCGCCGATCATCGTTGTAACGCGTGCCGCTCAAAGTCAGATGCAATCAATGTTAAGAGCGAATACCACAACTGGTCGGGTGATCATGCGGAATAAAGTCTGTCGGATTGTGCTCAGCGATTTCAGGGACTAGTCAGCGGGCTAATCAGAAATAAAGTCTGACGGGACATGCCAAGCTATTGGTTAAAAATACTTCTCCAATGCTCCGACACTCAGGTTGTGCACATCCACCCTGTGCAAGTTGCTCAGCCGAGCAGCCGAGACTTGGGCCTGGGAGGACGCAAAACAAGACACGTCCCCGGCTATGGTTTCGCTGATGAGCCGACCTTCAGGCTGCCACGCTGAGAGTCCGGGGCCGTAATTCAGCCAACAGAACAACACACGATGACCACTACACAGATTCCCGGCGCGCCGAAAATCAGAAAGCCCAAAAATAGTAGTTACGCGGCCATTTTCGGTTAATATTTTCTAAGTGTTCGGCGCGTATTTTAAGAAAATCTTGGCTCGGTTAAAAAAATCTAGCCAACGACTGGGAAAAAAATGGGAAATCTAGTGGGTTACGCCCATTTGATCAATGCGATGGGGCTGAAGGCTATCGGGGTAAAGAAGCCCGCACTCGTTCAACCCGTCACCCGCATTGAGCGGATCAGCGGCGCGCTTGCAGTGCCGCAAGCGGTTGCACCGGAGGCTGGGGATTTTCTCGCCCACATCATCTTTGCGCTCAAACATGAGGGCGTCGATCTCTCTATTTTGGCGCAGGCTCTGCCTCGCATTGAAGGTCAACTCCTTGTCGAGGCCATAACCCAATCTCCCAGCAGTGGCTATCTGCGCAAAGTCTGCTTCCTCTGGGAAGTTTACTCCGGCGCTTTACTGGACTACACGGACAAGCCTCGGGGCCCCGGCGTCCTCCTTTTTGATCCAGAGCGGTACATCACTGGCCCATCGGTGCGAAACAACCGCTGGCGCGTGGACTTCAATGGGCTGGGGACACTCCAATATTGCGCGACGGTAGAGCGCACGCCTGAGATCCAAGCCCTGCTTGAATACGACATTCTAGGGCGTTCGAAAGAGTTCATTGCTTCCTTGCCTAAGGAAATGATGGATCGCGCCATCAACTGGGCGTACCTGAGCGAGACAGATTCCTCATTTGCGATTGAAAAGGAAGCACCAAGCCAGCAGAAGTCAGAGCGTTTCGTTCAGTTGCTGCGCCAGGCACATGACCGCCAGCCGCTTACCGAAGACTACTTGGTCTCTCTGCAAAACAACGCAATTTCCCAACCGCTTGAATGGGCGGTGGCCTTCCGGCATGAACAAAACCACCTGACCAGCTCCTTTCGAGGAGCGGCAGGGGTCACCTATATTCCCCCACCTCCAGACCTTTGCCGGGATCTGATGTTCGAACTCATGGCCTTCGCGAACCGTGCACCGTTGGAGCTTGACCCGCTGGTGGCCGCCGGCATTGCCTCATTCGGGTTCGTGTTCTTGCATCCCTTCATGGATGGGAATGGGCGACTGTCGCGCTTCTTGATACACCAGGCATTGTGCTGCAGCGGTGCGCTGGAGAACGGTTTGTTACTCCCTGTCTCCGTTGCCATGAAGCGAGAGGAGCAACGCTACCTTGAAGCTCTGCAGAGCTTTTCGAAACCTGCCCGACAATTCTGGGACGTTCGCTGGATCGATGCCGACAACATGTCGCTTAACTTCATCGGCGACCCAAGCCTCTATCGCTATTGGAATGCGACTGAATGTGTGGCCTTCACGCTGGAAATGGCCAAGCGGGCATTAGAAATTGAACTGAGGGAAGAAACCGAGTATCTGCAACGATACGACACGTTGCTCAAGGTGGTTAATGACAACTACGACGTGCGCGGCAGCCTCTTGAGCAAGCTGATAATGCAATGCTTAGACCAGAATGGGGTCGTGTCAAAGGGCCGGCGGAAGCAATACAACGGGTATATCCAAGAGGAGGTTTTCGACTTCCTAGAAGGTCACGCCCAAGCCCTTCTGGCAGAAGCTTACGCAGAGCCCGACGATTAATAGTCTAGCGACCGCCATGGCAATCTCAGCCCCGCCATCTCCACTAGCTGTTAGGCGGCCCAACCTTTCAAGCTCTTCAGCCTTGAAAAGGCCCAAAGCGTGCGGTCATTCACCCCCGTGGCCATCAATGGAATACCTCAAGTCTGTAACAGGCGCTGATCAAAGCAATCAGCGGCCTGCGACAGACTCCATTTCTTCCCGACAGACTTTATTTTATAGCGCAAGAGGCCAGGCAGGATATCTACTTTTTCAACAGAATCGGCCATTTTCTGCCTGTCGTGACCGGCAGAGTTCGACCCATAGCGGACACTAGGTAAGGCATCACCAGACCTCTTTCTTGCGATATGAAAACCTATATCTAGACTCCTACGCGTTGGTCGGGGGAGCACGGATGCTGGCTGTACGTTACACAAAACTTTCACACCAGCTCATAAATCCGACTCTTCCCCGCAACGATGTCAAACCATGCGAGGAAGTCGACGATGACTCATGCCCTAAAAACGCTTACGTCAGCCATGGCCGCTCTGGTCTTCTGTGCGCCCATGATCCACGCTGCGGAGCAAGCTCAAAACAGTCCCGCGAGCCTCACACAGCCCACCAGTGATGTGACTATGCACCCCGAGTACGCCAAGACCATTGCGCGTATGGCTTACGTCTGGGGTTGGCCGATGGTGAACATGCTCAACCGCAGCCAGACTATTACCAAGGCGCTTAAACCTGGTCTTTTGGGCGGCATATTGCCGGTGGCACCCTTCGGTTACGTCTCGATGTTGCATGATTACATTGTACCGTCGGAGACATTCGTCACTTGCCCGAACCAGGATGTGGCTTATGGCTTGGGTTTTTTCTCATTGGATGAGCAACCCGTCATTGCCCAAGTGCCGGATTTCGGTGAACGCTTCTGGGTCTATGCCCTGTACGACCAGCGTACCGATCAGTTCGGCGAAGTGGGTAAACCGTACAAAACCAAACCAGGGTTCTATCTATTGGTCGGACCCAATTGGAAAGGTGAGAAACCCGAAGGCGTCGAAGCTATTGTTCGCAGTCCCACAGCGTTGGCGAACGTCATACCACGGGTGTTCATGGACGACACACCCGAAGATCGTGTAGCCATCCAAGAGAAGCTCAACCAGGTTGTCTTTTACCCACTCAGCGATTTCGACGGGAAAATGAAAACCGTTGACTGGAAGAAGTCACCCACCATCCCTAACCCGAACGCTTCCTCTGCCAGTGCCGGAGAAACCAAATGGGTAGTCCCCGAAAAGTTCTTTGATGAGTTCCCGCAAATACTGAAAACGGTCCCTCCGCTACCCGGCGAAGAAGCGCTTTACGCTCAGTTCCGGCAATTGATGGATGCTGCCGCTAAAGACCCTGCGATCAAGCAAGCAATAGTGGAGGTGGCTAAGCAAACCGAGCAGGAGGTGATCAAGCCGTTCTTCCAGTGGAAGCATAACGGTCGTCCGGCAGGAAATGGCTGGAACCGCTCCGCCAACAATGCCCAGTGGGGCGTGGACTATTACAATCGCACCGGCACGGCAAAGTCGAACATGTTCGACAATCGACCAACCGAAACTCAGTACTTTTACAGCGATCTTGATGGCACCGGCGCTCAGCTCGATGGTAGCCATAGTTACGAAGTCACCTTCGCAAAAGGACAAGAGCCACCGGTACAGGGGTTTTGGTCACTGACACTCTATAACCAGCATCACCTGTTCAGCGATAACCCGCTCAAGCGTTACTCCTTAGGCACCAAGAACCAGGATCTGAAGCGCAATGCCGATGGTTCTCTCACGCTTTACATCAGTCCGGCATCCCCGGGGAAAGATAAGGAAACCAACTGGCTGCCTTCACCGAAAGAGAACATCTCTTTGTACATCCGTGCGTATTGGGGTGAGCAAGCCATCCTCGATGGTAGCTGGAAGCCACCGGTCATCAAGAAAGTTAAATGATGTGGCTCGCTGGCGGCCGTCATTCGGTCGCTAGCGCGTTTAGGCCCATTTCAAATGTCCGCTATTGGCCGATTGTCGCCTGTCGCGAAGGGCGGCAAGCGACTCAATATAGGACATTTATAAGGTGATTTTTCAATTCCTCACCGTCTTTCTCATTGCTGTCCTTCAATCAGGATCCATATCCGTTGTAGCGCCCAAATTGGAAGCTCCCAGGAAGTAACACATTCCACCTGCAACAATGAAGAGCGCAAGCATGTAGAAGATGTAGTGGGGAGGCTGAGTCGCCAATACGACTCCGCAAAGCACCGGTCCCAGTGCCGCGCCGAGGTTAGACAGGTTTTGTGCTCCGTAATACATGCCGCGCAGGTTGTCGGGAGCGATTTTGTCGATGAACATGTACTCGGCGGGGAATACGATGATCTCGCCGACTGTGAAAATGGCTATGGAAATGACCCAGAGCAGAATAGAGGTCGACAGGGCAAAACCCGCCAACCCCATCATGAACATACTCAGTCCCGCGGCCAGCCACAGATTCAGATGTCTGTGAGAGATCTTCCTGCCTATGGAGTATTGCAAGCTGATCACCATCAACGCATTGGTCGCCACCACGGTACTGATGATCTGGTAGGTGGATTCTGGTGTCGTAGTGACCACCAGATACTGCGAGAGATAAGCGGTGAACTGGCCAAAGACCACCGCACTGAGCAGCCCACCAAGGGTAAAACACACCAACCGATAATCCTGGAGTAACAGTTTTCCAACGGCCAGAAACGGTACTGGTTTCTGAGCTTCATCGGTAGCGTTTAGGTTTCTATTGCCCCAAACGAAATAGATGAAGAAAAATCCTGCTCCAAGCCCGGCAGATAACAGGAATGGCAAGCTGATATCCAGCTTGGCCATGCCAGCGCCAAGAAACGGGCCGACGGCATACCCGATATTGCTCAGCGTGTATTTGATCGAGAAAACTTCGCTGCGATCAGTGACGGGAAGCAGGCTGCCAAATCCTGATTTGACCGCGATATCGATGACCGCATAAGCCAGGTTGATCAGTACCAGGCAGCTGTAGAACAGCCAAAGATCGCGAGTCAGAAACGTCCCGAGAAACCCCACCGTGAAGGCCCGGCGGCATCGAGGATATGGTTGACCAGACAGCTCGGCAAGCGGTATCGGAAATTGATCCATTGTCGCGTGAACATGCAAGGGCCTATTTGGACCTGGTGCGATTGACCCTGGGTAAAGAAAAACCTGTCGGGGCCGGGGGGCTGCTACTAGTGAGGGATGCTCAAGGCGGCATGCATTTCGCCTAGGTGCAGGATCTCGTCGATCTTAACTTGCCGGATGGATTGTGGCTCGAAAGAATGCTCGCGGGACCTGAAAGGGGACCTTTAGAGCTTTCCGTCAATCGTGAAAAGGCTGGTCCTACGCTCAAGCACGAGCCTACGCATGAAATTTCCTTTCACATGTGATGAAACCCTAATCTGAATCCGAGTACGTACGATGTCGCAATTCATCCCTTGAATTTCATCAGATCTGCCAAACTTTAGATGAGGAAGTCAGCCAAATGGAATTCGGTGCATAGCAAGGATTCGAACCTTGTCTACATCCTTATCGATTTCATTTGGCCTGCACTCTATATCGCTTGGAATTCGGAGCTTCCTGTCCATGAGTACAGGCATGTTCAAACCGGTTCACGGTGCACACGCCGTTGTTGAAGCAGTGTTTTTTTTCGAGTTCGCGTCTTCGATTCTGTCGGACGAGGCAATCGAAGAACACTTGGCGGTCGCCTATGCCGATGCCCTTGCTCGCGTTGATAGAGCCAGTTCAATTGAGCTGAGTTTCGATTGTGCCGCGATGGCAAGCGAGGTGAAATGCAATTGTTCGGCCTGTTCCGCACCGCGCACGGTTGGCCGATTGCAGCTTAAGTCATCTGCCGGAATTACCGCGGACTCGGTCGCCACGCAGACTAGGCGACGCAGCTGTTCCGAATCATTGCCGAATGCGATTCCATCGACAAGGCGCGTGCATACGGTGACCTACATCAAAGATAAGGCTATCGCCGAGGTACGTTGACTCAACGGTGCCTTGCGTCGGTGGTAGTGGCGTCTTTCAACTGGCCCTCTCGCTCACTCTATGTCTGCCAAAAAAACCTGGTACAGCGTTACAGCCTTACAGCAGGCAGCTCGGCATCAGTGTTCGAACATGCGACAAAATGCACTTGCAGTCGCTAAAAGGATTACTTAATGTCGACAAATAAGTAGGTGTTTTAGGCGTCAGTCCATATTCCTTAGGTATAGAGCTACAAGAATAATAAGGGGCAATATCATGCGCGCGCACTTCTTTGGTATCTCTCTAATTGTGCAACTGCTTGCCGGGTGCTCAGACCTTAATCACTCCTATAACGCAGCCAATCCAGTCGTCCGAATCGACCCTTGTGCTCAAAATATGCACTTGAGCTGCAGTGCGCCAAACGTGTCGCTGGGCGAGGTCTTTCGCTAACTGACGCCCCTTTTGCAGTAGCGGTGCTGCTCGCGAGCCACTAATGCTACGTTGGCAGAGCGTGCAGTCTGGAAATTCCGCAGAGCCTACGTCGTCTTAGACCAAGCATTGAGGAGCGCCGCCTGCATCGCATCGGCAAAATACTCAATGAAAATTAGACGACTCAATGGCCTGATCGTTGGCGATGAGCAAGTAGATCCGAGACCTGGTACTGGCCCAGTCTTATGAGCATCTGGGGCTGACGCTCCAGTCGTCCACCTACGACCCAAATGGCATAGGGGGCCTTGTCACTTCGGTGAAATTGGCTGAGCGTGCGGCTTTTTCGCCGTGGTGGACTATCATTCTTGATTATTTTCGCGGGTTGAAGCAATCGAATATTCTGGTCCTCCTTCAGCCCCTCAGCACCCATACTGGCGTGGCGGGTAGCGTACAACAAAGCCAGCTCCTCATCGTGATCCAGGATGGCCTTGCCCATTCGAACAAGCTCGGCGCGCATACTGACCATGCGTTCTGGATGGTGCCGTTAGATGTCGTTGGTTCGACTTGTACGAGCGGCGAGGTCCATCAAGATACTCAAGAATAGCTGCAGAGTCTGTTTTCGCTCATCTTGCCAAGCCGTTCATAGAATCGAAACTCGCGTATTAGGAAGTCGCGGAAGGTCGGTTCTTCATCTGCATTGGTTGGCTGCTCATTAAGCAGTTCCGCGAACGCTGCTCGTGCGGCGTCTTCCTCGCAATTGGCAGCTAGCCTGGCGAGCAATATGCGTAGAGGGCCAAAGAGCGTTACTATTTCCGATACTGGAGCCTTATGTGCTTTCAAATACAACCATGTTGCTCACAGCTTTGGCTTTAGGGCGCGCGTTATAGAAAGTCAAGATCTTCCGGAATTCCAGGGCAGGTTTGGCCTGAAACCTAAATGGAGGTATCTCTATGAGCTATTTTGGCACATTCAATGTTTTGTTTGTTTGATAATGCTTTATAGAGCGGCTATATGAGTAGACGACTAAATCGCGGCAGTGTGCTGAATGTTGTTTTCATAGGCCCGAAGATGAGATTTGGCAATGGCCGAAGAAGAACCCAAGTAGAGAGATTAGCAGTTGTTAAGCGTTCTGGTGATGCTGTCCGGCGCCAATCTCGAGTTTAATTAATGTATTCCAAGTCGGCCGAGCCATTTCGTCACCATTTATTGCGTCCCGTAGCCAGAACCGTACCCTTAAAAAGAGTCTTTTAGTACAAGATCAATGATCCAGATCTTAAAAAACTAAATCCATCGCGGACTTTTTGGGTGCTGAACTTTGTCTGCGCGTTCAGCAAAGCTTGCCGAATGAAGTTCTCACCGTTCTCGGAATTCTTGAGTACATCAGGGATGAGACTTATGAAGGCGCGGGAAATGGTTAACTCGAAGAGCCTGATTCGGAGAAAAATATTTAAGCGTTTTCAGGAGTATTCTGAATTTCTTTCCGGATTGTATAATGATGGTAATATTGAGTACGGTGCCGTACTGAGGCCGTTAAGAAAGAGGCTGACTTTGGACAAGTTAAATTGCGGCGAGCGGCCAACTACCTGAGGGATTACAGTGACTCTGTTTTAACAGCGTGCGGTGGCGATCCCTCAAAAAGCGCTCCATGAGATCATTGATAATTTCAAGGTTCTTTTGGGGTAATGATTATACTTTTGAAGCTGGGGCCGCGAAGTTTTATGTCATTGAGCAGTTAGTAAAGTGTAACATTTTCCCGTTCAAGGTTGGGTCTGTTGCCAAAACTATTCTCTTAAGACCACGACTTGCGCAATTCAGCACCCGTTCTCGGTGGGTGCGCTGATTCTGATACCCGCCTTGTCGCATTTCCTGCTCAATGGAGTTGGGCGTGATGAAGTCGCGATAGCTGAGAAGGAGACCGCGTACGAGGCAGATCGTTTGACGGCGACGCATGAGGCTGCTTCGGCCTGAATCCGAACGGATAAGCGCTACCCTTTGGTAGCGCGAGTTTTTCCTGGCAAGGCTAAACGTTGATCAATTGGCTTGGCTCGCCATCCAGATGATCTGGTATCGACAAGGCTTTGAGCTCGATACGCGTCGCTTCCGGTTTCACAACCCACAAACCGACCATTGCACACACCAGCGTCGCGAGACCGAATCCGGAAATCGCCCACTCAAAGCCCAGCGAAATGCTGTTTCCGTTCCACCCAATAAGCTGCCCGACAAAGAACGGGACGACCATGCCTGCCGATGTCTGCAGGGCGTTGTGGATGGCCAATACCGAGCCACGCTGTTGTACCGGTGTGAAGTGCGAGGTGATGGTCATGCTGAAGCTGGGAAGTACGTTGACTAACGCTGTGCCGACAAACATCAATGACAGTATCAACAGGTGCTGTCCCGTAGAAATACTGATCAGCGCAAACAGAACCCCGCCAAGGGCGCAGCACGCCAGGGGTGGGACGACCATGGTCCAAAAGAGGCTGCCACCGCGCTTTAACGCTCGTTGAGCAAGGCTAGAAATAGTCAATCCCATCACCATGGCCAGAATCGTCACAGCTAACATGAAATAGCCTGCTTGCAGGGTATCCAGATTCAGCCCTTTCTTCAGGTAGACCACTGTCCAACTGAACCCGAGAGCGCTGGGAACATAACAAAAAAAAGCCAATAACGTAATGCAAACGAATGTGCGGTTGAGCAAAAGCGCTTTGTAGGGAATCTTGCGTTCGACCTCAATGGGGGCACTCTCACTTCGAGTTTGCTGATTGCCTTCGCGCCCGAATTTCAACCATAAGATGACCCAGACAAACCCAATGATAGCCAGGCTCAGGGAGGACATGCGCCAACCAAAACGCTCGATAGCGTAGGGGAGGGTAACCGCGCCGACCAATCCACCGAACATGATGGAGCTGTAAATCAACGAAGAAGGCAGCATCCGCTCCTTAGGGGCAAACCACTTGAAACAGGCGTGCTGAGTCACTGCAGTCGCAGGTCCTGTACCTATCCCCAGCATTACCCGGCCACTTACCAACGCCAACAGGCTGTGGCTGAAGGTTATCAGTAGTTGAGCCGCTATCCACACAAGTGACATACCCACCAGGATCCAGCGTGTTGCCACACGGTTGGCGAGGAAGCCGACCAGCACACCTGATAAGGAATAAAAAAAGAAAAACGAGCTACCGACAAAACCGAATTGTTCCGGCGTTAGCTTTAACTCCTCGATGACCTGCACGCCCGCGAATGCAAAAATGGTTTTATCTAATGTACTGATGATGATGACGACCAACAGCAAAGCGATAACCGCATTTCGCCCCTTGGTGATTTCAGGCATGTTTTTCTCTCATTGTCAGGTTGGCGGAGGACATCGCAAATGGCACAGGTTTAAACGAGGTAGGCTTGCACTAACCTGGCCCAGTAGCTGGCGCCGTAAGGAATGGCCAAATCGTTGAAGTCATACCCTGGATTGTGCAGGGAGCAACCGGTTGGGCCACTGGTGCCATTGCCGAGCCCGACATAACAACCGGGGCGTCGTTCAAGCATCCATGCGAAGTCCTCACTCCCCAAACCGCCTTTGCGTCCGGGTGCAATGATGTTTTGCGGCCCGACCAATTCACTGATGACCTGCTTGGCAAGGGCGGTTTCCGCCTCGCTGTTGAAGATGGTTGAAACCAGAGGGCGGAAGTTGTACTCCACCTGCATGTCGTGGACCATGGCGACGCCATGAACGACTTCTCCTATGCGTTTTTTGAGCAGCACACGAACCTCAGGCGTTGTTGCACGCACACTTAATTTCAAGGTCGCATTGGCAGGAATGACATTCGCAGCTTCGCCGGCTGAGACCATACCGACAGAGACGACCGCCGTTTCATTGGGGGGGACGTTTCGCGCGACAATGGTTTGCAAGGCCAGGATGGTTTCAGCGGCCGCGACTACTGGATCCTTGGTGAGCTGAGGCATCGCGCCATGACCTCCCTGACCTACCAATCGAATAGTCACTTCATCGGCAGATGCAGCCATGGTGCCGGCAGCTGCTGAAAAAAATCCTAGAGGTAATCCGGGCGCATTGTGCAAGGCGTATACGGCGTCGCACGGAAAGCGTTCGAACAGCCCATCATTCATCATGCTTAACGCGCCCCCCAGCGTCTCCTCGGCTGGCTGGAAAATAAGATTCAGGGTGCCGTTGAAGCATTTGCTTTCTGCTAAATACCGGGCGGCGCAGAGCAAGATTGCAGTGTGGCCATCATGACCGCAAGCATGCATCTTTCCAGTATGTTTGCTCTGGTGCTGAAGGTTGTTGTTTTCCTCGATTGGTAGGGCGTCCATGTCCGCCCGCAATCCAATAGCGCGCGCCCCATCGCCCAGTTTGAGCACGCCAACCACACCTGTTCCACCAATGCCTTCATGGACGTCGTAGCCCCATTGACGCAGGTAGCCTGCCACCAGTTCACTGGTGCCGACTTCTTCGAAGCCCAGTTCCGGGTGCTGATGGATGTGCTGACGAATCTGCGTAAATTCTGCCTGGAGGGCTTCAATTTCGGGGACAAGATTGGGGAGGGAAGTCATTGGTTTATCCTTGTGGACTATTCGATGACTTCGAGCATGACAAAGCATTTACCTTAGGAGTAATCGTCTCTGCGTATACCCATAGCTTTTTTAGTAGTCATGTAGCGCCAAGGCTAAAGCGAGACGACGGAGCGACTGCCGTGGAATTCGTAAATAATGTCTTCGGCCAGACTGTTGGTCTCCCTAGTCAGCGATTCCGCTTCCCGGCTGATCAGAGAAAAAGCGAAGGCGGGCACCGGTTCTAAAACGTTGATTACGTCAAGTTTTTCAGCGAGGTGGCTTGATGCCAGGTGGCGCATTGACCAGAAGCTGACAGCGTCGGTGCTTGCAGCCAGTTCCAGATACATGACGAGCGAAGAGCAGACCATGACGTTGTCAGGTGGAGCGATTCCGATCTGACGGAACAGCGTGTTAACCGGTGAATCCTCGAATACGTCCGGGAGCACCCATGGCAACTCGCGTAACTCTGCGAGGGAGTTCAAATGGCGTTGAGGATGACCTTTACGTACTGCCAATGCACCCGGTTGCAAGTACAACTCTACCGCACGAAATCCTTCCAGTTGACCTGCGCCACCATGAGAGGTCAGTACCAGATCCAAACGACCTTCGCGTAATCCTTCGATGAGCTTGGTTGGACGTAACTCTTCAACACGTATCGTGACTTTTGGGTTGCGCGCATTAAATCGGGCTAGGCATTGGACGAAGCGAGAACTCGGGGTGACGGGAGATACGCCAATCGTGATATGACCCCCGGTGCATCCTTTGAGTGTCTCGATTTCTGCCTTGGCCCTGCGTACCTCTTCGAGAATCAATCGTGCGCGGATCAGTAAATGCTCTCCAAAAACCGTCAAGGTAATACCTCGGTTGGAACGCACCAGAAGCTTCACGCCGAGCTCGGTTTCCAGTTCCTTGATGCTTCGAGACAAGGAGGGCTGAGAGATATGGAGTGTTCTCGACGCCTCCTGGATGCTGCCGCTTTCGCAGATGGCAAGCAGGGCGCGGAGTTGGTGAAGTTTCATGGGGACTCCAATACATTTCTTCAAATGCGCCTTCGCAGGGTATTCGCCGATCCAGACAGTTAGCAGGACAGGTTGCCACACCGCAGCGCTCAGCGGATTAGCGTGGGCTATGGGTCTCAGTCACTGATTCGCATTGTTTGCTGATTGCATTATTCCAGCACAGGCCCGTGATCATCTTGACTGGTTATTGCCGGTGGCTTGATCATCAATAGCAGGGGTACTACCGCGAGGGACAGCAGCATGAGCAATTTGAAATCATCCAGGTAGGCAATCCACGTCGCTTGCGTGGTGATCATGCCATCGAGCATCGCACGGCCGCTCGCCGTCATGGGATCCAGCAGGCCTTTGAATGGCCCATTGTGCAGCAGGCGATTGAAGCCGGTGATATGGGCGCCGATCTGGGCATGGTTGATCTGGGTGTTTTGCACCAGCAGCACAGTGACAATAGAGATCCCTACGCTCGAACCGACATTACGTGAAAGGCTGTACAGCCCGGTACCGTCAGCACGCAACGAAGTGGGCAGAGTGGCGAAGGCAAGGGTAGACAGCGGCACGAACATCAGCCCCAGGCTAGCGCCCTGGATGAAGCCAACATAGATGATGGTCTGCATCGATACCTGGGGCGTCCAGCCGGACATGAGCCACATTGAACCGGCGGACAACAGCAGCCCCCACAACAGTAGCCAGCGAGTGTCGACTTTACCGATCAGGTTGCCCGCGAAGTACATTGTGACCATCGTGCCCAAGCCGCGCGGCCCCATGGCCAATCCGGCCGTTAGTACCGGATAGCCCATCAGGTGCTGCAAATAGGGTGTCATCAACGCCAGCGACGCCAGGTAGGTAATACCGATGATAAAAATGAACACCACGCTCAGGCTGAAGTTGCGATCCTTGAACAGCGCAAGGCTGATGAACGGTGATTTGGCAGTGAAAGTGTGCACCAGAAACACGTACGCGGACGAGAGTGCAATCACGGCTTCGATGGTAATCTCCAGAGATGAAAACCATCCCAGTTGTTCGCCCCGGTCGAGGAACAATTGCGTGGCCATGATCGCCACGCTGAGCGAACCGAAGCCCAGCCAGTCCAGGCGCGAGTTCTTGTCTGCGGGCGTTTCGGCGACGTAGCGGACAATCCCTGCCAAGGCCAGCAGGCCGATGGGCAAGTTGATGAAAAATACCCAGCGCCAGCTCAGGTTTTCAGTCAGCCAGCCGCCCAGCATCGGCCCCAGCACCGGCCCGACCATAATCGAGACACCAAACAGGGCCATGGCCGAACCGCGCTCCTTGAGTGTGTAGATATCCAGCAGGATGCCTTGGGACAACGGCACCAATGCGGCTCCGGCGAGCCCTTGCAGCAGGCGAAAGGCGACGATTTCCCCCAGCGACTGGGCGATACCGCACAATATCGATGCCAGCACGAAGCCAACGATGGCGCACAGCAACACGGTCTTGCGTCCAAAACGTCGGGCGAGAAAGGCTGAGGGCGGAGTCATGATCGCAGCGGCGACAATATAGGAAGTCAGCACCCAGTTGATCTGGTCGGAGCTGGCCGAGACGCTGCCTTGCATGTAAGGCAGCGCAACGTTGGCGATGGTGGTGTCCAGCGCCTGCATCATGACCGCCAGGACCACGCAGACGGTAATCATCGTCCGGTGGTTGGAGGGCTCCATCGCCGTGCCGCTGTCACTCATGGAGTTGACTTGCCGGCCAGGAAGTTCGGCAAACCACGGGCCAGGCCGGTATCGATTTCGGCTTCGACGCTCATGCCGTGACGCAGAACTGGTTTACCCGCAGTGTCGTCGATACGAATACGCACGGGAATGCGCTGTACCACTTTCACCCAGTTACCTGTTGTGTTCTGCGCAGGTAGCAAGGCGAAGCTTGATCCGGAGGCCGGGCTGATGCTCTCGACCCGGCCATGCCAGATAACGCCCGGATAACTGTCTACCCTGATCTCCACCGGCTGGCCTTCGCGCATGTGGGTCAACTCGGTCTCCTTGGGCGATGCCGAGACCCACAGACGATCCTTGGCCACCAGGTTGAAGCCCGATTGTGGTGGTTGCAGGTAGGCACCGGGGGCCAGGGAGTCGACATTGGTGACGATGCCATCGAACGGCGCGACAACCGTCGCGTTTTTCAGGTTGCGTGCCGCTTCGTCGATCCGTGACTGGGCCTGCAGGTAAGCGGGTTGCGACTGCAGGGGCGAATCGATATGCCCGCCGAGCTGAGCAAGGATGGTCTGCGCCTGAGTCTTGGCCACCGCAACTTTTTGCTCGGAGGTGTCGAGATTGTGGCGGGCATCATCGTAGAGGGTCTTTGACACTGCGGAAACGCTGACCAATTGCTCTAGGCGCGCCAAGTTCTTCTGGTAATAAGGAATTTCCGACTGCGCCTGGGCAATCTCGGCCTGAGCCTGGGCATAACTGGCCTTCAGATTCATGATCTGGTTACGCACATCGGCCAACTGGGCCTGGGCACTTTGCAGCGCAATCTCGAAGGGCTCGGGGCGCAAGCGAAACAGCACCTGACCTTTGCTGACGCTCTGGTTATCGACGACCTTCACCGACTCGACGATACCGGCAACGTCAGTGGAAACACCCACGCGGTCGGCTTGAATGTAGGCGTTGTCGGTACTGATGACCTGGCCTCCAGTCACATACAGCCAGGCGCAGCCCAGCAGGGCAAGGGGCAACAGCAGAAACAATCCTGTGCGGATTTTACGGCGTGAGGGTGGGACCGTATTGTCCTCGACGATTTGCGCAGGGCTAGTCGGTTGCGCCTGTCCGGATTTAGCCGGGGTAATAGGTGACAGTTCAGCCTGAGCGACCTGCTCACGAAAGGCATTACTGTTCATTGGCGAGCTCCTCAGGTTCTACCGGTCTTGCACAGGCCTCTAGCAGGTTCTCGCGCATGCGCCCCAAAAACTGCTGCAATAGCTGATGCTCTTGCTCGGAAAAGTCGACCATGGTTTCACGGCGCGTCTGTTCGCCCAGTTGACGCAACTGCTGCAACGGCAGGTGGGCCGCTTGTGTGAGAAACAACAGGGTCATGCGTCGATCCGTTGGATGCGGTCGACGTTCGATCAAGCCACGCTCCTGCATCTTGTCGAGCAGCCGCGTCAGGGTAATGGACTCGATATCCAAAAGATCAGCGAGGCCTTTCTGATGAATGCCTTCATGGCGCGCCAGCATGGACAGCACTTGCCATTGCGAGCGTGTGAGGCCTGTCTGGCGCGCACGCTGCTCAAAACGCTTGCGCATCAACCGCGCCACATCGTGCAGGACAAAACCGATCGTCTGTTGGGTCGTCATCAAGATCACCGAAAAATACGTAAGCAAGCTTACTATAATTCAACTAATCGGATAGATGATTTTATTTTTATTGGATCTTTGGCGATGTCTGTCGCTACCGCGATAGCTATGCGGGCCATTTATAGGTGGTCTGCTTCGGCGAAGCTATTGGAGGTTGACGTGATTCCTGCAAGCGGGGATCCCATTCTTAATGAAACGAATTCTAATCCAAGTGAAAACTCATGGCGGGGTAAGCGTGCCGGGTAGGTGCTATGCCGGCCCTTGCCAAGAGAGGCTGCGCATTTGAATCGGTAATGTGTAAGTTCTGGTCAAGTAGTGCCGGCTATTTTGGGTTCAGTCGCTTGCTCCCAGGTCAGAATCCGACTCATGGAAAGAAAGCGCTTCAGGCTAGAGGTCCTGGGGTTCGCATTCCAGAACGCTGGCTATGCGATATAGCTTTTCTACGGTGATATTCACTTCGCCGCGCTCAATACGCCCCATATAGCTACGATCGACAGTGCAGGAGTGTGCCAAGGCATCTTGGGAAAATCCTTTGGCTTTCCGTTGTGTCCGTATTATTTCGCCCAATGCCTTTGCAAGCGGATGCATATCCGCCTCGGTCTCCACTGAGGCGGTATCTTGCATTTGCGGATGAATGAGCCACGGACTTATAGTCCGGATTTTGGCCGTTCCGCGAATTTCCCTCCCAGGTGCCTGCATGAGAACGAATTCATCCATTTTCGACAGGCGTCTCTATGGCCTGTTTCAGCATGGTCACCCATCATGCTGTGTGATCACCGCCGGCTAATGAACTGATTTTGCCGCAGGCGCCATATGCGAGCTACTTCTTCAACATAATCGGCTGTTAGCCGCCAGTCTGTGGAGCCCCTCAAACGAGGTGAGCCGATTGAGCGTTTACACTCCGCTGCAAAAGGTATGTTGGAGAACCTCACCGTAGCGAGAGGATTGAGGCCATGGATACAAAACATAGGCTGTCCTTTGCACTGCCTGGCCATACCGGTTTCTCCGCAGTACCTTGGCGCGCCTGATTTCAGTTTCTGCCTCCCAGCTTGGCATCAGATGAGCCAGCGCCAAGACCAGGCGAAGGCCGCTGCCGGGGCGCATGGCTACCGCCAGTTGCTCGGTCTCCAGCGTCGCCACGATGCGCTGCGCGGTGGAGCGCGCGAGCCAAATTTCCTGTGCGAAGGCAGCCAGGCTCAAGCCCTAGGGATTTCGGCCCAAAGAGCGCATCACGGCACAGGCACGCGCAATCACCTGAATGCAGCTCAAGCGCGTTTCGTCGTTGTCGATCTTGTACTTTAGGTTGCTCATTGCTTCCTCGATTCGCTCCGCTGTCGCTCTGCTCTGCGGAATTTGGACTCGCGCCGAATTTTACAGATTCCCAAAATCAATCGGACATCGAAAAGTTCGTGTGACAATCGGAGCGATCAATCATCGTAATTAAAAAAGCCACGACCGCTTTTACGGCCCAGATTTCCCGCCGCAACCATCTCTTTAAGAAGCTGCGCCGGGCGGTATTTAGGATCATCAAAGCCTTCATGCAGGCTTCTTAATGCCGCTAGCAAGGTATCAAGGCCTACTAGATCGGCCAACGCTAAGGGGCCGATGGGATGATTACAACCCAGTTGCATTCCCATGTCGATCTCCTTTGCACTGGCTAGGTTCTCCTGCAGCACGAAAATAGCTTCATTGATCATAGGGCAGAGAATGCGATTAACCACAAAACCTGGGCGATTGCGGACTGTTACTGAACTTTTACCTATCATATCCGAGAGCGCGAGAGCAGCTTTATGCGTCGCCTCGCTAGTCTGCAATCCGCGTATCACCTCAATCAGACTCATGACCGGGACAGGGTTAAAGAAATGCAGACCAATAAACTGTTCGGGGTGTGAGACAGTTGCTGCCAGTTCAGTGATAGATAGTGAAGAAGTATTGGTGGCAATTATACAGTGATCACCTACTGCCACATCGATTTGCTGAAGTATGCGTTTTTTTAACTCAAGGTTTTCGCTCGCGGCCTCGATGACGAAGTTTGCTTGGTTCATTGAGGCGTAATGGGTACTTAACGTGATACGCCCCAAGGCAGCTAGCTTGTCTGAAAGAGATATCGAGTCTTTGCGTAATTGACGCTCCAGGTTGCCCGTGATTGTTGCTAATCCTTTTTCTAGCGCCTCTTCAGATATGTCAATCAGTGATACTTCAATCCCCGCCAATGCGCAGACTTGCGCAATGCCGTTGCCCATGATGCCTGCGCCGACTACCGCGATATGGTGAATATTCATTTTGCGCTCTCAGACCCGTTCAAAAATGACGGCGATGCCTTGGCCGCCGCCAATGCACATAGTTGCCAATGCATATCGCCCACTAATTCGATGTAGTTCATGGATTGCCTTGGTAGCGATGATCGCGCCGGTTGCCCCTACCGGGTGACCAAGTGAAATCCCAGAACCGTTGGGATTCACTTTGTTTGGATCAAGATCTAGCTCTTGGGTGACCGCACAGGCCTGGGCAGCGAAAGCAACGTTGGCTTCGATTACGTCCATATCCGCGACGGTTAAACCTGCTCGTTTTAAAGCAAGGCGCGAGGCAGGTATAGGGCCGAGTCCCATCAGCTCCGGTTCGACACCTGCGTGTGCGTAAGCTACCAATCTGGCGAGGGGGTGCAAACTATGAGTGAACACAGCAGCATCCGTAGCGAGTACCAATGCGGCGGCGCCGTCATTGAGGCCGGACGCGTTTCCGGCAGTGACAGAACCCAATTCCTTAAACGCTGGCTTCATCTGAGCAAGTTGTTCCAGTGACGTAAAACGGGGATGTTCGTCAACAAGGAATTGTTGTGTGCCCCTGCGATTAACGATTTCTACTCCAGCAATCTGTTCTACGAAGCGACCTTCAGCGATCGCGCGCGAAGCGCGACTTTGTTCTTCCATTGCAAGCGCATCTTGCATTTCTCGAGTAATCCCGTTTCGCTTTGCGATGTTTTCAGCGGTGACACCCATGTGGATGCCTAGTAAAGGATCATGCAGAATACCCAGCATGTAATCGATCGCGTGAGTGTTGCCCATGCGTGCGCCCCATCTCACCGATGGCAGCAGATAAGGTCCACGACTCATTGATTCGGCGCCTGCCCCGATAGCGATCTCAGCATCACCCAACAGTAGCGTTTGCGCGGCTGATATTATAGCTTGCAAGCCTGAGCCGCAGAGCCGGTTAACATTGAACGCAGGCGTCTCTTTAGGAATGCCGGCGTTTATCGCCGCAACCCGTGAGAGGTAAGCATCTTGCGGTTCTGTGGGTATTACGTTGCCCATCACTATGCTTCCGATCAATGCTGGGTCTACTTTGCCGCGCTCCATGGCCGACTTGACTGATATCGTTGCTAATTCAGCAAGAGATACATCTTTTAGCGTGCCCCCAAAAGCACCTATTGCTGTGCGCATAGCACTGACAATAAAAATATCGCGAGTTTTCATGATGAACTCCTTTTTATGGGTAATTGAGCTCAGCTGTAGGGCGTTGCATCAACTGCATCTGGATTGCTGGCCGTTCAGTTTTGCCGGGGTGAAAATCGATGGACGTTGGTTATAGTAGTATGCTCTCGCGTTGCCAGCCGCCACGATTCGATGGTTACTTCGAAGGTGACGTAGTTCCTACGGCGAATCAAAATATAATGTATGGGTCTAGCGGAGTACTTTCCGCTATCACATAGGGCGACACTTCGATTATTACTCAATAAGTTTGGGTGTACGCTGGCGTAAATCGTATCGTGCAGCGGTAGTCAATTATTTCAGGCCTTTGGCTCACACGGTAACGTCATACAGACTCGTCCGTAGCAGGTTGCTGCGAGATCCCGGCACCATCGGGTACCGGGCCTTTTTAATTAGATAGGAGTGGGTCTGGCACTTTGCAATCTTTGTGTTTTGTCTATTACAGCCTTTTCAACGTCAGGTGAAGATGGTGAAACCTGAGGGTTTTCAATTTGGATAATTCTTTGATCCTTGAGTAGCAGATTCGACAACGCTGGGATCAACACCAGAGCACCCAACATGTTCCAAAGGAACATAAATGTAAGGAGTATCCCCATATCGGCCTGAAACTTGATGGGTGACCAGGCCCACGTGATAACGCCGGCGGCCATCGTGATTCCGATCAACGCGACTACTTTCCCAGTAAAACTCAGCGCTAGCGTATAAGCTTCCGTGAGGGTAGCACCCAATCGCTGAGCCTTTAGCTGCACGCTCAATAGGTACAATGCGTAGTCGACGCCAACGCCGACGCCGAGGGCGATTACCGGAAGAGTAGCCACTTTTATTCCGATTCCCAGTGCCACCATGAGAGCTTCGCACAGGAACGATGTAATTAGTAAAGGGACCATCGCAACAACTACCGCCCGCCAGCTTCTAAAGGTGATGAAGCAAAGGATGGCCACTGCCGCGTATAACAAACCCAACATTCGGTAGTTGGCTTGCTTCACCACGATATTGGTTGCCGCTTCGATTCCTGACGAGCCAGCTGCTAAGAGAAACTGAACGCCGGAAGTTTGATGGGCTGCGGAGAACTGTTCGACTGAGTTCGTCACCTCCGTCAGGGTGTCAGCTTTGTGGTCCTTCAGGTATGCAATCAACGGTGCGACCGTTCCGTTACCATTGATAGCTCCAGGACTATCAACAATCGCCTGGGACACAGCCTGGCTAATATTTACTACACCACGAGGAATGGTCAGCCATTTTGGGTTGCCTTCGAATTGCCCGAAAGCAGTCTGTCTTAAGCTGTCTGGAAGCGAGCTAGTCGCTAGTACCGACGGCAATTGCTTCAACTGCCAGGCTAGTCGATCCTGCTGGACGAGGGTTTCATACTTAGCCACGCCATCAGGTTCGTCTGCTTTCACGATTACTGCAAATTGATCGCCTGAAAGCCCGTAAAATTTATTAATATAAGCACTGTCTGTGTTATATCGTGAGTCCGCACGAAGCTCCGGCGCGCCTTGATCAAGATCACCGATCTTTAGGTACGAAAAGCTGGTCGCCGCCGCAGCCACGCCCACTACTAATGATACGCCTACTATACGCACCGCAACTTGTCGCTCCGTGCAGCGGATTAAGAGGGCCCATACTTTGCTGCTATTCAGTTTAATGTCTGCCTTGGGTTCCACGCTCCGTTTCGCTGCGCTTTCACTTACACCAATGTACGACAGCGCTACAGGTATGAAGAACAGTTTGGTAAAGACAAGAACGAGGACACCCAGGCTGGTTGTCAAGGCGAGTGTCTTGATAATAGGTATGTCGATAATCATCAACACGGCAAAACCCACAACGTTGGTCAAAAGCGCCGTCAGGCCAGCCATAAACAACCGACGAAATGTATATCGGGCAGCAACGTATTTATGAGTTCCACGCCCTATATCCTGCATCACCCCGTTCATCTTTTGAGCGCCATGGGAGATGCCAATGGCAAAGATCAAGAAGGGCACGAGGATAGAGTACGGGTTTAATTGATAACCCAGCAATTGCATTAAACCCAACAGCCAAATCACACCGCTCAACGCCGTAAATACAAGGAGGGCAGTGCTGCGTATATCTCTGGTGTAAAAATAAATAATGGCTGCTGCAATTGATGCTGAGAGTCCGAAGAATAGGAATACCTTCATGAGGCCGTTGATCAGGTCGCCTGTTAACTTGGCAAAGCCTATAATGTGTACTTTGTAGTCGCCTTTGAAGCGCGTTTCCCCTTGGACTAGTTCAGGGTGTTCAAAAGGTAAGCGAATTTCCTTCTCAAGTTTGTCGGAAAGAACTTTATAATCAATGTTTTCTCCAGTCTCAGCGATTTTGTCCAGTAATGGCACCACAATCATTGACGATTTATAATCTGTGCCGATCATACTTCCCCGCAGATTGGCGCGAATAGCGTTGAGCTTGAAGGTTTTGATCGTCGCCTCGCTTGCGTCGTAGTTGAAAGGCATGACGGGACCGCCCTTAAATCCCTCTTCCGTGATTTCCGTCCAGCGAACAATCGGTGTCCACACTGATCGCATCAACGCGCGGTCGACGCCGGAGGTCAGGAAAATCTTGTCATTGATTTGTCTTAGCACCTCAAGATATTCGGGATTAAATATGTCACCGTCTGACGTTTCCACCACTACTCGAACTGAGTTTCCTAATCCTTTCAATGAGTCTTTATTTTGAAAGTAATTTTTGATGAACGGATGGTTTTGTGGAACCATCTCATCAAAGCTTGCGTTTACGCTGAGCATCGTTGCGCGATACCCAAAAAAGAGTGTGGCTAACGCGCAAAGCACTACGACCCAGAGACGATTATTAAAGACCATTCGCTCCAGTCGATCACCAGAGTTCTTATCAAAATCTTTCAGATTTTGGATTACCGGGAGCTTGTTCTTTTGAGTATCAATGGCCACAGGAATACCTCATTCTTGTTATACACCTTCAGGTGTTCGTAAGGTTCAAGGCTTTTGGATAATCGTTTCCAGGTTCGCGCCCGCAGTGCCAACAATCACGATTGTGTTGTCATCTACGGAAGTGATGCCAGTGAATAACGCCGGTTTTTTTACCGCAATGGACTCGAAAGGTGCCTGGTGATCTTTGGCTTGTAGCAGTTGCGCTCCTTGGCTGACTAGTAGAACCTTTCCATTATCCAGAATAAGTCCTCCAGTGATGGCTGTGTCTATAGTGGTTCGCACAGTTTGCCAAGATCCGCCCCGATCATCACTGCGGTACACTGTGCCACGGAGACCATAAGCGAAAATTGATTTGTCATCAGCGACGACACCAAAGAACGTGCCACTGTAGCCTGTGGTAAGAGCTGTGAAACGGGCACCGTTTTTACCTTTGTGAAAGACTGTACCTTGTTCAGAAGCGATAAAATAATCATCGCCTTGTCGTGTTATCGCGTTTAAATGCAAGGCCTGCGGGTTGTCTATCATTTCCATGATCGGTACCCAAGTGGCGCCCCCATCTTCAGTCTGCATGATTTGGTTAAACGTACCGACGATATAACCATGCTTTTCGTCACTGAAAATCACATCCAGCCAAGGGTGTTCGGGGCCGTTTTGAGTGTTGAGCTTAACGGCTTCAAGGCACTGCTCAGCTTCGCTATTTCCGTTTTGGATTTGCCGTTGATAATATCGGATCATTACCTCACCCGCGCTTCGGCCATCCAATTGCTTAGTCCAAGTTGAGCCCCCGTCCTCGGTTTTAAGCACCACCCCACCGTGACCTACAATCCATCCTTTTTTGGCTGTCGGAAAACTTACAGCGGTAAGATCGGCGTCCACAGGACTCTGGACCTGTTGCCAAGTCTTGCCGCTGTCGTCGGACGTTACAATATGCCCACGCCAGCCGACGGCAACAAGTCGAGCACCCGCACGAGTCACCGCCAGCAGCTGAGTGCGCGCTGCGAGTGGCGAAATCGTTGATGGGCTATCCAGCGGATCTCTGTACTCAGCGTAGGCGGGGCAGAATGAGGTCGCCATCATGAGTGCGCTCGCTAGGATTGCCTTGCGCAGACGGTGACTCCATTGACTGAGGCGCGGGGATAATCCGCTACTTCGGATGGAGATTGGCTGATTCGAAAAACCGTCCGTCAATGAACGATTATGGTGCCAGTCGTGGTAAATAGGCGACGTAACCGCTGGCATTCGCCTGACTCTAGCCGAGGAATAAGTCATGATTTTATTCTTTTTCTACATGGATAACCTAGTTACATAGTTCATCAATTTCTCAGGTCTGTAAACGTTTTTTTGCTGGACAGCTACAGCACGGCTCATGTCCGTGAGCCATCGCGGACCCAATTTTGCGAATGAGTTTCCACGCAAAATCTGCGCAACGATGCGCTTAGATTTGAGCTTCATGATCGTGGCTCAGGAAGTGGTGTAACCGAACCAGCCAAAGGCGCACCTACGGGCGAAAGGGAGTTCGTTGCCCAGCGCTTGATGGATTTCGATGTCGAGGGCCTGTGCGGCGCCGGCTTCGATGTCAAACGCCCTGACCGGACAAACGGCCGCAACGGCTAACGTGATCTCCTTTTGCAAACACGCGTCGGTGACGTTGATCTGAAGATCCGCAAGCTGCGCCAAGGCAGCTATTTCCCCGGCTTCCTGGAGCCACGGCGCACCGCTGAGAATGCCTTGGCAGCGGTGATTAAAGAAGCCTATATCCAAGGCGTTTCGACGCGCGCGGTGAACCGGTCAAGGTCATGGGCATGACTGGGAGTTTCAATAGCCAAGTGTTACGGCTGGCCGGTGAGATCGATGAGCGCGTTCACGCTTTCCTTGATCGCACGCTTGAAGGTGACTGGCCCTATCTCTGGATTGATGCCACCTACGTCAAGATGCGGGAGGCCGGGCGCATCGTCTCGGCTGCCGTAATAATCGCAGTGGCCATTAATACTGACGGGGGTCGGGAAGTGCTGGGCATGCGGGTCGGCTCTCAGAAGCCGAGCCGTTCTGGACAGACTTCCTGCGCGGCCTGATGCGTCGAGGTTTGAGGGCGTGAAGCTGACCGTTTCCGACGCCCACGAAGGCCTGAAGGCCGCTGTTTCCAAGGTCTTCCATGCGACCTGGCAGCGCTGTCGTGCGCACTTCAGACGCCATGGCCCATATCGGCAAAGGTCAGCGCACCATGGTCGAGGCGTTACTACGTACGGTTTTCGCCCAGGACAGCCGTACCGAGTGCCATCAGCAATGACGCTTGGTCCCTGATCAACTGTGTGAGAAGTACCCCAAGATCGCGGTGCTTATGGACGGCTGCGAGGATGAAGCGCTGGCCCACATAGCGTTTCCCAAGGCGCACCGGCAGCAGTTGCACAGCACCAATCCACTCGAGCTGTTGAACGCGGAAATCAAACGCCGCACCGGTGTGATGAAATTTTTCCCAACGATCCGGCTATCACGCGGCTGGTGGGGGCGATGCTGCTGGAGTAGAACGACGAGTTGTGCCTACAACGACGTTACATGCAGTTGGAGGCTTTCGAGACGGTTAGCGATTATCCACAAACCAAGCTGTCGGCCGTAATCAACTAAACGGCAAATTCAATGGCTAGAGCCATGATGAGTTACACCACTTCCCCGGACACGATCAGCTTCATAAACGGTCTTCGGCAAATGCGAAAGGTAAGGCGCCGGGCACCCACTACTCGCCACGAAAGCTGGGGATTCTCTTACTTATGAAAGCGTTGACTCCTTCCGAAAAGTCACGGGTTTCCACGCAGGCACAGAAGGCTGCCCGCTCGGCCTCAAGATGTTCCTTGAGCGTGTGTTGCGTTGAGCTTCTTATCAGCCGTTTTGTTTGAGCCAGTGCTCTCGTCGCAGCGGTTGCCAAGCGGCGTGCCATTTGCGAGCACGCAGCTTCTAACTGCTCGACTGGGTGGACTTGAGTGATCAGGCCGATATGCAATGCTTCAATAGCGTCGAACGGGGTGCTAAGCAACAGCAGTTCCATAGATTTATGTGTGCCGATCAAACGAGGAATATGCCACGATGCCGATGCATCTGGACTTGTACCTATTCCTGTGTAGGCGAGGTTGAATCGAGTGCCCTCAGCTGCGAGCACAAAATCGCACGCGACTGCCAAGCTGACACCGGCTCCGGCAACAACGCCATGAATGCAGGCGATAACTGGAATATCAAGTCGAGTTAGCAGTTCGACTGCTTCATGAAGCGGGTCGATCAAGACCCGCGCTTTCCTGGGGGTAGCGTCTTGCAGATACGCCAGATCGCCTCCGGCACAAAATGCCTTGCCTTTCCCGCTGATGATCGCAACCCTAACCGAGGGTGTTCTCGACACTACTTTCACCGCTTGTAAAAATTCCTCTGCAAGCTCTACGGTGATCGCATTTAGGGCATTTGGCCGGTTGAGCGTAATGCGCGCAACTGCATCGGTGATATCGAGTAATACAGTAGGGGATGGAGTGTTCATTGCGTTTTTTACGCCTTTTAAAAGCTGGGCTAAAAGAAATGACGATAGACAGTTTTTTAAACGACTATTTCGCGCTGTCGGCGGACTTGGGGATTAACTGAGAAAAACGGCTCGCGCCCTGCTTGCTCAACGTGGCGTAGACCGCTCCCAATGCCATATCGACGATTAGTTGGCTTCGTTGATCACGGCTCAAGGGACAAAGCTTAAGCCACGCGGGCAGATTATTAAGAATTCCCACCAGAACCGGGGGAATCGCAAGCTGCACTGCTTCGCTTTCCTCTCTAAGCAGATGGCTTAGTAGCCGCGCAAAATGTGTTTCATAGCGTTGGCGCAGCTTCAGAGTTTTCTCGTGATTGGCTGGACTCAAACACCCTGCCTCATGTTCCGCTAACCAAAAATACCAGCTCTTTTTTTCGTGCAAATGGACGTGTTTCTTGATCAGATTGATCAGTGCACTGCCGGGCTCGGATTGGTTTTTGCGCTGCTTGGGAACTAAGGAAAGCAGATCTAGATAGATGGACTCGATCAACTCAAAAAGCAGCGCTTCTTTGCTTTCGGTATGGTTGTAGATCGAACCCGGGCTGATGCCAATCTGTACCGCCAGATCGCGCATGCTGACATTACTAAAACCGCGCCTAGCGAAGAGCTCTACTGCGGCTTTGCGCGTCATTTCATAGCGTGAATCAGGAACCAAGCTGCGACACTCATTACTACTCGCCGAACTAGGTGCCATGGCTGAGTTATGGGCAGGTGCAGTTGACGCTTTGTACATATCGAACTCCACGAGCACGCGGTGCTTGAAATACAGTGACGAGAACGTAGCGGCAAGGCTAGAGATGCGGTTGGAATGTGGTCATGGGGATGAGTCGAATCTATTTATTAGGGTCTATTGTGATTTCAGTTATCCCTTTCTACATCAACAGTTCACAGCACCTTTGTCGAAACTGGCCATCAGATGGGGCTGATCGCTTGGTTCTCGGTGATGGCAGCTAATTAACTAAAATCACTTTACATCTCGATCATTGTTTTTATTCAAATCAAGCGGAAGTACGCACCACTCGTAAACTTTTAAAGATATTAAAAAGCATGGTTATCCGTAATTCGAGCTTCCGAGAACTTCATTTTTCAACCCCGCTCCCCCCCCCTCTGCTTGCTGCTTTAAATAACGTAACAATCTTGCGCTGCCACATTAGCATTACCCAGGCTCGTCAAAGCACCGGGCTTCGGTTGGGGGGGGGCATAGAACTTTCCCTCATAATTAGAATCGCGAGCTGTGCCCCCAAATTCCGTGCTTCAATCCCAACTCACCTTAGCTCGAACTGCAGCCTATTATGACGATGCTCTGCTTTTGCGTATCTTAAGACTCGCAACAACTGAGCTGTATTCGCTCAAGCCAATGTGCGTTGCCATATCCCGTAAACATCATTAACTCACTCAATCCGTCCTACCAAATGACCGATGGGATAGATTTCCCCCGCTTGAGCAAGAATGGTAAGTCTGCCAGTGGCTGGAGATTCAACATCAAGAACGGACTTATCGCTTTCTATCGAGTAAATCACGTCGCTTTCCGCGATATTTGCGCCATCCTCGGCAATCCATTCCACCAGTTGTACTTCTGATACCGCGTCACCTGCGGCGGGAATTCTAAGTTCAATCATTTCATGATTTCCTGAGCTTTTTTAGCTATGGCGGCTGCGCCTTTGTAATGCAATCCAAGTAAGCCTGCGTGTTTGGGAACCGGCGCGTAGGATCCGGCAACTCGTTGAATTGGAGCTTTTAATTTGCCGAACAGTTCGCTGTAGAGCAACGAAGAGATCTCGGCTGCAGGCCCCATGAAGTCTGTGGCGCGATGGGCGATAACAGCACGACCGGTTTTAGCAACAGACTCAAGAAGAGTTTCTGCATCAAGTGGCACAAGGCTACGTAGATCGATCACTTCGGCGCTGATACCTTCAGCGGCGAGCATGTCGGCAGCTTTTATTGCGTCACCGACGGCGGGCCCATATGAAATAATGGTGACGTCGGAGCCTTCTCGGCGCACTGCTGCAAGCCCCAGTGGAATTCGATATTCTCCCTCAGGCATCTCGGATGTGCCGAACAGGTTCAGCATTGAATGGATGACAATCACCGGATCAGGATCGAAAATAGCGGAGAGAAGCATGCCCTTTGCGTCAGTAGGGTTGTTTGGGTAACAAACTTTCAACCCTGGAGTGTGCATCAACCACGCTTCAGTCGATTGGGAGTGCTGTGCTCCGTTACCCGAGCCCACCAAGGTCATCATAGTCATGGGCACCGACATCTGACCCCCTGTCATGTATCGTGCCTTGGCAGCGTGATTGACCATCTGGTCCATAGCTACCGGCAAGAAATCCATCATCAGTAGTTCACCGACCGGTTTCATACCAGCCAACCCTGCACCGACACATGCGCCGAAGATTCCTTGCTCCGCAATAGGGGTAGATCGAACGCGATCACCGAATTTTGTCGACAGTCCGCGGCTGATGCCCACCACGCCGCTGGCCGGGTCAGCAATGTCCTCACCCAGCATGATTACTTTGTCATCCTGCTCCATTGCAATCATAAGCGCTTCATTGAAGGCGTCGCGCATCGTCGCTTTGCGCATGGGACCAAGTGGTAGAGCTTGAGCGGCGGGTCGTTTGCGACTCATTGGGGTGAATGTCGCGTCGGCGTAGACGTCGCTGAGTAGGTCCGCCTCGGTGAATGGCGCTACAGGAGTCTCCAGAACCATCGCTATGTCTCGCGACACGTCTTCTGCGACGTCTGCATCGATAACGGCAATTTCCTCATCGGTGGCGTGGCCCTGTGCAATTAATTGCGCGCGTACTGTCAATACCGGATCGCGTGCCCGCTCGGCTGCAAGCTCCTCCTGATCCATATACGCGCCGGCGTCAGCGAAGTAGTGACCGCCGAGCCTGTAAGTCGTCGATTCAACGAAGGTAGGGCCGTCTCCTCGACGAGCTCGCGCGATAGCATCATTGAAGGCGTCAGCTAGAGCCTGAGGGTCCCTACCACTAACAGTAAGCCCGGGCATCCGATAGCTTTGTGCTCGTTCGGAGAGTTTTTCTAGTACCGAGTATTCGGATAGTGGCGTCGATTCAGCCCAGCCATTGTTATGGCAGATGAATATTATTGGCAGCTTCCATAGGGAAGCAAACAGCATAGCTTCATGGACGGCGCCAATGCTTGTGGCCCCGTCGCCAAAGCTTACAGTGACAACTTTGCCCGTTTTCTGCAGCTGCGATGCTAGAGCAAGACCTACACCAACAGGCGCGCTGGAGCCAACGATTCCAGTAGTCATCATCAGCCCCAAGTCAGGGCGTGCTAACCCCATTCCGCCCCCTTTTCCACCGCATGCGCCAGACGAATGGCCGATGCTCTCAGCAAGCAACTCACGTAGTGGCATGCCGCGCGCTAGGATGTCGGCCAATCCGCGATAAATCGTCACCATCTGGTCATCCGAGCTCAAGCATTCGGCCAATACCGCTGGTGCGAGCTCCTGGCCTGTCACCGGATAGAAAGAAAATGACATCTTGCCGGCGCGAAGCTGTTTGGAAATGCCTTGCTCTGCTGCACGAATCAGGGCTACGCGGCGATACACCGCTTTCAACGCAGCGCTGGTAAGAAGAGCTTGATCATTGCTTACGGATGTCGTCACGCGGTCGTCTCCCCTGGATCTTATTTTCAACTGCAGTTAGCGCTCGGATGCAAATGCGCCAGAGCGAGTGCAGACAAAATACCATACCAATTTAACTTGTATACCTATTTGTCGATGTGGCGAAGTTTTCCTTGTTCGGAGTTTGTAGCGCTCGGCACCGCCGGCGGGATGGCCGAGCTAGGCGTTGCGTCAGCACTCTTCATTTCCGTTTCTGGCTCGGTCGCCACGGCCATACCCCAGACAACGAGCGCCGAAATTGCCCCCAGGCGCGGCAGGTTCCCGATTATTACATTCCTGCAGTTGGCCATGGCCGAGGCGCTCCGCGACCGCGACGTTTTAACGCGCTGAAAATGGCTTGTATGTGTGAACCTAGTTAACTATATTAGTTAGGTCGACTGTTGCGCATTCTGCACGGCACGGTTTGTGGTCCCGCCTCAGGCGATGGTGGGGCGCAGTAAGGAGAGGGCATGTCCAGCAAAGAAAAGGCTAAAGAGCCATCAATAAGCAAATGGCTGGCTCGTGACCGTCGAATCGCGTCCGACGCGTTTTCGCGGCGCTCGGATGGGGATTTTGGAACAGCGGATCTTCCGATTGAACGGTACACCTCAGCATCTTTTCATGCCCGTGAAATGGGCGCTATGTGGAGTAAGGTTTGGCAAATGGCTTGCCATACCAGCGATATTCCAGAGGTCGGAGACTACATCACGTACGAGATCGGTAGTCGCTCAGTGGTTGTCGTCCACGTTGCTGATGGTGTTTTGAAAGCGTATCCCAACGCCTGTCTGCATCGGGGTATGCAGTTGGTAGATGGCCAAGGACGATCCCCTGCTTTTACCTGTCGTTTTCATGGTTGGTCTTGGAATCTCGACGGCTCTATACGGCGCATTCCTGAGCGCTGGGATTTTCCACAGACTGAGCAACGAAAGATGTGCTTGAAGTCGATCGGGTTGGCAATTTGGGGAGGGTTTGTATTCATTAACTTCGACCCTGACGCTCAACCGTTCGATGAATTCATCGGCGAGTTGCCAGAGCATTTTAGATCTGCGCCGCTCGAAGATCGCCGAATTGCCGTTCACGTTGCGCGGGTGATGCCCGCTAACTGGAAAGTGGCGATGGAGGCTTTTTTGGAGTCCTATCATGTCTCGCCGACGCATCCCCAGTCTGTCACGGTCTCTGAATATGCTGAAACCCAATATGACGTTTATGGGGATAATTTGAGTCGTCTTGCCACTGTATCAGTAGCCCCTGCGACGCCTGCGATGCGCCAGATGACTCCCCAGGACTTCGCAGACTATGTCTCCAAAGGCACCGGTCGCGAGCCCATCAAATTGCGTGAAGGTGAGACCTATCGGAGTTCTTTGGCCGAGCAGAGGCGCGGTGAAGTTGAGAAGATTCTTGGTAAGTCAGTTGATCATCTGACCGACGTCGAAATGCTCGACGCTATCGAATACTTCCTGTTTCCAAATTTTCTACCGTGGTATGGCTTTGGTCTGCCGATCGTGTATCGCTTCCGGCCGAACGGTGATCGCCACGACAGCTCAATCATGGAGATTTACTTGTTGGCGCCTCGCGATCTCTCCATCCCAACGCCAGCAGCCGCAAAAATTGAATGGTTGCCCGATGACCGCCCTTTTGCCGAACACCCAGGCCTAGGCAGGCTTGGGCCGATTTTTGATCAGGATTACGAAAACATCGTCGGTGTCTGGAAAGGCCTCCACTCCACGGTTGAAAAGGGTTTGATTCTAGGCAAATACCAGGAATCTCGAATCCGTCACTATCACAGTCGCATAGACGACTTCATCAACGCTGAAGGGAAATAAAGTCAATGGCAAACGTACCCGATAGCGGCACCGACGAGGATCTCTCCCAGTGTATTTTGTATGAAGTAATCGATGGGCATATTGCCCGGATAACATTGAATCGTCCGCATCGCAAGAACGCTATCTTAACTCCAGACATGAACGACATGTTGTCCGCGGCGCTCACTCGCGCGCAGGATGACGATGAGATAAAAGTGGTGATCCTGGCCGGGGCGGGCAGTGACTTTTGTTCTGGCGAAGACACGAAGAAAATGCCGGTAGAGGCGTTCGGTCTGAAGAAAGGCGGACGTCTGGGACAGTCCAAACGGATGCGCGGTATACGCAAGTTATTGGACAGCACTCTCAACGGAACGATCTGGGGCGACAAGGTGGTGATTCTTGCAGCTCAGGGCGCGGTGCTTGGGCAAGGGTTTTCATTCGCAATGACCGCCGACATTTTGATTTTGAGCGAGGATGCCTATGTCGCTCGGCGTCAAAGTCGCATCGGCTTTGCGGGCTTTGAGACGCAGCTGCCCATGACGATGCTGCGCCTTGGCCTGAACCGTGGCATGGAGGTTTTGCTCACCGGAAGAAAGATGAGTGCACAGGAACTTAAGGAATGGGGCGTCGCCAACTCGGTCGTTCCCCGTGAAAAGCTAGAAGATGAGGCGCTGCGTTATGCCCGGGCTGTAGCTGCGCACAGTACCGATAATTTAATGCTGGGCAAGCGAGCCTTGCAGCAGTACTTCCATGGTCTGGGGGTGGGGGCCTTTATTAATTTTGCGACGGTGGGACATCCTCTTTTCTCTAATGTGGTTTGGCGTGAAGATGAGGTCAACTTCTTGCGCGAGCGTGACCGGGTCGGCGGTCGAGAAGCAATGAATAACATCAACAAAGTCTGGGATGACTTAGGCTTTGACTGAACACGGCGGATATCATGGAATTAAATTACGGGGCTGAGCACGACGCCTTTCGAGCACAAGTACGAGATTTCGTGTGCACTCATTGGAAACACGGCAGCGATACTACCCTGTTTCGCCAGAAAGCAATTGCTCAAGGCTATTTGTATCGAGGGATCCCTAAGCAATATGGTGGTTCGGAACAGCCTTCGGACCCCATCAAAGCACGCATTATCGCCGAGGAATTCGCCGCCGCCAAAGCGCCAGCAGAGATCAGGGGCAATGGTGTCCAAATGTTGGTTCCTACACTTCTTGAACGTGGAGCTGAGTGGCAGAAAGAGCGTTTTATCGCGAAGACACTGAGCGGAGAATACAGATGGGCTCAGGGTTTCAGTGAGCCAGGATCCGGCAGCGATTTGGCAAGTTTGCGTACACGCGGTGAGTTACGAGAGGGCCAATGGGTCATCAATGGTCAGAAAGTTTGGACATCATATGCTCGAGACTGCCAATACATGTTTGCGTTGATTCGCACGGAAGCGCAGGCGCCTAAACATCATGGGATTTCCTATCTGTTGCTGGATCTTAATCAGCCGGGTATCGATATCAGGCCGATGAAACAGATCAACGGCGGAGATGATTTCAACGAAGTCTTTTTCACCGATGCGGTGACGCCTGAGGACTGGATCGTCGGGGCTCGAGGAGAGGGCTGGAGTGTGTCCAAATCCTTGCTTAAGCACGAGCGGAATATGCTCGGCGGCATCGACCGGTCGGAAGCCCTGTTTGAGAGCTTGTTAGGTCTTGCACGGCGCACAGAAAAGGGCGGTATGACGGCGATTCTTGATCCTTGGGTACGAGACCGACTGGCCGCTCTGAAGGCTGAGCTCGAGGCACAACGCTGCAGCAGTTATCTCCAAATGAGCCGTGAACTGTCGGGGCAGGGTGGTGGGCTATTGCAAATGATGAACAAGCTTGTTCAGTCCAACTATGCAGCAGCTGTCGCCAAGGTGGCTAATGCCATTTTGGAGGACGAGAATCTCATCTCCCCCATTGGTAATCCCAGGCCGGGTAACGAGCGCTGGGTTAACCAGTACATGAATTCGTTGGCTGCGGCTATCGCAGGCGGTACGTCAAACATACAGCGAAACATCATCGCCGAGCGTGGTCTCGGTCTACCGCGTGAGGGTCATCAAGAATGAGGTTTGATCTAGATGAGCAGCAACGCGCATTTCAGGATGTGGTTGCCAATTACCTCCAAAAAGAATGCCCTATCAATCGAGCCTTGGCATCCCATGAAACGGCTGGTCCTGACTTCGACTTGTGGCGCGGGCTCATGGATCTGGGGATTGGGGGGATGCTGGTTCCTGAACAATACGGTGGATTGGGTCTTGGTTTGCTCGACTTGGCGGTAGTTGCTGAACCGGTAGGCCGTTTCGCGATGCCAGGGCCTTTTTTTGAGCACGCGCTCGCTACGCTAGCGATTACCTTAGCGGGCAGCGATGATCAAAAAACCAAATGGTTGCCTGGGCTGGTTTCCGGCGAGCTCCGTGCCACAGTGGCCTTGGCAGAAGCGAAGGGGCAGTGGACAGCTGACTCTTGGACGCTCGATGGAGTGGATCAGCTGACAGGGGCCAAAAATTACGTTTTACACGCTGATGGCGCAGACTTGATCGTGGTGGGCCTAAGCGGGGGCCAATTGGGAGTTGTCCAAAAAGGTGCATCTGGTTTGTTCTTTACGCAGGTGTCATCTACCGATGCAGGTCGGCAGTTAGCCCACATTCAGTTCAACAGTACGCCATTTGAACGGATGATTCACCCCGCAGGCCCGCGCGTGGTTGATGCCGGCCTGATCCTTCTTGCCGCGGATGCTTTTGGCGGCGCGTCCCGATCAGTTCAAATGGCTGTTGACTACTGTAAAGAGCGCGAGCAGTTCGGCCAAGTTATTGGAGCATTCCAGGCACTAAAGCACCAACTTGCCGACATGGCTCTTTTGGTTGAGCCTGCAATGGGACTCTATTGGTTTGCGGCTCATATGTTCGATACCCATCCGCCTGCTGCTCATGAAGCGGCAGCGTTGGCTAAAGCTCATATCACCGAAATATACCCTGAGATCACCCGCCGTATGATTGAAGCGCACGGTGGCATTGGCTACACCTGGGAGTACGGTGCCCATATTTGGCTAAAGCGTGCTTTGTTCGATCAAGCCTACTTGGGAATGCCGTCGGCGCACCGCGCTCGCGTTGCCACGCTATCAGGTTGGTAGGAGTCTCCATGACAGGTAAAACAGTATTCATCTCTGGCGGTACCAGCGGCATCAATTTGGGTATTGCGAAAGCTTTCGCGGCTCAAGGAGATAAGGTTCTAGTCTTTGGGCGCAATGCTGAAAAAGCCGAGGCTGCGGCGCTGAATATACGAGAGCAGACAGGGGGGGTCGCATTGGCAGGTAGTGCCGATGTACGCGATATCGAGGCCATCAGAGCGCTGTTCGATAAAGCCAGCAAGGAGCTAGGCAAGCCCAATGTAGTGATTGCAGGCGCTGCTGGTAACTTTATGTCCCCTGCAGTAGGCATTTCCGCCAACGGCTTCAAAACCGTTGTCGACATTGATCTCTTGGGCACCTACAACGTGTTCCGTGCCGCCTACGATTTTATCATTACGCCTGGAGCTTCACTCATCGCTATCACGGCGCCACAAGCGGTACAGCCATTGCCGCAGCAGGTTCACGTCTGTGCTGCTAAAGCCGGAGTGAACATGATTGTTAAGGTATTGGCAATGGAATGGGGCCAAGCGGGCATTCGAGTAAATGCTATCTCACCCGGCCCAATTCGCGGTACCGAGGGGGTCGAGCGCATGGCGCCAACAGAAGAAGACAAGATCAAATGGAGTGCGCACACCGCGCTCCGCCGGTTTGGCAATGCCAGTGACATCGCCAATGCCGCTATATTCCTATCTTCAGAGATGGGCGGCTACATTACGGGAACCATTCTTGATTGCGATGGTGGAATGAAATTGGGTGATGCAAGTGGTGATTTCATCACACTTCCGAAACGCTGAGGACACTGTCATGACCGAAATGGTTACATTCGAAGTGGGCGACGATCATGTAGCCACTATTACCCTGAATCGCGACGACAAGTTGAACGCTATAAATGCTGAAATGATGGCGGAGATAAAGCGTCTATGGCAAGTCGTGCGCGATGATGATCATGTCCACAGCGTGGTTTTTCGAGCACAAGGCCGTCGTGCCTTTTCGACAGGTTTGGATCGCGTTCAGGGTTTCAAATATCCTGACAATATTTGGAACAAGCCTGATCCTGGCGAAAGCCTTGATCCTAAACACCACAAATTATGGAAACCTGTTATATGCGCAATTAACGGTATGTGCGCAGGGGGCGCGTTTTATGTGGTAGGCGGTTCGGATATCGTCATTGCTTCGAATGAAGCGACATTTTTTGACCCTCATGTGGACTTCGGTCTGGTTGCCGCGCTCGAACCGATAAGCATGTCCCGGCGTATGCCTCTTGGTGAGATCCTCCGAGTTTCCCTAATGGGTGTTGAAGAACGATTGGGAGCCGAACGGGCATACCAAATTGGGTTGGTAACTGAGGTAGTCCAACACGAGGAGTTATTCGCCCGGGCTCATCAAATCGCTGCAGTCGTTGCGTCCAAACCATCTGTGGCAACACAGGGTACTGTAAGGTCAATCTGGGAATCGTTAGATACTGGGCGTTCCCAAGCGATGGCTCGAGGCTTGCACTATACCCAGTTAGGAAATCCTTTAGGCATAGCCCAAGTAGAAAACATGCTGCAAAACGGCAAACGAAAACCCTACGAGATTCGTTAAATGTCTGGAATCGCCGAACACATCGTCCTTGCAACCATTGCTGGCGGCGACCTAGCCGCCATTAACTTCGAGGGGCAGGCGCTGAGTTGGTCGGCCTTGTCTGATGCAATCGCTGGGCTGAGTAGTTTACTGGGTCAATCGGGGCTCGGTGACGAAAGCATCATTGGCCTACTTGGCCGTAATCGACCAGAGCAGCTTACTGGCTTCATTTCAATTCTTGGGGCCGCTCGGGGGTGCTTGCTGATAAACGCCATCCGCCCTGTAAATATGATTGCCGAAGAAGTGGTGTCCCTAGATCTGGGGTGCCTGCTCGGTAGCCATGCCGACCTGTCACCGGAAGTAGTTGCCGCTGCGAAAGCGGTAGGTTGTATGGTGGTTGCCGTCACGGTCTCTCGAGGAACGGTGTCGTTTGAAACGATCTTGAAAAGGTCGTGCAAGGTTTTCCGCACTCGCAAGCCAGGTGTGCTCATCGAAATACAAACTAGTGGTACGACTGGTGTTCCGAAACGCATTCCGATCGCTGAACGTACCCTTCAGTCTTCCTTGCGGGATGGAGTACGAAGCGCCAAGGGGACTGTGGACCATTTCGAGCTAAAACCACAAACCTCTCCTACCTTGATGTTTGGTCCCTTAGTGCATACGGCGGGTACATTCAACACTTTGATGTCCGTCTTTGAGGTGAGGCCGATTGTTCTCTTCGAGAAATTCGATGCTGAGCTTTACCGTCAGGCGTTGGTTAAATATCGTCCAAAATTCGCGGCATTGCCACCTACTGCCATTAAGATGATGGTCGACAGCGATGCCACACGTGACGATTTTTCAAGCGTCAAAGCCGTGCGTGCGGGAACCGCCCCACTTTCTGTCGAACTGCAATTGGCCTTTGAAGAAAAGTTTGGAGTAGCAGTGCTCACGACTTACGGTGCAACCGAATTCATGGGAGTAGTGACAAGTTGGAGTCTTGAAGACCATGGTCTGTTCTCGGATAGAAAGCGCGGGAGCGTTGGGCGTGCTACCAAGGGGGCACAAATTCGCATTGTGGACACTATTACCGGTAAGCCTGTGCCATCCGGTGAGCAGGGTATTTTAGAGGCCAAGCTTCAAAGAATTGACGACTCGAAGGAGTGGATCCGTACGACCGATCTAGCTCGTCTGGACGATGACGGCTTCCTTTACATTATCGGACGAGCTGATGATGCGATCATTCGCGGAGGGTTCAAAGTCATGGCGGGTAAAGTCGCTGATGTACTCAAACTTTATCCTGGTGTCTACGAAGCTATCGTTCTAGGAGTGCAGGACGAGCGGCTGGGAGAGGTTCCTGTGGCGGTGATTGAAACCTATCCTGGAGTCAGGTTAGACGAGTCAGCCATCAAAAGCTTTTCAAAGGAAAAGCTGACCCCTTACGAGGTTCCAGTCCGCTTTCATCAGATTGAGCGTTTACCGCGAACGGTGTCCGATAAAATTAGTCGCCCAGAAGTTCGAAAGTTTCTGGAAAGTCTGGCTGACGAACAATGTATGGCAAAATCGCTTCGTTCTCAGTAGCGGAACGCTTAATGTGAGGCGTCTAGGCGGCAAGTCAGAAAAGCCCAGACGCGCTCACTGAAAACTGTTCAAGATCGGCGGTTGCTATCGCGCCCGCAGTAGCAATGAATTTTGTGATTGAGAACTCTCAAACCCGACACTCCCCTTGGAAAAAGTTATCCCGGCCTGGGTATTAAGAACTACCACGGGTTTAATTAGTCGCCAGCAAATTACACCTGAGTGACCGGACGGCACACAGGATGATCAGCAGCCGGCCTTGGCAGGGGATACAGCTCTGATTCGAATTCAAAATAACGGCCCAAACGTCAAGGCGCTGTCACTGCCCCTCGCATGAACACTTATAGCTACCATGCACACTTAGCACCTTATGATGAAGTTTCTAGCAAGCACCCGAGCGTCGGTAATGGTAGTGATAGTAGCTTAGGTGCTTAAGCGTAACCGTCCGGCAAAGTCACCTAGCGAACTCCAGCATTAAGGACGATGGTGTCCGCGTATTTTTAAGCGGAAGCCACCACCCTTATCGCCAGGATTTTCATGCGCCAACGAAGCTCTTACCCCAAACCATTCAAAGCCCAGATCATCCGGGAATGCCTACAGCCCGGAGCGACGATTTCCAGCGTAGCCATCCATCACTGCATCAATGCAAATGTAATCCGCAAGTGGCTACCGGCCTACCGGGACAATCGCCTGCAACCTTGCCGGCTTTCGCTCCGGTAAAAGTGATACCAAGGCGTGCAACAGGAGAGTCGGTAATCATCTCGCTGCCTCTGGGTGATAAATCCATCACCGTAAAGTGGCCAGCCTCGGATCCGGACGGCTGCGCGTGTTTTATTCGTGGCTTGGCCCAATGATTCGCGTCGATGCCAACTGGCTCGCCACCGAGCCCATGGATATGCGTGCCGGCACTGAGACCGCATTGGCAAAAGTGGTCGCCGTGTTCGGTGCAGCGAAACCGCACAGCGCTTACCTCTTTGCCAACCGCCGGGCTAACCGCATGAAGGTGCTAGTGCACGACGGTGTCGGTATCTGGCTCGCGGCGCGGCGTTTGAACCAAGGCAAATTTCATTGGCCGGGCATCTATCGTGGGACGGAGGTTGAACTCGACCCCGAGCAGCTCCAGGCGCTGGTACTTGGATTGCCTTGGCAGCGAGTAGGTGCAGGTGGCGTCATCGCAGTGCTTTAGGTGTTGCCTTTTTACTGTAGCGGTCGGGCTGTTTTGGTAAAATCCGCACCAGGACTCCTTTGCCCGATCTCGACCAAATGACTCCCTAACAGCTGCGCATACTGGCTGCGCAGTTGTTGTCCAAGGTCGACACCCAGTGCAGAAAGATCCATCGTGATGAAACGATCATCGAACAGCTAACCCATGAGATCGCCATCCTCAAACGCCACAAGTTCGCCAAGCGCAGCGAGCAGATCAGCCGGCGCAACGTAGCTTGCTCGATGACCTGCTCAATACCGACCTCGAGGCCATCGAGGCGGAGCTAAAAGCCCTTCATCCTTCACCTGCGCAGACAGAGCCACGCCAGCAACCCAAGCGTGCGCCATTTGCCGCCGCAGTTCCCGCGCACCGTAATCCATCACGAACCGGACACCACTCAGTGCGCTTGCGGCTGCCAGCTTCAGCGCATCGGTGAAGACGTCAGCGAGAAGCTGGACTCTACGCCGGGCGTGTTCACCGTCGAGCAGCACATTCGGGGGAAATTGGCTTGCCGGCGGTGCAAGACACTGATCCAGGCGCCGGTGCCGCCGCAGGTAATAGACAAGGGTATCCCCACGGCGGGCCTGCTGGCCCACGTGATGGTGGCGAAGTTCGCCGATCACCTGCCACTCTATCGACAGGAAAAAAATCTTCGGTCGTGCCGGCCTGGCCATCCCCGCGTTCGACACTCGCGCAGTGGGTGGGTTAAACCGGAGTGCAGCATCAGCCCCTGGACGATGCGCTTCGCGAATCGCTGCTGGCCCAGCGCGTGGTTCACGCCGATGAAACGCCGGTACAGATGCTGGCGCCCGGCGAGAAGAAAATCCACCGCGCCTATGTCGGGTCCTACAGCACGACGCCGTTTTCAGCACTCAAAGCCGTGGTCTACGACTTCAGCCCCAGCCGTGCCGGCGAACATGCGCGTAACTTCCTGGGCACCTGGAGCGGCAAGCTGGTCTGTGATGACTTCGCCGGCTAAAAGGCCAGCTTCGAGATGGGCATCACCGAAATCGGCTGCATGGCCCATGCGCGCCGCAAGTTCTTCGACTTGCATATCGCCAATAAAAGTCAGTTGGCGGAGCAGGCGCTTCACTCGATTGGCGGGCTGTATGACGTCGAGCGACACGCCAAGGACATGAGCGACGAAGATCGTTGGCGATTACGCCAGGAAACGGCAGTGCCCGTCGCTAAAACTGCACGAGTGGATGTTGGCTCGAAGCCAAAGTGCGCCAGCAACCTAAGCGCGCAGCGCTGCCGCCGCAATTTCCTCGCACGCTGATCCATCACGAACCGGACAACAGCCATTGCCAGTGCGGCTGTGCTCTCAAGCGCATCGGCGAAGATGCCAGTGAAAAACTCGACTACACGCCCGGCGTGTTCACCGTCGAGCGTCACATCCGTGGGAAATGGGCCTGCGAGCAGTGCGAAACGCTAATCCAGGCGCCGGTACCGGCGCACGTCATCGACAAAGGCATACCGACCGCAGGCCTGCTGGCCCATGTCATGGTGGCCAAGTTCGCTGATCATTTGCCGCTGTATCGTCAGGAAAAAATCTTCGGTCGCGCCGGGCTGCCCATCGCCCGTTCGACCTTGGCGCAGTGGGTGGGCAACTGCGGCGTGCAACTCCAACCACTAGTCGATGCGCTGCGCGAAGCCGTGCTGACGCACGGCATCGTTCACGCCGACGAGACGCCGGTACAAATGCTGACGCCTGGCGCTAAAAAAACTCATCGCGCTTATGTCTGGGCCTATACCACCAGTCAGTTCTCCGACCTGGCGGCGGTCGTTTACGACTTCAGCCCAAGCCGCGCTGGCGAACATGCCCGAGCCTTCCTGGGCAGTTGGAACGGCAAGCTGGTCTGCGATGACTTTGCCGGCTACAAGGCAGGCTTTGAACTGGGCGTTACGGAGATCGGCTGCATGGCCCATGCCCGCCGAAAGTTCTTCGACTTACATGCGACCAACAAGAGCCAGATCGCCGAAAAAGCGCTGCACTACATCGCGGCCTTGTACGAAGTTGAACGAGAAGTCCGCGAGCTGGAACCGGGTGGTCGACAGCGAATACGGCAGGAAAAAGCAGCGCCAATCGCCGACGCACTTCATACCTGGATGACCGCCCAAAGACAGCTTGTGCCTGAGGGTTCGGCCATCGCCAAGGCCCTGGATTACAGCCTCAAACGCTGGATAGCGCTGACGCGCTATCTCGATGACGGTGCTGTGCCCATCGATAATAACTGGTGCGAGAATCAAATCCGGCCGTGGGCTCTTGGACGCTCGAACTGGCTGTTCGCGGGCTCGTTACGCAGCGGTAAACGTGCGGCGGCGATCATGAGTTTGATCCAGTCGGCGCGGCTCAACGGACATGATCCGTATGCTTACTTGAAGGATGTTCTTACACCCCTGCCGACGCAGCGTGCGAGTGAGATAACCGAGCTGTTGCCGCACAGGTGGGCGCCCGTTTAATCACACAAGGTGTGTTGGGCGGACGCTTACCCTACGCTTAAGCGCCAAGAACTTCATCTTGATAGAAGTTTTTGTGCATATACTGGAAAGTCAGGGTGAGTAATGAAGCCAGTCTGGAACGCTAGCGCGGCGCTAAGATGTTCCTGTAGTTCGGTAATGCCTGCCAGCTTTGTTACGGCCTTCAACGGGGCTCTTGGAAACGAAGCAAGCTTGCTTGCCATGTCCAAAGCCGCTTTGCGTGCATCATCGCAAGCAATCGCCAAGCCCCAAGCTTCAGCAGTTGGACCGTCCACTTTATCTGCCGCCAATAGCCGCCACAGCACCTGTTGCCCTGCACGTTTCACCACATAGTGAGTTCCGCCGGTGGCAGGGATAAGTCCGGCTTTTATCCAGCCCTGCGCAATCCAGCCTTGGGAACCGATGAATGTCGCGCTACCGGCAAGGGCAAGGTCGCAGCCAAAACCGACGGCAGCGCCGTCGACGGCGCTAATAACAGGGATAGGACTGTCACAGATAGCGCGGAAAACTCCTTGGAACTCCCCGTAAATGGCTTGTTGCACCGCTTCTGGGCCTTGTTCGGCCAAGCGTACAATCTCAGGCAGATTCCCCCCCGCGCAGAAAGACTTTCCTTTAGCGCTTATTACTATGGCTGCGATAGTTTCATCTTCAATCGCCGCTTCTAACGACTCGCGAAGTTGGCGCCCCTCCGCCGGACCCAATGCATTTCGCACCTCAGGCCAATCAAGCGTGATCTCCATCACGTCAGCATGACGTTGACTAGTTGCAGGCATGGTTTAGTCCTATATCTCGGAGCAGCGCACTGGCCGATGTGCAGGGAGCCAATGAGAACAATTTAATGAGCGCCTGCAGTCGCTGCGCTACGTCGGTATTAGACGCTGATCAACGTATAACGGGAACTCCGCTTGGGTAATCACACTCGTGTAACCAAACAATGAAGATAACCTAGTTATACAGGTATTTATGTTATGACGAATCGCATCTGGCTGCAAGCCTAGAAGTAAAAAATCAGCTCTCTTTCTGCTGGGCGTTTTTCGAGCCTGCGCGAGGAGCGGGAGATAATGCACCCAGCTTGGCGATCTATTCGCTAATGAGTCTTGAATAGGGGATTTAGGAGGGATGTGCCTGCAAAAGACCTCAGTGGCGGCACACACAACACATCAAGAGCTAGCTAAGTTGACTAATTAATGAGATTCTGGAGACTGTGCTTATTTTGGAGGTTAGGATGGCAAAAGGTGACAGTACAGTCGGCGAAGAGAATGTACTTGCGACGACGATCGGGGATGATCTTAAGCTCCCTAAGCTTTCACACATAGTAGCTGGCCGACTCAGGGATCAGATCGCATCAGGCAAACTGAAGGCCGGCAGCATGCTGCAAGCGGAAAGCAAGTTACTGACTGTTTTCGGTGTCTCACGTCCGACGTTGCGTGAGGCGCTTCGAATACTTGAAGCGGAAAATTTGATCAGTATCGGGCGTGGGACGCGATCTGGGGCTGTAATCCTCGGCCCTAGCATCCAGAAGGCTGCGGAATACGCCAATTTCATGCTGGTTTCCGAAGGCGTGACTATGCGTGACTTGCATGAAGCGCGTATGTTTTTTGAGCCAGCAATTATCCGCTCATTAAAAAACAAAACGCCTGAGCTGGAGGGGGCTAGGGAGCATTTGCGTGAGTGCGTAGAAAATTTACAGCAAGCACTAGCTGACAGAAGATATGTCGATGTTGTAACGGGTACCAATCGCTTCCATGAGGCTTTGGCTCGCGCCTCCGGCAACAAGACCGTCGCTATGTTGGTAAGCATTCTACAATCGATTTCAGATGGCATTTACACCATCAACCTCAACGAGGGTGGCAGTAAGGCCTCTGCCGAAGCTTTGCAAGCGAATATGACCAAGACAGTTGCTGGCTATGATGCCCTTTGTAACTTGCTTGAAAAGGGGAAAACCGACGAGGCGGCTAGCTTTTGGCAGCTTTATATGGAAAGGGCGCTGGCTTTCCTAGATAAAACTAAGTTAGGTGAGCGCAAGCTCATTCAAAATTCAGCCGGCACGGTAACCACCTAAGGGCCACACCTGCCTTTCCTTCAAGGAAGTGGGTGGCTTTGTAGGAATCATCTTTTTCTCGGAGGGCTTTCAGAGCTTTATGAGTGCAAGCGGTGATATTTTCTGAGGCTCGCCGCCACGGTTGTTACCACGCGCTTCGGCTGAATACATTTCAAGGATCGCGAGCGCAGCAGTTCCAGTCTTGTTCTGAATAGTGGGGCATTCTGCTAAGGGGCGGAGTGACTGTCAGCCGGGGGAGTAGGGTGACGCCATCGCCTTTTTTCGTGGAAAGGGATGGCGTCATGCAGAACATCTCGCTAAGCGCCAGATGTCCATGCTCTTGAAACGAATGCCTGACGGCAACCATTCAATAAAAAGAGTAAGTAAAAAGCGTGTTTAAGATGCGCCGCCATTTGTTCATGGCCTTGTGGCGCATAGTGAATGTGGTTGTTCGATCAACGTCTTGAATGCCTCATACAATTGTGCGGCTACAGCGCCATCAATTGCTCGATGGTCAGCCGATATAGTGACGCTCATCATGGTCGCGATCTCAATCTCCCCTGCGTTAGCTATCACACGCTCCACACCTGCGCCGATGGCAAAGATCATAGATTGCGGCGGGTTGATGATCGCACTGAATTCCTCAACCCCATACATACCGAGGTTGGAGACCGTAACTGTTCCACCTTGGTATTCATCAGGTTTTAACCTCGCCGTGCGTGCGCGTTCTGCCAGGGCTCGTATCTCGCTGCCGATTTCAACTGGCCTTTTATTCGCGACGTCACGCACTATTGGGGTGACTAGCCCACGAGGGGTTGCGACCGCCACCGCCACGTCTACCTGGTTATGCTGTCGCATGGTTTTCTCACCCCAAGAAACGTTGGCGCCAGGTACTTTTGTCATCGCGAGTGCGACGGCCCGTACGATGAAGTCGTTGAGGGACGTTTTAACCTCGGCACTGCCGTTGATCTTTTTCCGTAGCTCCAGAAGATCATCGATGCGGCAGGTTCCCTTCACGTAAAAATGTGGCACCTGCTGTTTGGACTCAGTCAGGCGACGTGCAATAGTTCTACGCGTCATACTATGCGGGATGTCATCTGGGGAATTGTCCATGACAGAACCTATGTCCACCGCTGATTCATTGGTTGCTGTTGCCGGCTGCGATACTGATGGGTGACTTGCTTCGACAATTGCTAAAAGCGTATTGACTGGCACCCGCTCAGCAGCTTTAACAATTATCTTGCTTAGAATCCCGCCTGCTACAGATTCAACAACAGCGTTGCTCTCGGATCTCTTCACTGTGCAGAGCGGATCGCCTAGTTTGACCGTATCGCCCTCCTTTTTATGCCAAGCAATGACGGTGCCGTCTGTCATGTCTGATCCTAGCTGTGGCAATAATATGTCAGCCATATGGAGATTCCTTGACTCAAAGTGCTGCGTAGCGCAGCGAGATTCGGTGAGGACAGTGTTTTTGCTGGGGGATACTGAGGAGCCTGGCTTCCAGTACCCGGCAACGCACGGTTTTCTTACGCACAGGTATTGCATCAATGGGCCAGCTGTCGGGGCCTAGGCGTCGTCGCTGTAGTCTTGATCCCTGCGTGGTATGTATAACTTATATAACTATGATAGCTATTTGGCAATGCCCTGTTTAGATAAAACTGTCACTGATTCATTATGTCTAGAATCGAGTCGCTATTCGCCAATCGTGGCGGACTCGCTGTAGCTCCTACCAAAAATGGGATTGCTCAGGCTGTTTCGTCAGTTGATTTTCGATGGCGATTTGGTCGGTTACTCTCGTGATTGAGAGCGGAGGCGGATTCGACTGATGCGGTGCAGGCTCCATGAGATTCGAGCTTAAATCCTCGCTGCGCATGGGCTCGCCACGCTGCGCCAGTCCTGCTCGCCGAACATGGCGAGGCGTATGCCAATGGTGGCTACCCATTTCTGTCCCTGAGCTCGCGTGAGTGACCCAGCGGAAATTATGGTAATGCCTTCAAAACAGCGCATTAAATTTCGACGAGAATCTGCAGCTGTTACGACTGATGGGCGCGGTAGGGGCCTCGTCTGCAAACTAGCGCAGGGCGATTTGACGTCGTGATCATTGGCTGGGTAAATCTTCCAGACGTTGCCATTTTCCACCAGGAAGAATCGTACGCAGCACAATGGCTCCATTGCCTTTTAACGCGCGGTGATCAAAGGTACCGAAACCGAGATATGTGCCGGGCGATCCCATGCCGCTCGGGAGCATGCGAACCTTTTCGAGCCCTTCATGGAGTCCGCTTCGGGTCCTGATAGGCGCTAGAGCGAGGCCTTCGAAGAGCGCGCGGAATGCGTCATGGCATGATAGGAGAAAGTCGGTTCGAATTGCCGCCCCGTGGCGCTTTTCGTAGTTATCAAGGAATCTCTGGGCAATGGCATTTCGCTCGTCGTACACCGATGTGCCCACCCAGCCATCCATCGCTCCCTGAGCTCTAGGCTCGCGCCCGGCGCCTAGACTGTTGTTGCACACGACGGGAATCTGCCAGCCGGACTCTTTGAGTGCCAGGCTCAAGGGGATGGTCGCAATGGTTGAAGCGACTGCTAGAGCTTGCGGGGCTGTCGATCGAATGTTTGCTATCGCTTGGCGTGCCTGCGCCATTGGGTCGCGTGACGCTTCTTTTGCGCCGAACACAGATACGCGTTCAGTAGAGGTCACGTTTATATTGGCACGCTTGCCAGCAATCTTGAGAAACTCAACAAACTCGCCGGCATGCCACATGGTGTCCCAGACAATGCCCATGCTCGAAATACCGTTAACCTTAAGCCAGTCCACCATACGGAATGCATCTTCTGGGCCGCTGCCCCAAGAAACGCTGAAGCACCACTCACTTGCAACATATGAGGTCGCGGTGATGCTGATGGTGGGAACCTGATATTGGTCGGCCATCTGCCGCACGGCCATCGCGTTATCAGCGGTTGCCGGCCCAATGATGGCTAGGGCTCCTTGATCTGCCAATTCTTTCCATGCGTCGGTGACTGACTGAGTGGAACCGGTCGGCAACCCTTCACCATGCGCCTCGATGAACTCAACGTCATAGTCCAAAATCTCACGCCGGTGCGCATCCTCCAATGCGATCGCTGCGCAATTGCGCCACACTTCAGGCGACAATTGTGGTTCCGTTATCAAAATTCCGATTTTTGCCGACATGCAGGACCCTTCGTAAATGTGCTGATGAGCTAGCTGAGTAAGTTTCGTCACGCAACCTGGGGGATGAAGGTTAGAGGCCCCTTCAATTGACTGACTATGTATATGATGTTAAATTAGTTATCTAGGTTAGTCAATTTAGTCGGTCGCTGCTGCTTGGGGTATGGGCGCAAACCCGGCGGGCAGGCATACGGCTCACTCAAGGTCGTCGTCGGCAGTTGGGCCGCCGTAGCCTAAAAAGCTGCTCCCGCATGTAGGCCGCAGTCCTGCGCGCGTTGGGAGGCGCCGTTATGAAAAGCGGCGACAAGAGTGCACCATTACGCCAAAACGTTATGTCCATGAGCACCCCCTTTGAGGCTAAGTCGGCTGTTTTCGCCAGTAATTCAACAATAAAAAACGAGGGCTTGTATGACGCTTAAGATAGGTATTCTGGTAACGGAGCCGCAATTGCCTCCCGAAGTTTGGCGCAACTGCGCAGCGATCGCCTTGGAGGATGCGCAACGGCGTGAGATTCTGGACTATGACATTGAGTTCATCGAGGCGGTTGGCGAAGGGCTGCCGACGGGCTCGACTCAGTCAGTCACCGATGCATGGAAGTACCTTATGGATCAAGGCGTGGTCGCCATCGTGGGGCCGGCCGCGGCGGACAACGCGATGGCTGTCAGGGAACAGGCCGACCTTTACCAAGTCCCTACCATTAGCATTACTGCTACCTCATACGTATCCAGTCAATGGTGCTTCAGCGTCTCCTGGGGCAGCGGCCCGGAGGACGCATTCCGTATGGTGGACTGGCTAAAAGCTAAAGGCATATCCAGCATGGGCATCGTCTGGGACACCATGTGGCATTCGGGCGAATTTGTTGAGTTCCTTCGCATCGCTGGCAAACGCGCCGGCATACGCGTGACTTCCGAAGAACGTATTTCAATGCGCATCCGGGAAATGGGGACGCCAGGTGAGTTGCAGATGCGGCAGGCCAGGGAAGCGGTTGCAAATATTAGGTCGACAGGCCCTGAGGCGCTCGCTGTTGCAACAACGCTGGGGACGTGCGCGATTGGTCGAGCTCTCAACGAAACAGATTGGCGTCCATCGGTTGTGTGTAACAGCAGTCTGGGTATTGGTCGTGGCCCTAAAGCCCAAGGATCCATGGATGGCTGGGTCGGAACAACTGTTTACGACGAGCGAAATGCCATCGGCCAGCGCTTCTTGGCTGAGTATGAAAAACGGCATGGTGCTGTCTATCACACGGACTTCCAGCTTTCTTGCCATGACGCGTTCCGAGTGCTGTTTGAGGGATTGGCCTTGGCGCCAATTATGACGCGTCGCGGTCTCTGCGAAGGCCTTGAAAAGGTCCGAATGCTTCCAAGTGGGATGGGCGGAAATGGCACCTACTTGGGTTTCGGGACCCACGATCACCGTGCATTGAAAGGGAAGGATGCGATTGTGCTGCGTAAAATCATTCCTGGTGGAAAGTGGGAGCGTGTCGATGACATTCCTCATGCTTCTTTAATGGTTGACTGACGATCTTATGGAGATAAACCGAGCTTCCACAGGCTTGAAGCTCGGGAATCAACGTCTGTTCGGTCCTGACGTTTGAAATGAACAGTCGTTGATTCGATGTCTTGGAATGAGTCATAAATGCAAGCCGGTTCGGTTCTTCCATCAATGAATTGGCCAGCACCTGTCCGGATATGTGATGGCGCCACGTCTTGAGGTGACTTAACAGATCCGCGCTTTGGCTGCTCACTCCATCCCACGTAACCCTTCATCTGCATCTCGTTGAATAGCGACCGGTTCATCGAATACGAATGTTTGCCCCGCCGGCTGACTTCGGTGCCGGGCGGCGATGGGTTTGCTACTTAGCACCCTTCCGGTTGCTCGTGTGCGCCTCAGTTCTAAGGCCTCTAAACATTGCGATTATTTTCAAGCGCGGGCCTCTTGCCTCGCGCTGGCTTGACCCGACAGAAACGACGGAATATTCTTTTAGCTAACCTAGTTGTCTAGGTTTGATGTCTGCAATGCGCCTGTGCTGCCGCATTAGAGTTAGCTCCGCTGCAAAATCCTTCACAATCAAAACAAAAAGGAAGCGAAATGAGAGATTTTTATAGTGATTCGCGGGTACAGCTTTCTCACCCTGGATGTCTCTACATCGACGGACAGTGGGTTCCGGCAAGCAGTGATTTGAAATTGATCTCGCCGTCGGATGAGCAGCAGCATTCCGTCGTTGCCGGTGCAAGTATCGAAGATGTCAATCGGGCGGTCGCAGCCGCCAGACACGCTTTTGACTTCGGGTCTTGGCCACGAATGACCTTTACTGAGCGCGCGGTCTATCTCGAAAAAATGGCAACGTTACTCAGACAGCGAGCCCCGCATCTTGCCGCATGCTGGAGTTTGCAGACAGGTGTACCCATCACCATGGCATCCCATATGCTTGCCGATCCAGGGATGCTTTACGACTATTACGCTGGTCTGGGTCGTGAAGAAGGATTTACTAACACGGCGCGACGCGACAATGGTGGTGTTGCAATAACGAGGCGCGAGCCAGTGGGTGTTGTAGCGGCTATTGCGCCCTGGAATCATCCCGCACACTTAATGTCTCTCAAAGTCGCTCCAGCCTTGGCGATGGGGTGCACCGTCGTTGCCAAGGCGGCACCAGAATCACCGCTCGATGTCTTTATTTTTGCTGAATGTGCTGAAGCGGCAGGAATCCCACCCGGTGTTTTCAACATAGTACCGGCTGACCGTGAAGCGAGTGACCATCTCGTTCGTCATCCTGGTATCGACAAAGTCTCATTCACGGGCTCCTCGGTTACGGGCGCGCACATCGCATCACTGTGTGCGGCGCGAATGGTACGCAGCAGCATGGAGTTGGGAGGCAAGTCAGCGGCTATCGTGCTTGACGACATCTCTATCGAGGATGTGATCAAGACACTGGTCCCGGCCAGCGGCGTTCACATGGCAGGGCAGGGGTGTGCATTTCTTACCCGCGTACTGGTTTCGCGTAAGCGTCGTGACGAACTGGCTGAGGCTTATGCGGCGGCTTTGCGTTCAGTAAAGATCGGAGACGCATTCGATCCGCAGACACAGATGGGCCCGATCGCAATGAAGCGTCAGCTTGAGCGGATCACGGGGTATATAGAGAAGGGACGTTCCGAGGGAGCGCGAATTGTGACTGGCGGGGGACGTCCACAGGGCCTCGATCGCGGCTATTTTATTGAGCCGACACTATTCGTCGACGTCACCAATGATATGGCAATTGCCCAAGAGGAAATTTTCGGCCCAGTCATCAGCATGATTGCCTTTGATGACGAAGAGGAAGCGATCGCTATCGCCAACGATAGTGCATTCGGGCTTAATGGTGCTGTCTATACAAGTGATATCGAGAAAGCTTACGCGATCGGCTGTCGTATTCGGGCAGGTAATTTCGCGCACAACGGACTTGAGCACGATAGTAAGTTTGCTTTTGGTGGATACAAGCTTTCCGGGACCGGTCGGGAGGGTGGCAGGTTTGGGATGGATCTCTATGCAGAACTCAAAACCGTTTATATGCGCGAGGCACCCGTCGGTGTTAGCCGATGAACAATACTTATGACTATGTAATCGTTGGTAGCGGCTCGGCGGGCTGCGTGCTGGCTTTTCGACTTACCGAGGACCCATCGGTTAAGGTTTTATTATTAGAGGCAGGCGGTAGCTCCGACGCCTTCTTCATCAAAATGCCAAGTGGCTACGGGAAAATTATTGGTGATCCCCGTTACGACTGGTGCTATAACTCGGGCCCTGAACCGCATATTCATAAGCGGGAACTGTTTACCCCGCGTGGCAAGGTCATTGGTGGCTCTTCATCCATTAACGGTATGGCCTATGTCAGGGGTCACAGGAACGATTTTGACCAGTGGCACCGATCGGGTAACACAGGGTGGTCATGGGATCAGGTATTGCCTCTGTTTGGCAAAATAGAAAACTATCACGGCGAGTTCACTAACAATCGCTCTACAACAGGTCGAATGCACGTCAGCGTAATTGATCCGCATCCGCTGAGCGCTCGGATTATCGAGGCCGCTGAGCAAGCAGGGCTGCCTGCCGGCGGAGACTACAACTGCGGGGATCCAAACGGCCTCGGTCTTATGCAAATGAATAAGTGGCACGGCAAACGTTTTAGTAGTGAAGCCGCCTATCTAAAGCCTGCAATGGAACGCCCGAATCTCACGCTGATATCCGGCGCGGAGGTCAGCCGAGTAGTATTGGAAGGCCGCGTGGCGGTAGGTGTCGAATACCTACATCAGGGACTCAAGGCAACAGCTCGGGCTCGCGAGGAAGTTATTCTCGCTGCGGGCGCAATCAATAGTCCTAAGCTGCTACAACTCTCCGGGATTGGGGCGCCCGACCGGCTTGCAGCGGCGGGGGTGCCGGTAGTGCATGCACTACCCGGTGTCGGGGAAAACCTTCAGGATCACTACAACATCGGAATTCAGCTACCCTTAAAAAATGTGGGAAGTATCAACGAACAAATGCGTGGTTTTCGGCTGATCTTCAACGGTATCCGTTATCTGTTCACAGGTGGAGGCATCCTCGGAAACTCGCCGGCTCAAGTCACTGGGTACAGCAGAGTCATGGAAGATGCCGATTCTGCGGATATTCAGTTATGGGGTATGCCTGGATCGGTTCGGGTTGTTCGAGGCGGCAAGGGCGAAAACAAGTTGGTGATGGATTCGACCCCGGGTGTTTCGTTGAGCTTTACACAAAATCGGCCAGCTAGCCGCGGTCATGTGCATATCAAAACTTCTGATCCGCAGGCAAAACCGGAGATCGTCAACAATTACCTTTCCGAGCAACTCGATCAACGAGTCGCTGTACGTGGTCTACGCCTGATCAGAAAAATTCTCGAGCAGCCCGCATTCGATGGAATCCGCGCCGGTACTGCAGGGCCAGATGAGGCCTTTGCTCATGATGATGCGCTGTTAGATTATGCACGTAAGAATGGTCGTTCGTCTTACCACTTAGCAGGCACTTGCCGGATGGGCCATAGCGTGGATGCGGTTGTAGACCATGAATTACGCGTGCATGGCCTCGATCGACTTAGGGTAATCGATTCTTCGATCATGCCGACAATCGTTTCTGCGAATACCCACGCGGCAACCATGATGATTGCCGAGAAGGGCGCGGAGCTTTTGCTCAAAACTCGACGCGAAACAAGGTCCGTATGAATTTCTGATTAGCGATGCCGACGGCGGACAGGTTTTTGCGGATTACACCGCCTAAACCCAAGCCGTCGGTAATTGCCTGGAACGCACTCAACTGTACTTAAGAAAAACCTCCAATCCTGGAGTTTGACCGTGAGCGTCCGCCCAATATACCTTGCGTGATAAAACGGGCACCCACCTGTGCGGCAAGCTCGGCAATCTCACTCGCACGCTGCGTTGGCAGGCGTGTAAGAACATCCTTCAAGTAAGCATACGGATCATGCGCGTTGAGCCGCGCCGACTGGATCAAACTCATTATCGCCGCCGCACGTTTACCGCTGCGTAACGAACCTTCGAACAGCCAGTTCGAGCGCCCAAGAGCCCAGGGCCGGATTTGATTATCGCACCAGTTATTATCGATGGGCACAGCACCGTCATCGAGATAGCGCGTTAGTGCTATCCAGCGTTTGAGACTGTGATCCAAGGCCTTGGCAATGGTCGAACCCTCAGACACAAGCTGTCTTTGGGCGTTCATCCAGGTATGAAGTGCGTCGGCGATTGGCGCTGCTTTTTCCTGTCGTATTCGCTTTCGGACACCCGGTTCCAGCTCGCGGACTTCTCATTCAACTTCGTATAAGGCCGCGATGTAGCAGCGCTTTTTCGGCGATCTGGCTTTTGTTGGTCGCGTGCAAGTCGAAGAATTTGCTGTGTGCATGAGCCATGCAGCCGATCTCCGTGACGCCCAGTTCAAAACCTGCCTTGTAGCCAGCGAAGTCGTCGCAGACTAGCTTGCCGTTCCAGTGGCCAAGGAAGGCTCGGGCATGTTCGCCAGCACGGCTCGGCGAAGTCATAAACGACCGCGGACAGATCGGAGAACTGGCTGGTGGCATAGGCCCAGACATAAGCGCGATGAATTTTCTTCGCGCCAGGCCTCAGCATTTGTACTGGGGTCTCGTCGGCGTGGACGACGCCGTGCGCCAGCACGGCTTCGCGCAGCGCATCAATCAGCGGCTGTAATTGCACGCCGCAGTTGCCTACCCACTGCGCTAAGGTCGAGCGAGCAATCGGCAGTCCGGTGCGGCCGAAGATTTTCTCCTGCCGATACAGCGGCAGATGGTCGGCAAACTTGGCCCCATGACGTGGTCCAGCAGACCCGCCGTCTGGATGCCTTTGTCGATAACGTGCACCGGTACCGGCGCTTGGATTAGTGTTTCGCACTACTCGCAGGCCCATTTTTCATGGATATGGCGCTCGACGGTGAATACGCCGGCCGTGTAGTCGAGCTTTCCGCTGGCATCCCGGGCGGCAAGCCAAATCCCCACGCCGTTATGCACCGAGAATTTTCACGCGATTGGCGCGGCGGTTGGCGAACAGACAGGCACAGTGCGGCTTCCCCGCACCAAACACCGCGACAACTCGCGCCAGCGCGGTTTCAGTGCCGGCGCGCATGTCCATGGGCTCGGTGGCGAGCCAGATGGAATCAACACGGATCATCGCAGCAGGTCTCGTAGGAAAGCGGAGCACGACGCTGCATTTTCCGTCGGCCGACTCAACACAACTACGCCTTTTGAATGAGGCACTTCGATTCGGATCGTAGCGGGAAGAGCTTGATGCGTCGCTATCGACGGCGCGGTCTTGACCGAAATAAAGGCAGTTTGCAGTGCCAGGTTCTTCTGAGCATGCACCCGAATCCATTTGTGGACGAGGTTGGCATTGAGGTTGTGGGTCAAGGCGACATTGGCAATCGAGGTGTCAGGCTGCGCACATTCGGTAATGACTTGGGACTTGAAGGATTTGAAATAGGAACGACGTTTTTGTGGCATGGGCGTCCGCTTAAAAAGGCTAAAAATGGTGTCCACTTAAATTAGGTGGACACCATCGCCTTCAGCGATGGTATCAGGAAGGTGTGTTGCCCGGACGGTTACGATTGGCCCTCACCTTCAGAGCAGGCGCTCACGAAGGGGTTTAGCATCGGGCTTTTTCTTATCGGATGGATGTCGGAGGTATTTGATCGCGGAGCCTGCTTTGATCAGGAAAGCGATTTGGTTTCCAACTCCTTAGCTACTTTTTGAGCGATTCCCATCGCGCCAGCTCCCGCTGCGACGCCCCCATAGACAGCTACGTGGTTTACCCACTGCGCGAGCTCAGTCACCGTCCAGCCATTATTTAAGGCGCCACGAATGTGAAGCTCAAGCTGCTCGAGACGTCCTTGAATAGCCAGTACTGTGATGGTCACAAGGCAGCGATTCTTGACTGACAGATCCTCATGTGACCAGACATCCCATACTGCTGAATCGGACCATTCCAGCAGGGGGGCAGAGATGACGTCGGTTCCAACTGAGTACTTGCTAGGTCCAAGCACCGCGTCACGTGTTTCCTTTCTGCGCTTGAGCGTCTCTTCATTCGAGAGATAGCTGTTCATTTCTCCTCCTGGGGCGACTTTGCATTATCTTTTCCACGTATCCCGTTGGTGACACCTGAACGCGCTGCCATCATCGCCGCAAGTTCTCTATTATCGCTTTGGCCAAGGCCGCGAGCCACGGCCTCAATAAAATTCTGCTCAGCAAGTGCAGCAAAAGGTGTCGCAGCGCCGATGGTCCTGGCATGTTGAGTGGCGAGCGAGAGATCTTTGTAAGAAAGCTCAATGGGGAAATGTTGCTGACCTAGAGCTGCTCCGTCCACCATTCGCGGAAGCACCCAGCGTTGGATCGCACCCTGTCCATAGGCGCCATTGGACAGAATCTGGAGCATGGTCTCAGTGGCGATGCCACTTTTTTTCGCAAGCGCCATGCCTTCGATCCCTACCTGAACCGAGACGTTATAAACCATGTTGTGGATCAGTTTGGCCGTCGTTCCAAGACCCAATGGCCCAACATGAAATAGTTGAGTGCCAATTGCTTCGAGCGCTGGTCTAGCTATCTCGATTACGCTTGCTTCTCCCCCCAGCATCAGGACAAGGGTTCCGGCTGCTGAGTTTTGTGGACCGCCGCTCACACAAGCTTCTATCAAGCTGGCGCCACGTGCTGCTATTTGCCGACCGATCTCTTGCACATAGTCAGGCGAACCAGTTGTGCACTCAATGCAAATTGAACCTTGGCGCAGGCCGGCCAAAATGCCGTTGTCTGCAGTCATCACCTGGAGGGCTTGTTTGGGGCCCGGTAAGCAGGTGAAGATAATATCGCACGCTTGCGCCAAAGCCTTGGGGCTGTCATATCGTGCCGCGCCCTCACTGACCCGCGGCGTTACGGCATCTTCCGCGATATCAAAAATAGCTGTCCGAAAACCTTTTTTAATAAGGTTATCAGCCATAGGACCGCCCATACGACCCAGACCTATATATCCTATAGTTGGCTTAGTCATTCAAACCTCTTTGCTAGTACCCGGCTCGCGGTCATTTCGTGTCCCTTTTTCGAGGAACGTGCGCTGGGATGTGAACCTGAATCCAGCATAATCTTCGCTTTCGACTTTTTCGCAGGCTGCGCGATAAGCTCTAACACCGCCGGTGTAGGCTAAGATTGCACGTGCCTTGCCAGGAATGTTGGCGCCGACATACCAGCTGTCAGACTTGGCCAGCAGCGATAACTTCACAACGTCGTTGACGTGCTGGGTCCATTGTTCCTGAGCCTCTGCGACGACATCGAGGCGAGTTTTGCCCGTCGCCTTCATGTGTTCCAGGATCCTGCCGACAAAGTCAACTTGGTATTCATTGGTCATTACCACATTGCTTAGTACCGACGGGCTGCCCGGGCCGCCGATCATGAGCAAATTCGGAAAGCCGCAAATGCCTATGCCCAGGAATGTGTAGGGTCCGTGCTGCCATGCATCGTGGATCGTTTGTCCATTTTTCCCCCGAATATCGATGGAAGAGATCGCCCCGGTCACCGCATCGAATCCGGTGGCAGCGATCAACACGTCGAGTTGGATCTCTTCTCCACCCACCACGACACCGCTGGCAGTGACACGCTCGATGGCATTCTTCTTGATATCAACAATCTCGACGTTCTCGCGGTTGTAGGCCTCATAGTAATTGGAGCCTACGCAGATTCGCTTGGTCCCGAGCGCGAAGCCCTTCGGAATGAGTAATTCTGCCTTTTTTGGATCCTTCACTGTCTCGCGAATCTTTTCTCGGACAAAGTTGGCAACTTCTTCATTAACCGATTCGTCCGTCATGACGTCCTTGAAACTGCCCTGAAGTGCGGCTCCCCCAACGGCCCACCGTTCTTCCAAAATTTCACGTCGCTGTTCTGGGGTGAAGCTAGCCGCTGGGCTCGAACGGGTCTTGATGAGTTCTTCACGCATGAGCACATCGCCTACGCCTGCAATCTCACCACGCCACATGGCTGCGCGGATGTCCACGCGGCGAGCAACCCACTGCGCAAACTCGTCATCGCCTGTTGGATTGTTCCGCGCCGGAACGGTGAAGTTAGGCGTGCGTAAAAAAACCAAGAGCTGCGCGGCCTGCTCAGCCAGAATAGGAATAATCTGTGTGCCTGACGAACCGGTACCGATCACCCCAACCTTTTTACCCCTAAAGTCAGGTTGTTGCTGAGGCCACCTTGCAGTGTGTAAGAGCGTGCCCCGGAAATCTTTGATGCCTGGAATATTCGGCAATACCGGTAGTGAGATAGGGCCGGTCGCCATAAGCAAGTAACGGGCCGCCACTTGTTGCCCTTTGTCCGTCTTCACCAACCAGCGATCATTGGATTCATCGAATGTTGCGCCAATCACTCGCGTTTCGAATTGAATCAATGGACGCAGCTCTAGACGATCGGCGGCGTAGCTTAGATAAGCCTGGATTTCTGGCTGAGCGGCGTAGCGCTCAGACCACCGCCATTCTTCTTCCAGCTCGGGAGAGAAGGAATAGGAATAAACGAGGCTTTGTACGTCACAGCGGGCACCTGGGTATCGGTTCCAATACCAAGCGCCACCGACATCGCTGCCAGCTTCAAAACCTTGAGCCTTAAAGCCCAGAGCTCGAAGCCGATAAAGCATGTACATACCGGCGAAACCTGCGCCGATAACAATGGCGTCTAAAGAATCATCAAAACGAGTTGAAGTCGAATCGCTCATATCGGGGTCTCAGCAATGACTTAAGAAGCGAGTGGCGAATTCCACGCCTTGCGCAGCGCGGCTGCGATTTCCATCGTGCATTCAAGGGCAGCTGGGATGAGTTTGGTCATGGTAATAAACCCATGCACCATTCCTGGTACCTCGCGAAGTTGTACCGTTACTCCGGCGCTGCGAAGGCATTGCGAATAGGCAAACCCTTCATCGTGAAGCGGATCGAGCTCAGCGATCAATACAAAGGCCGGCGGCGCGTTGGCGTGGTCAGGTGCTAGCAGTGGTGAGGCTAACCAGTCTTTCTCGTCAGCCGAGGAGCGGAGATACAGATCGCGAAAATATTGAATGGCGGTCTCCGTCAGAAGCAGGCCTTGGCCGTTACGGATATGGGAGTCTCGCTGCTGCGACCAATCAACTAACGGATAAATTAATACTTGCAATTGCCAATTAGGTATCCCGTCTTGGCCCTGTTGCAGCGCGAGGCCTGCCGCCAAGCAACCGCCTGCACTGTCGCCGCCAACGGCGAAGCGCTGAGGATCGACGCGTAGCGCATTGGCTTCCCGAAGCATCCATTTAGCGGCCTCTTTGGCGTCCACGGCAGCTGCCGGAAATTTGTGCTCCGGTGCTAGTCGATAATTCAAAGAGAGAACACAGGCGTCGAGGGCCGCTGTTAGATGCCTGCAATATCCATCGTGGGTCTCGATGGAACCTACTACGAAGCCCCCTCCGTGCAAAAACAGCAGCGCAGGTAACGCCGCCGTTTGCTCGTGGCCGCGGGGCCGGTATACACGCACGGAGAGCTGGCCTTGTGGTGTATCAATATCAAAGTCTTTCGCATCGACGTCAGGCGGAGTTGCGCCCATTAGGATTGCTCCCGCAGATGACTCTGCTCGTGCTTGTTCAAGCGGCAGCAACTCTAGTGGCTTTCGGCCCGATGTCTCCCAGATGTTTAGCAATTGCTGAACAGCAGGATCGATAAAGCGGGTCATTGGGATGCCGCCTTTAGCACGTCGTTAAATACAATCATGCTCCGTGCTACACCGCCACCCATGAGCGCTTCATACCCCTGGTTGATTTGCTCTAATGCAATCCGCTGAGAAATGAGCTCATCGAGTTTGAGCCGTCCCGCGAGATATTCTTCGGCAAGTTTGGGAATAGCCAGCATGAAAGACACCGAACCCATCGTCGAGCCTACTATACGGACCTCCTTCTGAAGGAAGGGAAGCGCAGGGAGATCGAGCTTGGCATCGAATCGAGGCACACCAATCATCGTAAGCTGACCGCCTTTTTTTAACATCAATAAACCCTGGCGAATGGTAGCGGGGATGCCAATAACTTCGAATGCGTGATTGACGCCCCCGCGGGTAAGTTCGTTGATCTGGCCAACAGCATCATCGCCCCCTTTTACGAAATCAGTAGCGCCGAACTTGCGCGCCAATTCAAGCTTTGCATCAGCTATATCAACAGCGATGATGCGGGAGGCGCCAGCAGCCCGAGCACCTTGAATCACGTTCAATCCCACGCCGCCGCAACCGATTATCGCAACGGTATCGCCGGGGCGGACTTTTGCACCATAAACAGCTGCGCCGAATCCGGTAATTACCGCGCAACCCAAGGTTGCCGCGCAATCCAACGGCATTTCACGCGGTATTTTAGTGACCGCGTTGATGTTAACCACCATCTCCTCTGCAAATCCTCCCAGTTGGCCAAATTGGTAGATCGGCTTGCCGTTGAGAATCAGTGGTGAGCTGGCGGGTTGAGGGCCGCGGGTGGGTTTGGTATCACAACGATAGCTATAGCCGCCTAGGCATTCAGGACAACCTCCGCAAAAGCTGCTGATGCATGTTACGACGTGATCGCCGGGCTTGAGGGTAGTAACATTCGAACCGACCGCCTCGACAATCCCTGACGCTTCATGTCCGAGTACCAGCGGAGTTGGATGCGGCATGTCGCCGACCATGAAGTGGTAGTCACTATGGCATAGGCCGCTGGCCGCTACCCTTACTCGCACCTCGTTATCACGAACGTTGTCCAGAGTAAGCTCTTCAATAACTAGCGGCTTGTTAGCCTCGTAAAGAACTGCAGCCTTCATGAATTGTTCCTTATAGTTATGGGGGAGGGGTCAGCTAAGCGCTACGTAGACGTTCTTGGTTCGTAGGAACTCCTCAATGCCAACTTTGCCACCCTCTCGACCGTAACCGCTCTGCTTGAACCCACCAAATGGCGCGTTCACAGGCATAGGTGGAAATCCGTTGACACCGATATAGCCCGCCTCAAGCTTCGCCGCGACGCGGTGTGCCCTGGACAAGTTCTGGGTATGCACATATCCAGCTAACCCATAAACCGTATCATTGGCGAGGGCTACGGCTTCCTCTTCTGTATCGAACCGGATAATTGAGAGTACCGGTCCAAAAACCTCATGCTGGGCCAGTGCACTTTTGTTGTCGACGTTGCCGAAGACTGCCGGACTTATATAATAGCCTCCGGCCAATTCCCCGCCGAGGCGCTCTCCACCATATAACAACGTACCGTGGCCTTCGCGTTGAGCGGTTTCGATGACGGACAAAATACGGTTGCAGGCTTGTTCATTGATTACCGGTCCCATGGTCACACCGGGTGTAAAAGGCAGGCCAATTTTGACCTTCGATACGTAGGCAATGACTTTTTCAACGACTTCGTCGTACACATTCGCCTGGACCAGCAGGCGCGTTGGAAATAAACATCCTTGGCCCGCATTTTGAACGCAGCCCATATGGGCGGCCATGGTCGTAGCCCGAGTCAGATCCGCATCATCAAAAATGATGTTGGCCGATTTCCCCCCGAGTTCCATTACTACCGGCGTCATGTTTTCCGCAGCTGATCGACAAATGCTGCGCGCCGTTTGAATGCCTCCGGTAAATGAAATTTTTCCGATACCAGGGTGTTTGACGAGCGCCTCTCCCAGATCGGCACCCCCGGTTACAATGTTGAGTACTCCGGGCGGCAGGCCGGCTTCCGTTAGAATTTCGCCCAAGCGAAGTGGACCAAAAGAGCCGAGCTCCGGCGGCTTTAGCACTACACAGTTGCCTGCAGCAAGTGCAGCTGCAATTTTCATGACCGCGCTGGTGGCCGGCCCATTCCACGAGCTGATAGCAAGCACCACGCCATAAGGCTCATGCTGGGAATAATTGAGCACGGCACCCGCCACCGGGATCGTTGTACCCTCGAGTTTGTCCGTCCAGCCGGCGTAGTAGCGGAAATATTCAACGAGTTTACGCACGCTCGCCGGATTAGGATTGAAGGGATGTCCGCTTTCACGTGCTGCAATAGCAGCGAATTCTTCCGCCGAGGCGGCAATCAAGTCAGCCGCTTTAAGTAAAATGTCACGCCTTTGCTCCGGACTAACCTCTCGCCAGGTAGCAAACGCCTTGTGTGCGGCAGCGACGGCTGCGTTCGCTTCGGTAATCCCGCCCTTTGGAAAGGAGCCGCAAGGTTGCCCAGTCGAGGGATCGAGATGTGTGTATCGGTCGAGAGCGCTGTTGTCGATCCATTCTCCGCCGATGAATAGGGCGGCATTGGTAAACACATCAGATGTAGGGTTCGTCTCGGTCATGATTGGTCTCCAGTTGCCGGAAGCCGCTCCGGAAATAAAGTGCAGTGCGGCGGCCCGAATTTTTTACCGAAATGGAAAGCTTTCGATCAAATTTGCTTTCATGGGGAAGGCTCTAACAGAGCATCGATTCACTCCGCCTTGCCAATGCTCTCAGCATCCTTACGCGATGAAAGCGTGCTCCACTGCGGCTTGTAGTGGGGGTAACGACTTTTTAAAGACGGTACTCGAGTGCCCTTCACGGTGACACGCTGAATCGTACGTTCGCCGGTAAAATCACTTACCACGTAATGCTGCGTAGCTAAGTTGTCCCAGATCGCGACGTCGCCGACTGACCAGCGGCGACGGGTGGTAAACGGTGGTTGTACCGAATGCTCGAAAAGGACGCGCAGTAGCGCGTCGCTCTCGGCGCTGGATAGCTGAGTAATACGCTTGGTGTACTGGGAGTTGACGAACAGGGCTCTGCGGCCTGTATCAGGGTGTACCAGGACCATCGGATGCTCTGTGCGCTCCTCAATCCGGGGATGCTCATGGATCGCGGTCAGGTTATCGATGAGGTCACGAATAGGGGCCGACAGCGTTTCGTAAGCCGCGTACTGGCTTGACCACATGGTGTCACCGCCGACCTCTGGCAGCACTTTCATGCTCAAAATCGAGCCAAAGGGTGGGCTGGCCAACGGGGTAAGATCGGTGTGCCACATGTCAGCCACGTATCCAACCGATGCCTTGAGCTCGACCACTTCGGGATCCTCAGCGCTGCGAACGTGCGCCGCCGCTTCGCCCAGCTCCAGCTCGCCCCATACCTGACCAAATGCCTTTAGCTCCGGGATTGAAAGGTGTTGCTCGGGAAAGAAAAGGACCAGCCGTTCCGACAACAAGCTGCGGAGGTGGATGATTTCCTCAGGCCTCAAAGCATCGCGAAGCTTAATTCCCCGCACTTCTGCTCCGAGGAACCCTGCCGTATGACGAACCTCAAGGCGTGAACCGGGGTAGGCATTGGCCGATTTCTGATTCATTGCATCATCTCCGAGCTACGAATTATAGTTATATAACTTGGTTATCTAATTTGGCATGGTTGTCTGGAGGTGTCAAATGAATCAAGCGGCAGTCAGCGGCTGTCAGCAAAGGTGCATCCATACCCGGCTCGGGATGCGAGCGAACTCGAGGCTTTGTCTGAAGACGGAACCAAAGGCTCGCGCGCGGCACCACCCAGGACACTCGGCCGGAGCGGCTGTTGCGACTAAAAAGAGGCAGGTTGGCAGTACAACTGGACTCGTGTCTCCGAGTGGGTACGTCCATAGCTGGACCGCGCACTGATCGCCAAAAAGAGCTTTACAAGCTCGATTCTTTAATAGATAACTATGTGAGCCTAGTTACCTACGTAAACAGATAGCTCGTTCAGCTCTCCGGTATGAACAACAAAAACAAAAACAATAGGGGCTTTATGAAAACCAAACTTCGTAAGTTGTTGAAATACAACATTAATTCGCTTGGTGTTAGCTTGTTTGTGTCCGCTGTGGCATCCAGCCCGGTGTTGGCTGTGGAGATAGATCTAGGCGATCCAGACTGGGTAGCTCGCTTCGACAACACGATTCGTTATAATTTGCAGACTCGGGTTGAAGGTCGGGACCATCGTATTTCCGGCAATCCGAATTACGACGAAGGTGACTATAAGTTTGATAAGGGAGACATTACCTCAAATCGCCTGGACATCCTGAGTGAGCTAGAAGTAGGTTGGCGTAGAACGCATGGATTTCGTGTTTCCGCTGCTGGCTGGGTTGATCAGGCATATAGCGATACCGACGTGGAGCGAAATCCGAGCCTGGCCAATCTGCCTTCGTCATACAACAACAACTCTTATTCAGGCACCACGAAGCGGTTTTATCGAGGTCCTTCCGGCGAAATCCTTGACGCGTTTGTGTATGGCAATTTCGAAATCGGCACAATGCCCCTTTCCATGAAGGCTGGCCAGCACGTGGTTTACTGGGGTAACTCGATTTTCACGCAGTCGGGTATCGCCTATAGCCAGTCCCCCGTAGATGGCCGAAAAGGCGCGGCAAACCCAGGTACTGAAGTCCGGGAGCTTTTTCTCCCGCTTAACCAAATCTCCGCCACTTTGCAGGCTAATGAGAGTCTTTCCTTCGCAGCACAATATTTTTTGGATTGGGACCATGTGCGCTCACCGGAGGGTGGCACGTACTTGGGGGGGACGGACTTCACTCTTGACGGCCCGGACCGCACCGGAGGGGGGTTGCCGTTTGTTCGAGGCGACGCGAAGGAGCCGGATAGCAAAAGCGGTAACTGGGGGGTTAAAGCGGACTATAACTTTGCCAATTGGAATGCAACTACGCTGAGCCTCTATTATCGGGAATTCGACGAGAAGAACGGTCTTTGGCTTTTGCGCAATCCCGAAAATCCTCTGCAATACCGTGCAGTCTTTCCCGAAAAAACCAAATTGTATGGGCTCAGTGTGGACACAACCATCGGGGCGTTCGCTGTGGGTGCCGAGTTTGCATATCGCAAGAACGCGGGGCTGAACACCGTTGGTTTCTCGCTCTCGGATGAAGGTGCGCGTGGCGATACCTACCATGTCGTCCTGAACACGATCTACGGGTTGCCTCAGACGGCCATTTGGGACTCAGGTACCCTCTCGGCAGAGCTTACCTATGACCATCTCATCGATGTGACTAAAAATGAGAGCCTGTACAACGGCGAAAACACTGTCAATTGCCCGCTTGGTAAATACTCCGGCTGTGCTACGGACAATGCTTTCGGTCTGGGACTTCGCTTTGCTCCCCAATGGACGCAGGTACTACCAGGAGTGGATTTGACTATCCCGGTAACCCTCCAAACTGGGCTCAAAGGCAATACAGCGGATTTCGGCGGCACCAATCAAGGGGCTGCAACTTACTCTTTAGGTGGCGAGTTAAACATCCGCGGTAATTGGGTGGTCTCGCTGGTCTATGCAGATTCAACTGCCAAAATCATGCGTAGTGGGGCCACTTATGTTGGCAACGGCCCTTGGCAAACCACTGACCGCGGGCGCATAGGCCTTACGGTTAAGACCAGCTTCTAACAATAATCAGAGGCATTATTTTATGAAGATTAAGAAAACTACATTGTGCGTCACGATGCTGTCTGTTCTGTCGTTTAGTTCAAGTCATGCCGCTGTAACCGCCACGGAGGCTGCCAAACTGGGCTCTTCTTTGACCCCTTGGGGCGCCGAAAAGCAAGGCAATGCAGATGGCAGCATTCCTGAATACAAAGGCGGAATGACTAAGCCTCCAAAAAATTATGTCGACGGCTCCAACAAGTTCGTGGATCCGTTCGCTGACGAAAAACCAATCGTCAGCATCACTGCAGCTAACATTGGTCAATATAAAGATAAGTTGACGCCTGGCACGATGGAGCTACTTAAGCGTTGGCCAGACTACCGTGTCGACGTGTATCCCTCTCACCGAAGTTATCCAGCGATGTCTGCTCAGCGGTCAGCCAAAACAGTCGCCAATGCCACTGATGCAAACTGCCGGACTGAATCTGACGGGGTGGGTTTGGCCAAAGAATGTCGCGGTGGAATTCCCTTTCCAATCCCGAAAACCGGCAACGAAGCGATGTGGAATCATCTGACCCGTGAGATGGGGACGAATGGCGCGTTCTTTGGGAATACCTCAACCTATATTGTCGATTCGGCAGGCAACGCTTCAGCAACCAAGGTTTTAAATCTTCAGGCCGAGTATCCCTACTGGCAGGACAAATCCGATTCTGATTTTTATACCCGCGCCATCAGTACGACGCTGTCGCCCGCTAAGGATTCGGGTAGCATTACCTTAATTTGGTATCCGATGCGTTATGACACCCAGGACCAGCGTACCTGGAGCTACTCAACCGGGCAGCGACGAGTCCGTCTTGCACCAGAATTTGCATATGACACGCCAATTTCAGCGCTGGGTGGAGGGATTTATTACGACGAATCCAATATGTTTTCGGGGCGCATGGACCGGTTCGACTACAAGTTGATCGGAAAGCAAGAGATTTATATTCCGTACAATACTTTTAAGCTGGCCACCTTTCCTGCAGCTGGGGTTAACGGTAAACAACATGTAAATCCTGACGCCATGCGCTGGGAACTACACCGAGTCTGGGTAGTCGAGGCTACGGTGAAGAATGGCCTGCGACACACTGCGTCTAAACGCCGATACTACTTGGATGAAGATACTTGGAGAATTCATCTTTACGATGGTTACGATCAGGCAGGAAAGATTTTTCGCACCCTTCAGGCCAATGCCATTCCTAACTATATCCAAGGTGCCGGGACAATTGACTTCACTTCTAGTCTGATCGCATATGACTTGGCAAGAGGGGGGTACACTTTTGTCTCACAAATGGGGGCCGACAATGCATCCTATAAGCCAGTCAACGAAATCAAAGAATCGACGTTTTCAGCGCAAGCTATCGCTGGGCAGGGTGTGCGTTAACCATTCCTTAGAATGTTAGCTGCCAGACCAGAACCAGGATGGGCCATGTAGGCTCGTTCCATATCCTCGATCATCCGCATATTGGCTCTTGGTCGATTCCAAAATCTTCAATACGCAGAAAGCTAATAAAAAGGCGTCGTTAATGGATCTATTAAACCTTTTCCGTCCGCGCTCGGTTGCGATCATTGGCGCTTCAGACAAAAATCCATGGTCTGCATTGGTGATCAAGAGCCTTGAAGCGGTAGGTTTCCAAGGACCTGTGCATCTGGTCAATCGTCGAGGCACCGATGCGTTGGGTCGCAAGACGGTCCAATCTTGTGCTGAGCTTGATGGCGTCGATGCGGCTTTCATTGCTGTGCCCGCGGTCGCCCTGCGTGATGCGATTGAGGATATGGCGGCTGGGGGCATTCTCTATGGTGCAGTGGTCACCTCCGGTTTTGCCGAAACTGGTGAGGCGGGCGCAGCCGAACAGGCGGCGATCTTTGCAAGAGCCAAGGAATTGGGGGTGACGTTACTTGGGCCCAATAGTTTGGGCTTCTCTAATTTTGTTGATAATGTCTCACTTTCTGCCATTCCAATGCGCCTGCCCGTATTAAAGCAGCCTCGCGTGGGACTCGTCAGTCAGAGCGGGGCGACCGCGGCGACGATCTGTTCGTTTGCTCATCAGCAAGGCATTAGCCTAAGCTATTCTGTCGCCATGGGTAACGAAGCCATGGTGGATTTGGCTGACGTGATCCAATTCTTGGTCGATGACCAGGCCACTCAAGCTATCGCGGTTTTCGCTGAATCCATCCGTGATCCACTGCGCTTTGAAGCGGCTGCGCGTGCTGCGGTTAGGGCACGAAAACCGATTGTCATGTTCAAGATTGGCACGGGTGAGCTGACCGCCGCTGTGGCGCAAGCGCACACCGGAGCTTTGGTGGGTGACGATCGGGTTTTTCAAGCCGTTTGTAATGCCTACAACATCGTTCGAGTTTCTTCTTTGGAGGATCTTGTAATCACTGCTGACTTGCTCGCGGCTATGGGGCCCATTGATTCTGAGCAGGGCTTCGCGCTTGTCTCAATTTCAGGGGGAGCCTGCGAAATCGTTGCAGATCGAGGAGAGGAACATGGCATTCCGTTTCCACAATTTGCACCCACTACCCTTAAAGCCCTGTCTTCCGTTCTGTCTGATTTCGGAGCAGCCCACAATCCGCTAGACGTTACCGGCGCCGCTATCAGAAATCCCGAGATCTACCCCAAAGCGATCGAAGCTATTGCGCAGGATCCTAATATCGGGTTGATCGGCGTCATTTGGGACATACCAGTCTCCAAGGATGCCGCGTCCTCAATTTCGGCTCGTGGTTTAGACCAAATTTCAATTGGCCTACGTACTTCCAGCGTCCGCGGTCTTGTAATCCAGCAAGTTTTAAGGCCCGTGACGGAATATGGTCGGGAAGTCATTCAAGCTAATGCTCTACCTGCAGTGACAGGGGGGATGGATCATGCGGTCCGGGCTATCAGTCATTTATATAACTGGTCGCGAAATCTCAAGCGCGAGGCCACTAAGGAGCGTGGCGTTTCGGTGGCTACCAATGCAAAGCCGACCACAGAGCGGGACACATTGGCCTACCTTTCGACGGCAGGTGTTTCAGTGATCCCGCAGCAGATTGTTACCACTCGGGCGGAAGCTGTGGCGGCTGCCGCGAAGTTCGAGGGACCTGTTGTCTTGAAGATTTTGTCCCCAGACATCCAACACAAAACCGAAGTTGGCGGTGTGCTACTGAATCTGGAGGGATCGCAGGCTATTGGCGATGGCTTTGATCGCGTAATCTCTAATGTTCATGCAGCGAAACCTGACGCTCGATTCGAGGGCGTCATCATGTCTCCTATGCGCCAAGGCGGCACAGAGTTGTTGGTCGGAGTGGCACGAGATCCAGTGTGGGGTTTGGTACTAGCGGTGGCCTTGGGGGGGGTTTGGGTAGAATTGCTGGGGGACACCCAGCTACGACTACTGCCGGTGTCTGCGACCGAGGTCAAAAATATGCTTGCAGGTTTGAAAGCCCACAAGTTGCTCACTGGTTACCGCGGCTCCAAGCCGGTTGACTTGGATAAGTTATCTCATGCCATCTCCAAAATTGGTGACGCTGCGATGGCGTTGGGCGATGACCTGGAAGCTTTGGAAGTCAATCCTCTGCGGGTTTGCGGTGGGACCGTTGAGGCACTCGATGCCCTTGCCGTGTGGCGCGCAGATAAATAGCGGAGGGATAGTGTCAGGTTGGAAGGTCGGGCGGGCCAGCAATGGGTTGGGCTAACTCGTTACATTGACCGGGCAGTTCGGGCGCAACTAAGGTGACGCCCGAACTCATCATAAAGGTCGAATCAACCACCCGGCTTTGCAATGGACGATGTACCTTTTCGTCCTCATACGCGGAATCTAAGCAATCCTTGCTCTTCAAGTGTGACATGCCCGACGAGCCCGATCGGATCCCGCCCACCGCCTACTAATAGCTGAAGAACTGCATGGTCGCCGCCAGGCACCGATGCAACAACTCGATCGCCGTTGGGGGTTCGGGCCACGATCGGAGCTTGGGATGGTATACCACTGCGGTCATAGAGAACGGTGAAGCTTTCGATAGTTGCTTCACCGCTATAAGTTTCTAGGAGGTGTGGTTGAGGCCCGGCGGCTGCATCGGCGGTCGCCTGCACGTCAAGCATCTGCGATAACTGTCGCGGCGGGACAGAGGCCATTATCAATGCCGCGTGCTTGGTCACATACTCTCCTTGCCCATAGATCAACGCGGTGCGGCCTTCTTGGTCGCGCAGCGCGCGAACGCTGGCTACCAATGCATGAGTCATATAGTTATTTGCCGGCCCTCCAAAAAAAGTTAACCCACCTGCGATTGTTAAAGGCTTTCCTTCGGGTAGACATAAAGTGCGCCGTGCCATCTTAGGGACAGTCGGGAAGCAGCTGTAGAGTTCTATCAGGTCAATTTCAGTTGCCTGTAAACCAGACTGCTCGACGGTGCTGTTGAGCACAGCATCTTGAGCGGTACTGCTGTTATAGCTATCCCGGATTAAGAAATCGCTGGGCTCATTGGCGTACGCCCCGCTCCAGACGAAGACCATATCGCGCTCAGCAATGCCTGCAGCTCGAGCTTGCGCCAGGCTCGTAACGAGCACGGCGCCGGCCTGATTCACCATTGGATTTGCAACCATTAGCTTTCGATAGGGGTAGGCAATCATGCGGTTGGCGTCGCTGTCTTCAATGATCTGTTCAGCGCTATGTGGTTTGCCTAGCCACGCGCCGGGGTTGCGAGACGCTATGTCTGAATTCTGACTCCATATTCGCGCTGACTCCTGCTGTGCATCCTCCGGACTCTGACCCCAGGCGTGGCGCGTCGCATTTTCGTAAAGGGGATAAACCTGTGTGGGCTGAACTAAGCCGTATCGTGCTGCGTGTTGCGTAACAAAGTCCAAAGCCGTCAACGGCTTCGAAGCAGTATCTAACGGGCCCCAATCCAAAGTTACCCCTTCTTGTGCTGCGCGAGCACGTGTTCGCATGGCTTCCGCGCCGCAAATGAGGGCAGCCGTCGAAGTGCCTGCTGCTATTCGTGCCGCGGCTTCGCCTAGCAACCGGACTGGCTTTTCCCCGCCCGGGAGGCTTTCCACAGCGCGAATCGGGGCAATACCCAAGTCATCGGCCAGTAGTTGCGCAATGTTCTTGTACTTGAAGCTCATGATAGCTACCACGTCAATTGAATCGACCTGCAGAAGCAGTCCATTCGCTTGAGCGCCCGCGAGTTTTACAGCCTCGGTCAGCATCGAACGAGGTTCAAGGACATTGTTACGATCAGAGCACTCACCGACGCCGACAATTACAGCTATGCGGGTAGGATCCATCATTTCGGTCACTCCTTTTGTTTTAGTACGCAAAGTCGGATCTGGTCGTCTAATCCCTCATCTGTTGGAGCTAATTAACTGCAATTGGCTCTCTTAGCCCCATTTCGTACCAACCGACGGCTGGCGACGACCTAGCAAACGCTTCACGGTGGTTTTTGATATATCAGTCTTGCAACCAGCCTAGATAACGTAGTTAACTAGGATTCCTTATATAAACACAGTTATGTGGTTGGTCGCCAGCAAGATGCGGTGGTGGAAAAAATCAGGAGGTTTGAAATGGATGAGGTATTGCAGATTTCGCGTGTAGGCGAGCATGTGCTCATGGTTAATATCAATCGGCCGGAAAAGCGCAATGCGATAAACGGTGCTATCACGCTACGATTAGGACAGGCGGTTAAGATTGCTGAAGAAGATCCTCAGATCCGGGCGGTAGTGCTCACGTCAACAGGAGAGCACAGCTTTTGTGCGGGCGCCGACTTGGCTGAGGTGGCTTCTGGCCGTCAGGCGGCCCTGCAAACCGAGGAAGGCGGATTCGCTGGAATCGTTGAGGCTCGTCGTCTCAAACCCTGGATTGTTGCGGTCGATGCACCAGCCTATGGGGGAGGTTTAGAGATTTGTCTTGCCTGCGACCTCTTGGTTGCCTCGAGTCGGGCCAGTTTCGGTTTGCCTGAGGTTAAGCGGGGCATCTGCGCTGGAGCAGGGGGGGTGTTCCGCCTGGCACGTAGGATTCCACCGGTAGTGGCTTACGAAATGCTTGCCACAGGTGAATCGATTTCTTCAGAACGTGCTTACCAATTAGGTTTGGTGAATCGACTAGTGGAACCAGGCGAGGCAGTCACCGAGGCTTTACGACTTGCTGAGCAAATTGCGGGTTGCGCGCCGATCGCTGTGCAGCAGAGTTTGCGCGTAGCCAAATGCGCTAGCGACCTGAACGAGGCGAATCTGTTTGCGCTCATGGGCGAGGCAGGTAGGCGGGTGAATCAAAGTGCCGATGCCAGCGAAGGGCCGCGAGCTTTTCTGGAGCGCCGCAAGCCAGTCTGGTCTGGCCGCTGACAGGATGCACGGCGCGTTTATTCAGCGCGCCGTGCACCCATTTCACCGAGGTAGACCTAGTCCTCGTTGGGCAATCAGAGTGCGCTGAATTTCCGCTGTGCCACCGCCGATCACCGCCATGATTGAAACGCGTACGTGTTGTTCGATCGCTCCCTCGAGGGGGGCGGCAGAACTCTCTTCGGAAAAGGTGGCATTGAGACCGAACAATTCCAGCGCCTGTTCGCCGAGCCGTTCGGCATACTCGCCGGTGAATAATTTGCTAATGGCACCTTCCACCATCGCGGGTATACCTTTTTCCAACAGTTGTACGGATCGCATGGCAAGAAGCCGGGCCGCCTGAAGATCTGCCGCGAGTCCACCTAGGCGATCAATGGTGACCGGGTCGTCTCCACGATGGGGCAAGGCTTTGGCAATGCTTTCCAGCAGTGCCTTGAGCCGTGCCACGCTACCTCCCATCAATACACGCTCCGATGCGAGAGCCGAGGTCAACACGCCCCATCCGCCATTCAGCTCACCAATCAGGTTACTGGCGGGTACACGAACTTCGTCATAGAACACTGTGGAGAATGTCCGACCATATAGAGCCATTCCAGGATAGATGCTGATTCCGGGCGTGTTCATTGGGACGATGAACAAACTGATCCCGGCATGCTTAGGTTTCGCATCTTGATCGGTTCGGGCGGCTAGAAAGACATGGGTCGCGGTTTCTGCCAGGGTAGTCCAAAGCTTTTGACCGGTGATTACATAATCGTCCCCATCTCGGATCGCCCGGGTGCGCAGGGACGCCAGATCAGAACCAGCCTGAGGCTCACTGTAGCCTAGACAGAAGCGTGCTTCACCGCTTGCAATCAGGGGCAGAAATTCATCGGTTTGCGCCTGCGTACCAAATTTGATGAGTGCAGGCGCAATAAGCCAACTTCCAGCCGAGGCAAGTGACACAGGGGCACCTGAACCGTTGATTTCTTCCACAAACGCCAGTTGTTCCAGTGGCGACAAACCCATCCCGCCATGCGACTTAGGCCAGTTCACGGTTAGCCAATTTTTTTGCCCAAGAGAGCGTATAAAGCTCGGGTCTGCTTCTCGCTCGGCAAATGGACGCTGACGCGAGGCCTGTTGCTGCTCCTTGTTCCAGTGCTCGCTTAGCCACGACTTAACTTCTTCACGTAAACGGTCTGCGCCGGGGTGGGAATGTAGTGGGGGAAAAGGCTGGGGATTTTCCAACAAACGTTTACCCAGATATTGACGAGCAGCAGGGGCGCTTCCCAAACGCATCATGTCTGCATGGATTCGGCGGAAATGCCGAGGAAGCTCGTGTTCTTCGGCATACCCGATTGCACCGAATGCATGATGCAACTCTAAAACAACCTTTCGTAAACCAGGGCTCGCTAAGGCGACAAGCGCTGATGTCTCAAAACTGCCTGCGCCACCGTCTATGGCCGTGGCGCTGCTCTCGGTCATAAGTTCGCAGATGTCCAAGGTTACGGCACAGTCGGCTAGTTTGTGCTGGATAGCCTGAAAGCGTCCGATGGCTTGTCCGAACTGCTCTCTAAGCTTGGCATAATCGACGGCCAGCTCGAGGCCGCGGCGAGCGGCACCGCTGGATCGGGCGCATAGCAGCATACGCGCCAGCAGCGTGACCTGATTGACTGCTTCGGGACTTACCGTGAGCCGCCGGCACTTGGCGTTGTTCAAAGAAACTGTAACGAGGGCTGGCACAGCGAAACCAGGGGTGACCTCGGTTGAAATGCCCTCAGCATGCTTAGCAATCAGCACAGCACTTAGTCCATCATCGGAAAAGGCCAGAAGGTGAGTAGCGATTGACCAGTCCTCAATGCCGGACAGTACCGCACTTGCGGTTTCAGCCTCAATACGCAACGTGTGTGTCTGGGGGATAGCGTCGAGCGCTCCGAATGCCACAGCAAGGCGCATGTCACCAACTTCAATTGCCTCAATTTCCTCAGGTGTTAGCAGTCGCGTGGCAATCGCCGCGCCAATGATCGGAACGGGAGCAGCAGCCCTCCCGCATTCATTCATGACCATGGCGAGGTCTTGGGGAGATTGCATGCCAGCAATCCCATTTTCGCATAGCTCACGCCAGAGGACATTCAGATCCTCTGGGTTTTGAGCCTTGGAAACGGCATGCTCCGCTGGCCAAACCCTACCAAGAATTTTCCTCAGGGCGTCACGGAGTTCGAGTCGTTCCTCTATCGTGATGTCAGGCATTGCTTGGCTCTCTCTTGTTTGTGTGATGGGCGGGCGAAGCCTTATAGGGCTAGGAATGCTTAGCTTCCATAAAATATAAACATATATTACCTAGTATGCTAGGTGTGCTTATGCTTTTTAAGAGATCGCCCCTTGAAGGGCTTGGTGAGGCGCTATACCGTCATGATTCGGCTCAGCGTTGGAGGAAGCAATGGCCTCCGCTCTGCGGCCGGTGCTCCGGCCAATCCTCTGCCCCGTCCCAATGAACGGAGACGAAGAGATCCTTTCACCCTTATTGATCATTGCTCATGAGGAAAATGGACGAGGCCCTGCAGCAAAGTAGCGCGCAGGGTTGGAGCACTCCATTTCTAAGATGTAAACCATGAGAGCAAAAGGTAGGATCAGGTCAGCTCGAGGTTTGCGTATTCACAATTCGGGGCGGGGGGAAGGCTTCCGCAGTCCACAGCGGATGATAAAGGTGCGCAGTCTCAATAGGGCCGCATTATGTAGATCTGGGTCAGCGCCGAACGCTTCGCAAGCATGACGAACTGCACTTAGAGAAGATGATTCGAGGCTTTACGCTGATTGAGAAGCAGCAGCGCTTTGGTACATATCAATATTAATAACAGAGACAGCGATGGGCCATGGCCAACTAAGTCTGCCGCAGTCTTCCCTGCGGCAAAGCTGTTTTATTTAGATGGCTCCAGATGTTCGTAGCCGAGCGATGTCTGTTTCAGTGTAGCCCAGCATGTCGCCTAAGACCTGTTGAGTATGTTGACCTACGGTCGGTGGAGCAACGAATTTGTCGACTGGTGTTTTCGACATTCGCATTGGGCTCGCGACAAGAGGCACTTTACCTACAGTCGGATGGGGGACGTCAAAAAACAGCTCTCGATGGATTACTTGGGCATCGTTGACCACCTCATCGGCCCGATAGATTGGCGCAACCACCACGCCCCGGGCGACCAGATCATCGGATAATTCCTTGGCCGGGCGCTGTTTGATTTCTTCTTGAAGTATTGAAACTAATAAGTCCTGATGAATGACCCGATTCTTACGTACGGCGAAGCGCGGATCCTCTTTGAGCTCCTCCAAGCCGAGCGCGTCACAGAGCTTCCGGTAATGCTCCTCGGCTCCGGCCTGAATATTTAAATATCCATCCGCACACTGAAACACCTGCGCTGGCGCCGAGCCTGGAGACTTCGTACCCAAGCGCTCAGGAATTTTGCCCTCCAGTGTCCATTCTATGGTGCGAGGAGCCATAGCAGCGATTCCAACGTCCAAGAGGGCGAGATCGATGTATTGCCCGCCGCCGCCAGCATCTCGATGGCGCAACGCCGCGAGGATTGCTACGGTTGCATACAGGCCAGTCATTTCGTCAATGATGAACACGCCGACCCTCTGGGGGCCGCCATCCGGTTCTCCTGTAACTGCCATCATGCCGCTCATGCCTTGGAACGCGGCATCATATCCAGGGCGCTTCGAGTATGGGCCGCTCTGACCAAAACCGGTAATGGAACAGTAGATAAGGTCTGGATTGAGACTGCGCAGGGTTTCGTAATCAAGACCGTAACGCGCTAAATCACCGACCTTATAATTCTCAACCAAAACATCGGATTCCGTTGCCAGTCTACGGATGATGTCCTGTCCCTCAGGCTTGGAAATATCCACGGTCACCGAGCGCTTGTTACGGTTCGAGCATATGTAATGTCCAGACTCAGCAGTTTGTTGCCCATTTGCGTCTACAGCGTAGGACGGGCCGTAGCTGCGCATGTCATCGCCGCAGCCGGGACGTTCGATTTTGATAACATCAGCGCCCAAGTCGCCCAAGGTTTGTCCGCACCAGGGGGCCGAAACGATACGACCCATTTCCAGCACCCGGAGGCCGGCCAGAGATTGCGACATAGCGAAGCTCCTTCAATTAGTCCATGTTAAATTTTCTTGCTCAACAGAGTGAGCCGAAAAATGTTTGTTTCCAATGGCTTGTTGGGAAACAGCGGTTCGGAAGCTCTGTTCACCGAGGTGCTCCCGCGGCGCCGGACGCCTTGGCGTTCAGCCCGCCTAAAGGCTGGTCATCAGTATTGAGACGCAGGTAGATGAAGAACCAGCCCGTCCAACTCGTGCGTCACAATGATCTGGCAGGTCAAGCGACTATTGGGCCGTGCATCGACCGCGCACTGAATCATCGCCAGCTCTTCATGCGACGGGGCAGGGACACGGTTCACCCATTCTTCATCCACATAGGCATGGCATGTTGCACAACTTAGGCAGCCGCCACATTCCGCCGCGAGCCCCTGCACGCTGTTGACTACAGCCGCCTTCATCAAGGTGTCACCATTATCGGCCTCGACTTCGTGGGGTCTACCTGCGTGATCGACAAAGGTAACTCGGGCCATCGATGTTTTTTCCGTGGGTCTATTGTTGTCAGTCTTCAGCTTCCCTGGAGCGGCGGATTCGGGTTGCTAACGATGTATTTGCCAAGATAGTCAACCTAGATATCTATGTTTGTCAACCTTAGCTATCAAAATGCGCTTGCTGGTACGGTTGCATCATCCGCAGTATTTCCTATCACCCTCTTACAAAGACGCGGCGAACGCGATAATGTATCTAGGTTAACTAATTAAACCATTTATGGAGGCGGTATGAATTTTCGCCCTGGTGACGAGGAAAACCTATACCGCGATCGGATGCGAGCCCTCGCCGATAGTTATGGCTGGCCTGAAATGAAAGCCATGCGCGAGGAGGTTGAGTCGCTGGAAATCGAACGCTACTCGATGACTTTTCACCGCCAATTGGCGGAGCAAGGTTTGATTGGTCTGACTTGGCCATCGCCTTATGGTCAGGCTGCCCGAGTCGATCAGCAATTTTTGATGGCTGAAGAGCTTGAATGCCAAGGATTCCCAGGCTATGGGTTGACCACCAATCAACGTGGCGGAGGGATGCTCTTGCGCAACGGATCGCCCGCGCAGATTGCCGAGCACCTGCCTCATGTTGTGGCCGGTAACTGGACCTATTGCCAGGGATTGTCCGAGCCAGGTGCCGGGAGCGATTTGCTTTCTTTGAAAACTCGCGCGGTGCGAGATGGCGATCACTACATAGTCAATGGTGCCAAGCTCTGGACATCTTCCGCTCACATTTCCAATTGGTGCAGCTTGCTGGTTCGCACTGATCCTGAACAGAGTCGTCACCGTGGGCTGTCGCTATTACTGGTCGATCTTAGTTCTCCCGGTATCACCATCCAGCCCGTCCGAGTATTGGGAGGCTGGCGGGTTAATGCGGTGTTTTATGACGACGTTCGAGTTCCCGCCGCCAATTTGGTAGGTGAGGAGCATCAAGGCTGGCATGTCATCACGGGAAATCTTGATGAGGAGCGAGCAATGAGTTTCGGCGGTACCGAAACCCGGCTTCTCTGCGCTCGTCTGATTCACCGTCTTGCCGGTAAGGCTGATGAGCTATCCGAATCAGATCTCGAAGTTTTAGGACGGTTCGTCATGGATTTGGAGGCCGATCGGTTGCTTTATCTTCGAGTGGGTCTAGCCGCTGCGAGGGGCGAGGACACGTCAGGCATCGGTCCGATGAGCAAGGTTTATGGATCTGAATTGGCACAGCGTTTCATTGAATGGGCGACGGAGTTGCTTGGGCATTCGACGTTGTACCCTGAAAGTGAAGACGTGCTTGCATCCGATTTGGAACAGCAACTGCGTGTTGCTACCGTGCTGACGGTGATCGGAGGTACCAGCGAGGTTCAACGCAATATCGTTGCCAATCGCCAGTTAGCGCTACCGCGGAGTAATTAAACGATGTTAGATGAGCGTTGGAGTGAAGAGGTCGAAGAAATTGGCGGAACGCTGCGCAAGCTTCTGGTTAAGCAAAGCAGTCCTGAATTGGTGCGTACGGCAGAAGAAACAAATGGAATATTGCCGGGCTTGCAGGAAGAGCTCAGCGCGTTCGGTCTGGACGATTTGCAGGCTGACCCAGAGCTTTTCGTGCGCATTGCTTATGAGTTAGGAAGGGCACTTGCGCCCACATCGTATGTAGAGACCATACCCATACTTGCCCTGACAGGTATTTCCGGAGTGTCTTACGGATTCGAGGGGCCAGTCCCTGCGGATGTTAGAAGCGTCGCGATTCGACGCGATGATGGGGTATATCTCGAGCCTCTTACTGGTGTCGCCAAGCGTTCTTCTGCGGGTGATTTTCTCGTTGAGCATCACTCCAGTCCTGAGACGGGCGAAAAAATCGGTGATTGCGCCTTGGGTGACCGGATTTACCGGTACGCGTCGTTGATTCAAGCGGCCAAAATGACAGGCGCAGGCCAGGAGCTTCTAGAATATGGCTTGAATTACGCGCGTGAGCGCGAGCAGTTCGGCAAACGAATCGGTAGCTATCAAGGCGTTGCCCATCGTTTGGTCAATGCTGCCGTCATTTTGGACTCCGCTGAGTTATTGATTCGTAAAGCGGCTTTCACTGCGCTAGAAACGGCGGGCGGTGACGGTGCTCCCGCAACAGAGTTCGCCATAATGGCGCGAGCAAAAGCCGTCGAAGCGTCAAGATTAGTCGCGACAACTGTGCATCAAACATTTGGTGGTAATGGGTTTGCCATGGAGTACAACGTGCAATTGTACAGTCGACGGTTGCGCAGCTGGGCGACGAGAGGTAAACGTACGGGAGGCGAGTTAGCGGAGCTAGGGCGAATGTTATTAGACCCAGTCCGCCGAGATGCTTCACGAATGATTTGGCACCATGATGTCGGAATGCCCTTGCCGCGCTGGGCTCGGGAGGCTGATGCGACGTGCAACTTCGATAGGCCTCTTTATGAGCCCATAACTTTAGACAACACATGACCCGTGCCCTGGTTTCTAATCAAACGGAGTCATGCTTTTCACCTTTGGCTGGAGAGCTTGCCTCCTTTATGAGACGTCATTTTTATTTCGGGCTTGCTATGCGGGCTCGCGGAGAGACGCATCAATCCTCAGCGCTTTAACCAAATCCAAAATCAATCCTGCAAGGTTTTTACTGGCTTAATCACCGATCCTTGTAATACCGAATGGGCTCTGGTTAGGACACCAACCTCGCTGTCGTGCCGACGCGACGGGGGATGCGTATCTGCTCTCTATAACTTCACTCAAACGTATAGCACAGCGGTTTGGATGGAAGCTGAGGCTGAACGGATAATGGCGGTGAACATCGCTTAACTCCCAGCTTGGTCAGGTCGCAATGCTTCCACCTTGCTATCGATCGCCAGATCGAAGAGTGCGAGATCCCTGTTCCTCGCAGCAAGCTCCAGTCTGATACGGATGCCCCAGATGTCTCGCAAGCGCAGTGGCGACTTCTGACTGATTAGCTTCCCTTTATTTTCGCGGTGAGCTATTTGCTAGTTGAACAGTTTTCATGGAAGGACCTGCTTTCTGTGGAGGTTCAAGGATTGCTGAGTCCGACGACCATCGATGATGCCAGTTTACCTAATCGAGCTAGGAAGTATTGGACACACAGGGACTTCGTTTTCCACGCACAGTTCTATACTAGGCACTTCCTGGTCTGGACGAGCTGATAGAATTCCGCAGTTTTTAGCGAGCTCCGAGAATTAATATGAGCAAAGAATTGACCGAAGAAGAGATGCGTAAGGCGTTGTTCGGCAACGCTCCAATAGCTGCGTCCGAGCGCCCTGATTACTCGACAGAGCTCCAAGCGGATGTTATTGCCACGCCAATATCGAAGGTTGTAAAAAAGAGGGCCTCCAAGACTTTCACCCCGAGGCTCCGGGTTACTCTGCGGGTGAGCAACGAGTTTGAAGGCAAGACGTTTGAGATCGTACATGAGGCCGACACCCTGAGTACCCTACTGGCGGAACAGGAAGCCACAAAAGTAGCCAGAAAGAAATTCCGCTACGTGGAAGTCGTATCGGTCAAGTCGATGTAATCCAGATTGCTCGGCACTTGCGACGGCGAATTGCTTTTGGCCGAGGCTGTGTAAAAACGTTTTTGAGCGCGGCAGGTTACTCAAAACCGAAGTGAAAACCGCGCTCCTACGCGAAATCCACACCTGCTGACGTGCCGATAAAATCGCCACTGACAATTTTTTTACATAGATGATGTATTGAGTAAAGCTCAATGGACGTACGTCAAAGATCAGGATATCCGAGGAGTTGGCAATGCTACGACTGGACAATATAGCGAATGGGAGAGCGACTATCGGTTGGACTACACTCTCCAAAGCGGTTCACTAAAAGGACTAGGCTTTTCTCTACGTCGCGCAAACTATCGTACCGGACTCCCAACAACTACAGCGCAGGATCAGGACCAAACCCGTTTTTACATAAACTACGCCTATACGCTTTGGTGACATTTAGCTCAAAGCACTTTGCCCCTTGTACCAGCTTGGCGGGACTGAATTTTCTAGCCAAAGCTGGGGGGATCTGCAGCTTTTTTCATAATAGTCACCCAGACGACGTCAAGGACAGGGTCGATCATGCCCAGAGTTTCCCACCAAGCATTACGCCGTTCATTTCGCGAACTGTTGGCATCCAGTAACTGTTTCCAGGCCGCTTCAGTCTTTGATCCGATGTCAGCACGCATCGCCGCCGATCTCGGATTTGAAGTGGGTATTTTGGATGGATCAGTTGCATCTCTTCAGGTTCTAGCTGCACCAGTCTTCGCACTCATTACCCTGTCTGAGTTTGTCGAACAAGCGGCCAGAATAGGTCGTGTTGCGCAGTTGCCTTTCATCGCTGACGCCGATCACGGTTACGGAAATGCACTTAATGTCATGCGCACAGTTCAGGAGTTGGAGCGCGCAGGAATAGCGGCACTCACGATTGAAGACACCCTTCTTCCGGCTCAATTCGGGTGTCAACAGACCTCATCAGCACTGAAGAGGGTATAGGCACGTGCGTGTTGCACTGGAGGCACGCGTTGATCCGGAGCTTTCGATCATTGCTCGAACCAACGCATCAGCCCTTCCAGTGCTTGAGGTCATTCGCCGAACGCACGCTTATCTTAAAGTGCTGGTGCACGATGGGCTGGGTATCTGGCTGGCGGCCCGCCGCCTGCATCAGGGAAAGTTCTTCTGGCCCGGTTGTCGGCACGGTTCGCAGCTAGAGTTGGCCGCCGAGCAACTGCATGCCCTGGTGCTGGGTCTGCCTTGGCAAAGAGTGGGGCCAGGCAACGCGATTTCCATCCTGTAATCTCTGCCACGTCCCACCTGACCGTGCAATTGTCCAATCAGCCGGTCGTCGGTTTTCGCCCGCTCTGGCAAAATCGGCGGCATGACTTCGCTCCCCAATCTCGACCACTTAACTCCTGAACAACTGCGCGCTCTGGCAGCGCACTTGATGGAGCGTGTGGAAAGTCTCGATCAGACAGTCGAGACAATGGGCAAAAAGATCCACCGCGACCAAACGGTTATCGAGAAACTGACCCACGAGATCGGCGCAGCTTAAGCGGTTGAAGTTTGCCAAGCGCAGCGAACAGTTAAATCCGCAACAGGCCAGCTTGCTGGACGATCTGATCGATACCGATATCGCGGCGATTGAGGCTGAGCTTCAGGCATTGCAAACACCTTCAACTGCGACGGAGACAAAGCAAAAGCCTAAACGCACGGCGTTGCCGCCGGAGTTTCCTCGCGCGTTGATCCATCGCGAACCGGACAATACTAACTGCCCATGTGGCTGCGCACTCAAGCGTATCGGTGAAGACGTCAGCGAAAAACTGGACTACACGCCTGGCGTTTTTACTGTCGAGCGCCATGTCCGTGGCAAAGGGGTCTGTGATGACTGCGAAACACTGATCCAGGCGCCGGTGCCGGCACAAGTCATCGACAAGGGTATCCCGAACGCAGGGTTGCTAGCCCACGTCATGATCGCGAAGTATGCCGACCATTTGCCTCTTTACCGTCAGGAATCGATTTTTGGTCGAGCCGGTATGGCCATCCCACGTTCAACCTTGGCCCAATGGGTTGGCGTGAGCGGTGTGCAATTGCAGCCTCTGGTAGATGCGCTGCGCGAGGTGGTGATTGGGCAGCAGGTCATTCACGCTGACGAAACGCCGGTACAGATGCTCACCCCAGGCGCGAAGAAAACCCATCGCGCCTATGTCTGGGCCTACGCCACCAGCCAGTTCTGCGGAACAGCGGCAGTCGTTTACGACTTCAGCCCCAGCCGGGCTGATGAGCACGCCCGCAACTTCCTGCAAGACTGGTGGGTAATTACACTCCACCTGACCACCCATTTGCATTGCACTTGCCCACTCATTTGCATTCGACTTGACCAGTCGTTTGCATCGGATTTGACCAGCACACTGGGTGGCCCTGACTGGCAGAAGTCGACCCTTAGCTGCCCTTCGGGAATGACAGCTAAGGTTTTTAGCGGCTACTCGCATCCAACCGTAACGGCGGATTCAGTTGACCGGGTTAGCGTCGGGGAACTTCCACGCGCCGCTGAGAACTTCCGTTTTTGGCCGATACAATCGCACGGTGTAATTCCAGCCTTTCATGGTCGGCAGGCAATTGGTGGTCTGCGAGTTGCACCCACCGAACTGAATCGTGATCGAACCATCATCGGATTTTTTCGACGTTAGATTGTTCAGCGTGTACGCATTGGCAGAGTTCTTTTCAAAGTATCCTTCAGCGTTGTAGAGGCTTACGGACCAAAAGCCATCGACAGGAACATCTTTTACCGTGAGGCGATACGCGGTTTTCCCGTCGTTGTTGGCCGGAGTTACGTTCAAGTAGGTAGCGTCCTTGTCCGGGTTACCGCCCCAGGCAGCAGCAGACCCCAACAAGTGGCGTACAGGATCAACCTCAGTCTGAGTGCCAAACGCCTTCTTAAAGTCGGGAATAGTCGAAGCCAGCACCAGTAGTGCATCGCGGACTTTTTTCTGGCTGGCGGTATCCCATAATGGCAGCTCCAGCGTGCCGGAATTCTTTTGGCTTACGCTGACAGCATCCTGTAACGCGTGAACTTGTTTGACGTCATCCGGGTTATTAGGGTCAACCAGCGTACGGATGGCGGTGACAACATAACGGGTGCCAATGTTTTCGCGGGTCAGGGTTTGCGTACCAGCGCCGTAGAATACATTCGGGGTGTAGTGGTCCTCGCTAATGATTTGCAACGCCATGAAGCGCTTACCTGAGTCGGGTAAAGTAATTGTTACCGGTCCGGCATCGAGGTCGAAAACCCCTGAGGTGTAGAGCGTGTCTCGATTGAGCCGTATAACAGTCTGGTGCCCAATGTCGGCCGCTTCACGACGATGAAGTAGCTTGCCGAGGCCACCCTGTTTTGCCAGTGAACCGATGTACAGGTCTGACTCAGCCCTAACGAAGTTATCAACCGTCACTGGCGTTGCGCTTGGCTTGGTGGAAACCTCATCGGCATATGCACCCGCCATGAATGTGAAGGGGGTGCACGCGAGAACATTGAAAATAGTTTTCTGCTTCATACGAATCCTTTCAGTTTGCCGAGAGACTTTTTCGAAAAGGTTTGTTGATTTCGATACTATAGTCTGAGTCTGCGCGCGCTAAAAAGAACGTCCGCTTTTGGCCGATTGTCGAAGATGCTTTGAGATGTGCAATAGTACATGCAGATAAACCTTTGCCATGACTGCATGTCACCAAAGGCGGTGATCACCCGCTGCCTCTAAAAGTTGATTTTGAAACCCAGCATCGCGTCATACCCATGACTATCACCATCGAACCCCTGGCGATACCCCGCCGAGGCGGTAAAAGTGGTGCGTCGGTTGGCCTGGTAATCCACCCCTAGGTTCACCTCACCCCAGGTGCCCTGGATGTCCGCCTCGAACGGCACGTAACCCGACTCGGAGGAGAACTCGGTTTTAGGTTGCCCCTTGAACTCATGCCAGACACTGGGGCGCACCCACGCATTGGTCCGCCGTTCGCTCTTGTCCACGCCTTCGGTATCCCAATCCTTGGCAATGCGCACGCCAAGCCGCCCGATCAGTGAATCCACATCCCTGAAACGAACGTTGGCGCCAACGTCGTCGCTGCTGTCCAGATCGACGTAGCTGTAGATGGCCTGTATCTGAGGTTCGATGTACCAGTCTTTGTCGAACTCGTAGGGGTAGCCGTTTTCCAACGAGGCGGTGTACCCCCAGCCGCGGGTTTTCAGTGTGTCCAGGTCATTGGGCTTGGCCTCGATGTCGAAGCGGTTGACCTGCACCACGCCGTCCAGATACCAGCCCGACGGGCCGAAGTGCGTCCAGTACGCGCCGACGCCGTAAGCGCGCAAGGTGTCTTCGCCGGCGGGACGGCGGGTGTAATGGCTGACGCCAGCATCGATGGTGCCGGCCGAGAGCGATATACCGGCCTGTTCATGACTGCCATCGGTTCGGGTCTTGCGGTAGAGGTCGGTGCCGACCTGAAAGGCGGTCAGGTCGTAGTTGTACTCGGGCGTGTTGCCCAAGGCGTTTTTGCGATCGCCATCCTGCTTGCCGCTGCGGTAGATCACTCTGCCCCAGCCCATGGACGGAGCCAGAGTGGACTCGTCTTCCTTGGGCAAAGGATCACTGCCGTTTAGGCGCTCTTCGCCGACCCGTTCGTGCAATGTGTCGACCATCGTCCGGCCGTACACCAGGGCCAGCGCCGGGAGCGCGCCGTACAAAGAGACTTCTGGACGGAAATTGGGTACGCGCGCAGGGGATGGATCGGGATCAGGGCCTGGCAACTCGTCCGAACGCAGGAACCAGGTGTCCTGGGCGCTGCCATCCTCGGCGCCTTGTTGCAGGCGATATTCATACGGTCCGGCGACCACCCGGCGGGCCAGGCGGAAGGCATTGGGGTCACTTGCACCGTCCGATTTATTCAGCAGTTCAACCACCGCAATCCCGTTGCCCTCGGTCAGTTCGCCCAGCCCGCCCACATTGCGCACAGCGACCCCGGTGGCGCCACCGCTGCCGGTCGTGGTCGAGTCCACCACGAGCATGTCGGAGCGGCTGTTGACGCCGCCGCCGTTCAAAGTGGTGTTGAGCAGCAGGCTGCCGCCATTGGACACGAACACGCCGCCGCCATCGGTGCCGGCGGTGGTCGCGCCGCTGATCAGCAGCACATTGCCCACGGTGTTGCTGCCGTCGGCAAGGTCCAGGGTGCCGCTGTTGGTGAAGCTGTTCACGCCGAGCAATTGCCCCTGCACCGGGCCGCCCAGCGTCGGTGTGTTAACCGTTTGACCCAAGGGCAGGTAGGCACCGCTGGTACTGAAACTGGCGATGCCTGTAGCGGGTTGTGCTGCCAGGCGAATGACGCCGCTGTTGTCGATGCTGTTGGTGCCGGACGACCCCAGGTTGCTGGTCGCGACACTCCAGGTATCCCGGCTGCCGCTGCCGGTGCTGTCGGCGAAATCGCGCAAGATCCAGGTGCCGCTGTTGCTGACGATGCTGGCGGCACTGACGGCGTTGACCGAGCCCGTCATCTGCCCGGTGTTGTCCAGTGTGAAATTAGTCCCAGGCGTGGTTGCATCGGCACGCACCGCGGAATCGCTGAGCGCGCCGATCACTCCCGAGTTGCTCAATGTCTGGGTGGCACCGCCCAAGGTCACGCCGCTGCTGTCTGCCCGGCCACCTTGAAGGGTCGCGCTGTTGCTGACGCTGGCCACGCCGCCCTCGGTCAATGCATCGATTGCCGACGAACCCGTGCCCTTGGTGGAAATCGCCCCAGTGTTGCTGACCGAGAGATCGGCCGCGCCGGATGCTTCAGCGAGAATCCCCTGACCGTTGCTGGCACCGAGCGTCTGAATCGGCCCGGTATTGACGATGGTTTGCGCACCACTGACGGACAAGGTGCGGATCCCGCGCTGCTGATCGCCGCGAGCGATCAGTTGACCGCTGTTGCTGACACTCAGGGTGCCTGTCCCGGTGCCGGCGTTGAATGCGTTGCCCGCCAGAATCGCCGCGCCCTGGCCATTGACGTCAATCAGCGGCCCGGTGAACGTGACGCCAACGTTCCCACCCAGGGTCAGCGCCTGGATGCCAAAGGAGCCAATGCCACTGCCATCGCCCGAGCCGGCGTCGGAGTGCGTGATGATCGTGCCGCCGGCATTGACGTCCACGGTGCCTGCCGGTGCCTGGGTCGACGCATAAATCCCGTTGGCATTGCTGTTGATCGTTTCAATACGATTGCCGCTGTAGTTGATCCGGACATTGCCCCCCGTCGAATCGACCCGAATGCCACCCGCGCCGAAACCGCTGGCGAAGATGTTGCCGGAGTAATCGATAAGGACGTTGTTGTTCTCGGCGCTGACGATGATGCCGTAGGCGCGTGTGGTGCTCAGTCCGCCGAGCACGGTGAGATTGCCGCTGCCGGTAACCGTCGCATCGCCGGTACCGCGCTTGATGATGTAGATCGCTCGCGATCCTGCCGCATTGGCCGTGTCACCGACATTGATGGCCGCATTGTTCTCGATGCTGATCGAGCCGGTGGCACCGACGTTATCGTTGGCATAGATGCCGTGCCCACCGCCTCCCGTGGTGGTGATTGCGCCGTTATTGACGATGTCGATGCTCCCAACGGTGGAAAAAGAACGAATACCGAAACCATTGAGGCCATTGGCGCTGATCGTCCCGCTGTTGTTCAACAGGGTATTGCCGGCGCCACCTTCTGTGAATAGGCCAAAGGCGTTCATGCCGAGGGCCTGGATAGTCGCCGCGTTCACCAGCGTGGTGTTGCCATTGACCGCGCGGGTATGAACACCGGCGTGATTGCCGATGCCAGCAGTCGGCAAGGTGTCATCGGTAATGGGAGGACCAGCGGACAGCGCATCGTCGTTGTTGACCAGGATGCTGACCCCGGCACCAACGCTGACATTGGTATCACCGCTGCCGGTGGACTTGGTCCAGATACCGTTGCCGCCAAGCAGTGTGATCTGGCCGTTACCATCGTGCGTAACATTGATCACGCCGCCGCCACTGGCATTTACATCGATCCCGTCGTGTTCGTTCCCGACCACGGTATTGAGGATGTTGAGTGTGGTGCCCGAAGTGACGGAAAACGTCGAGAGTCCAATTCCAGCATTGGTGATGGCCAGCGCATCGAGTCCGCTGCCGCCGACGTTGACCGTGTTGGTGCCGCCATTGACGCTCAGGGACGCATTGCCGGTAGTCCCGATGACATTCGAGAACACGGCGTTTGCAGCAGTCGGTGGCGTGCTTTCGACTGTGGTGCCGATGAGTGTCAGCGTTGAATTGGCATTGTTGCCCCGGCTAAGTACCGAGGAGCCGGCAGTGGTGGTGATGTTCGTCCCCGATTGAGTACTGATCGAAGCATCCACACCGGCGGCGGGCGTACAGGTTTGCGATACGTTGTAGAGTCCTGAGGCCAGCGGCCCACAGGCGGCCTGGGCATCAGCCAGTGTCAGGACATTGGCCACAGCGACAAGCAAGGCGCTGCGTTTGAAATGCGGGGCAAACCCGACACAGCAATGGTCGAGAGCGCTGTTCATTGAAACCTCCCTGTTCAACTCACACCAATGCTTGCCAGCCAAGTGGCTGTGCATGGCGGTGACAGCTATGAACTTTAGTCGGTAATTCGTAGGTTGGCTAAAAATGGAAAGTTGCTACCGCGTTGCGGCAAGGAAGACAAATGGGTCCCCATGAAGTGGGAGCACCTTGGTTTGCAATGTTTCGTTTCTATGGGACCGACAAGGCGCTCTTTGATAAAAGCTGGGAGTTGGAGGACATCGAGATCAGCAATGAATGTTTTTCACCGCATCGCGAGAGGCTGCTTTTGGCCGTTTTTTGCCGGTCAAGGCCACCCAGTGTGCTGGTCAAATCCGATGCAAACGACTGGTCAAGTCGAATGCAAATGGGTGGTCAAGTCCATGCAATTAAGCAACTGGAAGGGCAAGCTGGTCTGTGATGATTTCGGTGGCTACAAGGCCAGTTTCGAACTCGGCGTGACCGAGATCGGCTGCATGGCCCATGCGCGGCGCACGTTCTTCGAACTGCACGCCACCAACAAAAGCCAACTGGCCGAGCAGGCTCTTCGCTACATCCAGCTGCTGTACGAAATTGAAAGTGAGATCCGCGACCTGGAGCCGGATTTACGGTACCAAATACGGCAAGAAAAAGCCGTATCGGTGATGGATACGCTGCATGCCTGGATGATCGCCCAGCGTGATCTAGTGCACGATGGTTCGGCGATCAGCAGAGCAATGGATTACAACCTAAAACGCTCGAAGGCGCTGTCGCGCTACCTTGATGGCGAAGCCGTACCCATTGACAATAATTGGGCCGAGAACCAGATCCGGCCGTGGGCACTCGGGCGCAAAAACTGGCTCTTTGCAGGGTGACTACGCAGCGGCAAACGGGCGGCGGCGATCATGAGCCTGATCCAGTCGGCGCGACTCAACGGGCATGATCCGTATGCTTATTTAAAGGACGTCCTCACTCGCCTGCCGACGCAGCGGGCCAGTGAGATTATGGAGCTGCTACCTCATCGATGGGTGCCTGCTCAATAAGTTCGCTTTTTAACGGACTTTTCGAAAACTTTCCTAGGAGGGATCAACGGTAGATAAAACGCACGAGTACGAAGTCCAGGTAACTTGGGCCGGCAACAACGGAACAGGAACGTCATCTTATCGGGGTTACAGCCGGGCGCACGTAATCGCAGCTAACGGCAAAATACCAATTGAGGGGTCGTCCGATCCCAGTTTTCGAGGAGACCCAACACGCTGGAACCCCGAGGAATTGCTCTTGGCGTCCTTATCTGCGTGCCAAAAGCTTTGGTACCTTGGCCTTTGTGCTGAGGCCGGGATCGTTGTGGTGGCCTACGAGGACAATGCTCAAGGAACAATGGTCGAGGAGAGCGACGGCGCTGGTCAGTTCACCTCAGTTGTTTTGGGGCCGAAAGTGATTCTGGCATCGGGGTCTGAGATCGCAAAAGCTCAGACGCTGCACAAAATGGCTCATGAGAAATGCTTCATTGCCCGTTCGATAAACTTTCCAGTCGGCCACGCACCCGAAATATCGATAAGCCCAGACACCTAGTTAGCTAGAGATGGTGTCCGCATAGTCGGACACCCTCTCAAAGTCTACGTAGCTGACTAGATGACATTGCCGAAGGCTTACGTTCGTTGTCGCGGTCGGCCACCGTAATCACCAGCGAGTACTGCTCCTTTTCTGCCGCCGAGGGATTCCAGTCACGATCCTGCCGGACTACGACCACAAACCACTTCTCGCCGGGTTGCCTTGTTGGAACGTCCAGCGAGACGATTGGACCGTACCGTGGTTTCTCATCTGGGCGGAGATGTCGCGATTGGTGTCCCTGGCTTCCTTGAGTACCTCCGTCGTCTTTTTTATTTCTTGGCTGAAGTGTTTCTATACCTCCTCCAGCGAGTTGCCTATGACCAAACGGTAATAAATTCGGGTAGCCAAATACTCGAACCGGGTAGTCCGGACCACTGGCGAGTAGGCCAGTGTTATTGAAAGCTCTCGCGTCCCTCGAGCTGAGCGCAAATAGTCTTCGGGTAAAGACAGTTTAACGAACTGGCATCCATCGTTCTCGATGGTTTCCTCTGACATCAAAACCACGACGCTATCGGAAGGCCTGAAAAGATCAGCCTCACTGACCATTCCATAGCCGGCCACATCCCTTTCAATCACGGTTCCAGGTGGCCTTTCGAAATGCCCGTGTGTTCGAGGTTCGCCCAAGGTGAAATGCTCACGCCACCAGCTGGCAGCGGCAACCCGGCATTACGCGCCGCAACCATGACCGTTACGGTCATTGCGCCGCCAGCGGATTCGCCAGCAATCAGGGTTTTATTGGCCGCGTAACCCTGATCAAGCAAGCCTTTGTAGAACGCGAGCGAATCATCAATCGCTGCTGGGAAAGGATGCTCTGGCGCTAAGCGATTGTCCGGCATGAATACTTTGGCACCCAGCAAGGATGCGAAGTTACCGCTGATGCCGTGATATCCCGCTGGCCCTCCGAGGATATAGGCGCCTCCGTGGATGTAAACCAAAATGGCGTCAGTTTTGATGGTCGCCGGAATTGCAACCTGCCAAGGAATCCACCGATGACGACGTCTTCGAAGGTCACACCGGCAGGTGGTAGATTTTCAGCGAGTGTCTTGGTGTACAGGGCCCGTAAGTCATTCAGTGTTACGGACTTGTCTTCGCCAGTCAGGATGCCGGCTAGCTCATCTGTACTGTGTTTCCATTCGTAAACGAAGGTTTTTGCTTTTTCGGTCAACATCGACTTTCTCCGGTAGAGCCAACTTCGAATTGAAGTAGCGGCTGATTCGATGGAGAGAAAATAAATGTTGTTATGGGGGATGTGGTTCCCGGCACATACAACACCCACATGAGCCTAAACCTGCTCGGTCGTAGGATAATGAGGCCCGCAAAAATCGCGGATTTACTCTCAAATACGGGAGTGAGCGCGTTGACGTGCATTTCACACATATCACCCGGATTGATAAGGGAAATGCTGTACGCTTGAGCAAAAATATGCAAATTTCTCGACGTGACCGTAGCTCCGATCAAACGGCTGAGGCAGTAGCAAATCCGTCGCGTAGGATTGAGCAACTGGTCGGAGAGTGGCCTGAAAGCGAATACCTGATTAGGAATATCCTTGATGGGATGGAAGAGGTATTTCGATCGCGTTAAGGCGCAGTTTTCGAAGAGCGGTGATTACCACTCTGGTAGGAGATTAATATAGCCAGCTTCAAAACTGGCTAAATTTTTTTGCCTTCTACTTCCCTTTAATCTAAGAGGCGATTATGAAAGGAAAACGTAAAGTTAAAACTGAAAAGTGGCTATTGAAGGAGCGTTATACAGCTGAAGCAAGGCTGTTGCTGGCCAACAGAACTCATAAGGCCCACCGTTTTTTGGATGTTGTTCTGCTGCCTGGAGCGGCTCTAGAGCCGATTGGTCGGCTGGCGGGCGACATAAGGCGGTGAGTTTTGTAGGCAGATGCCCTATCTGTTGATTAGAAACGTCGAAGAGATGCTCTGCTGGTAGTGGTTATTGAAAAAAATAGGTCAACTATTTTCGGGTAGTGGAATTGTTTAGAAGGCGTTTTGGGGGGATAAGGAGCGATCAAGTAAACTTTTGTCAGGCTACTTGAGTATTTTGGATTTTAGCCGTTTTAACTGCTCAAGTTCTGAGGTGACTTTTGCCAATAATTCATCGGAATTTTCTGGTCCCATGTTTTCATATGTGGCAGTAAGAAGTGTAATTGGATGGAGCCCTAGTTTTTTAGCAAGCTCGGCAATTTTTGGTAGCGTAGGGGCCTTTAGTCCACTCTCAAGCTCACTAATAAAGCCTTGATTTGTTCCTATCTCTCCTTGGGCAAGACCTTTGCTCCGCCGAATAGATCTGACCGTTTCGCCAAATGATTGTTTGAGTTCCATTTGCTTGTCCGCAAAAGGAACTATAAAGCCCTGCTTGAGTAAAAATCTCTATACGCTATAGAGATTTTTACTGGCGCGCCTTGCGAAGTGGGGAAAAATCCGTCCCAGAGAGCTTTCTGATTGGGCGATCAACCAATCTGCCCGAAGAGTTCTGTGGTCGTCCGTCCTGCTGGGTGGGGCAATGCCTCGGATATGTGCCCCTGAAGTTGCTCTGAAGAGTAGAGAACTCGCGACTTCTTTTTTTGTCTTAGATCAAATTCGCCAATTTTGTAAACAGACTCTTTTGTCCGATAGACAACACTACCTTCCGGTAACCCCAGCCCGTTGTAGCTAATTACGCTTACGAGTTCTTCCATAATCCATTGGCTTTTTCCGCTGATCGAAGGTGGGCACATCATATGGATGTGTTTGATTTCGACGCCTTTCACCACCAATAAGTATTGGTGCAGCGAGTAAGCACATCGGAGTAACGCCGCGCGGTTAGTTTCTCCACTCTCAAGTGAGGTTATAGTGGCGATGAAACAGGGGCCTTCAATTTCGGCATGAGACCAAGTCCTTACTGCTTTCTCTATTGGGTCGTAAATGAGCATCACTCATAGCTCCAGGAATCATAAATTGCTGATAACCAATTGAGCGTATATTCTACATTATACGCTATAGCAATATTTTTTCTGATTAGACCGTTCGTCGCTAGAATTACTGGTCGAATCGATCTTTGGCACCTTTCGATTTATTGTGCGTCCTTTAATAAGGGTCGTTGATGTGTGCGAGGTGTGAAAAGTTGAATAGTGGGTGGGATAATGCGGATATTAATCTTTATAAATGATGTCGAGTGATTCAGAACTATCTTTATGCGAGCGATGAAGTCTGCTATGGCGTTATTGTTTGGTGGTACTGATGTCAGTCAGAAGTGGTACTGTTGAGGCTTGTTAGTCAGCACTGTCGCGCATTCGATAACCTCAACGGCTAGTAATAGGGCGGAGACGACCAGCCAGCAACTGCAGCTTTATTCAGCTGTTGCGTATGCAAAAAAACCACCTAAGCATTGCGCCTTAGGTGGTTTTTATATTCTTTGCACAGATTTGGTGCGCTCAGTCCGGCTTTAGTGAAAAAAGTCCAGACTCGGCTGAAAAATAAGGTGTATAAGATCAATCCCAGCTCAAAGCCCCACCAGTCTGATACTCAATAACCCGAGTCTCAAAGAAATTCTTCTCTTTCTTCAAGTCCATGATCTCGCTCATCCAAGGGAACGGGTTAGTCGTCCCCGGATACTCTTCCTTCAAACCAATCTGGCTCAAACGACGGTTCGCGATGAACTTCAGGTAGTCCTCCATCATCGCCGCGTTCATGCCCAGTACGCCGCGAGGCATGGTGTCGCGGGCGTATTCGATTTCCAGCTGGGTGCCTTGCAGAATCATCTGCGAAGCTTCTTCCTTCATTTCAGCATCCCACAGGTGTGGGTTTTCGATTTTGATCTGGTTGATCACGTCGATGCCGAAGTTCAGGTGCATGGATTCGTCGCGCAGGATGTACTGGAACTGCTCGGCGACGCCGGTCATTTTGTTGCGGCGGCCCATGGAGAGGATTTGGGTGAAGCCGCAGTAGAAGAAGATGCCTTCCAGAACGCAGTAGTAGGCGATCAGGTTGCGCAGCAACTCTTTGTCGGTTTCGACGGTGCCGGTTTCGAACTTCGGATCGGAGATCGAGCGGGTGTATTTCAGGCCCCAGGTGGCTTTTTTCGCGACCGATGGGATCTCGTGGTACATGTTGAAGATCTCGCCTTCATCCATGGCCAACGATTCGATGCAGTACTGGTAGGCGTGGGTGTGGATCGCCTCTTCGAAGGCCTGGCGCAGGATGTACTGGCGGCATTCCGGGTTGGTGATCAGGCGGTACACGGCCAGGACCAGGTTGTTGGCAACCAGGGAGTCGGCGGTGGAGAAGAAGCCGAGGTTGCGCATCACGATGCGGCGCTCGTCGTCGGTCAGGCCTTCCGGGTTTTTCCAGAGGGCGATGTCGGCGGTCATGTTGACTTCTTGCGGCATCCAGTGGTTTGCGCAGCCGTCCAGGTACTTCTGCCAAGCCCAGTCATACTTGAATGGCACGAGTTGGTTGAGGTCGGCGCGGCAGTTGATCATGCGCTTTTCGTCAACGGCGACACGGGCGGAGGCGCCTTCGAGTTCGGCGAGGCCTTCGGCGACGTCAAGCGAATCCAGGGCAGCTTTGGCACGGGCAACGGCGGCGGAGTCAGCGGCGGTCACGGCGCGGGCTTCCAGGGCGGCGGCACCGCCGGCGCTGTCGAGACGGTCCATGTTGGCTTCGGTGGCGTGGCCAGCGTTAGCACTCTTGACTGCTACTTCCGTGTCTTCTTTGTCGAATTCGTCCCAGCTCAGCATGACGTGTCGTCTCCTGCGTGAGGGCCAGATTGCCCGTGTGAAATTGATTGGTTGGTATTTCACACGGTCGTACTGACCGCGTTGGATCTAAAGGAATCGTTTTTGCACCGGCCAAGGCAGGCAATAAAACAGAATTTTTTACGGGGTTCCGAGAGCCTCTGATGGGCGCAATCAGCATCGAATGCCGTTGCGGGGCTTCAGACTGGCTATTCATCCCTGTAAGGGGATATTGCAGGCCCGTTTAAGGCCGCATTATAGGGAAATTTTTACGGACGTGGTGGGGCGAATCCGCGCATGGAGCGGACGAGAGGGCGGGTTTTTCGGTCGGAGCGAGGGTTTACAGGGCTTTGGCGGGTGAAGATTTTTTTTCGTAATTTTTGCTCGAATTCACTTTTGCTCAAAAAACAATCAAAAAATGCCTTTTTTCACTACATCTTGTGTTTCCGAACGCTTTTCGACGACTGCAAACACAACTGAGCCCGACCGAAGCCGGGCTGGAATCGACCCTCAGCAAGCGCTGAATTGATCCGATTCGGTGCAGTCACTATCAGCCGCTGGAGCAGCCGTTGCCCATCACGCTGTAGCGCAGAATATGCCGCTGACCTTTGGAGTCGTCATATTCCATCTTCATCGGGACAACTTCACACACATTGGGCACTTCGCTCATGGAGATAACTTTGGCGATGTCCAGGTGCATCGAGTAAGTGTATTCCTCGATAGGGGGTTGTTGCTGCGCGACATCAGTCTGAACCTCGTCTGCCATGGCGGTTGCGCACAGACTGCTGAAGGCCAGTACCAATAAAGCTTTCATTTAAGTTTTACCTTTCTTGAGGCGAGAGGGGGCACGCAATCTTTTTGGGATTGCGTGTGGAGCTTTAGTACTAGGTGTTTTGATTAACGGCCTTCGTGGGGGCTGTAACTTGGTTAATCAGAATTTGCCTGGTTGGCGGGGCAGATTTTAGGCGCGGGCGCTTCGTCCATATAGCCGTGGTTTTGATAAACACCTTTGACAGATCCTGTAACAATCCCCGTAGGGGCTGCCGAAGGCTGCGATCTTTTGATTTTCAAGGAGCAAGATCAAAAGATCGCAGCCTTCGGCAGCTCCTACAGGGATTTGCGTTTACCTGGTGCTTTTGGGGATGGCCGCAAATGCCCGGTCTGGCAGGCTGCGCAGCTAATCACGACAGTTTGTAGGGGCTTGTTACTACCATCGTCGAATGGTTCTATAGCCGCGGCCCCGCTAAAACGGGGTCATACAAAAACAACTATTCCACCGAGGTAAGAAAGATGAGTGCGGCTTCCCTGTATCCCGTTCGTCCCGAGGTTCTGGCCAATACGCTGACCGACGAGGCGACCTACAAGGCCATGTACCAGCAGTCCGTCGTCAACCCGGATGGCTTCTGGCGCGAGCAAGCCAAGCGCCTCGACTGGATCAAGCCTTTCACCACGGTGAAGCAGACTTCCTTCGACGATCACCATGTCGACATCAAATGGTTCGCCGACGGCACCCTGAACGTTTCCTACAACTGCCTCGACCGTCATCTGGCCGAGCGCGGCGATCAAGTCGCAATCATCTGGGAAGGCGATGACCCTTCCGAAAGCCGCAACATCACCTACCGCGAACTGCACGAACAAGTCTGCAAATTCGCCAACGCCCTGCGTGGCCAGGATGTACACCGCGGCGACGTGGTGACTATCTATATGCCGATGATCCCCGAAGCCGTGGTCGCCATGCTGGCCTGTACCCGGATCGGCGCGATTCACTCGGTAGTGTTCGGTGGTTTCTCGCCGGAAGCCCTGGCCGGTCGCATCATCGACTGCAAATCCAAAGTGGTGATCACTGCTGATGAAGGCATCCGTGCCGGCAAGAAGATCCCGCTCAAGGCCAACGTCGACGACGCACTGACCAACCCGGAAACCAGCAGCATCCAGAAAGTCATCGTGTGCCAGCGCACCGGTGGCGACATCAAGTGGAACCAGCATCGCGACATCTGGTACGAAGACCTGATGAAAGTGGCGGGCACCGTTTGCGCGCCGAAAGAGATGGGCGCCGAAGAAGCGCTGTTCATCCTTTACACCTCCGGTTCCACCGGCAAGCCGAAGGGTGTGCAGCACACCACTGGCGGCTATCTGTTGTACGCGGCCATGACTCACGAGCGCGTGTTCGACTACCGCCCGGGCGAAGTTTACTGGTGCACCGCCGACGTCGGCTGGGTCACCGGCCACAGCTACATCGTCTACGGCCCGCTGGCCAACGGCGCGACCACGCTGCTGTTCGAAGGCGTGCCGAACTATCCGGACATCACCCGGGTGGCGAAGATCGTCGACAAGCACAAGGTCAACATCCTCTACACCGCTCCAACCGCGATCCGCGCGATGATGGCGCAGGGCAATGCGGCCGTTGAAGGCGCCGATGGCAGCAGCCTGCGTCTGCTCGGTTCGGTGGGTGAGCCGATCAACCCGGAAGCCTGGGATTGGTACTACAAGAATGTCGGCAAGTCCCGTTGCCCGATCGTCGATACCTGGTGGCAGACCGAAACCGGCGGCAACATGATGAGCCCATTGCCTGGCGCTCACGCTCTCAAACCGGGTTCTGCGGCACGTCCATTCTTCGGCGTGGTGCCGGCCCTGGTGGACAACCTTGGCAATATCATCGAAGGCGAGGCCGAGGGCAACCTGGTGATTCTCGATTCGTGGCCAGGTCAGGCACGTACGCTGTACGGCGATCATGACCGTTTCGTCGATACCTACTTCAAGACCTTCCGTGGCATGTACTTCACCGGTGACGGCGCGCGTCGCGATGCTGATGGTTATTACTGGATCACCGGCCGCGTGGACGACGTGCTCAACGTCTCCGGCCATCGCATGGGTACTGCGGAGATCGAAAGCGCGATGGTTGCTCACCCGAAAGTCGCCGAGGCTGCCGTGGTTGGTGTGCCGCACGACATCAAGGGGCAGGGCATTTATGTCTACGTCACCCTGATCAACGGCGAAGAGCCGAACGAGCAACTGCGCCTGGAACTGAAAAACTGGGTGCGCAAAGAGATCGGTCCGATTGCTTCGCCGGATGTCATCCAGTGGGCGCCGGGCCTGCCGAAAACCCGTTCGGGCAAGATCATGCGCCGGATTCTGCGCAAGATCGCGACGGCTGAATATGATGGGTTGGGCGATATCTCCACCCTGGCCGATCCGGGTGTGGTGCAGCATTTGATTGATACGCACAAGACGATGAATGTTGCGTAAGCGCTGATTCTGAGTCACTGAAAGCCCCGTCAGGTGTGAGCCTGGCGGGTTTTTTTGTTTTTGAAGAGCAAAAGATCGCAGCCTTCGGCAGCTCCTACAGTGGAACGCGATTCCTGTAGGAGCTGCCGCAGGCTGCGATCTTTTGATGTTGATCTTCAACCAATAATTATCGGCTTCCTCTGTGGGAGGTTTCCTACTGTTACCCGCAATCTTTCAAGTTACTGAATGTGTAACCGCATCGCGCCGATCCGGGGCGTAGGGAAACGCTGTGTCCCAAATCCGGGCCCCGTACCCGCCTTGGAGAAATAAGACCCCACGCTGCGCTTGCCGGATTAGAAGGGTTTGCCAATAATAGGCCCGCAATTTGCAGTATCGATCGGTTAACTGTCTTTTGCTCTTGCATGATTTTGCAGGGCTGTCAACGTGCCTAAACGGCTTTCTCGGTGCTTCTGTAATTTGTTGTCGCATTGAAGAAATATCGGCTTCGGGCCTGTCGTTAGAATGCCGATCACTCGCTCGTCGTTGCCCGTGTTGAATTTCAACACCCGCTTCCCAGGACGCAGCAACGCTTTCCGGTTCCACTCATTCGCATAATGGGCTGTCGCTCACTCTGCCGTTTTAGCCCTTTACCGATGGAGTCCCAAGATGAAGAAACTCGTGCTGCTTGGCGCCCTGGCACTTGCCTCCGTGCTGTCCCTGCCTACCTTCGCCGATGAAAAACCTCTGAAAATCGGTATCGAAGCGGCTTACCCTCCGTTCGCCTCGAAAGCCCCGGATGGCAGCATCGTTGGTTTCGACTACGACATCGGTAACGCCCTGTGCGAAGAAATGAAGGTCAAGTGCGTTTGGGTCGAGCAAGAGTTCGACGGTCTGATCCCGGCACTCAAAGTGCGCAAGATCGACGCGATCCTGTCGTCCATGTCGATCACTGAAGACCGCAAGAAGTCCGTGGACTTCACCAACAAGTACTACAACACCCCGGCGCGCCTGGTCATGAAGGCCGGCACTCAGGTCAGTGACAACCTGACCGAGCTCAAGGGCAAGAACATCGGCGTGCAACGTGGTTCGATCCACGAGCGTTTCGCCCGCGAAGTCCTGGCCCCGCTGGGTGCCGAGATCAAGCCATACGGTTCGCAGAACGAAATCTACCTCGACGTGGCCGCTGGCCGCCTCGACGGCACCGTGGCAGACGCTACGCTGCTGGATGACGGTTTCCTGAAAACCGACGCCGGTAAAGGTTTCGCCTTCGTCGGTCCTGCGTTCACCGACGTCAAATACTTCGGCGACGGCGTAGGTATCGCGGTTCGCAAGGGCGACGCGTTGAAAGACAAGATCAACACCGCGATCGCTGCCATTCGTGAGAACGGCAAATACAAGCAAATCCAGGACAAGTACTTCGCCTTCGATATCTACGGCAAGTAACACGTCCCAGCGACAAGTCCGAAATGGCGCAAGCAACAGGATCTCTGAGGTTTGCGCCATTTTTTCATCCCAACTTTCGAGGACCTGAATCATGTTGAAAGGCTACGGGGCTGTCATCCTCGATGGCGTTTGGCTGACGCTTCAGCTCGCCTTGTCGTCCATGGCCCTGGCCATCGTTCTGGGCCTGATCGGCGTGTCACTGCGTCTGTCGCCGGTGCGTTGGCTGGCCTGGCTGGGCGATCTGTACTCCACCGTGATTCGCGGCATTCCCGACCTGGTGCTGATCCTGCTGATTTTCTACGGCGGTCAGGACCTGCTTAACCGCGTCGCACCGATGCTCGGTTATGACGACTACATCGACCTGAACCCATTGGTTGCCGGTATCGGCACGCTGGGCTTTATCTTCGGTGCATACCTGTCGGAAACCTTCCGTGGCGCGTTCATGGCGATCCCCAAAGGTCAGGCTGAAGCGGGCATGGCGTACGGCATGAGCAGTTTTCAGGTGTTCTTCCGGGTGTTGGTGCCGCAGATGATTCGCTTGGCGATTCCGGGCTTCACCAACAACTGGCTGGTATTGACCAAGGCCACCGCGCTGATTTCGGTGGTGGGTCTGCAAGACATGATGTTCAAGGCCAAGCAGGCGGCAGACGCCACCCGCGAACCTTTCACCTTCTTCCTCGCAGTGGCGGCGCTGTACCTGGTGATCACCAGTGTCTCGTTGCTGGCATTGCGTCAACTTGAGAAGCGCTACTCGGTAGGCGTAAGGGCGGCTGATCTATGATCTTCGACTACAACGTCATTTGGGAGTCGTTGCCGCTGTACCTCGGCGGTCTGCTGACTACCCTCAAATTGCTCGGGCTGTCGCTGTTTTTCGGCCTGCTGTGTGCGTTGCCGCTGGGCCTGATGCGCGTCTCTAAAAACGCCGTCGTCAACATGTCGGCCTGGCTCTACACCTACGTGATCCGCGGCACGCCGATGCTGGTGCAGCTGTTTTTGATCTACTACGGCCTGGCGCAATTCGAAGCTGTACGCGAGAGCTACCTCTGGCCGTGGCTGTCCAGTGCAACGTTCTGTGCGTGCCTGGCGTTTGCCATCAACACCAGCGCCTACACCGCCGAAATCATTGCCGGCAGCCTGCGCGCCACGCCGAACGGCGAGATCGAAGCGGCCAAGGCCATGGGCATGTCGCGCTTCAAGATGTACAAGCGCATCCTGCTGCCGTCGGCCTTGCGCCGGGCGCTGCCGCAGTACAGCAACGAAGTGATCATGATGCTGCAGACCACCAGTCTGGCGTCCATCGTGACCCTGATCGACATCACCGGTGCCGCGCGCACGGTCAACGCCCAGTTCTACTTGCCGTTCGAGGCTTACATCACCGCCGGCGTGTTCTACCTGTGCCTGACCTTCATTCTGGTGAAGCTGTTCAAACTGGCCGAGCGCCGCTGGTTGGGCTACCTGGCCCCGCGGAAGCACTGATATGGAACGCATCGATCATTCATTGCCGTGGAGCCACTTGGGCAGCGAACGCCGGATTTCGGTGTTCCGCTTCGGCAGTGGCGAGCGCAAGGCCTACATTCAGGCCAGCCTGCACGCCGATGAACTGCCGGGCATGCGCACCGCCTGGGCGCTGAAAAAGCGTCTGGCCGAACTCGAAGCCCAAGGCTTGCTCAACGGTGTGATCGAACTGGTACCAGTGGCCAATCCACTGGGCCTCGGTCAACTGCTGCAAGGCAATCATCAAGGACGTTTCGAGGCGGGCAGCGGCAAGAACTTCAACCGCGATTTCGTTGAGTTGAGTGCGCCAGTTGCGTCTGCGTTGGCCGACAGTCTCGGCGACGATCCGCACGCCAATATTCGGTTGATCCGTCAGGCGATGGCTGATCATCTGGTCGCATTGCCTGAAGCCAGCAGCCAGTTGCAGGGCATGCAGCGCATCTTGCTCAGCCATGCCTGCACCGCCGATGTCGTGCTGGACCTGCATTGCGATGCCGAAGCGGCGCTGCACATGTACGCCTTGCCTCAGCACTGGCCGCAATGGCGTTCGCTGGCCGCGCACCTGAATGTGCGGGTCGGTCTGCTGGCGGAAGATTCCGGTGGAAGCTCTTTCGACGAAGCCTGTTCGTTGCCGTGGTTGCGTTTGTCGCGGCTGTTCCCGGACGCGCAGATTCCACTGGCGTGCCTGGCGACTACCATTGAATTGGGTGGTCAGGCCGACACCGGTCGCGCCGAAACCGAAGCGTACGCCGAAGGCATTCTGGCGTTCCTCGCCGAGCAGGGTTTGATCAGCGGCGAGTGGCCGAAGCCTGCGCAGGACGCTTGCGAAGGCATGCCGTTCGAAGGCACCGAATTGCTGTTCGCGCCGCATCCCGGCGTGGTGAGTTTCTTGCGTCAACCGGGTGAATGGGTTGAAGCCGGCGACGAGATTTTCGAAGTGATCGATCCGCTCGCGGATCGGGTCAGCACGGTGTGTGCTGGTACGTCCGGGGTGCTGTTTGCCATTGAACGGCTGCGTTATGCCCAACCCGGTTTCTGGCTGGCCAAGGTGGCGGGGCGCGAAGCGCTGCGTCACGGGCGCTTGCTCAACGACTGACTGACTGTTTTTGTGAGAACCGACCGCATGTACAAACTTGAAGTCCAAGACCTGCATAAACGCTATGGCAGTCACGAAGTGCTCAAGGGCGTGTCCCTGAAAGCGGCGGCTGGCGATGTGATCAGCATCATCGGCTCCAGTGGCTCCGGCAAAAGTACTTTCCTGCGCTGCATCAACCTGCTGGAGCAGCCGCACGCGGGCAAGATCCTGCTCAACAACGAAGAGTTGAAGCTGGTGGCGAACAAGGACGGCGCGCTGAAGGCTGCTGATCCGAAACAGCTGCAACGCATGCGTTCTCGCCTGTCGATGGTGTTCCAGCATTTCAACCTGTGGTCGCACATGACCGCGCTGGAAAACATCATGGAAGCGCCAGTCCACGTGCTTGGCGTATCGAAAGCCGAAGCACGCGACAAGGCTGAGCACTACCTGAACAAGGTCGGTGTCGCCCATCGCAAAGACGCGTACCCGGGTCACATGTCCGGCGGCGAACAGCAGCGCGTAGCGATTGCCCGTGCGCTGGCGATGGAGCCTGAGGTGATGCTGTTCGACGAACCAACTTCGGCCCTCGACCCGGAACTGGTCGGCGACGTGCTGAAGGTCATGCAGGCCCTGGCCCAGGAAGGCCGGACCATGGTTGTGGTGACCCACGAAATGGGCTTCGCCCGTGAAGTGTCGAACCAGTTGGTGTTTCTGCACAAAGGTGTGGTCGAAGAAAGCGGCAACCCGCGTGAAGTGCTGGTGAACCCGCAATCCGAACGTTTGCAGCAATTCCTGTCCGGTAGCTTGAAGTAATCAGGGCTGCCATTGCGCACCTTGTAGGAGCTGCCGAAGGCTGCGATCTTTTGATCTTTATTGTTCAAATCAAAAGATCGCAGCCTCGTTTCACTCGGCAGCTCCTACAGAGGCATCTGTGTTGGTTTTAAGATTTGCGTTCATTTCCGGGCTAGCATTGGCCCATGCCTTCATCACTGTTTTCGTTTCGGATTGCCCGCCATGACTGCCCATCGAATTGGTTTCCTGATTTGGCCCAGCACTAAAGCACTGACGCTTGCGCTGGCTGAGGAGGCCTTGCGCGTTGCCCAGCGTGTGCATCCGGACGTTGTCTACGAACTGTCGTTCCTGCAAGCCGAACCGCCAGCCGAAGGCGAGTGGCAATTGCCCGGCGAAGCCTGGACCGGCAAGCTCGAAAACTTCCAGAAACTGTTCCTGCTCGCTGACGAGCCACCAACCACATTGGCGCCGGCACTCAGCAGCGCGCTCAAGCAACTGGTGCGTTCCGGTTGCGTGATTGGCGGTCTGTCGGCCGGCGTGTATCCGTTGGCGCAACTCGGTTTGCTCGACGGTTATCGCGCTGCCGTGCACTGGCGCTGGCAGGACGATTTTGCCGAGCGCTTCCCAAAAGTCATCGCCACCAGTCACCTGTTCGACTGGGATCGCGATCGCCTGACCGCGTGCGGCGGCATGTCGGTACTCGACTTGCTGCTGGCGGTACTGGCTCGCGATCACGGTGCTGAACTGGCCGGCGCCGTTTCCGAAGAACTGGTGGTCGAACGCATCCGCGAAGGCGGCGAACGCCAGCGAATCCCTTTGCAGAATCGCCTCGGCTCCAGCCATCCGAAGCTCACCCAAGCGGTGTTGCTGATGGAAGCCAACATCGAAGAGCCGCTGACCACCGACGAAATCGCCCAACACGTGTGCGTGTCTCGTCGGCAGCTGGAGCGCATCTTCAAGCAATACCTCAACCGTGTGCCGAGCCAGTACTACCTGGAGCTGCGCCTGAACAAGGCCCGGCAAATGCTGATGCAAACCAGCAAGTCGATCATTCAGATCGGCCTGTCGTGCGGCTTCTCTTCGGGGCCGCACTTCTCCAGCGCTTACCGCAACTTCTTCGGCGCCACGCCGCGGGAAGATCGCAACCAGCGGCGCAGCAGCAGCCCGTTCGAGTTGTCGTCGGTGCCTTCCGAGCGCGGTTGATCAATCTTCGGCGTCTGAGGCCTCGGACGTCGACACCTCCAACTCCACCCGCTCGATCACCGCTTGAACACCGAAGTCGATGTTGGTCAGCCTGAAGTACTCAACCAGAACTTTCAGGCCTTCTTCGGAAAACGGATTACCGCGCAGGTCAATGCTTTCGGCGATTTCCATGGGGAGTTCCAGAATATCGCTGGATACCCGAGTAATCGCGTTGCCGCTCAGGTCCGCCGTTTCCAGACTTTTGCTTTGCAGCAGGCCGGGCGGCAGTTCAGTGAGACCGCAGTTGTCCAGTTGCAGCGTGGCCAAGTCCATCATCTGGCTGACATCCGGAGCAAGCGCTAGGGGATTTCCGCTCAAGTCGATGAATTCCAGGCGAGTCATTTCGGCCAGGCTCAGCACGCTTTTCCCGGTCAGGGTGATGTTGCAATCGGGGAGACTGAGCGACTTCAATCGACTCATCCTGAAGATTGCCTCCGGCAGATCATCCAGGCTAAAGCGGCGAATGTTGATGGTCTTGAGGTTTGGAAAGCATTCCAGAAATCGCGTAACGCCAGCGGTCAGGCCACTGTCGCTGTTCAAGTAAAGCAGCGAGACGTGACTGAAGTCCGCGGTCAGTGTTGGCAAGTCCCCGGTAATGAGGGTATCTGCGCTCAGGTCGTAGGTCGTTTCCATCAAATCGCTGAAGTCATCCGGTTGAGTTTCCCGGCGCCAACAACGCAATACCAATTGTTTGAATTCGTCCCGTGTCGAGTGTTCGATGAGCAGTTGCTGCGCGTTGAACGGTTGATTGCTGTGCGGGTGGACGGCGGGAATATCGGCAGTCCAGGCGGCGAGATCGTTTTCAAGGGTTGTGAGTTCGGCTTCCAGGCGAGTCATTGCGACTCGTCCCTCGGTCAAGGTACCGGGTAACAGAAATACGAATTTGCTGGCGTCCTCTTTATCCATCATTGGGTACAGCGTTTGTACTCGATGAATGTCGGATTCTTCGGCATAGATGCCGAAGTCTTGGCGTGTCTGCTGAAAGTGTTGTTTGATACGTTCGCAAGTCGCCGTTGTAAGCGGGTTGTTACCCAGATCGAAGCCTTCCTGGGTGCTGCGTTGCAGTGTGAAAAGAGCGTTGGGCAATTCCTTGATCTGGTTGTCGTTCAGCAGAGCGGTGCGCAGGCGTGGACGACTCAACAAGTCATGCGGGAGATCTGTGATACCCGTGTGTGAAAAGTCGACATAGTTCAAGTCGGGCATGCCGCCGATATCGGGCGTCAGGCCCAATGGGTTCTTGTACAGGTCAAGAATTGTCAATTCATGTAAACCGGCGAGCATGGCGTGGCTCTCGGGGCTGAGGGCAACCGCGCAATCGCTGAGAATCAGTTGTTTAAGTTGTAGCGATGAAAGGATGTCCGGAAGGCGACCCAGGTTTAAGTAACGTAGTTTCAGCTCGCGCAATCCGCGGAAGTTTTTCAGAAACTCGTGCATTCCTCGCGTGGCATTACTGCCTTCGAGTCTCAACGATGTCACACCGCTGAAGTCAGCGTTCAGCTGAGGCAGCTCACCGATGACCGGTTGGAAGAAGTCGAAGTCGACCCTTTCAAACCCGTTTTCTGGAAGTGTCCATTGTCGGCGCCAGCAGTCCAGCAGATCGATCATGAACTGCTGACGGACTTGTTTCTGAGTAGCGAATTGCACTGTAGTGAGACTGACTCGGCTATCGGGAACGAACAGCGGGATCTCGTCGCGCCAGCCAGACAGGTATTCAACGAGTTGCGTGTGTTGAATATTGAGACGATACAGTTCGGCCCGTGGTCCGCTTGGGTGTCGTTGCAGACGAACGACAAAAGACTCGAGTTCTTGCCCGGATAAATGAGGAAACAGCGTCCGGGCTCGGGATTGTAGTGTGGGCGTATTGAACGGTATCCGATGATAACCGTCGCCACCGCCCAGCAACCGCATGACCTGCGGGTCGTAGGCGGGTTTGAGATTAGGGTATCCCGCCAGCAAGACACGCATTTCATCGTGGCTCAAGGCATGTTGGCGAATCAGTTGTTTGAGGCGTTCGCCTTCACCGATATGGATATTCAGTGCTGCACGCTCGCTGTCTGGCAATGCCTGGAGCAGGTTGGCGTAGAGCGTATTCAGGCCGCTGAGTTGTTCCCCATGTTGGTCATAGGCTTGATACGAACCTTCTTCGCTGAGTACCAGTACCTTGCGGGCCGGCGCGTCGGCGTTGCCGAGGCTGTCGATCAGTGCGCCTTCGTGGCTGTAGTGGCGCAGCTCCAGTCGGGTCTCTCCAGTCCAGCCCGGCAAGTTTGCCAGCGTGTGCAGCGCCAATCGGTCGGTATCAAGGTTGTCCTCGGTGGACGGCAATTCAAGTCCTTCGTAGGCGCGTGTCACCCGTACTTGCAACATTGCCTCTTGGCTCAGCTCCGAGAGTCGCGGGGAAATCCTGCCGTTTTTCAGCTGCTGAAGCTCCAGTTCATCCGCCGTGCCCGCAATCGCCTCCGCGACGCTGGTGGGCAGGCCGGGTGCGGCATCGATCAGGGTTTGTACCACCGCGCGTGCGCCGCGCTCGAGTTTGCGGTAGCGCTGCTCGAACAGGCTTTTTCGCTTGCGCTGGGCCAGTTGCATCAGCGTGCGGCGCAGGTTGTGGGTACGGTTTTCGAGGCTTTTGGAGGGCAGGCCGAACTCCTCGCCCATCAAGGTCTTTGTTTCGGTTTCTGACAAAGCCAGGAGAAAGGTTTTGAGCAAGTCACCGTCATTGAAGCGTGTGATGTCCAGTTGCAGGACCGGGACATCGGGCGCGAGACTTTGCCAAAGAATTTGCGCGGAGCCATCGATCAAGCGCAGGCCTTTGTCGGCGGGCCAGTAGCCGTTCTCATGAAGTAATTCGAGCTGCGTCACGGGGTCGGCTTTGAGATAGTCATCCGCTTGTTCGCTGCCGATTTGCTCAATGAAGGTTTGAATGTCGTGATCGATCTTCAAGCGTTTGAGTGTGTCCGCTTGCAGCGGTGGTAGCTGCGCGGTGTCCGGGGCGATGGGCATCGGTTCGGTGACGCGATCGTGTTGCAGGTAGCGAGTTTCGCCGTTCGGCTTTTTTACCGCGTCGAAACGGTCGAAGAACTGAATGATTTCCCGAGGCAGCAATACTCGAAATTCGCTGGCGACAATGACGCCACCTGCTGTAAAGGTGCCCAGTTGCACCGCAGTTTCAACGACCCCCATGAAGTGCCCGAAAGCCTCGCGAGTCTGTCCCTGCGCCCAGTCGACCACGCTTTCGAAGGTTTCATCGAGTATCTGGTAGGCCACGTAGGCCAGCATTACTTCACCGAGAAACGGCACGAATGGCAGGGCAATGAAGGCCGCCGCGTTGAGCAGTGCCGAGGCAATTTCCGCGAAGGAATCCCAAAGCGCCCATCGGGCTTTCTGGTCGACCGTTGCGGTGGAGACCGCAATCACGCGTGCATCGTTGAGGATCTTGTCGAGCTGGCATTGATAGAGATGCGTCCATAGTTGGCCCTTGATCGGCGTTGCCACCAGATGCAAGTCGGGACGCGGGTTCGGCGCTTCTCTCCAGGTCGGTCGCGGGTCGCCTGGCTGCACGGGCTGCCAGGTGATAGGTGCCAGCTGATTGTTCAGTTGCGCGAAGAAATGGCCTCTATCTTCGTGGGCGATGAAACGACTGAAGAACTGTTGATAGTCGGGGGTGCGCAGTCGCTGGCTCAACTCTTCGGCGAATGCGCCGGACGACGGGTATTGCTTGATCGGATGTTCAGGGTCGCCAGGAATATAGGCCACCACCCTGACCACGCCCTGCGCATGTTCCAGGTCTGGAGCAAACAACTGGATGCCGATAAGGCGGGCGTTCATGAGTGTCAGGTCATGACAACCCCACGACTGACCTCGCGAGCGTCCAGACGCCGACGTGTCGAGCAGGCCGCGGATCAGATTGTATGCGTCGCCGGCCAACAGGTTTTGCATCTGCGCCATGTTCAGGGCAGCGGTCAGCGCTGTTCGCTGGCCTTCACGGATTTTGGATTGCAATGCCGCTGCAACCACGCGATTGCTGATGCCCAGATTGGCTTCCAGATAGGTTTTATAACGCTGGCCAATATCGAGTTCCCGGCACAGACGGGTAAACGCCGGAATGGGCATTTTTTCCTGGATCTGCGGCAAGGTTTTGAATTGCCCGTTGGAGGAGGGCGCCGTGATGTATGTCGAAGCAGGCTCGAAGGCGTCGTCGCTGGTTTCTGCGTTTTCGAAGTTATGCAGCGCCGCGTCCAGCAGTGACACGGTCCAGATGCGAGCGGCCCCGGACTTCATTCGCAACCAGGGGAAACGCGTGGGTATATAAAGACGCAGAAAGGTTTCGCGAACGTCCAGCTCCAGGCCGAAACGGGTCTTGAGTTCAGCTATGAGCAGCGCTTCAGCAAAATCGGCGGGGTTCTGCAGCTTCGCCAGTGTCTTGTCGACCTGATTCTGGCTGGAGGCCTGTCGGGCGATGAGCCTGCCCAGTTCGGCATGATGATGTGGCGGCGCGTCTTTAAGTCCGGCCGGTCGCGCGGGTGTGATGGTGCGCAGCGCTTCACGCCGATGAGGCGCAGCCTGGCGGAGCCAGAGCGGAATGACGTTCTGCAGATGCTGAAGGTGAGCGTCTGCTGTGGAAGCATCGGAAGCGACAATGACGGTGGATTCGGTGTTCATGCGGATAGGTTGGCCATCGGTGTTTGATCGGCCCCTAGGAAAACCCGCCAACGCGGACGATGTGCGGTACATATTTACCGCACTTGCCTGATCGCCATGAGTTACCGCGAAGCAAGCCTGCCGCAAACGCTCCCCGCCAGTTAAACTGCGCCTTTGCGACCCTATATGTCGCACTGCTGTAAACCCGGGAAAATCCGGGGTTTGCGCTATAAGAAGTTGTCGCTTGGCGGCAAGGCCGGGCTGAAAACTGTCCTTACAATCCCCCCATCGCTCGCCAGTTTCAGGCGAGTATTCCTCTTCAGGAGACTCCGATGTCCGTTGATCACGCTGCGGTAGAACGCGCCGATTTCGACCAGGTAATGGTTCCCAACTACGCGCCTGCCGCTTTCATTCCAGTGCGTGGCGCCGGTTCCCGCGTTTGGGACCAGTCCGGTCGCGAGCTGATCGACTTCGCCGGCGGGATTGCCGTAAACGTACTGGGCCATGCCCATCCGGCGCTGGTCGGTGCCTTGACCGAGCAGGCCAACAAGCTGTGGCACGTGTCCAACGTGTTCACCAATGAGCCGGCCCTGCGCCTGGCGCATAAGTTGATCGATGCGACGTTTGCCGAGCGTGCGTTCTTCTGCAACTCCGGCGCCGAAGCCAACGAGGCTGCGTTCAAGCTGGCCCGTCGTGTCGGTTTCGACCGTTTCGGCAGCGAGAAGTACGAAATCATCGCCGCGCTCAACAGCTTCCACGGCCGTACCCTGTTCACCGTCAACGTCGGTGGCCAGTCTAAGTACTCCGACGGCTTCGGTCCGAAAATCACCGGTATCACCCACGTCCCGTACAACGATCTGGCCGCGCTGAAAGCCGCCATTTCCGACAAGACTTGCGCAGTAGTGCTGGAGCCGATCCAGGGCGAAAGCGGTGTGATCCCGGCTGAACTCGAATACCTGCAAGGCGCCCGCGACCTCTGCACCGCGAACAACGCGCTGCTGATCTTCGACGAAGTGCAAACCGGCATGGGCCGTACCGGTCATCTGTTTGCCTACCAGCATTACGGCGTGATCCCGGACATCCTGACCAGCGCCAAGAGCCTGGGCGGCGGTTTCCCGATCGCCGCGATGCTGACCACCGAAGACCTGGCGAAACACCTGGTCGTCGGCACCCACGGCACCACTTACGGCGGCAACCCGCTGGCGTGCGCGGTCGCGGAAGCGGTGATCGACGTGGTCAACACCCCTGAAGTGCTGGCAGGCGTCAACGCCAAGCACGACAAGTTCAAGGCGCGCCTTGAGCAGATCGGCGAGAAATACGGCCTGTTCACCCAGGTCCGCGGTATGGGCCTGTTGATCGGCTGCGTGCTGAGCGATACCTGGAAAGGCAAGGCCAAGGACATTTTCAACGCCGCTGAGCGAGAAGGCCTGATGATCCTGCAAGCCGGCCCGGACGTGGTGCGCTTCGCCCCGAGCCTGGTGGTGGAAGACGCCGATATCGATGCCGGGCTCGACCGCTTCGAACGCGCTGCCGCGAAACTGACCCAAGCCTGATAGACCCTTCGACGCCTGACCTTTCAGGCGTCGAACCCAAATTTTTTGCCGGTCCCGCTTTACTGTAGGAGCGAGCCTGCTCGCGATGGTGTGTCAGTCGACATCATTGTTGCTGATCCACCATCGCGAGCAGGCTCGCTCCTACAAGGGGCCGGCTATTTTCCTCAAAGAGTTTTAGATTAAGGAGTGACACCATGCTGGTGATGCGCCCCGCGCAAATGGCTGATCTGGGCGAGGTACAGCGTCTGGCTGCGGACAGCCCGATTGGTGTCACTTCCTTGCCGGATGACGTTGAACGCCTGAGCGACAAGATCGCGGCAAGCGAAACCTCGTTCGCCGCCGAAGTGAGCTTCAACGGTGAAGAGAGCTATTTCTTCGTCCTCGAAGACAGCACCACCGGCAAGCTCGTCGGCTGTTCGGCAATCGTCGCATCGGCCGGTTATTCCGAGCCGTTCTACAGCTTCCGCAATGAAACCTTCGTGCACGCCTCCCGCGAGCTGAAGATTCACAACAAGATCCACGTGCTTTCGCAATGCCACGACCTGACCGGCAACAGCTTGCTGACCAGTTTCTACGTGCAGCGCGACCTGGTGGGTTCGCCTTGGTCGGAGCTCAACTCCCGCGGCCGCTTGCTGTTCGTCGCCAGCCACCCGGAGCGTTTTGCTGATTCCGTGGTGACCGAGATCGTCGGTTACAGCGATGAAAACGGTGACTCGCCATTCTGGGATGCCATCGGTCGTAACTTCTTCGATCTCAACTACGCCGAGGCCGAGCGTCTGTGTGGTTTGAAGAGCCGGACGTTCCTCGCCGAACTGATGCCGCATTACCCGATCTACGTGCCACTGCTGCCGGACTCCGCGCAAGAGGCGATGGGCCAGGTGCATCCACGGGCGCAGATTACCTTCGACATCCTGATGCGCGAAGGCTTCGAGACCGATCACTACATCGACATTTTCGACGGTGGCCCGACCCTGCATGCCCGTGTCTCGGGGATCCGTTCGATCGCCCAGAGCCGTGTGGTGCCGGTGAAAATCGGCGAGCCGGTCAAAGGTGTCGGTCGTCAGTATCTGGTGGCCAACGCGCAGTTGCAGGATTACCGCGCGGTCATGCTTGAGCTCGATTACGCGCCGGGCAAACCGGTGACCCTGGATCTGGAAGCGGCCGAAGCCCTGGGCGTCGGCGAAGGTGCCAGCGTGCGCCTGGTAGCGGTTTAACGCCTGCCTGGCCTGATTGCTTGTATAGAAAGCAGCGAAGTTTCACGGGTGGCGCAAGCGGCCCGTTTGAGGAGATAGCATGATCGTTCGTCCCGTACGCAGCAGCGATTTACCCGCTCTGATCGACCTGGCCCGCAGCACCGGCACCGGCCTGACCACATTGCCGGCCAACGAAGAACGGCTGGCCCATCGGGTCGGCTGGGCCGAGAAGACTTTCCGTGGCGAAGCCGGGCGGGGCGATGCGGACTACCTGTTCGTGCTCGAAGACGACGACGGTCGCGTGGTGGGCATTTCTGCCATCGCCGGCGCCGTCGGTCTGCGTGAGCCTTGGTACAACTTCCGCGTCGGTTTGACGGTCAGCGCTTCGCAAGAGCTGAACATCTACCGCGAAATCCCGACGCTGTTCCTGGCCAACGACCTGACCGGCAACTCCGAGCTGTGTTCGCTATTCCTCCACGCCGATTACCGCACGGGCCTCAACGGCCGCATGCTGTCCAAGGCACGGATGTTGTTCATCGCCGAATTCCCGCAACTGTTCGGCAACAAGATCATTGCCGAGATGCGCGGCGTGTCCGATGACGCCGGCCGTTCGCCGTTCTGGGAAAGCCTGGGCCGGCACTTCTTCAAAATGGAATTCAGCCAGGCCGACTACCTGACCGGCGTGGGCAACAAGGCGTTCATTGCCGAACTGATGCCGAAATTCCCGCTGTACACCTGCTTCCTGTCGCCGGATGCGCGCAACGTGATCGGTCAGGTCCATCCGGACACCGAGCCGGCGCTGTCGATGCTCAAGAGCGAAGGCTTCAGCTATCAAGGCTACGTCGACATCTTCGACGCCGGCCCGGCGATCGAATGCGAAACCGGCAAAATCCGCGCGGTACGCGACAGCCAGGCGCTGGTGCTGGCCATCGGCACGCCGGGTGACGACGCCACGCCGTTCATCATTCACAACCGCAAGCGTGAAGACTGCCGGATCACCGCCGCACCTGCACGCTTCGCCGCCGGCACGCTGGTGGTCGACCCGCAGACCGCCAAACGTCTTCAACTCAACGCCGGCGATCAGGTGCGCGCCGTTCCGTTGTCCGCTGCTCGGGAGTCGAAATAATGAAGTCGCTATACATTGCAGGTGAATGGCTGGCCGGTCAGGGCGAAGTCTTTGAGTCGTTGAACCCGGTGACCCAGCAAGTGCTGTGGTCCGGGACTGGCGCCACCACTGATCAGGTCGAATCCGCCGTGCAAGCGGCGCGTCAGGCGTTTCCGGGCTGGGCTCGCCGCACGCTGGAAGAGCGTATCTCGGTGCTGGAAGCCTTCGCCGCCGCGTTGAAAAACAACGCCGACGAACTGGCACGCACCATCGGTGAAGAAACCGGCAAACCGCTGTGGGAGGCTGCGACTGAAGTCACCAGCATGGTCAACAAGATTGCGATCTCGGTGCAGAGCTACCGCGAACGCACCGGCGAGAAGAGTGGCCCGTTGGGCGACGCCACTGCCGTGTTGCGCCACAAACCGCACGGTGTGGTCGCTGTATTCGGTCCTTACAATTTCCCGGGTCACCTGCCCAACGGTCACATCGTGCCGGCGCTGCTGGCGGGTAACAGTGTGCTGTTCAAGCCAAGCGAACTGACGCCGAAAGTGGCCGAACTGACGGTCAAGTGCTGGATCGAGGCCGGTCTGCCGGCGGGTGTGTTGAACCTGCTGCAAGGCGCTCGTGAAACCGGCATCGCCCTGGCGGCGAACCCGGGCATCGACGGTCTGTTCTTCACCGGCTCCAGCCGCACCGGCAATCACCTGCACCAGCAATTCGCCGGTCGCCCGGACAAGATCCTTGCGCTGGAAATGGGCGGCAACAATCCGCTGGTGGTCGATCAGGTAGCCGATCTGGATGCCGCCGTGTACACCATCATTCAATCGGCATTCATTTCTGCCGGTCAGCGCTGCACCTGTGCCCGCCGCTTGCTGGTGCCGCAAGGCGCCTGGGGCGACTCGTTGCTGGCGCGGCTGGTGGCGGTCAGCTCGACCATTGAAGTCGGTGCTTTTGATCAGCAACCAGCGCCGTTCATGGGCTCGGTGGTTTCCCTTGCCGCGGCGAAAGCGTTGATGGATGCGCAGGAACATCTGCTGGCCAACGGCGCCGTGGCGCTGCTGGAAATGACGCAGCCGCAAGCTCAGTCGGCGTTGCTGACTCCCGGCATTCTGGACGTGACCGCTGTGGGCGATCGTCCTGACGAAGAGCTGTTCGGCCCGTTGCTGCAAGTGATCCGCTACGCTGATTTTGAAGCGGCGATCGCAGAAGCCAACGACACTGCCTACGGTCTGGCGGCTGGCCTGCTGTCTGATTCCGAAGCGCGCTACCAGCAATTCTGGCTGGAAAGCCGCGCCGGTATCGTCAACTGGAACAAGCAATTGACCGGTGCCGCGAGCAGCGCGCCATTCGGCGGCGTCGGCGCCTCGGGCAACCATCGCGCCAGCGCCTACTACGCGGCGGATTACTGCGCGTACCCGGTGGCCTCGCTGGAAACGCCGAGCCTGACCATGCCTGCCGCCCTGACACCAGGCGTGAAGATGGCGTGATGCCTAATCGCGGGCAAGCCCGCTCCCACAGGATTTGCGTCGTACACAAGATTTGTGAACACCACCAAACCTGTGGGAGCCGGGCTTGCCCGCGATGGCCGCGATGCGGTCGCACTGAATAGTTACTGAAGCCTATAACAACAGAATTCTCGTGGAGCCTCGCTGATGAAATCCTATGAAGTCAATTTTGACGGTCTAGTGGGGCCGACCCATAACTACGGCGGCCTGTCCTACGGCAACGTCGCGTCCCAGAGCAACAGCCAGCAATCTTCGAACCCGAAGGAAGCTGCGCTGCAAGGCCTGGCGAAGATGAAAGCGCTGATGGAAATGGGCTTTCAGCAAGGCGTGCTGGCGCCGCAAGAGCGCCCGGATGTGGCTGCACTGCGTCGCCTGGGCTTCAGCGGCACCGACGCTCAAGTGATCGAGCGCGCAGCAAAGGAAGCAATGCCATTGCTGGTCGCCAGTTGCTCGGCATCGAGCATGTGGGTGGCCAACGCCGCCACCGTCAGCCCGAGTGCAGACACCGCTGATGGCCGCGTGCATTTCACCGCCGCCAACCTCAACTGCAAATATCACCGCAGCATCGAGCACCCGACCACTAGCCGCGTGTTGGGCGCAATGTTCGCCGATCAGAAGCACTTCGCGCACCACGCCGCTTTGCCAGCCGTGGCGCAATTCGGTGACGAAGGCGCGGCCAACCACACGCGTTTCTGCCGTGAGTACGGCGAAGCCGGTGTCGAGTTCTTCGTGTTCGGTCGCAGCGCGTTCGACACCCGCTACCCGGCACCGCAGAAGTACCCGGCGCGCCAGACCCTCGAAGCCTCCCAAGCCGTTGCTCGTCTGCATGGCTTGAGCGATGACGGCGTGGTCTACGCCCAACAGAATCCGTCGGTGATCGATCAGGGCGTGTTCCATAACGATGTAATCGCCGTGGGCAACGGTGAAGTGCTGTTCTATCACGAGGACGCGTTCCTCGAGACCGAGCAGATGCTCGCTGAACTGCAAAGCAAACTCGCCAAAGTCGGTGGGAAATTTCAGTCCGTCTGCGTTCCACGTTCCGCGGTAACTGTGGAAGACGCGGTTCGTTCCTACCTGTTCAATAGCCAACTGCTGTCGCGTCCTGACGGCTCGATGCTATTGATCGTGCCGGAAGAATGCCGTGGCAACGAGCGCGTCTGGCAATACCTGCAGGGTTTGACCAGCTCCGGCGGCCTGATCCGCGAAGTGAAAGTCTTCGATCTGAAGCAGAGCATGCAGAACGGCGGTGGCCCTGCTTGCCTGAGGTTGCGCGTCGCGCTCAACGAAACCGAACTGGCGGCGGTCAATCAAGGGGTTATCATGAGCGCGCCGTTGTACGGCACTCTGACCGAATGGGTCGAGAAGCACTACCGCGACCGCATGACCGAAAACGATCTGGCGGACCCGCAATTGCTGCTTGAGTGCCGGACGGCACTGGATGAACTGACGCAAATCCTTAAACTGGGCGCGGTTTATCCATTCCAGATCAATTGATCGACGGCGCGCTTTCGGGCCCGATAGCGCGCCGCTTCATCTCAAACGAGAGCGTATTTACATGAGCGACAAACTGCAGCTGATCCTTGAAGACACCGACGGCACGCAACTGGAAACTTCCTGCACCCGCGTCGCGGTCATGTGGCAAGGCAAAGAGCTGTGGATCCAGCAGGACGGCCGTGGCCAGTTGCTGATCGGCGTGGACGTCGAAGAAGGCGACGCCGAATACGCCAACCTGCTGCTGCGCCCATTGGCGACTAATCTGGTAAGTCTGCAACTGGAGATGGAACCGGCTGACCTTGGCGACGACGAGGATCACGTTCACGGCCCGGATTGCAATCACGACCACTAAGGAAAACGCTCTATGCTCGCCCTCGGCAAACTGCTTGAACTGACCCTCGCCGGCCGCGAACCGGCGGAGAAGACTCAACTGACTGTCGAAGGCGTGCGGATGCGCTGGTTGAGCGAAGGTGCGCTGGAAGTCCGGCCACCTGAAGCCCGCGACAACGGCCTGGACCTGCTGCTTTCAGCGGGGATCCACGGCAATGAAACAGCGCCGATCGAGTTGCTTGATCGCCTGTTGCACGACATCGCCCGCGGCGACCTCAAGCCGCGCGCACGTATTCTGTTCCTGTTCGGCAACCCCGAGGCGATTCGCAAAGGCGAGCGTTTCGTCGAGCAGGACGTCAATCGGCTGTTCAACGGCCGTCACGAACAAAGCAGCGGCTCCGAGGCCTTGCGTGCTTGTGAACTGGAGCGGTTGGCGGCGAGTTTCTTCAGCCTGCCGGACCGTCAGCGCCTGCACTACGACCTGCACACCGCGATTCGCGGTTCGAAAATCGAGCAATTCGCCTTGTACCCGTGGAAGGAAGATCGCCAGCATTCGCGCCAGGAGCTGGCCCGTCTACGCGCTGCGGGCATGGAAGCTGTGTTGCTGCAGAACAAACCGTCCATCGTTTTCAGTTCTTATACCTACGACAAGCTCGGCGCCGAGGCTTTCACCCTGGAATTGGGCAAGGCACGACCGTTCGGACAGAACACCGGGGTCAACGTTTCGCTGCTGGAAAATCGCCTCAAACAGATCATCGAAGGCACCGAACCGGAATTGACCGACGCGGCGCTGGACGGGTTGCAGCTGTTCAGTGTGGCACGGGAAATCATCAAGCATAGCGATAGCTTCCGCCTGAACCTGCCAGTGGATATTGAAAACTTTTCGGAATTGGAAGTGGGTTACTTGTTGGCGGAAGACATCGCCAATACCCGCTGGATCATCGAAGAAGAGGGCGCCCGGATCATCTTCCCGAACCCCAAGGTGAAGAACGGCCTGCGCGCCGGCATCCTGATCGTGCCGACCACTGACGAAAATCTGGCCTGACACAGTCCCTGTAGGAGCTGCCGAAGGCTGCGATCTTTTGATCTTGTTCTTTCAGATCAAAAGATCGCAGCCTCGTTGCACTCGTCAGCTCCTACAGGTTTCGGTTTGGTGTCAGACAGCTACCGCACGCGGCTCCGTACGACGAAACGCACGAATCTTGCTCAGCGTATCGGCACACGTCTTCGCCGCTTCCTGGCCTTTGTGCACGAAGTGATCGAAGAAGAACTTGTGATGCAGTTCTTCGCCGGCATGGAAGTGGTGCGGGGTCAGGGACACCGAGAACACCGGCACTTCGGTTTCCAGTTGAACCTGCATCAGGCCGCTGACCACTGACTGGGCGACGAACTCGTGGCGGTAGATCCCGCCGTCCACCACCAGGGCTGCGGCGACGATGCCGGCATAACGGCCGGTCTTGGCCAGCAGTTTGGCGTGAAGTGGCATTTCAAAGGCGCCGCCGACCTCGAAGAAGTCGATGTCGGATTCCTGATAACCCTGGGCAATCATTTCAGCGACGAAGCCTTTACGGCTCTGGTCGACAATATCCTTGTGCCAGCAGGCCTGAATGAACGCAACGCGCTCGCCCTGATGGTTTTTGCTTTTGCTGTCGATTGCGGTGGGTTGCATGTTCTGACTCCTGTTTGTATGAAAAACAGGGCGTTATGAATCGAATGGGATTTGAGGGTATGCACGCCGGCATGAATGCCTGCGAACGGCCCTCTGGCGATAATCCCGTTCTCTCTTCATCCGGACTATGACCGTCGGCCCCGGGATCACACCGGGTCTGCTGACCTTGCCGCCAATCACCGCCGAAGCCATGTTGCGACAAGCGCTCGCGGGCTATGCGCATTGCGCGCAATTACCGCCGGTGGGGAGTTGCACCCCGCCCTGAGAACGTTTTTGCCGCCGAAATGTTTGGCGGCGCAAGGTTTTTAACACATATTTCCTACACGCGCATTGATGCTTTCAGATGATTGTCATCGAGTATTTCGCTGTATTAGCGGGCATTATCCGTGCGCAAGGGTTGAATATTCACCGGCATGACCGCAGTAATTCTTTCTGAAAGGGATTTCCCCTGCTTACCGAGGCCAGATTCATGAGCGTTATCGATCTTCGCAGCGACACAGTCACCCAACCCACCGCCGGCATGCTCGACGCGATGGCCACCGCCGCCACCGGTGACGACGTTTATGGCGAAGATCCGACGGTCAATCGTCTGGAAGCCGAATTGGCAAAACGGTTGGGTTTTGCTGCGGCGCTGTTTGTTCCGACCGGCACCATGAGCAATCTGCTGGGGTTGATGGCGCATTGCGAGCGTGGTGACGAGTACATCGTCGGCCAGCAGGCCCACACCTATAAGTATGAAGGTGGCGGGGCGGCGGTGCTTGGTTCGATCCAGCCGCAGCCGCTGGAAGTGCAGGCCGATGGCTCGCTGGACCTGGATCAGGTCGCGGCAGCCATCAAGCCCGATGATTTCCACTTCGCCCGCAGTCGCCTGCTGGCGCTGGAAAACACCATGCAGGGCAAGGTCCTGCCGCTGGAATATCTGGCCCGGGCGCGCAGCTTTACCCGCGAACATGGCTTGCAACTGCATCTGGATGGCGCGCGGCTGTACAACGCGGCAGTGAAACTGGGTGTTGATGCGCGGGAGATTACTCAGCATTTCGATTCCGTCTCGGTGTGCCTGTCCAAAGGCTTGGGCGCGCCGGTGGGTTCGGTGTTGTGCGGCTCGGTTGAATTGATCGCCAAAGCGCGGCGCCTGCGCAAGATGGTCGGTGGCGGCATGCGTCAGGCCGGGATTCTGGCGGCGGCAGGCTTGTATGCGCTGGACAACAACGTGCAGCGGCTGGCCGACGATCATGCCAATGCACAATTGCTGGCCGAAGGCCTGCGCGCGGCGGGCTTTGAGGTCGAGCCGGTGCAAACCAACATGGTCTATGTAGCGATGGGCGACAGGGCCGAGGCGCTTAAGGCATTTGCTGCCGAACGTGGGATCAAGCTCAGTGCCGCCGCACGTCTGCGCATGGTCACGCACATGGACGTCAGCCGTGCGCAAATCGAGCAGGTCGTCGCGACATTCGTCGACTTTTCCCGTAAGTGATAGCGTTAGCCGTCCAATTGACCGTTTCTATCGTATAAACACGCTGTACCCCGCGCGCAGGGCCGATATAATGCGGCCCTTTGCCGTCGTTTCGTCTGTTGACGTTTCGAACAGGCCTTTGGCCGCAGCCTCCGTGGAAGAACCTAATGAAAAGCGCAGAAATCCGTGAAGCCTTCCTTCGCTTCTTCGAAGAGCAAGGCCACACCCGTGTAGCCTCCAGCTCTTTGATTCCGGGCAACGACCCAACCCTGCTGTTCACCAACGCGGGGATGAACCAGTTCAAGGACTGCTTCCTGGGCCAGGAAAAACGCGCGTACACCCGCGCCACCAGCAGCCAGAAATGCGTGCGTGCCGGCGGCAAGAACAGTGACCTGGAAAACGTCGGTTATACCGCTCGTCACCACACGTTCTTCGAAATGCTTGGTAACTTCAGCTTCGGTGACTACTTCAAGCACGACGCGATTACCTTCGCCTGGACCTTCCTGACCGGTGTTCTGAAACTGCCGAAGGAAAAACTCTGGGTCACCGTCTACGCCTCGGACGATGAAGCGTATGACATCTGGACCAAAGAAATCGGCGTGCCGGTCGAGCGCATGATCCGCATCGGCGACAACAAGGGTGCGCCATACGCTTCCGACAACTTCTGGACCATGGGCGATACTGGCCCGTGCGGCCCATGCACCGAGATTTTCTACGATCACGGCGACCACATCTGGGGCGGCCCACCGGGCTCGCCCGAAGAAGACGGCGACCGCTACATCGAAATCTGGAACAACGTATTCATGCAGTTCAACCGCACCGCCGATGGCGTGTTGCATCCGTTGCCAGCGCCGTCGGTCGACACCGGCATGGGCCTGGAGCGGATCAGTGCGGTGATGCAGCACGTCAATTCCAACTACGAAATCGACCTGTTCAAGAACCTGTTGAGCGCGTCGGCTGAGGCGATCGGCTGTGAAAATGGCGATCAGTCTTCGCTGAAAGTTGTTTCCGACCACATCCGTTCGTGCGGTTTCCTGATCGCCGACGGCGTCCTGCCGTCCAATGAAGGCCGTGGCTACGTGCTGCGCCGGATCATTCGTCGTGCTTGCCGTCACGGTAACAAGCTGGGCGCCACCGGTAGCTTCTTCTACAAGATCGTTGCCGCGCTGGTCGCCGAGATGGGCGAAGCCTTCCCGGAACTGAAGAAGCAGCAGAGCAACATCGAGCGCGTACTCAAGGCCGAAGAAGAGCAGTTCTCCAAGACTTTGGAGCACGGCCTGAAGATTCTCGAGCAGGACCTGGCTGAACTCAAAGGCACCGTGGTGCCGGGCGACGTGGTCTTCAAACTGTATGACACCTACGGTTTCCCGATGGACCTGACCGCCGACATCGCCCGTGAGCGCGAGCTGACCATCGACGAAGTCGGTTTCGAACGTGAGATGGAAGCCCAGCGTGTTCGTGCGCGTTCGGCCAGCTCGTTCGGTCTGGACTACAACACCTTGGTCAAGGTTGATGTGGCCACCGAATTCACCGGCTACACCGATACCAGCGGTTCGGCAAAAATCGTTGCCCTGTACAAAGACGGCCAATCGGTCGACGTATTGAGCGAAGGCGACGAGGGCGTGATCGTTCTCGACAAGACGCCGTTCTACGCCGAATCCGGTGGTCAGGTTGGCGATTGTGGTTATCTGCAAGCTGGCGCTTCGCGCTTTGACGTGCGCGACACCACCAAGACCGGCGGCGCATTCCTGCATCACGGCGTGCTGGCGTCGGGCAGTCTGATCGTTGGCGCACCGGTGGAAACCCACGTCGAGGCTGACGTGCGTCACGCCACTTCGCTGAACCACTCGGCTACCCACTTGCTGCACGCTGCATTGCGCAAAGTGCTGGGCGACCACGTTCAGCAGAAAGGTTCGTTGGTCGACAGTCAGCGCCTGCGCTTCGACTTCAGCCACTTCGAAGCGATCAAGCCTGAGCAGATCAAGGCACTGGAAGACATCGTCAATGCCGAGATTCGCAAGAACTCCGCCGTTGAAACCGAAGAAACCGACATCGAAACCGCCAAGCAAAAAGGCGCCATGGCGCTGTTCGGCGAGAAGTATGGCGACAACGTGCGCGTGTTGAGCATGGGCGGCGATTTCTCCGTCGAGCTCTGCGGCGGTATCCACGCCAACCGTACCGGCGACATCGGCCTGCTGAAAATCATCAGCGAAGGCGGTGTGGCTTCGGGTGTGCGTCGTATCGAGGCAGTCACCGGTGCTGCGGCACTGGCCTACTTGAACGCGGCGGAAGAACAACTCAAGGAAGCGGCCAACCTGGTCAAGGGCAGCCGCGACAACCTGATCGACAAGCTGTCGGCTGTGCTGGAGCGCAACCGTCTGCTGGAGAAGCAACTCGAGCAGTTGCAAGCCAAGGCTGCCAGCGCGGCGGGCGACGATCTGTCGGCCCAGGCGCTGGACGTCAAGGGCGTGAAAGTGCTGGCCGTGCGTCTGGACGGTCAGGATGGCAAGGCGCTGCTGGCGCTGGTCGATCAACTGAAAAACAAACTCGGCCGCGCAGTGATCCTGCTCGGCAGTGTCCATGAGGAAAAGGTCGTTCTGGTTGCGGGCGTAACCAAAGACCTGACTGGCCAACTCAAAGCCGGTGATTTGATGAAGCAAGCCGCTGCGGCAGTGGGCGGGAAGGGCGGTGGTCGTCCAGACATGGCGCAAGGCGGCGGTACCGACGCCGGCGCTCTGGATGCTGCACTGGCGCTGACCGTTCCGTTTGTAGAGCAGGGTTTATAAGGCAGTGCTTGCGGCCCGTAGTCTAGTGGCGGGCCGCAACGCTGTTTGAGTGATTATTTGGGCGCCCTTCATGGGCAGAGGCGGCTTTGAAATGGCTTTGATCGTACAGAAATTTGGAGGCACCTCGGTCGGCACCGTCGAGAGAATCGAGCAAGTTGCCGACAAGGTTAAGAAATTCCGCGATGCCGGCGATGACCTGGTGGTTGTGCTGTCTGCAATGAGCGGCGAAACCAATCGTCTGATCGATCTGGCCAAGCAAATCAGTGGCGATGGTCAACCGGTTCCTCGTGAACTGGACGTGATCGTCTCCACCGGTGAGCAGGTGACGATTGCCCTGTTGGCCATGGCGCTGATGAAGCGCGGTGTGCCAGCGGTGTCCTACACCGGCAACCAGGTACGGATTCTGACGGATAGCGCGCACAACAAAGCGCGTATCTTGCAGATTGATGACCAGAAGATTCGCGGTGATCTGAAAGCAGGTCGCGTGGTGGTTGTCGCCGGTTTCCAGGGCGTCGACGAGCACGGCAACATCACCACCCTCGGTCGTGGTGGTTCCGACACCACCGGCGTGGCTCTGGCGGCAGCCTTGAAGGCTGACGAGTGCCAGATCTACACCGACGTCGACGGTGTCTACACCACCGACCCGCGTGTGGTGTCCGTGGCTCAGCGCCTGGACAAGATTACCTTCGAGGAGATGCTGGAAATGGCCAGCCTCGGTTCCAAGGTGTTGCAGATCCGTGCGGTGGAATTCGCCGGCAAGTACAACGTTCCGCTGCGCGTACTGCACAGCTTCAAGGAGGGTCCGGGCACCCTCATTACTATTGATGAAGAGGAAACCATGGAACAGCCGATCATTTCCGGTATCGCTTTCAACCGCGATGAAGCCAAGCTGACCATCCGTGGCGTGCCAGACATCCCGGGCGTTGCATTCAAGATTCTCGGCCCGATCAGCGCTGCGAACATCGAAGTCGACATGATCGTGCAGAACGTTGCGCACGATAACACTACCGACTTCACTTTTACCGTGCACCGTAACGACTACCAGGCGGCGCAAGCCGTGCTGGAAAAAACCGCGAGCGAGCTGGGTGCCCGTGAAGTCGTGGGCGACACCAAGATCGCCAAGGTGTCGATCGTCGGCGTTGGCATGCGCTCTCACGCAGGTGTAGCCAGCCGCATGTTCGAATCCCTGGCCAAGGAAAGCATCAACATCCAGATGATCTCGACTTCGGAAATCAAAGTCTCCGTAGTGATCGAAGAGAAGTACCTGGAACTGGCTGTGCGCGCCCTGCACACGGCTTTCGAACTGGACGCACCGGCCCGCCAGGGCGAGTGATGCGTTTGCCAGAAGGCGCGGTCTGACCGCGCCTTTTGTTTTTTTGAATGGCGTGACCCCGAGGCTGTTCTTTTGCTCGCGCTAGTCAATACTCAGGCATGTAGGCCATGACCGCTTTTGGTTGTAGGTCGAGTGCCTTTTTTTTGCAGACTGTTGTCCCTGAAATGTAAGGCGTGAGGAGAAAGGTATGTTGATTCTGACTCGTCGGTGCGCAGAAAGCCTGATTATTGGTGATGGCGAAATCACCGTGACCGTGCTCGGCGTCAAAGGAAATCAAGTGCGTATCGGGGTCAACGCCCCGAAAGAGGTGGCCGTCCACCGTGAGGAAATCTACCTGCGCATCAAGAAAGAGAAGGACGAAGAACCAAGCCATTAATTTTTATCGTTTTTTATGTTTGCAAACGGGGAAGAAGCTGGTTAATATACGCCCCGTGTTGCGGAGAGCTGGCCGAGTGGCCGAAGGCGCTCCCCTGCTAAGGGAGTACACCTCAAAAGGGTGTCGGGGGTTCGAATCCCCCGTTCTCCGCCATTATTTGCGTAGTACGTTGTAATCTGGCTTCTTCGGTAAGTTGTTGAAATTACTAGAAAAAGTGTTTGACATAGAGATTAGACGGCCTATAATGCGCGGCAACAAATGCACTCGTAGCTCAGCTGGATAGAGTACTCGGCTACGAACCGAGCGGTCACAGGTTCGAATCCTGTCGAGTGCACCATTTAAGAGTCATCTGCAGCAATGCGAATGACTTGGCTTCAACCAGTTGTGATCTGGTCTAAAAACACAAATTGCACTCGTAGCTCAGCTGGATAGAGTACTCGGCTACGAACCGAGCGGTCACAGGTTCGAATCCTGTCGAGTGCACCATACAACAGAAAGCCCGCATTTAATGCGGGCTTTTTGCCGTCTGGGATTTGGCTTTTCCTTTCGTGCATCCTTTCTCATCAAACTCAACATGTGCGCTGCGACCTCGTTTGGTCTCGTAGCGGTAACTTGTGCCCGAATTTCGAATGCTGATCCTGTCCGGCTTGCCAAGAGCACTTTCGACATCTTGCTGGCTCATGCCTGCGACAATTCGCTGGTTGATGATTGCTTCGCGCCGCTCTCCGGCGTTGATCAGGTTTCCGCATTTGTCCTCGATCTTTCCGACGACAGTTGGATCTCTTCTTTTGATTTTTGCACTTGATGGTCCGCGAGTTTCCGCTTCAGGCATGAGAGCGGTCACCGTGCTGCCCGGAGTAAAGGTTTTGATTTCGTGTGATGAACGGCTTTCGCCGGTTGTGCAACTCAGTGTGGTGAAGGTGACGCGCCCGTTGGGCGCTTCGCATCGGTGAATGGTCGTGGCAAGTGCCCAAGGCGGGGAGAGCAGGGCGATAAGAAAAAAATGCTTCATGTTCGATGGCATCGAGCGTCCTCCATGACGGTTCTCCTGAAGCGTAGCTGTCGCGTTTTTTCGCGGTGGTGTGTTTTCTTTTCAGGATGAGTCGTCGGAGATTGAAGGATCAGGACTGCGCTCAAGTTTGTCTTGCAAGCGCTTGTTTCAGCCGCGATTTTTTAACATTTAAAACCGTCAGGCGGTGTATCATTGCGCCCGTCAGCCCCGCCGGGGCTTGTGGAATACCTCCATGGACTTACCCAGTAGTTACTCAATACCCCGTTTTTCCAATCATGAATTGACTGATTGATCCTTCCGGCGTGCCCCGCTGCTGGGAGTGGAGTTCGCCTATGTCTGAAGTTGAAGTAAAGAAAACGCAGGAAAGCTTGCAGGACCGCCTGGCTCAAGTTGTTGAGCTGTTGCAGCGTCAGCGAGTGGTTGAAGACCTGACTCACCGCCAGGAAGGCCCGCATCATGACCGGGTCGAGAACCTGGTCCACCGGCAGAACCTCGTCGAGTTGCAGCGCAAGCTCGATGATCTGCACTCCGCCGACGTCGCCTATATCCTTGAAGCCTTGCCGCTGGACGATCGTCTGACGCTCTGGCAATTGGTCAAGGCTGATCGCGACGGCGACATTCTTCTCGAAGTATCCGACTCGGTCCGTGAAACCCTGATCGCCGACATGGACGATCACGAGCTCCTGGCTGCGGCCAAGGACATGGATGCCGACGAACTTGCTGACCTGGCTTCCGAGCTGCCGCGAGACGTCGTCCATGAGCTGATGGAGACCCTGGACAACCAGCAACGCGAGCGTGTGCGGTCGGCCCTTTCCTATGATGAGGAGCAGGTCGGTGCGCTGATGGACTTCGAGATGGTGACGATCCGTGAGGATGTCAGTCTCGAAGTGGTTCTGCGTTATCTACGTCGTCTCAAGGAGTTGCCTGGTCATACCGACAAGCTGTTTGTGGTCGATTACGACGGCGTCCTCAAGGGTGTGCTGCCAATCAAGCGTTTGCTGGTCAATGATCCCGAGAAGCAAGTCTCCGAGGTCATGGCCAGTGATCCGGTGAGTTTCCATCCGGATGAAGACGCTTACGATGCTGCGCAGGCGTTTGAACGTTACGACTTGATTTCGGCGCCGGTAGTCGACAAGAACGGCAAGCTGATCGGTCGTCTGACCATCGATGAAATGGTCGACCTGATTCGTGAAGAGAGCGAAAGCGAAGTTCTCAACATGGCGGGTCTGCGCGAAGAAGAAGACATTTTTGCGTCGGTCTGGAAGTCTCTGCGTAACCGGTGGGCCTGGCTGGCAGTGAACTTGATCACTGCATTCGTAGCGTCTCGGGTGATCGGGTTGTTCGAAGGCTCCATTGAGAAGCTGGTGGCGCTGGCGGCATTGATGCCGATCGTGGCGGGTATTGGCGGCAACTCCGGTAACCAGACTATCACCATGATCGTTCGGGCGATGGCGCTGGACCAGGTGAGTACTGGCAATACTTCGCGCCTGATGCGCAAGGAGTTGGCGGTTGCGTTGATCAACGGCGTGATATGGGGCGGCGTGATCGGGGTCGTTGCCTATTTGCTGTATGGCAGTTGGTCATTGGGCGTGGTGATGACCGCCGCGATGACGCTCAATTTGCTGTTGGCGGCGTTGATGGGGGTTTTGATCCCGATGACCCTGGCGAAGATGGGGCGCGATCCGGCAATGGGGGCCAGTGTAATGATTACAGCCATGACCGACAGCGGCGGCTTTTTCATTTTCCTGGGGTTGGCGACAATCTTCCTGCTCTGATGTCCTGTTCATTAAAAACCCGCCATTTGGCGGGTTTTTTTGTGCCCGGATTTCAGGCAAAAAAAAAGCCAGCGATCAGGCTGGCTTTGAGCTTTCAGTGTGAATCAGGAGGCGTCGGCGGCCATTTCAGCATCGTGGGCAATCAGCGAAACAAGGGCGTTTTGCTGACGGTGGGAAAGTTGGCGGAAGCGTTGCAGCAATTCACGTTCGTGTAATGACAGCTCAGGGCTGTCCAGGCGCATGCTTAACTCTTCTCCCAGTGCGCCTTCCTGAATAAGACTCTGCTCAAGGCGCGCAATGATTTCGGAGTTCATGCTGCGATGATGATTGCGAGCCACCTCGGCAATGCGTTCACGCATTCCGTCTGGCAGACGTACGACGAACTTGTCAGCCGTGCGGCTGGAATAGATTGCCTGTTTCAATGGGCGCATATATTTAACCGGTTAGTTCAGGGGAGCGGTTTTCGGGATTGGCCGCAGGATGTCTGGTAGGACAAGCCGTCTGGCCAAATGTTCAACCTGAATTGATAGAGGTGCGAATCATGCCTCAAAGTAGCCAGATCATTGGCGTCAATTCTGTGACAAATATTGAACTGAATAAAGGCTTTCTGCCAGCACCAATTATCAGAAATGCGGACTGGTTTGGAAAGCTGCCGGGTCTGTATCGCTGGCTTCATCCTCTGCCAGCAGCCGCTATCAAATCTCTGAAGGTCAGACCATACGAATTCGATCACTGTTCCTTATCTTTACAGGATAGTGGCAAATGGCCGATTTACTAGAAGAAGGTTTGTCTTGAGGGCTATTTAGGATGGATGGCGGATGCTTATATTGGGTGGAGCGCTGCAGACGAGGCGGGGGGTAATCGATCGGAGAATCTTCGCCGGTTCGTGAGGCATCTTGCCTACACTTAAAAAGCCCACGGATGACATGACAAAGGCAGGCGTGCCCGTTAACATGCTCGCCGTCTATCGCTCTGCGTACTCTCGCGGGCATTTGTGTCTCAGTAGCTCAATTGGATAGAGCATCCCCCTCCTAAGGGGAAGGTTGGCAGTTCGAACCTGCCCTGGGACACCACTATTTCCTTGCGACTCACTCTTCGTTTCTCTCGGTCATCACAAGTGACCGTTCCAGTCGCATCTCCTGACTTCAGCCTGCCTTCCTCTATATAGAGGGAAATAGATCGTTCCCTGCTTTTTGCGCGTTTTTGATAGAAAAACCAAATCAGTGCTTGACGGCAAATCTCAGGTGTCTATAATTCGCCCCACTTCCGGCGCAGTCGAAACGGAAAACTCCTTGGTAAACAATGAGTTACGCAGCTTTCGACAGCGGGTTGCTTCAGTTCATCGAAGCCAGAAGGAAGTTGAAAAAGAGGTGTTGACAGCAGCGTGTAACGCTGTAGAATTCGCCTCCCGCTGATGAGAGATCTGAAGCGCAAGTGGTTGAAGTTGTT